>CAUWLU010000001.1:0-154240 GCA_963559705.1 uncultured Acutalibacter sp.
ACCCTCGGCACGCGGTTTTGGAGACCGCTGCTCTACCAACTGAGCTATACCCCTGTGTGAAATTTTGCTTAATTATATTACCATTTTCCTGAGCAGTTGTCAATGGCTTTTTTAAAAAAATTTGAAAAAGATCGATTTTTCAATGAGCCTGTTGAAATACAGTCCGATAAGCGCAAGAGGAACGTCAGGAAAATCCACTCTCCTTTTTCATCCCGTTGACAAAAGTATAGCACTTTCCTATAATCAAAGTACAGCGAGTTTTCTAAATAAATAGAAGGAGAGTTGTTATGGCGAGAGGTAAAAAAAGGGGACGCTTGCCGGTATTTCTTTGTATAGCGGCTTTTTGGATGATAGTTGGAGCCGTGCCGGTCCATGGCGAGACCACGCGGGTGGATTGGATGTTTGCAAAGGACCCCAGTGTAAGCAATCGGGAAGAGGAGCTGCCTGTGGATTGGCAGGATACCACGGACGAGGGGATGCTGGGAAAAGCAGTGGAGCTGCCGATTCTCATGTATCATAATTTGACGGAAAGCTCGGCGGCGTCCAGCCTGTCTAAGGATACCATGTGGGTGGGACAATTCCGCAGGCACATGGAACTGCTTCAGGAGCATGGATATCAAACCGTATCGCTGGAGGAATTGATTGCTTTTGGAGAAAACGCAGCGCCTTTGCCGGAAAATCCCGTCATGATTACCTTTGATGACGGGTATGAGAGCGTTTACACCTTGGCTTATCCCATCCTTCGGGAGTTGGATATGCAGGCGGTGGTGTTCCCTGTGGGAGTTTCTGTGGGAAAAGATACCTATAAGGAAACCGGTATCCCAATCACTCCTCATTTCAGTTGGGAACAGGGGGCAGAGATGGTCGCATCGGGCGTCATGTCTGTTCAAAGCCACACGTATGATATGCACCAATGGCGGGCTTTTGAAATTGCCGGGGGCATGGAGGGCTTGCGTCCCAATGCTTTGCGCCGTTCGGGAGAGTCCCTGTTCTCTTACGCCAACGCTTTGTGGGATGATCTGCAAAGGTTCCGTCAGGAGGCTCAGGGCACCGGTCAGGCGATTGTGGCGGTCGCTTACCCCGGCGGCAGTTGGGATGAAGTGAGCGAGAGATTTTTGGCGTCTTATGGCATCAAATGCACCTTTACCATTCAGAAGGGGAAGGCTTTGATCCGGCCTGGCTCTCAAAAGGATCTATTTGGCCTGAACCGCTTCTATATGACCCCTTGGGTGACGGAGGAAGAACTGCTGGAATGGGTATCTGAAAATAAATAAAAGCTGATAACTTTGAAGCAGGAGGCAAGCGGATGGATAGCAAGTTTGAAATCATAGAATTACCCAAGGAGAGCTGGAAGGGTGTGACCATACCATTAGTGGTGAAAAGCGATAGCTTCTATGATTTGATTATGGATTCACTGGATAGCAGCGGGTGCAAGATCTCGTTGATCAAAAAGAGGGCAGAGCAAGAGATCATTCATACTCCGGAGGAATATGATTTTCCCGATTCCCTATATCAGGAGCATTGGGAGAAAGCGGAAGCCTATGGTGTGGTAAGCGATGGCGGTGATTTGCTGGCTTGCATAGAGGTATGCCCTGAGGAATGGTCGAACAGGCTGATTGTAACAGAATTATGGGTATCCGATGAGCTGCAAAATAAGGGTATCGGGAAAAGACTGATGAACATCGCAAAAGAGATTGCCATCAACCAAAAAAGGCGTGCCATAATTTTGGAAACACAATCATGCAATACCAATGCAATCGGCTTTTATCTGCACGAAGGATTTGAATTGATTGGCTTTGACACATGCTGTTATACAAACAGTGATGTGAAAAGACGGGAAGTGAGAATCAATCTCGGATACTTTTTTAACAGCGAAGAATAGGGGCGGCGCAGCCTAACGTGTGATAGGAGGAAACGAATGGAGTTTCGAAAAGTGTTCGATACGATCCCGGACCAGTTTGACAAGTATAGGCCCCGATACAGCGAGGAGCTGTTTGCGGATTTGATTTCCTATGCAGGGATAAAACCGGGCAAGGAAGTGTTGGAGCTTGGTCCGGGGACGGGCCAGGCTACGGAACCGATTCTGGATACGGGATGCTCTTACTGTGCGATTGAGCTGGGGGAGCATCTGGCAGATCGGATGAGAAGCAAGTATGGCAGCCGCGAAAACTTTCGCATTGTCAACGGGGATTTTGTCACCTATGATTTTGGGAATCAGAGATTTGATATGATCTATTCCGCGGCAACCATACAGTGGATTCCAGAGGAGATAGCCTTCCGGAAAACATTTGATTTGCTAAAGCCGGGCGGAGTGCTGGCCATGTTTTTGACAAGAGGGGACTATAAAACGCCCAACGAAGAGCTTTACAATCGGATACAGCAGGTTTATTCCGCCTATTTTAAGCCTGATATGGAATATAAGCATGGGGCGTTCGGCTATTCCAATGCGGTGAATTATGGCTATGTAGATTTTGAAAAGCGTGAATACCATGGAAAACGCGAGTTTACCACAGAGGAATATCTCTCCTTTTGCGGAACCCACTGCGACCATATTGTGCTTCCGGAGCCCAATAAGAGCCTTTTTTACAAGGGGCTGAGGGACGCGGTAAATGAAGCTGGGGGAAGGGTCGTGTTCTTGGACACCTATGTGATGTACTTAGCCAAGAAGCCTTGAAATAAGCTGTTTTGGTCCGGCGCTTAGGAAGGGGTTTCGGAAGCTTTTAGGGACCGGATTAAAAAAATAAAAAAGTTTTGAAAAAATCATTGACAAAAGGCGATCCTTGTATTATAATAGCAAACGTCGCTCGGGGGTGCTTCGGGCAAGACAACATGGCCCGGTAGTTCAGTTGGTTAGAACGCTAGCCTGTCACGCTAGAGGTCGACGGTTCGAGCCCGTTCCGGGTCGCCATGATGCTGCTATGGCTCAGTCGGTAGAGCGCGTCCTTGGTAAGGACGAGGTCACCAGTTCAAATCTGGTTAGCAGCTCCAAAACGCAGGAAGTTTGATGCTTCCTGCGTTTTCTTTTTTTGTAATGGATACGCGGCAGACATCAATGGAAAGCGCCTTGGAAGGCAGTGTTCCTGGAAGCTGGCAGAAAGTATTCTTTTCAAGATAGAAAAAACTGCGCCTCACCGGTTATTCAGTATATCCTACTGTTTAACGGGTGGGGCGCAGCTTGCTTTCTGTGCTTTTATTGAGATTGCTTTGCTATCCGCTTACGACTGTTTCTTTTGGGCGGTTTCCTGCTTGATGATGGACTTTCGCTTCCAGCGGCCCATGCGGTAAGCAATAGAGGTGATGACGGCGCCCATGACCCAGCTGGCAAGCAAGGAGACAAACAGCGGGTCCGGGGTGCCGGAGCCCATTACGCCGCCCTCTGGACGGGTGAGGAACTCCAGGCCATAGGCCAGCGGGACCCGGATGACCACGGTGGTGATGATGGAGATCCACATGGGGGTCATGGTGTCCCCAGCGCCGCGCATGACGCCGGAGAGGATCTGCGTGACGGCCATGGCGATGTAGCCCACTGCCAAGGTCCGCATCATCCTCACGCCCGTGGAGATGACCTCTGGGGTAGAGGTGAACATCTCCACCAGGTAAGGCCCGAAAATCAAGATCAAAACCACCAGCACCACGGACACGGTCAAGCCGATCTTCAGCCCGTCCTTGGTTCCTTTTTCACACCGGTCCAGCTTGCCCGCGCCAATGTTCTGGCCGGTGTAGGTGGTCATAGTGGTGCCGAAGGTGAAGTTGGGCATCATGGCGAAGCCGTCCACCCGCATAACAGCAGTGTTGGCAGCAATGACCACTGTGCCAAAGGAGTTGGTTAAGGACTGGACGATAATCATGGCAAAGGAGAAGATGGCCTGCGTCAGACCGCTGGGCAGCCCCAGCCTGACAAGCTGCTTTAAGTACCTGGCCCGGGGCCACAGATGGGAGGGCTTAACCCGCAGCACGCTTCGCATCCGCAGCAGACGAATCAGGCACAGCGTGCCGGACACTGTCTGAGAAATGATGGTGGCGATGGCCACACCGGCCACATCCCAGTGGAACCCTGCCACAAACAGCACATCCAGTACAATATTCAGCAGGCAGGCGATGATTAGGAAGATCACCGGCATGACGGAATCGCCCAGCCCTCGGAGTACGCCGGAGATGATGTTGTAAAAGGCGCTGCCGATGATGCCTGCAAAAAGGATCACCAAATAGGTGCAGGCCATCTCGTGGATGTCACTGGGGGTGCCGAG
The DNA here is from genome assembly GCA_963559705.1 of uncultured Acutalibacter sp. GTDB lineage: Bacteria > Bacillota > Clostridia > Oscillospirales > Acutalibacteraceae > Acutalibacter. The sequence continues at coordinate 4,248 of CAUWLU010000001.1, forward strand.
GGCAGTCATCACTGGGCGGGTAATCAGCGGCCCGAGGATCATGATGAAGATGGAGGAGATGATGGTGGCTGTGATGGTGGTTCCCACGGTGGATTCCAGGCGCTCGCGGTCCTTGGCGCCGAAATACTGGCTGACCATGACGCTGGCGCCCACGGAGATGCCCATAAACAGCACGAGGAGAAGGTTTAAAATAGGTCCGCTGGCGCCCAAGGCGGCCAAAGCGCCGTCTCCCACGTAGTTGCCCACCACAATGGAGTCCACAGTGGAGTACAGCTGCTGCGCTAGGTTGCCGATGAGCAGCGGTACCGAAAAGCGGATCAGGTTTGCGGCAGGACTGCCCTGGGTCATGTCCTGGGCCGAAAACAGGTTCGTGAGTTTTCCTGACATAAGTAGCGTTCATCCTTCCTGTTACTTCTTAAAAGTATCTATTCCTATATATTATACCACAGAAAAATTCATATAACTTTTGTCAATAATTCAGATTTTTATGGAATCAAACAGGTAGCATTGCATAAAATTGATATGTTCTGTGAAAAGAATTTTCTTGGTTTGGGCTATTGGGCGTATGCTTCTTGTCCCTTTGTACAGTTGGCAGACCGCATTCCTGTTTTAGCAAAGGGAGCTTTGTTTTCTTCACCCATCGGCATAGCACTCGCCCAGCAAGCAGCTTTCTCAGATAAAAAAGACCTCCCGGATGGGAGGTCTTTCCTTTGCGGTTTTACAATTCTTGGCGGCCTTCCATGGCCCTCTGCAGCGTCACCTCGTCGGCGTATTCCAAATCGCCGCCCACGGGGATGCCGTAGGCCAGCCGGGTCACTTTTACGCCCAGGGGCTTCAGCAGGCGAGAGAGGTACATGGCGGTCGCATCGCCCTCTACCGTGGGGTTGGTGGCCATGATGACCTCCTGCAAGGAGGGATCGATCCGGGCCAGCAGCTCCTTGATCCGCAGCTGATCCGGTCCAATGCCGGACAGAGGACTGATGGCTCCATGGAGCACATGGTACAGTCCGTTGTATTCCCTGGCCCGTTCCAGAGCAAACACATCCTTGGGCTCCTCCACCACGCAGATGGTGGATTTGTCCCGGGAATCGCTGCGGCAGACGGGGCAGAGGTCGCCGTCGGTCAGGTTGCAGCAGACTTTGCAGGCGTGCACCTGCTCATGGGCGTCCAAAACGGCCTGGGCAAAGGCGGCAGCCTCCTCCTGGGTCATGCTCAGCACATGGTAAGCCAACCGCTGCGCGGATTTGTGACCAATTCCCGGCAGAGCCTCAAAGCGGTCCACCAGCACGTCCAAGGGCGGCACATGATAGCCAGCCATATTAGAACAGCCCCGGGATGTTCATTCCGCCGGAGAGAGCGGACATGCGCTCCTCTTTTTCCTGAGCAGCGGCACGCAGCGCCTCGTTGACGGCGGCGGTGACCAGATCCCCCAGCATTTCGGGGTCCTCGGGGTCAATGACCTCGGGCTTGATCTCGATGGATTTCACTTCCATCTTTCCGGTGACCACAGCTTTCACCGCGTCTCCGCCGGAAGCCGCAGCGTATTCCTTTTCCTCCAGCTCTGCGGTGGCAGCTTCCATCTGCTCCTGCATCTTCTGAGCCTGGCGGGCCAGCTGCTGCAAATTGGCGGGGCCGCCTCCACCGAAACCTTGGGGAAGTCTTGCTTTCATAATAAACCATCCTTTCCGGCATGATGCCGCTGTTTTTTATTTTATGTTTTCAAAGGAGATTTCCGTCTCCGTCGTAAAATGCGTCGCAGTAGATCAATTTCCCTTGGGGACATTCTTCCGCAGGGGTGTTCAAAAACAGGATTTGCAGATGCTCGTTGTCAAAGGCGTTGTCGGAGACCGTGATCCCGTATGGGGAGGCTTTTACAAAGCCGAACCGGCTGTAAAAATCGCCGCCCAATACAGCGATCCAGGCATACCTGCCGTTTTTGGCGCGCTGAATGCTTTCCTCCACCAGGGCCGAGCCGATGCCCCTGCCCTGATAAGCGGGAGCCACTGCCAGCGGCCCCAAGGCAAGCCCCTGGTTTCCGTTCACAGTGGCGACGGTCAAAATGTTGTAGCCCACAAGCTTGTCCCCCTCCTGAGCGGTCAGGCAGAGGTGGGGGAGGTATCCCTCGGAGGACAGCACCTGCCGGGCAAATTCCCACTCATTGAACTCTGGGTGGGAGTCCTCCCGAAAGAATGCCTCTTTTAAAACTCCTTGGACCTCTTGCAGGCGGCAAGGCTGAAGCTCCGCAATCATCATGAAAAAGACCTCCTTCTTAAAAGGGGATTTGATCGTCCGGCAATGGGGGAAGCTCGTCCTCTTCCCCCGGAGGGGGCAGCTGCTCCTCCTGGATGTCCACGCCCTCTTTCCGGGCGCGGCGCTCCAATTCCTCCAGGGGGTCCCTCCGTTCCTCCTCTTTTTTCGGCTCCACATAGGGCCCCACGCTGCAGGGCCTGCCCAGCACCTGGGTGATGGCCCGTTTCAGCGCCTGTTTGATGTTCTTCTGGTGGTCCGTGTGGCGAAGCAGGTCCATTGCCAGATCGGAGGCCTGAATCAGCACAAAGTTTCCGTTGACGTAGGCCTTGGAGTTCTCAAAGGCCTTTTCCACGCTCTTGGACCCCGATTGGAACCGCTGAAGCACCTCCGGCCATTCGCGCAGGCGCTGCGCTCCGGCAGAAAGCTGGGCGGCAGAGAGCTTTTCCTCCTGCGGGGCTTTTTGGGGGCGGCTTTTCGCGCTTTGCTGGGGCTGGCTTTCTTCGGGAGAGGAGGGCGCCGCCGGAGCGGCCCGCAAAACAGACTGGCCGCTTTCCAGGGCCTCCAGCCGCCGGAGCAATGCCTCCGGGGTGGCATCCAGCTCTGGGCTGCACAGTTTGATAAAGGCCATTTCCAACTGCGAGCGGGGGTTGGAATACCGCATTTTGTTCAAGGCTTCCTCAAAGGTGTCCAGCCCGTGAAGGATGGTGGGCAAGCTTGTGGAAAGCGCTTGGGCGGTCATTGTCTCCAGCTCGGCGGGAGAACAGACCACCAGCTGGGATGCGTCCTTCATGGTTTTAATCAGCATCAGGCCGCGGAAATACTCTGCCAACTCCTCGCACAGGCGGCTCATATCCTTAGAGCTTTTGTGAAGGGCGTCGATGGTTTCCAGGGCTTGGGGGATGTTTCGGTCCGCCACGGCCTGGGCCAGAGAGGTCAGGTATTCCCGGCCGGCCAAACCGGCGGTCTGATTGACAATCTCCAAGGTGACGTGCCGGTCCCGGCCCAGGCATTGATCGAAAAGGGAGAGAGCGTCCCGCAGGGCGCCGTCGGCAATGCGCGCAATGAGCAGCCCGGCCTCCCGGTCCAGCTGGGCGCCCTCCTCCTGGGCAACAAACTCCAGGCGGTCGGCAATGGCCTCGGGGGCGATGCGCTTAAAGTCAAACCGCTGGCACCGGGACAGAATGGTGGGCAGCAGCTTGTGGACCTCCGTGGTGGCCAAAATAAAGATCACATGGGGAGGGGGCTCTTCCAGGGTCTTGAGCAGGGCGTTGAGCGCCTGGGGAGAGAGCATGTGGACCTCGTCGATGATGTACACCCGGTACTTGGCAGTGGCCGGGGTGAAGTTGGAGCTTTCGATCAGGGAGCGCACGTCGCTGACGCCGTTGTTGCTGGCGGCGTCGATCTCCTCCACATCCAGGATGGAGCCGTCCTCCAAGCCACGGCAGATCTCACACTCCCGGCAGGGGTCCCCGTCCTTGGGGTGCAGGCAGTTGACCGCCTTGGCCAAGATTCTGGCGCAAGTGGTTTTGCCCGTTCCCCGAGAGCCGGTGAACAGGTAAGCGTGAGCAATGCGGCCGCGCATCACCTCGTTTTTTAAGGTAACAGTCACTTGGGGCTGGCCCACCACATCGGAAAACTCTTGGGGCCGGTATTTGCGATAGAGCACCTGATACACGGCGGTGACCTCCCTTCCCGGAAAAAGGCCCGGATAACATACAGGGCAGAAGCCTGGCGGCATAGGGGAACGGACAGGCGACCTGCATCGCCCGGGAACTGCCGCTTAATGCTGCTCGGTTCCCCGCCTGACATGGTTCACGGCGTCCCGCCGCGCAGACCTGCCCGCTCCCATATAGCGCCATATGCTTCTGCCCTTTTTGGTCCAGGAGGCGTTGCGCCGCCGGACAAAAAACATTATAGCTGATTTCGGTTGAAAAAACAAGAGGAAATTGTTATGATTAAAAAAGCGATTCCAAACCGGCAAAAAATGCCGTTGGGAAATACTGCCATATTCAGGAAAGGAAGTGCTGCAGATGAAGCTGCGAAAAGCGTCCCGAGAGGACGAAGCCGCTGTGTTGGAGCTGTATGGGGAGGCGTCCCGGTTTTTAGCAGCTCAAGGAATTGACCAATGGCAGGACGGCTATCCCAATGGAGAGACCTTCCGGGGGGATCTGTCCCGGGGGGAATCCTGGGTGCTGGAGGAGGACGGGGAAGTGCTTGCCACTGCCTGCTTGGGCTTTGGAAGGGAGCCCACCTATGATAAGATCTGCCAGGGGGCTTGGGCCGTGGAGCCGCCGGAGTACGCTTTTCTTCACCGCATTGCAGTGTCCGAGAAGCTGCGGGGGAAAAATGCTCCGGGCTTGTTTTTCAGCCAACTGGAGCAGGACGCCCGGGGGAGAGGGCTGCTCTGTCTGCGCGGGGACACTCACCGGGGCAACAAGATCATGCAGCATGTGCTGGAGAAAAACGGGCTGGCCTATCGCGGGATCATCTATTTAGAGGACGGAGACGAGCGGCTGGCCTTTGAAAAGCTCCTGTAAAAAAAGGCTTTACTTGAGCCGCACATACTTCTGCGGCGAGCTGGAGTCCTTTTTCATGTCCTGGATTTCAAACATATCCAGGGATTCCAAGAAGGGGGTCAGCTTGGAGAAGCCGAAGTTCCGCACGTCAAAATCGGGATAGCGCTTGTCCAACAGGTTGCCCACCTGGCTCACCATGATCCAGTTGTCCTCGTCGGAGTTTTCCCGCACAATGGTCCGCAAGGCCCGGCGGATGGTCCGCAGGCTGGTGCGGGGCTCCTCGGCAGAGTCGCTTTCCCGCTCTTTGGGCTTCCTTGCGCTGGATTTTGGAGCGGCTTTCTTTTGCTGGGGGCCTCTTTTGGCAGGCTCGGATTTGGCGGGCTCCTCAGGCTCCTCCTCCTCGGCAGCGGAGAGGATGTCCAGGTATTTAAACTTGTTGCAGGCCGCGATAAAGGAGTTGGGCGTCTTGCTTTCGCCCATGCCGATGACGGTCATGCCGGATTCCCGCAGGCGGGAGGCCAAGCGGGTGAAGTCGCTGTCCGAGGACACCAGGCAGAAGCCATCCACCCGTTCGGAATAGAGAATGTCCATGGCGTCGATAATCATGGCGGAGTCGGTGGAGTTCTTTCCCGTGGTGTAGCTGTACTGCTGGATGGGTGTGATGGAATTGTCCAGCAGGGTGCTTTTCCAGGAGATCAGCGCCGGGTTGGTCCAGTCCCCATAGATACGCTTGTAGGTGGCGATGCCGTCCTTGGATAGCTCGTCCAGAATGATCTTGATATATTTTACCGACACGTTGTCCGCATCGATCAACACAGCAAACCTGCTGTCGCTAGCCATAAAACAGTCCTCCCATGATGCTTCTGCTTGTTTTGCTATCAGTATACCGCAAAACGGAGTGGTTCGCAAATCTTTTTCACAAAAAGGGGAGCTGTCCATGTTCGCCCATAGTTTGACAAAAGCTGGAAGGACCTGCCCTGAGGGGCGGACTGGCCGGGGAAATCTTGGGAGGGGTTCGCTTGAAAAAGCTGATTATTTGGGACTGGAACGGAACGCTCCTTGACGATGTGGATGCGGCGTTTCGCGCGATGAACGCCATGCTGGCCAAAAGGGGGCTGCCTCTTTTAAGCGGGCTGGGCCAGTATCGGGAGATCTTCACATTCCCGGTGCAGGACTATTACGCGGCTGCCGGTTTGGACTTGGAGCAGGAGAGCTTTGAGGAATTGGCGGTGGAGTGGACCCGGCTGTACCGCCAGCTGTATCCCGGCTGCGGGCTGTATCCCGGCGCACGGGAGACGGTGCGCGTCCTGAAGGAAGCGGGGGCTTGCCAGGTGATCGTGTCGGCCTCTCAGCAGCAGGCCCTGGACGCCCAGGTGAGGGAGCAGGGGCTGGACCGGTATTTTCAGACGATACTGGGGATCTCCGATATCTACGCGAGGGGGAAGGCCGGGCTTGCCGGGGAGTACCTGCAGCGCCAGGGGATCGCGCCGAATCAGGCGCTGCTTGTGGGGGACACCCTGCACGATTGGGAGGTGGCCCAGGAGGCTGGATGCGGCTGCGTGCTGGTGGCCCAGGGGCATCAGAGCAGGGGGCTGCTGGAAACCTCGGGAGCTGCTGTGCTGGACGAGATCGGCCAGGTGCCGGGCTGGATTGCCGGTGAAAAGGGCAAAAATAACGGCTGAGAGGCAATCTTCAGAAAAATGACAGAAACGGGACTTGACAACCGGGGAAGTGGAAAGTATAATATTTTGTGTTGTATTGCTGATTGCTACGACGAAAGAACCCCTGCCTGGTGGCGGATGGGAGGGATATAAATGGCTGAGATCCGGCTGAAGGAAAACGAGTCTCTGGATAGCGCGCTCCGACGCTTTAAGAAGCAGTGCGCCAGAGCAGGCGTCATCCAGGAAGTCCGTAAGAGAGAGGCTTATGAAAAGCCCTCTGTCAAGCGTAAGAAAAAGTCAGAAGCAGCTCGCAAGCGCAAGTACAAATAAGCTGCTGGTTACAGGAAGCGGGCGATGTGCCCGCTTTTTTGTTGGTCACAGAAAATAAAAACGCAAGGAGAAGGTCAGATGGGAATCTTTCAGCCGACTGCCATGCGGGAGCGGGTCACGGATATCACCCCGGAGCTTTTGACGGCCATGGGGGTTAAGGCGCTGCTTCTGGATGTGGACAATACCTTGGCCACCTACACCTCTCACAAGCCCTCTCAGGGAGCGCTGGAATGGGTGCGGAGCATGGAGAAGTCCGGCTTTCGGATGATCATCATCTCCAACAATTTTAAAAATCGGGTGCAGGCCTTTGGAAGCGTTTTTGGCCTGGATACCCTGAGCTTTGCCGTCAAGCCCCTGCCCGTGGGCTATCTGCGGGCGGCGAGGCGCTTGGGCGTCAAGCACAGAGAGTGCGTGATTATTGGGGACCAGATCTTCACCGACATTTTGGGCGCGAACCTGTGCGGGATGAAATCTGTTCTGCTGACGCCCATCGAGCCGGAGGAGGGCTTCACCTTCCGAGTGCGCAGATCTCTTGAACGAGGCCTGCGGAAAAAATATCATAGCAGAAAGGATGTTTTGTGATGAAAAATCCTGTGGAACGCCTGACGGACCGCCTCATCGTGGGCGACAGCCAAAAGGCGGTGTTGGTGTTTTCTGAGAAAAATCGCCGGTATTTCACCCAGTTCCCTGCCACGGACGGCGCATTGCTGATCACTGCGGAGGAGGCCTATCTGCTGATGGACTTCCGCTATGAGGAAGCAGCCCGCTATCAGGCCAAGTACTGCACGGTGGTGGGCTTCTCCTCCCTGATGGGCAAGGTAGCGGAGCTGCTGAAAAAGCACGGGGTCAAACAGGTCTATCTGGAGACCGAGATGCTCTCTGTGGCAGAGGCCCGCCGCTTTGAAAAGTGCTTTGAGGGCGCCGGCGCCCAGGCGGTTCTGGATGACACCCTGGACAACGCCATCCGGGATCTGCGCATGATTAAGTCCCCGGAAGAGGTCCAGAAGATCGAGGCGTCTCAGGAGATTACCGACGCGGCGTTTGCACACATCCTGCCCTACATCAAGGAGGGCGTCACCGAGCGGGAGCTGGCCTTGGAGATCGAATTCTTCATGCGCCACCAGGGCGCGGAGGCAGTGGCCTTCGACTTGATTGTGGCGGCAGGCAAGAACGGCTCTCAGTGCCACGCGGTACCCACCGGCTATCAGATCCAGAAGGGCGATTTCATCACCATGGATACCGGCGCTCTGCTGGACGGCTATCACTCCGATATGACCCGCACGGTGGCTTTGGGCCAGGTTTCTCAGGAGCAGAAGGACATTTATGACACGGTGCTGAAGGCCCATCTGGCTGTGATTGACCAGGTCAAGCCCGGCATGCCCTGCTGCGACGCCGACACCATTGCCCGGGACATCATCGAGAAGGATTATCCCGGCACCTTTGGCCACGGCTTGGGCCATGGCGTGGGCTTCGAGATCCACGAGTGGCCCCGGTTCTCCCAGGCCGACAAGACCCCCTGCGCCGAGGGCATGGTCATTACCGACGAGCCCGGCATCTATATTCCCGCCAAGTGCGGCGTTCGCATCGAGGACATGCTGCTGATTACGGCGGATGGCTGCTGCAGCTTGACAAAGTCCCCCAAGGAGCTGATCTGCCTGTAAAAAAGGCGTGTTAAGCGGCCAACCTCTTGGGAAAAGCTTGCAATCCCGGGAGGAATCCTGTAAAATAGAGATACGAGAAGATTTTTGGAGGTTGTTTATATGGTAACAGCAGGCGATTTCAGAAACGGCGTTACGTTCGAGATGGACGGCGGCGTCTATTCCATCATCGAGTTCCAGCACGTGAAGCCTGGCAAGGGCGCAGCTTTCGTCCGCACCAAGATTCGCAATGTGATCACCGGGGCTGTGACGGAAAAGACTTTTAACCCCAACGACAAGTACCCCACCGCTTACATTGAGCGCAAGGACATGCAGTACCTGTACAGCGACGGCGATCTGTACTACTTCATGGACAACGAGTCCTATGAGCAGATCCCGATCAATGCCAGCGTTCTCAGCGACAACTTCAAGTTTGTCAAGGAGAACATGGACTGCAAGGTGCTGTCCTACAAGGGCAACGTGTTCGGCGTGGAGCCCCCCAACTTCGTGGAGCTGGAGGTCACCAAGACCGAGCCCGGCGTCAAGGGCGACACTGCCACCAACACCTTGAAGCCCGCCACTCTGGAGACCGGCGCTGAGATCCGCGTGCCCCTGTTCATCAACGAGGGCGAAATGATCCGCATCGACACCCGTACCGGGGAGTACATGGAGCGCGCATAAGCGTCCCATTGCAAAAATACACTGTGGGGCATGGCTGCCCAGCTGGAAAAAGGAGGAATTGACCATGACCAATTCTGAGAGAGCTTCTTATATTCGCGGTTTGATGGATGGCTTGGAGCTGGACCCCAACGCCAAGGAGACCAAGGTGCTCAACGCCATTGTGGAGCTGTTGGACGACCTGTGCCTGTCCATCGACGAGATGGACAACTGCCTGGACGAGCTGTCCGAGCAGGTGGACGAGATCGACCATGATCTGGGCGATTTGGAAGAGGAGTACTATGGCTTGGACGACGAGGACGAGTGCGGCTGTGGCTGCGGCCATCACCATCACGACGACTTCGACGACGCTGAGTTTGAGGTGACCTGCCCAAGCTGCGGCGACACCATTGAGCTCAATGACGCTATGCTGGAAGAGGGCAGCATTGTCTGCCCCGGCTGCGGAGAGACCTTGGAGTTCGACTTCGACGATGACGAGGAAGATCCCGAGGATACCCCCGAGGAATAAGAGCTCCGCGGAAAAAGCATGGAAAAAGCATGGAAAAAGCCCTCCCAAAGCGGGAGGGTTTTTGTCTTTGTAAAAAAGCTAAAAATCTATTTACATATTTCAAAAAATATGTTAAATAATAATTGTACAAAGATTATTAAGGAAGGGGTTGATACTGATGCAGAAATTTATTCAGGGGAGCAGGATTGTGTTATACTGTTTATATTTAGAAATGAGGTGTAATATCCGTGAAAAAGAAAATAAGTCGTCGGGTAATTTCTCTTCTTTTGTCAGCCCTTTTGATTCTTTTGGTTCCATGTTCTGTATTGGCATATAGTGGAACTGATGCTATCACGTATTCGGACAAATGGGCTTTGGATAGGAACCCAGCGTATAGGTCGGCTGATAGCGATTGCGCAAATTTCGTTTCTCAGTGCCTACAAGCAGGGGGATTCCCGTAAACAGATGATTGGTATTATAATGGGTATTTTAATTATTCCGCTAGTTGGTTTGGAGCAGATTCTTTAAAGAATTATTTGAAATATACATATGGAGCAAAACAACTGGTTAGTAAATGGACTAAAAGTGGATATGGTAGCAGTTATGCTTATGTTAATGATAGTAGTAATCTAGATGGTGACGGTGATGAGGTTATATTCTATGACTGGACAGACGATGGGAAGATAGATCATGCGGCTTTTTGTGTAGGAACTGGATTTGATTCTGGCGTTGCTGTACCGTCTATATCATTTGATTATGGAGACTTAATTAACCAGCATACAACAGATAGAAAGAGAGTTTTATATCATTTAGATGGACTTAATGCTCGAAGAAATACAACTGCAATTTATGCTTTCTTGATTTAGTCTTAGATAAAGGGAACTGATTATTTAAGGAGGTAGAGATTACTATGAAGAAAAAATTGAACTTTATGGTATTGGGCGTTTTTTTGGTAAGTGTAGTAGTGATTGGTTTTAGCGGTTTTGCTGCCCAATCTGTTAATGAGGATGATGAAGCTGCATTTGAAGCTGCTGTGGATGCCGATAATATGGCCATGCAAACAGGGGTAATCTCACTGGATGTTTTGCAAAATCAGACAAAGCTGGCTTCCTCAAGTAGGATGGCAGCTGATTTTGAAGGAGTTGTTTTACATTCGGCTGAAATTCAAAGTACCCCTCAATACGATGCCTATTATTCGAGTGAGCGCGCAAGCCAGTTGGAAGAAATGCATAAAGCGGTTTTAGAAAATATCGATGGAACCGAGGTGACGGTTGGCGGCGGAACGCTGAATAACCATCTGCAATCGAGTGAAGATATTTCTGATACCGAAAAAATGATTACTGTTTCTGAAGTTAGTTGGTTAGAGACGATCTATCACAGGGACTCAAACTATACTGTGAATTTGATTTTTAATCGAGATGTCATGACGTATCGAATGATGAAAGAAAAGGACTCCTGGATTATCGTAGAGTCTGTGAGCCAACAAAAGGGGTTTGCCCCAAGCGATTATCAGGGGGATAAAGGCACTTTTGACACATTCCAGGAGGCAGTAGAATTTGCTGTACAGCTGGATGTAGAAGCTGAAAATCCATTCTAATTCCATATTGTGGCGCGAAAGAGAAAAGGGGGCGGTCCAACCGCTCCCTTTCTCTATGAATCCGGTTTAGTTTCCTGACCGGGCTTCCTTCACCAGCTCCACGCACTCCTTGGCGCGCTGGGTGATGGCCTTCCAGTTGCCCTCGTCGATGTCGCCGGCAGGGCAGAGCCAGCTCCCGCCGCAGGCGATGACATTGGGCTGCGCCAGGTATTCCTTGACGTTTTGCGGGCTGATGCCGCCGGTGGGCATGAACTTCACGCCCCGGTAAGGGCCGTAAAGGGCCTTGAGCATCTTCACGCCCCCCACCACCTCGGCGGGGAAGAGCTTCATTGTAGTAAGCCCCATGCCAATGGCGGACTCGATCTCTGTGGGGGTGGCGCAGCCGGGGTAGACCGGGACCTTGTTCTGGATGCACCATTCCACCACCTCGCGGTTGGTGCCGGGGGAGATGACTGCCTTGGCTCCGCACTCCACAGAGAGCCGTGCCTGTTCCACGCTGAGCACGGTGCCGGCGCAGACAAACATCTCCGGCAAAGCGGTGGCGAGCTTCTCGATGGCCTTGGCAGCCGCAGTGGTGCGGAAAGTGATCTCCGCCGCGGGGATTCCACCCTCCAGCAGGGCGCTGCCCAGGGGGACGGCTCGCATTTCGTCCTCCAGCTTGATCACCGGAATGACACCGGTGTCCCGCAAAACCTGTTCAATCCTATCCATGTAGATCATCCTTTCCTTAGAATTTGGGCGTCAGTCCATATAGCCGCCCTTCATGGGGGAGGCGGCTGCTTTGGTAAACAGCCCCAGTGCCCCGGTTTTATATTTGGGTTCTCTTGGTTTCCAGTTTTCCTTTCGCCGGGCCAGTTCTTGGGCGATTTCCTCCTGGGTGGCCTCCTGGCCGTGAAGGCCGCAGATCCGCAGCACCCGTCCCGGGATGTCTATTTGGATGAGATCTCCTTCCTCCACCAGGGCGATGGGACCACCCTCGGCGGCCTCCGGAGAGACGTGGCCGATAGCGGGGCCTTTGCTGGCGCCGGAAAAACGTCCATCGGTGATAAGAGCGATGGAAGCGGAAAGCTTTGGGTCAGAGGAGATGGCCTCTGTGGTGTAGAACATCTCCGGCATTCCGCTGCCCTTGGGACCTTCATAGCGGATGAGCACCGCGTCGCCGGGTTGGATCCGTCCGTGGAGAATGGCGTCAATGGCCTCTTCCTCACAGTCAAAGGGTCTGGCTTTCAGAATAGCCTGATGCATCTCTTTTGGCACAGCGCTGTGTTTGACCACGCTGCCCTGTGGCGCCAGATTGCCCTTCAGCACGGCGATGGTGCCGTTGGCGCCGATGGGGTGGTCGAAGTCGCGTATCACATCGGTGCGGGTGAGACCGGTCTTTTTCAGCAGCTCCTCGCAATGTTCATAGAAGCCGGATTGCTTTAGGTCTTCCAGATTTTCACCCAGGGTCTTGCCAGTGACGGTCATCACGTCCAGGTGAAGCATGGATTTGATCTCCTCCATGATTCTGGGCACGCCCCCAGCATAGTAGAAATATTCAGCGGGCCAGCGTCCGGCGGGACGGATGTCCAGCAGGTAGTGAGCGCCTCGGTGCATCCTGTCAAAGGAGTCGGCATCCAGCTCCACACCGAATTCCCTTGCAATGGCCGGCAGATGCAGCAAGGTGTTGGTGGAGCCGGAGATGGCTGCGTGGACCATCACCGCATTTTCAAAGCTTTTCTCAGTGACAATCTGCCGGGCTGTAATGCCCTCCAAAGCCATGGCGGCAGCCCGGGCGCCAGCCTTGCGGGCCACTTCCACCAAGTCTTCGCAGGTGGCTGGCATCAAAGCGCTGCCGGGGAGCATCAGTCCCAAAGCCTCAGCCATAATCTGCATGGTGGAGGCTGTCCCCATAAAAGAGCAAGCTCCGCAGGAGGGGCAGGCGTGATGCTTGTAGAAGGTGAACTGTTCCTCGGTGATCTCTCCCCGCTGGAACATGGCGCTGTACTTGCCGATCTGCTCCAGAGTGAGCAGCTCCGGGCCGGCTTCCATCACGCCGCCAGTGACCACGATGGCTGGAATGTCGATCCGGCCGATGGCCATAAGCTGGGCGGGGATGGATTTATCGCAGCTTGCTAAGAACACCCCGGCGTCAAAGGTGGTGGCGCCTGCGTGAATTTCAATCAAATTGGCAATGGTGTCCCGACTGACCAGGGAGTAATTGCCTCCGTCATGGCCCTGGGACATTCCGTCGCACATATCCGTGGCAAAATAGAGCGCCGCCTTGGCCCCCTGTTCGTCTGCAGCCCGCTGCGCCTCTTGCGAGAGCTGCAGCAGATGGGCGCTGCCCGGATGGCTCTGCCCGTAGGTGCTTTCAATGAGCACCTGGGGCTTTTCCAGATCAGCGGCAGTCCAGCCCATGCCCATGCGGAGGGGGTCCATCTCCGGGGCAACGCGGCGGGTTTCCTGACTTTTCAGTTTCATAATGAGTTTCCTCCCACAGTTGTGGCTTCTTTCAGCATCATTATACAATATCTGGCGGCGGAGTTTCAAGGCAGGGTTCCATGAATTTTTCTTGCCGTGCCGTTTGACAATTCCTTTTGGCCCCAGTATACTTTATAAATATAAGTAAAATCTCAGGATGGAAGTTTTGCCGGTGGGGAGAGAAATTGATGAATGGGAACATGATGTTGAAAATCAAAGGTCTTGCCTTTGGAGAGGGAATTCCTAAAATCTGCTTGCCGCTGGCGGGCCGGGGGATTCCCGCCCTGCTCAGCCAAGCACAGCTGGCGGTGGACTTGCCAGGGGATCTGTACGAGTGGCGCATGGACGGCTTTTTTGGGGACGTACCCCAGACGCTCCCACTGCTGCAGGAAGCTTTGAGGGGCAAGCCGCTGCTTTGTACGCTGCGCACCAAGAAGGAGGGCGGCCAAGCAGAGGTGTCCCCGGAGGAATATGAGGCACAGCTTGCCGCCTTGCTGAAGACCGGCAGTGTGGATTTGATCGATATTGAGCTTTCCTGTGGGGAGGAGCGCACAGCCCGCCTGGTAAGATTGGCCCACAGTTTTGGGACGGCGGCAGTGGTTTCTAAGCATGACTTTGAAAAGACGCCCCCAAGGGAGGAGATCTCCGCCACACTGGTGCGGATGAAGGAGTTGGGGGCAGATTTGCCCAAGTACGCTGTGATGCCCAGAGATCCCGGAGATGTGCTGGCGCTGCTGGAGGCGACCTGGCAGGCCAGCCGCCGGATCGGCCCGGTGATTTCCATGAGTATGGGAGAGCTTGGAAAGCTCACCCGCGCAGTGGGAGGGATCTTTGGCTCCTGCATGACCTTTGGAGTGGGGGTGCAGGCCTCGGCTCCGGGACAGATCGAGGTTGAGGACCTTCGGGCGATTTTGGAGGACCTGCAGCCCCATGACGGTGTTTCCCTGCGCTGAGGGGAACGATATCCTGGTGAATGGAAAGGATCTTATCCGATGAAAAACGATATTGATTCCATCTTGGAGTCCATGTTCCGAGGTGGCAGGCTTCACTTTAAAAACAGTCCGTCCACGGATAAAATTGGCGAGGACCCGATTTTGCCCTCGCAGGGTCAGACGGCAGTCTCTCAGGCCCAGGCCTATGCACAGGAGGCTCAGCGGGCGTTGGACGCTGTGGACAACGCTGGGGATCAGCTGTCCCAATCCCTCCAGCAGAGCTTGGAGCGGCTGACCCAGGAGGCCAAAGCGGACATGGCGGATTTGGAGCGCCATCTCCGTCAGGACGGCGTGGACACCCAAACAGTGGCCCGCAACGCCGGGGACCCGGTGGATTTGGAGATGGCCTTTCAAGTGGCACGGCAGGAGGCCGGTGTGCTGGTTCTGGGTCAGGAGGAATTTCTGGACAGCCTGCTCATTGCCTTTAAGCGGCCCTTTGTGGCGGGCAGCGGGGAGGGGGAGCCCCTGTGCAGGGCGGTGGTATCCGGTCCCCACGGCACGGGACGCCACAGCGCCCTGCGGTGCGTCACTGCGTCCCTGGGAAGGCAGGGGGTGCTAAAGAGCCCAAAGTCCACGGTTTTGGACTTGTCCCGGTACAGCAGCGCTGGCTCTGAAAAAGTGTTTGTTCAGGATTTTTACGCTGCTGTAAAAAGCGGCGCCTCGGCGTTGGTTTTGGAGAACTGGGAGAAGTGCCACACAGCGGTGCTTTCCATGGTGGCGGCCCTTTTCCGAGAGGGGGAGATCCCCCTGCACAGCCGCTATGCGGAACAGAAGGGGATGCTGGTGGAGATCGGTACGGCCCTGGTGCCCGGGGCAGTGTCCACCTTGACTGCCGCTGGGAAATACCTGTTCCTGCTGACGGATCGGCCGGCGGGAAAGCTGGCGGACGCCTTTGGAGCGCCCTTCCTGGCTGCGCTGGATGAACAGTGCGCCACCAAGCCCTTTACTCCCGAAGCCCTGGAGCAGATCGCCCGCCGGGAACTGGAGGAGCTGGTGGACCGCTGCAAGAAGCAGTTGAAAATGACATTTACCTTTGCGCAGGACGCGGTGGACGTATTGGCGGCCCTGTTTACTCCGGACAAGGGCGCCTGCGCCATTCAGGAAGGGGCGGACAGGATGTATCGCGCCCTCAGCGAGGAGAAGCTGCGGAAGAGCCTTGGCCCGGTGGAGGGCCGGTTCCTGGCAGAGGGGGGAACGCTTCAGGCAGAGTACACCCAAACGGGCTTGCCGGTGCGGGTGGGGGAGAAGGACGACTCTGCCGCCAGGGATGCCGCCATTGCTGCCGTCAAGGAGGAATTGTCCCAGATTGTGGGGCTGCAGCCGGTGAAGGAGTACATCCTCTCCCTGGAGGATAATTTTAAGATTCAGCAGCTGCGGCGGGAGCGCGGGCTGAAAGCCGACTCGCCCTCCATGCACATGATCTTTACCGGCAATCCCGGCACGGGAAAAACTACCGTGGCCCGCATCGTGTCCCGCTATTTGAAGGCCATGGGGGTGCTGACGGGAGGTCAGCTGGTGGAGGTCACCCGGGGGGATTTGGTGGGCCAGTATGTGGGCCACACAGCGCCCCTGACCCAGAAGGCCATCCAGTCGGCGCTGGGAGGCGTTCTGTTCATCGACGAGGCGTATTCCCTGTACCGGGGCAAGGATGACAGCTTTGGCCTGGAAGCCATCGACACCCTGGTCAAGGGGATGGAGGATCACCGGGATGAGCTGGTGGTGATTCTGGCAGGCTACTCCCGAGAGATGGAGGAGTTCCTCACAGCCAACTCCGGCTTGAAGTCCCGCTTCCCCAATATCATCCAGTTCCCCGACTACACCGCACAGGAGCTTTGGGAGATCGCCAAGAGCATTGTCCGCTCCAAGGGCTACCGCTTGGATTTTGCCTGTGAGCAGCCCTTGCTCACCTATTTTGAGCAAAGGCAGCAGGAGGGGGACCCCAGGGTCAACGGCAACGGCCGTATGGCCCGTAACAAGGTGGAGGAGGCGG
Organism: uncultured Acutalibacter sp.; assembly: GCA_963559705.1. GTDB lineage: Bacteria > Bacillota > Clostridia > Oscillospirales > Acutalibacteraceae > Acutalibacter. The sequence goes on from CAUWLU010000001.1 coordinate 20,849, forward strand.
TGATCGCCTGTTCCAGAAGGAACGTCCGGGCGCCGGAGGAGCAGCGGGATTTGGAGCTGCTGCTGCCCCAGGACTTTGGCTTTTCGCCCGCCGTCACGGAGTGAGCGCCTTTTTATCCCATGAAAAAAGAGAGAGGAAATTCCTCTCTCTTTTTTGCTGTAAGGGGATGACGGAGCGCGTTTCTGCATCCGCGGAAACAAGCAGGCGCTCAGCGCTGCATCTCCAAAAATTCATCATAGGTGGTGACCCGGTCCACAATGCCGCCGTCGGGCAGCAGCTGAATGATCCGGTTTGCCACGGTTTGAACAAACTCGTGGTCGTGAGAGGTGAACAGCACAATGCCCTTGAATTCTGCCAGGCCATTGTTCACCGCGGTGATGGATTCCAGATCCAGGTGGTTGGTGGGCTGGTCCAGCAGAAGCACGTTGCTCTCGAACATCATCATCCGGCTGAGCATACAACGGACCTTTTCGCCGCCGGAGAGGACGTTGACCGGCTTGTACACCTCGTCCCCGGAAAAGAGCATCTTCCCCAAAAAGCCCCGCAGATAGGTCTCTGTGGTGTCCTTGGAGTAACGCTCCAGCCAGCGGATGATGGAGTCGTCCACGTCTTGGAAATAGGGGGAATTGTCCTGGGGGAAATAAGAGCGGCTGGTGGAAACTCCCCATTTGAAGGAGCCCTGGTCAGGCTCCAGCTCCTCCGTGAGGATCTTGAACAGGGTGGTGATGGCAATTTCGTTCTCTGCCAGGAAAGCGATCTTATCGCCCTTGTTCACACGGAAGGAGAGGTTGTCCAGCACCTTGACCCCGTCCACGGTTTTGGTGAGCCCCTCCACTGCCAGGATCTCCTTGCCGGGCTCCCGGTCCATGGTGAAGGCAACATAGGGATATCGCCGGGAGGAGGCGGGCATTTCCTCGATGGTCAGCTTGTCCAGCAGCTTTTTTCGGGAGGTGGCCTGCCGGGACTTGGATTTGTTTGCCGAGAACCGCCGGATAAATTCCTCCAAGGACTTGCGCTTTTCCTCGGCCTTGCGGTTTTGATCCCGCAGCATCCGCTGGATCAACTGGCTGGATTCGTACCAGAAGTCGTAGTTGCCCACGTACATTTTGATCTTGGTGTAGTCGATATCCACGATATGAGTGCACACATTGTTTAAAAAGTACCGGTCGTGGGAGACCACGATCACTGTGCCTTCATAGTCCATGAGGAAATTTTCCAGCCAGGTGATGGAGCTTAGGTCCAGGCCGTTGGTGGGCTCGTCCAGCAGGATGATGTCCGGCTGGCCGAACAGGGCCCGTGCCAGCAGCACCTTCACCTTTTCCCGTTCTGCCAGAGCGCTCATCTGGCTGTACAGCAGCAGATTGTCCAGCCCCAGGCCCTGCAGGAGCTTTCCGGCCTCCGTCTCGGCTTCCCAGCCGCCCAGCTCGGCGAATTCCGCCTCCAGCTCGGCGGCGCGGTTGCCGTCCTCCTCCGAGAAGTCCTCCTTGGCATAGAGGGCGTCCTTTTCTGTAAGCACCTCATAGAGCCGGGGGTTTCCCTGAAGGATGGTTTCGAACACGGTGAATTGTTCGTATGCAAAGTGATCCTGCTTTAAGACGGACATACGGCTTTTCTCATCGATGACCACCTCACCCTTGGTGGGCTCCAGCTCTCCGGACAGCACCCGGAGGAAGGTGGATTTTCCCGCGCCGTTGGCGCCGATGACGCCATAGCAGTTTCCCGGGTGGAACAGCAGGTTCACCCCGGAAAAGAGATTTTGGCCGTTAAAGCTCAAAGCTAGGTTTGACACTGTGATCATAGCAGTAAAAGGTCCTTTCCCACAAAGTATTCCGAAAACCAGGTTTTCGGGAAGGTCAAGCTTTTTCCAAGACCTTCACGATTTCCCCAATGAACATCCGATGCAGGTCGTTTTGGGGATAATTTTTGTTCAGTACATCCTTGTCCAGGAAGCATCCGGCCTCCATGTCCTGCCGGTAGAGCTTGCGGCAGAGGAACACCAGCCTTGCCTGCTGGTAATAGGGAGCGGCCTCATCAAAGCAGGGGGTCAGGCCGGCGGCAGCGTCCTTGTCCACGTCCCGGCCGGATTTGGTCCCGCAGAGGTTCAGGGCCGGGCGGTATTCCGGCTCGAAGAAGCACAGGGAGTAATACGCGCTGTTTTCGATGAACTCCAAGGTGTAGCGCTGGGGCCGGATGTAAATGGTGGAGACATACTTGCCCCACAGCTCGCCGACGCCGCCCCAGCTGGCGGTCATGGTGTTGTGCTTCTGCCGGTCCCCGGCGGTGATCAGCATCCAGTCCTTGTTGATGAGGGTGAAGGGATTGTCCTTAAGCTCCTCCACAGAGATCTCCCGAAATGCCATAGAAATCATCCTTTCGAAATCGCGTGTTCCAAGTTATGGGTATGGCGTTTTGGCAGAAAGTATGCCGGAGATCACTCCACCAGATGCTCCTCCGTCCACTGGAAGGCAGCCTGGCAAACGTCCTTGACGCAGCCCTCGTCAATGGGAGAGCGCAGGCCCACGGAATGGGCCAAATCCACAAAGGTCTTGGTGCCGCCCTGCTTGACAAAGGCCATGTACTTGTCCCAGGCCTTTTCCCGGTCCTCCAAGGACAGGGCGAAATATTGCAGGCTCATCACCTGGGCCATGCAGTAATCGATGTAGTAGAAGGGATACAGGTAGATGTGGAGCTGCCGCTGCCAGCCTGCGCCCCTGCTGTAGAAGGGCAGGTTGTCAAAGTCGATGTAGGGGCGATAGAGCTTCTCCAGCCGGAGCCAGGTTTCGTTGCGCTCCTGGGGAGTCATCTCGGGATGGCGGTACACCTCCTCCTGGAAGTGGTCCACCAGGCAGCCGTAGGGGATGAACAGCAGCGCGTCCTCTGCATGGGAAAGCTCATACTTGTCCGTCAGGTCGCCGAAGAACAGGTGATGCCAGGGGGCGGTGAGGAACTCCATGCTCATGGAGTGAGTCTCCGCGCCTTCCATGGAGGGGCAGCGCAGGGCGTGGACGGATACGGTCCTGCTGGCGATGAAATCAGCGAAGGCGTGCCCTGCCTCGTGGGTGAGCACATCCACGTCCCCGGAGGTGCCGTTGAAGTTGGAGAAGATGAAGGGGCAGCCGTAATCGGGCAGGCCGGTGCAGTAGCCGCCGGGCGCCTTGCCTTCCTTGGCCAGCACGTCGAACAGGTCGTTTTCAAACATCAGGTCGATGAATTCGGCGGTTTCGGGAGAAAGCTCCTGGTACATTTTTCTGCCTGCGGCCAAGATCTCCTCGGGGGTGCCCTGGGGAGTGGCGGAGCCGTCCTTGAAGCTCAGGGCGTTGTCGTGGAACTTGAAATCCTCCACAGCCAGGCCCAGGCGCTTTGCCTGGCGCTCCTTGAGCTTCACGGTCAAGGGCACCAGGTCCCGGACCACCTGCTCCCGGAAAGAAGCGGCCTGCTCCGGGGTGTAGCAGTTGCGCTGCCGTCGGATGGCTCCCAGCTCCACAAAGCTGTCAAAGCCCAGGGCCTTTGCCTGTGCAGTGCGGTTCTTGACCAGCTGGTCGAAGAGCGCGTCGAACTGCTCCTGATTCTCGTCAAAGAAGGAGCCCTCCGCTTCCAGAGCTGCCCGGCGGGTAGCCCGATCGGTGCTCTCCTTATAGGGCCCCAGCTGGGCGACGGTGACCGTCTTTCCCTGGAAGGGGATTTGCGCGCTGGCATAGAGCTTTTGATACTCATTGGCCAAGCGGTTTTCCTCCTGCATCAGAGAGACAATGGACTGGGCAAAGCCCTTTTCTTCCAGCTCCATGTTCTTGAACAGAAGCTCGCCCAGCTGCTGCTCCAGCTCTGCCCGGTAGGGGGAGGCCAGAAGGACGCGGCGGAGCTTTTGCAGGGTTTCCTCCAGCAGGGGGCCTTGCTGATCGTTGTAATCGTTCTCCTCCTCGTAGAAGGGGTCCCGGGTGTCCACCGTATGACGGATGGAGCAAAGGGTCGCCTGAGTGGTCAAATGGGAGAACAGCGTTTCATACTCTCGGTAGATCCCCAGCTGAGCCTCGGCGCTGCCGGCCTGCTCCATGCGGGCGGTCAAGGCTTCCAGCTCCTTGGTGATTGCGGGGTAATCCGGGCGTGTGTACTGCATCTCTGAGAATTTCATAGAAAAAACTCCTTCCTAAGAATAAACTAGCGATTGGATTCATTCGGACATTGGCTCGCTGCTGGCAGAAGCTGGGAAGCCCCGGAGAAAATCCAGGCCGTGGAGCATGATGTTTTGAGCCATGCGGGCCATTTCCTCCACAGAGGTGGTCATGCCCTCTGCCAGCCATTTTTGCAGCAGCCCAATGTGCCCGTTGCTTACAAAGGCGTAAAAATATTCCAGCTGCCGCTGAGAGGGGCCTCTCAACTGATTGGAATAGGCCGCTAAACAGCTTTCCCAGCCCAGGGAGAGAAGCCGGACGGCAAAGGCCTTGTCGCCGTGTTCGCCCAAGGTGACGGTGCAGATGTCCACATTGTCCTTCAGGCATTGGTAGATCCCCGTCATGATGCGCAGCAAGGAGGGTTCCTCCATTTCAGCATCCAAAGCGGAGGAGGGGGCCTCCCCTGTTTTGAGGAGGGGCTCCAGCGCTTGCCGGAAATCCTCCACCATGTCCTCTTCCAGCTTGGCCAGCAGATCGTAGATGTCCACATAATGGGCATAGAAGGTGCTGCGGTTGATTCCTGCCCGCTGGCAAAGCTCCTTGACGGTGATGTGCTGAATGGGCTTTTCTACCAACAGAGCGGTAAAGGCTTGCCGGATCAGGGACTCGGTGACCCGGGGGCGATGACCTGCGTCTTTCACATCAGGCTCCTTTCTCCGCAAAGCGGCGTAAGATGCTGTACCTGTCATTATAATATAAGAGAAGGGAAAGCGCAAGGAAGCAATCCCGCAATTTTCTCTGCAATGCGTCCGGGAGCCTTGCGCTGGCGCTGCAGGGGTGCTATACTGAAAGCACATTCTAGCTGCGGAAAGGCGGTCATATCGTGGGAGAAGAAGAACGGATTTTTCAAGGCATCGTATTTTGCCCCGGGGACCCGGAGCTGCGCGCGATCAAGCTTCGCACGCACAATTTGAACGTGGAGTACAATCAGACCTTTGAGGATGAGACGGAAAAGCGCGCGCAGCTTCTTTCTCAGATGGTGGGAGAGATGGGCGAGAACAGCTTTATCCAGGGGCCGGTGTACTTCCATTATGGAAAGCACACCAAGATCGGCAAAAAGTTTTTTGGAAACTTCAACTTGACCATCCAGGATGACGGGGAGGTCACCATTGGGGACCGGTGCAATTTTGGACCCGGAGTCACCATTGTCACTCCCATTCATCCGCTGATTCCCGAGGAACGCAACGCGCTGCTCTCCCCGGAGGGCAAGCCGGTCCGCCTGTGCTACGCCAAGCCGGTGCATATCGGCAGCGACGTGTGGCTGGGAGCCAATGTGGTGGTGTGCCCCGGCGTGACCATCGGGGACGGCTGCGTGATCGGCGCTGGAGCGGTGGTCACCAGGGATGTGCCGCCCCGGACCTTTGCGGCGGGGAATCCCTGCCGGGTGATTCGGGAGATCACCGAGGCGGACAGTATGCGCCACAAGCCGGAGATCCTGGCGGATTTCACAGTGCCGGAAAGCTTTGAGGGCTTGTACTGAAAACAGAGGAGAAAAGGGAAGGGACCGCCTTGGGAGGAGGCGGTCCCTTTTTGAGGAAGTAAGGAGATAAAATGAGGATGTGATGAAAAAGAGCTCGTCCTGCATCCGTTAGTTAAGATGCGAGGACCCTTTGTTGTGATCTGTTGTTTGACCACACCAAAAGGATAGCAGTGCAATGTGAAAAAACTTTGAAGCTTTTGGAAAGCTTTTCTAAAAAAAGATCCTGTGCTGGTTGGCAGGGCGGCGGGGGGCGCTCTTGACAACCCCCTGGGAAAATGTTACACTTACAGACGTTGTGGGGGAGTAGCCGGCATGAAGCAGTGTAGCTAAATCAACACCCTGGGCGCCTGCCGCCCTGGTTTAGCTTGAAACGGCGAGACCTATGCTTGAGGGCATAGGTCTCTTTTTTTATCCGTCACTGCGTGCCGGAAGCTCCTCTGCGGGAGAGAAGAGAATCGTTATATAAAAGGAAGGATGAAGGAAACAATGGAATTTTTGTGGGAAGGTCTGCTGTCCATCACATGGCAGCAGGCGGTCATGTATGTGGTGGGCGCAGTGCTCATCTGGCTGGCCATCAAAAAGGAGTATGAACCCACGCTGCTGCTGCCCATGGGCTTTGGCGCCATCCTGGTGAACTTGCCCACTTCCGGCGTGCTCAACCAAATGATGGAAGGCGCCGGAGAGACCCACGGCATCATCCAGTGGCTGTTCGAGGTGGGAATCGAGACCTCTGAGGCGTTCCCCCTGCTGTTGTTCATCGGCATTGGCGCCATGATCGACTTTGGCCCCCTGCTTTCCAATCCGAAGATGTTCCTCTTTGGCGCAGCCGCCCAGTTTGGCATCTTTATGACCATCGTGCTGGCCGCCCTGTTTGGCTTTGAGCTGAAGGACGCCGCTTCCATCGGCATCATCGGCGCGGCTGACGGTCCCACCTCCATCCTGGTTTCTCAGGTGCTGGGCTCCAACTATATTGGGCCGATTGCTGTGGCTGCCTATTCCTATATGGCATTGGTGCCCATCATTCAGCCTGCGGCCATCAAGCTGGTGACCACCAAGAAGGAGCGCGCCATCAAGATGGAGTACCGCCCCAACACGGTCACCAAGACCACCCGGATCCTGTTCCCCATCATGGTCACCTTTGTGGCCGGCTTGGTGGCTCCTGCCTCCGTCTCCTTGGTTGGCTTCTTGATGTTCGGCAACCTGATTCGGGAGTGCGGCGTGCTCAACCGGCTCTCTGAGACCGCCCAGAACGACCTGGCCAATTTGGTCACCCTGCTGCTGGGCATCACCATTGCGTTCTCCATGCGCGCCGAGGAGTTCGTCAAGCTGGAGACCCTGATGATTATGGCTTTGGGCCTGGTGGCGTTTGTTTTCGATACCGTGGCAGGCGTTTTCTTTGCAAAGATCCTCAACCTTTTCAGCCGCACCAAGATCAACCCCATGGTGGGCGCTGCCGGTATCTCTGCGTTCCCCATGTCCGCTCGGATTGTGGAGAAGATGGGAATTGCTGCCAACAACCAGAACCACCTGCTGATGCACGCCGTGGGCGCCAACGTGTCCGGCCAGATCGCTTCCGCAGTGGCTGGCGGCATTGTCCTTGGTTTCTTTATGTAAGAGCTTGAGCAAACTCCGCTGCCGGAAAGCCGGCGGGAAGTTTCGCGCAATGAGATTCGGATAATCGTCCACATTGGTTTTGATGGAAGGAGCATAGGTATGAATCCTGTTGTTACGGCCGCCCTGGGCATCATGGGTAAGGGGATGCTGGGCATTTTTGTGGTGATCGTTGTGATCGCGCTGCTGGTGTTCGCGCTGACCAAAATCACCTCCAAAAAGAAGTCTTAACGCTTTATAAAAACAGAGAGCGGGCCTTCGGGTCCGCTCTTTCTGCATGGTTTTGCCAGGCCGCCTGCAAAAATTCCTTTTCATCCCCGGCAAAACCTGCTATAATGGAGGTCAGTTTGAAAGAAGGGGGAATCCTTATGACCATCCTGCCGGAATGCTATCAGCCTGCCCTGGGATTGTACGAAACCCAGAAGGCCATCGGCTTGATTAAGAATATTTTCCAAGTGAAGCTCTGTGCCGCCCTGCATCTGAAGCGCGTGACTGCACCCTTGTTTGTGGACCCTGCCACGGGCCTCAACGACGACCTCAACGGCGTGGAGCGCCCGGTCAGCTTTGACATTCCCGCGGTGGGCATCGAAGGCCAGGTGGTGCATTCCCTGGCGAAGTGGAAGCGCTTGGCGCTTCATGAGTACAATTTTTTTGTGGGCAACGGCCTGGTGACCGATATGAACGCCATTCGCCGGGATGAGGAGCTGGACAATATCCACTCCATTTATGTGGACCAGTGGGACTGGGAGAAGGTTATTGACGAGGGCACCCGCAACGAGGAGTACTTAAAGGATGCAGTCCGGCGCATTGTCAGCGCCATCTGCGGCACACTGGATGAGCTGAAATGGCAGTTTTCCAACTTGTCTACAGAGCTGTGCCGGGATGTGTATTTTATCAAGGCCCAGGAGCTGGAGGACCGGTATCCCGACAAAACTCCCAAGGAGCGGGAGCAGCTCATTGTCAAGGAGCATGGCACGGTGTTCATCCAGCAGATCGGCGGCAGGCTGAGAAGCGGCCAGCCCCATGACGGTCGGGCGCCGGACTATGACGATTGGTCCTTGAATGGCGATCTGCTTTTTTGGCACAAGACCCTGGGTCTGGCTTTGGAGATCAGCAGCATGGGCATCCGGGTGGACCCGGAGTCCCTGGACCGGCAGCTGACCCTGGCGGGCTGCGATTCCCGGCGGGAGCTGTCCTTTCACAAAATGCTCCTGAACGGCCAGCTGCCTTTGACCATCGGCGGGGGTATCGGCCAGAGCCGGTTGTGTATGCTGCTGCTGGGCAAGGCTCACATTGGCGAGGTGCAGGCTTCTCTGTGGGATGAGGAGACAAGGCGCATCTGCAAGGATGCCGGAATCGTCCTGCTGTAAGGGGAAGCCTGGGAAGCGTTTCCTCAAAAGCCGGACACGAAAAAAAGGAACTGCTGCAAGGTGCGGCGGTTCCTTTTTGGTATGCAGGGATTTAGTTGTTCAGATAGTGCTCCAAGCCCTCCAAGTGTTCCAAACAGGTGCGGCGGCCTTGGGCGTAAAGCTCCCGCAGCTTGGTCACGTCCTTTTCCGTCCGAGAAACCGTTACCGGCTCCGGTGGGCGCAGCACAAAGATTTCGCCTGCGGCCTCCAACCGGTCCAGCTCCTCCAGCTCTCGGTCATAGCGCCGGGGAGTATCCAGAAGCGCCTGCACCAGCCGGGGATATTCCCGATAATGCTTGGCGTAAAGCTTTGCCAGCGCGCGGGGGACCTGGGGCTTGCGATAGCCATGCTCTCGGGTGGTGACCACCACAACCTTGTCATACCCCTCCTTCATGGGCTGGGCAAAGGGGATGGAGCAGGATACGCCGCCATCCACATAGGGGCCGCCCTCCACCTCCACAATGGGGGAGAGCAGGGGAAGGCTGGCGCTGGCCCGGATCGCCTTGTAGATCTCATCGCAGGAGTGCTTTTCAAAAAAGGCGGGACGCCCTGTGAGGCAGTCGGTGCATACGGCGGTGAACTTGATCTCTGATTGGGCAAAGGCGTCCCAGTCCAGGGGGACGAGCTTATCCGAGATCTCTCCGAAGAGAAAGTCAAAATTGAAGATGCTTTTTTTGAAAATCAGGTTCCCCCACCCTAAATACCGTTTGTCATTGACATAATCCAGATTGATCTGGGCGGTGCGGCCGATCTGTTCGGAGACATAGCTCACTCCGGTGAGAGCCCCGGCGGAAACGCCAAAGATGCTGTTTGCCCACAGACGATGCTCCATGAGAACGTCCGTTACCCCCGCAGTGAACATACAGCGAAGCGAGCCGCCTTCTAAAGCCAAGGCCCATTTTTTCATGTGCAATCTCCTCCTTTGAGCCTATTTTACACCAAGTCCCGGACAGATTCAACGTCTTCTCTTGATTTCCCCTTACCTTGCAGGTATAATAGTCGAGAAAAATTGCGAAAGGAGTGCGTCCATGCGGATTCGTAGAAAAACCTGGGCCAGGCCCGAGCTGGCTGCCTGCTCATATTTCCTTCCCCAGCCGGAAGCGCAGAAGGGGCGCTGGCAATCTGTCTTTGGTCAGCCGCGCCCGCTGCATTTGGACCTGGGCTGTGGAAAATGCGTGTTTCTGGCCCAGGCGGCACACACCCATCGGGATGTGAATTTTTTGGGAATCGATATCAGCTATGATATTCTGGGAGTTGCCCGCCGGAATATTCAAGAGGCCTTTGGAGAGGAACAGCCGGAGAACGTGGCGCTGTGTGCATACAATATTGAAAAGCTGTCCCAGCTTTTCGGCCCGGAGGAAAAGGTGGAGCGGATCTACATCAATTTTTGCAATCCATGGCCGGCGGCGGGGCACCACAAGCGGAGATTGACCTACACGCGCCAGCTTTTGATGTACAAGGCGCTGCTGGCACCCCAGGGTGAGATTTGGTTTAAAACGGACAACGATGATCTGTATTTGGCTACCAAACGCTATTTTGTGGAGGCTGGGTTTGAGATCTTTTTTGACACCAAGGATCTTCACAGTGAGAACGATGCGGAGAATCTTCTCACAGAGCATGAGGTGCGATTCACGGAAGAAGGGATTCCCACAAAAGCGCTGCGGGCCAGAATGGTTCCCGCCGAGGAGCTCCCCGCAAGATAGCCGTGCGCAGAAGCTGCAAAGACAATTTTGTTTTTGCGGCTTTTTTGCTGCCCGCACATCTTTTCCTCGGAAATGATGTTTGGAATGAGGCGGCTGCTGGAAATAAGGTGAAACTGTCGGAAATGGGAAATCGGTGCTTGACAACTTTGTGTAGATGCGCTATTCTCTCAGTAGTGCAGTAAAACGTTTGCGCCTTTTTTGAGGGCTTTTCCAGTCATGGAAGGCTGCTTCTGAAAGCGCTCTTGAATTCTTTTGCAAAGGGAGTGGACACAAATGCGGCGGGAGTTTGAACGAGTTACCCCTGAGAGCGTGGGGGTTCCCAGTGCGGCGGTGCATCGGCTTTTGGACCGATTGGATGCGAGCCGGACGGAAATGCACGGCTTGATGGTGATGCGTCATGGCAAGGTGTGTGCGGAGGGCTGGTGGGCGCCCTACGGTCCGGGGCTGCGCCATGGGCTGCAGTCGCTTTCCAAGACCTATGCCGCCACTGCGGTGGGGCTGCTTTACACGGAGGGCCGTATCCGTCTGGAGGAACGGGTCATTGACATTTTCCCGGAGGACGCTCCGGCACAGCCCAGTGAGAACTTGAAAAAGCTCACTGTGCGGGACGTGCTGTGCATGGGCTGCGGGATGGATACCATGCCGGCCCCTTCCGCGCATTGGATTCGGGATTTTTTGCACACCCCGGTGGCGCACGAGCCCGGCAGCTGCTTTATGTACAACAGCGTGGGCTCTTCCATGCTGGCGGCCATGGTGGTGAAAAAGACCGGTCAAAGCCTGCAGGAGTATTTGACCCCAAGGCTCTATGAGAAGCTGGGAATCGACCCCGCCAGCACCAGCTGGTACTGTATGCCCGATGGTGTGGAGTGCGGCGGAGGCGGGATGTTTTCCACCACGGAGAACAATCTGCGGCTGATGAAGCTCTACGCGGACGGGGGCCAGTGGGAAGGGGAGCAGATCCTGGCAGAGGATTATGTGCGGCTGGCCACTTCCAAGCAAAACGACTCCTCCACAGAGGCTGAGGGCAACCCCGAAGCCTACGACAATTTTGTGGGCTACGGCTTCCAGATCTGGATGTGCCGGCCCAGGGGCCTTTATCGAGCGGACGGGGCCATGGGTCAGTTTGCCGTGGTAGCGCCGGACAAGGACATGATTATCTCGATCAACGAGACGGCGACTGGGGCGCATTGGGCACAGAACACCCTGGATATTTTGTGGCAGTTCCTGGGCGAGATTCCCGAGGAGGAGTGCTTGCCGGAGAATCCCCACATCAGCGATGCGCTTCGGCGGCGTCTGAGCGCCTTGGCCCTGCCCAGTCCTCCCTTTGCGCCCAACAGCCCCCTGGCTTCCCGGGTATCCGGTCAGTGGTATGGGCTGGAGCAGGGCAGCTTCACCCTGCGGCAGCGGATTGGCGGTTTCCTCAGCGGGATGCCTGTGGGCGGGGAGATCACGCGGTTTCGTTTGGACTTTGCCTATGGCAGCGCCGCGCTCACTGTTTTGGAGGATGGCAAAGAGGTCCGGTACCGGGTGGCGACGGATGGCTCCCGCGCCTGGAACCTGGTGGAGACGGACGGCCAGCCGATCAGCCAGCTGTACCTGCACGGCTGGTGGAGCGAGGAGGATACCTTCTCCATTGCGCTGCGCTGGGTGGAAACCTGCTTTGAAGATCGGCTGGACCTGCGCTTTACCAGCAGTGGAGCGGAGCTTCGCCGGGAATCCGTTGTGGGCGGGTTTGGCCCGATGACTGAGAAAGGGGAGACGCTTCTGGCAAAGCCTTGCTGAGCTGCCGGAAGCTGTGGGTGTATGAAGAAAAAGACGATCAAAGCGGATAAAAAATATTTGCTCATTCCCGTGGCGGATTCCAAAGGGTGGTTTTTGCCAGTGGATGAGATGCAGTTCTTGGGAGTGTATCGGGACGGCGTGCTGCTGGAAGAGCATGAGGTGGTCCTGTCCAAGGAGCCCCGCTGCTGGGCCTGCCTGTACTTGGAGCGCTATGAGGGCCAGGAGCTGGAGCTGCGCCTGGAGGGCGGGGAGGAATCCCTGCTGGAGCTGGTGGAGACCTCCGATGTTCTGCGGGACGCGGACACGTTGTATCGGGAATCCACCCGGCCCCTGGCGCACTTTACCCCCATGCACGGATTTATGAACGACCCCAACGGGTTGTTTTATTACGATGGACAGTATCATTTGTTTGCCCAGCTGAATCCTTACGGCTTCGGCGTGGGGAATACCCATTGGCTCCATGCAGTCAGCCCGGACCTGATTCACTGGGAGGAGCTGCCCTATGCTCTGATTCCCGACGAATCCGGACGGATGTATTCCGGCGGGGGCATTGCGGATGTGGAGAATACTTCCGGCTTGGGGGAGAACGGGGTGCCGCCGGTGCTGCTGTTCTACACTGCCGCCGGGAGCAAGTCGCGGTGGAGCCGGGGCCGCTATTTTGAAATGGCCATGGCTTACAGCACCGATGGGGGACGGACCTACCAAAAGTATGAGGGCAATCCCATTGTGCCCCATATCGCCTTTATGAACCGGGACCCCAAGGTGGTTTGGGAGCCGGAGGGGAAAAACTGGGTGATGGTCATTTTCTTGGACAACTGCCGGTATCAGCTGCTCTACTCCAAGGATTTGCTTCACTGGGAGGAGGGCCAGGTGGTTTCTCTGCACACTGCAGCGGAATGTCCGGACCTCTTCTGCCTGCCCTTGGACGGCGACCCTCATGAAATGCGCTGGGTGCTGTGGGGCTCCACGGACACCTATATGGTGGGCCGGTTCCAGGGACGGAGGTTTGTCCCGGAGACGGAGGCGATTCCCGGTCCGGTCCACCAGGTCTATTCTGCGTACAGTGATTCGGCCCGTTCGCCCGGCGGCTACGCTGCCCAGACCTTTACCGGCTTGCCGGAGGGACGGGTGGTGCAGTTGTCCTGGATTCGCACCAGGGTGGCGGAGGGCCCCTTCTCCAGCTGCATGAGCGTGCCCAACGAGATCAGGCTTGTCACAACGGAGCAGGGGCCGCGCTTGTCCCTGCGGCCTGCCAAGGAGGTGGAACTGTTGCGGGAGGAGAGTTTTTCCTTTGTTGACCGGGGCTTGGAGGAGCTGGAGCGCATTCCGGCCCAGTATTTGGGGGAGGCCATGGACATGACCTTCCGGTTCAGCATCCGTCCCGGGAAGCTGTTGGCCCTATCTGTGCGGGATGTGCTGATGGTCTATGACCCGGAAAGCGGCAGACTGCTGCTGCCCACCGGCGCCTATGAGATCGGCCCTGTGGGGGAGACCCTGGAATTGCGCGTGCTCACAGACCGCTGCTCTGTGGAGATCTACGCCAATGGCGGGTTGTTCCACACCTCCATTGCCGCGGTGCTGGACCCCGCTAAGGTTCAGGTGACCCCGGTGATGGTAGATCCCGGCACAGCGGTGGATTTGGAGATCCACAAATTAAAGAGTATGTGGGAGTGAGGGAGGCTGGAAAGCTGTTTCAGGCCTCTTGCTAAATACGTGATAGGAGTGGATTGAATATGACAAATCAGGAGCAGTATCCATCTGCAGCGCTGAATGCGGCCTATTATGACACCCCAGTGGGCTTCGAGCCCCAGCTCCCCATGGGCGGCATGGTGGGCACCAGCGGCTATGCCGGTCGTGAGGGAACCACGCCTCCCGGAGCTGTTTTGCTGCCCGGCGGGAAGCTTCGTCTGAACTTCCTGGCGCCGGAAGCTTCCAAGGTGGAGGCAGTCCTCCGCTACCGGGAGCGCTATGATTTGGTCCGCGGCGAGGACGGCCTGTGGTCCGTGGAGCTGGACGGCGGGGACGGCGGGGACGGCGGGTTTATTCCCATTCTGTTCCGGGTGGACGGCGCGGAGGTGCTCAACCCCCTGGCTCCGGTAGGGTATGGCTCCTCCCGGCCCATCAACTATGTGGACGTTCCTCAGGAGGGGGTGGATTTCACCCTGTGCCAGGACGTGCCCCACGGCACAGTGACCCAGGACTACTATTACGCCAAATCTCTGGGGCTGATGAAAAGCTGCCTGGTGTACACCCCGCCCAAGTATATGCTGGGCGGCGGCGAGACTTACCCGGTGCTGTACCTGCAGCATGGTCACGGGGAAAACGAAAAGTGCTGGATTCACCAGGGCCGGGCCAATTTTATCTTTGACAACCTGATTGCCCAAGGGAAGATGGTCCCCTGCGTTGTGGTGATGAACAACGGCATGGTTCAGCGGGAGCGGGACGGCCTGCGGGTGCTGGAAACCAACGCCATCGGCAAGCTGCTGCTGGAGGACTGCATCCCCTTTATCGAAAGCCATTATCGCGTAAAGACCGACAAATGGAATCGGGCCATGGCAGGGCTTTCCATGGGCTCCATGCAGACCAGCATGGTCACCCTGGGCCATCCGGACCAGTTTGCCTATGCCGGGGTATTCAGCGGCTTTGTGGCAGCGTTGAAGATCGGCCAGACCCTGCTGGACACCTCTTATCTGAGGGAGCTGGAGGACAAGGAGAAGTTCCAAAGGGATTTCAAGGTGTTCTTCCGCGCCTGCGGCGATGGGGACACCTTGGCTCTGCCCAGATTTGAGGAGGACCGGGCCATGTTTGCGGAGAAGGGGCTTTCTCCTGAGGAGTGCCTCGCCCACGTTGAGAAGATCTATCACGGCGAGCACGAGTGGAATGTTTGGCGGATGTGTTTGCGTGATTTTGCCCAGATGCTCTTCCGTTGAGGGGCATCGCAGTTGAATGGAGGCCGGGGAAGAGGCTCCTTCCCCGAAAAGAAAGCAGGGAGGTACCGTTATGGCAACGCTGAAGGACATCGCGGAACGAGTAGGAGTGTCGATCACCACGGTTTCGCGGGTATTGAACGGAAAGGGCTCCATCAGCCAGGAGACCAAGGACAAGGTGTTCCAGGTGATGAAGGAACTGAATTACCACCCCAATGAGATGGCCCGCTCTCTGGTGAACCGGAACAGCCACCTCATTGGGCTGATTGTGCCCTATATCAACCATGCGTTTTTCAGCGAGCTGACCGCCGCTGTAGAAGAGGCCTGCTCTGCAAACGGGTATAAGATGTTTTTGTGTACCTCCGGCGGCCATTTGGAGCGGGAGCGCGAGCAGCTTGCAACCCTGCAGGGGAACAATGTGGCGGGAATGCTGGTGTGCAGCCGCCACTTGGAAAACGTTTTGAGTGTGCAGGATGTGCCGGTGGTCAGCGTGGAACGCACCATTGAAGGCGTGCCCTCGGTGGCCTGTGACAACTATCAAGGCGGCGTGCTGGCCGCCCAGGAGCTGCTTGCCAGCGGATGTCAGATGCCGCTGCTTTTCGGCAACCGGATCGTGTCCAATAAGCTGCCGGCTTACCGGCGCTATCAGGGCTTTATCGAGACCTGCCGCGAATATGGCTGCCCTTATGGGGAGTATTACATTGACGCGGAGGACCTGTTCGGAGAAAATCTGGAAGCGGATATCCATCGGGCGAGGGCGTTGTTCCCCCAGGCGGACGGCCTGTTTGCCACCAGCGATGTGCTGGCCGCCAGAATCCAATCTGCATTATGGCGCATCTCGCCCAATTGGGTGGACAGGATTCCGATTGTGGGGTTTGATGGGGTGAACGTTTCCAGCTATTGCAACATCAGCACAGTGGCCCAGCCCATCCAGCAGATGGGGGAAGAGGCCGTGCGGATGCTGATTGGCCACATCAATGGGGAAGAGGTCCCGGAGAGCGCTATTTTACCGGTGAGCTTGGTGCGGCGCCGCAGCTCCGGCCCCAGCATGGGGACGCACCGGGCGGATGCGTTCCAGCATATCTAGGATGGGAAAAATCGCTTTTTTTGACCGCTTTCAACAAGATAGGCAATCGATTGCGTTGTTTTGCTTCCAAAAAGTGACCAAAAAAATCAAAAAGCGCCCAATGATTGCCAAGCCTTAGGAAAGTTTACACAAGCCCTTCACGAATTTTTCATATTTTTGTTGACATTTCGCCTTCAATGGTGTATTCTTAATGGCGTAAGAGTTAACGTTTGCACGATCTAGTCAAACGTTATCAAAATTCTGAAAGGATGGTAAACTATGAAAAAGTTCCTTGCGATCCTGCTGGCGCTGGCCCTTTGTGTGAGCTGCTTTGCCGCCTGCGGGTCCGACCAGGGCGGCAGCTCTTCTGCTGCCGGTGATTCCTCCGCCGCTGATTCTTCCGCAGCCGGCGATTCTTCCGCTGCGGAAGACAAGGATGCTTCCACCGATAACGGAGATCTGCCCACCATCTCTCTGATGGTCATCTGCGGCACCACTCCTCCCGACGCTGCGGCAGTGGCTGCTGAGCTGAGCAAGATCACCGCTGAGAAGATTGGCTGCAATGTGGAGTTTGTCACTTTTGAAATCGGCAACTCCAAGCAGCAGATCCAGCTGCTGCTCTCCGGCGGCGACGACACGCTGGATGTCTACTGGGCCGACAACGGCGGCGCTTCTGTCAACTTTGTCAACGCTGCACAGACCGGTCAGGCAATGCCCTTGGACGAGATCATGGCTCCCTATGTCGACGGCATGAAGGAAGCTCTGGGAGAGAGCGTGTACAACTCCGGCATCGTGGGCGGCGTGCAGTACGGTGTTGGCCGTCTGCTGGACCAGGCTTCTTGCGCTGTGTTCACCATTCGCGCTGATGTGGCCGAGCAGTTCGGCTATAAGAATGGCGATAACATCGCTACCCTGGACGAGCTTACCGAGTTCTTCGGCAAGGTCCATGAGGCCTATCCCGACATCCCGATCATCGGGCCCAACAACGGTTCTGTGAACTGGGGCGACACCCGTGTGGACAACCTGGGCGACGCCAATATGCTGGGCGTGCTGGACAACTACGGCCAGGACGAGACCATCACCAACTACTGGGAGAGCGAGAAGTACCAGGAGCGTCTGGACTGCGTCAAAGAGTGGAAGGAAATGGGCATCTACATGACCGACCTGATGAACGTCACGGAAGCCCCTTCTGATCTGATTCCTGCCGAGCGTGTCCTGGGCTGCTTTGCCGGCCACTTCTCCGCTGAGATGAACGGCATTTGGTCCACCCAGAACTTCGGTGTGGAGTGCGCTTCCTTGAAGCTGTATGACGATGCTGTTGCTGTGACTCCCGGCGCTTACTACTGCGTCAATCCCAACACCAAGAATGCAGAGCTGTGCGCTGCCTTCCTGAACGAGATGGCTACCAATCCCGATGTTGCCAACCTGCTCATCAACGGTATCGAGGGCACCCACTATCAGGTCCTCGAGGACGAGAACGGCGAGTATGCAGCTTACATGGACGGCAAGGATGTTTCCTCCACTGGCTGGTGCATGGGCTACAGCTGGGCTGCTCTGAACTCCACCATCTCCCTGCCCTTCGAGTACCCCTCCGATTATTTCCAGCAGCTGCTGGATGCCAACGCTTCTGCAAAACAGTCCAAGGCTTTTGGCGTTCAGTTCAACACTGAGGAGTGCGCGGATGCTCTGGCTGCTTGCACCAACGTGGTGACGCAGTACAACAATCCCATCCTGTCCGGTTCCGTGCAGGATGTGGACGCTACTGCGGAAGAGTTCCGTCAGGCTTTGAAGGATGCCGGCATCGATGAGATCATCGCTGTCAAGCAGGCTCAGTTGGACGCTGCTCTGGGCAAGTAAATTCTATAATAGAGCTTGAACAAGCTCGATTTGTGTGTAGGCCGATAAGTATTTATCGGCCTATACGCAAATTATAGGTTAGGTGCAGGCTTACCTGTTCATAGTTTTGCCCCCTTTGTTCTTTGCTTTAGAAGGCTTTTGCAACCTGCGGGTTGTGTTGATAGTTCGGCCCATGTTTTTGAAAAGAGAGGAAAGTGATTGTCAAATGTCTACCATGGTTCCCGCTGAAAAGGGGAAAAAGGTCAAGAAGAGCAGCTATTTGTCCCGGACGCTGCCTCTTTACATTATGATGATACCGGGTTTGATTTACTTGGTCATCAACAACTACCTTCCTATGTTCGGTCTGACCTTTGCTTTTAAAAATATCAACTTTACCACCGGCGTATGGGCAAGCCCCTGGTGCGGCTTGGATAACTTCGGCTATC
Organism: uncultured Acutalibacter sp.; assembly: GCA_963559705.1. Lineage (GTDB taxonomy): Bacteria > Bacillota > Clostridia > Oscillospirales > Acutalibacteraceae > Acutalibacter. Next base: position 39,278 of record CAUWLU010000001.1, read on the forward strand.
TGTTCCGCACCAAGGACGCGTTCGTGATCTTCCGCAACACGGTGCTGTACAACGTGGTGTTCATTGTGCTTGGTACTGTTCTGGCCATCACTGTGGCCATCCTGCTCTCTCAGGTGAAGGGCAAGATGATGCGGGTCTATCAGACCACCATTTTGATTCCCTACCTGATCGCCATTACCGTTGTGGCCTACTTGGGCTATGCCTTCCTGTCCACGGACACTGGCTTCATCAACAAGTCCATTCTGGTTCCGTTGGGATTAGAGCCCATCAGCTTTTATTCCAATGCCGGCTACTGGCCCGCTATTTTGATCTTCATCTTCCTGTGGAAGAATTTTGGTTACAATACCATCCTTTACTATGCGACCCTCATTGGCATTGATGATTCCTACTATGAGGCGTCTGTGATTGACGGCGCCAACACCTGGCAGCAGATCCGCCATATTACGCTGCCCTGCCTGAAGACCACCATCATCACCCTGACCATCATGGCCATCGGCCGTATGTTCTACTCTGATTTCGGCCTGTTCTATCAGGTGCCCATGAGCAACGGCCTTCTGTTTAACGCAACGCAGACCATCGACACGTATGTGTTCCGTGCTTTGCTGCAGAACAACGATGTGGGCCGTTCCGCTGCTGCCGGCTTCCTGCAGTCCATCCTGGGCTTTGTGCTGGTGCTGGGCGCCAATATGGTTGTGAGAAAAGTGGATAAGGACAGCGCGCTGTTCTAATTTCTTTACAGGAAAAGGGTGAATTTCAAGTGATTACATCAAGCAAACTTTCTAAAATCGTTCCTCATGTAGTGCTGGTCATCCTGTCGCTGATGTGCGTGCTGCCCCTGCTGCTGTTGGTTATGGCCTCCTTCACGGATGAGGCCGTGCTGACTGCCAATGGCTATTCCTTCTTTCCGGCAAAGTTCAGCCTGGGCTCCTACCAGTACATCTTCCGCGCCAGCCAGACGGTGTTCCGCGCTTACGGCATGACCTTTTTGATTACCATTGTGGGCACTGCCTGCAATGTGGTGTTCACCATTGGTCTGTCCTATCCGCTGTCCCGTCCGGAGCTGAAGGGCCGGAACCTCATTGCCTTCCTGGTGTTCTTCACCATGCTGTTCAATGGTGGTTTGGTGCCCACCTACATCATCTATTCCCAGGTCTTTCAGATCCGCGACACCATCGCTGCCATGATTATCCCCACCTTCCTCATGAGCGCGTTCAATGTCATTTTGATGCGGAACTACTTCAAGACCAACGTGCCCGACGCCATCATCGAGGCTGCACATCTGGACGGCGCCAGCGAGCTGCGTACTTTGCTCAATGTGGTGCTGCCCATCTCCGTGCCCATCATCGGCACCATCGGCCTGATGGCCGGTCTGGCTTATTGGAACGACTGGACCAACGGTCTGTACTACATCGTGAAGAAGCAGGAATATTACAGCATTCAGAACGTCTTGACCAATATGCTGAATAACCTGCAATTCCTCAAGTCCTCTGCCCAGATGCAGGGTGTTAACATTGAGCTGGGTACCTTGCCCAGTGCAGGTGTGCGCATGGCGATCGCTGTGGTGGCTGTGGTGCCCATCATGATTGTGTATCCCTTCATCCAGAAGTCTTTTGTGAAGGGCATTGTTATTGGCGGCGTGAAGGGTTAATTTTCAACCGCCGGTCAAAAATGGATCGACCCGCCCCAAACAGGGAGTTTTCTGTTGTGAGCCCTGCTTGGGGCGGTTTCCTTTTTTCGAAGCTCGTGCATGCTGCTGGGAGCAGAGCGGTCGAAGCAGTTCTTCCCCAAACGCATGCAATACGACGCGCACAAGAAACCGCGAAAGGAGAAACCTTGATGAAAATTTCCGAAGTGATCCAAAAGCTGGAGGCATACCATGGTGCCTTGGAGGAAGGGACAAAGACCTGTGACATTGTGCAGTACGGCGACCCCGATAAGGAGTGTACCGGCATTGTCACCACCTGCTGTCCCACCGCTGCTGTGATTCAGAAGGCGGTAGAATTGGGCTGCAACTTCATCATCGGGCACGAGCCGCTTTTCTTTGATGGCTGGGACCGGACCGATTGGCTGGAGGGCAATCCCACCTATTTGGCGAAGAAGCAGCTGTTGGACGAAACCGGGATCACGGTCTATCGGGATCACGACCACATGCATGGACAGGAGCCGGATGGCATTTTTTCTGGTTTGACAAAGCTTTTGGGCTGGGAGAAGTATCTGGAAAGTCCCACGTATATGCCCGGATGCGTCTATCAATTCCCGGAGACCACGCTGGGCGCTGTGGCAGATCAGCTCATAAGGACCATGCGTATTGACGGCCTCCGCATGGTGGGTGACCCTGAGATGCGGGTCACCCGGGCAGGTGTGGTTTTCCATTTCTTAGGCAATGAGATGGATCAGAAAACCATCCAGTTCCTTGAGGAGCATGATATTCAGGTGATCATCCCCGGTGAAACAGTGGACTGGACGATTGTAGAGTACGTGCAGGATTCCCAGGCGCTGGGGAAGACCAGGGCGCTGCTGAATCCCGGCCACTTCAATTGGGAGGAGCCCGGCATGGAATACATGGCACAGTGGCTGCCCCAGGTGATCGGCGAAAAGCTCCCGGTGAAGTTTGTGCAGTCAGGCAACCAATTCCTTTGGAGGCAGCGCGCTTCCAACTAAATGCGCACAGAAAAAAGTCCGGCCCTCCCAGAAGAGAGCCGGACTTTTTAGGTTCCCCTGCTAATGCTCCTTTGCCAGACGATAGCGGCCTTTTCCAACTCTCTGCAAAGCTCCCTCCTCACAAAGCGTCTTTAACACGCGCTGAAGCTGCCTTCGGCTGCATTGAAGCTGCATGGTCGCCGGCTCGATGCCCCTCAGCTCAGCCTCCGGGCCTGCCTGCTCTAAATAGAGCAGCAGCCGCTGCTCCACGGTGGGCGCCATGGTGATTGCAGTGGAGATTTCCTGAAGCTTTTCCCCATAGGAAGCCAGCAGCAGATGCAGGAATTTGAGATCGCGCTCCAGCTGCTCGCGATATTCCGTCACGGACAAAGCCAGGCAGCAAACCGGTGTGCTGGCGCGGGCATAAAAAGGGGAGATCCCCTTGTTTTGAAACTCAACGTCCCCGATGAGCGCGGGGCTTTTTCCTTGGCTCACAGGGGAGATGCTGCCATTTTCCCGGATTCCATAGATTTGGAAGCTGCCCTCCACCAAAAAAAGCAGCTTTTCAAAGGGGATATCCGGCCCGGAGAGGAATTCCCTCTTTTCATAGCGGTATCCCTGAAACTGCAAATCCGGTGTGTCAAAATAGGCGCGTATATTTCCCTGGCGAATCCAGCTCTCCACGATTTCCCGTTCCTCAATTTTTTGCATGGCGATTCCTCCATTTTGCTTTATTGTGCCACATGGCACAGAAAAAGACAAGGGGATCTGATAGAATAAAAGGAAAAAGCGCCCCCTTTGGGGCGAAATGAGGGTGTTATATGGAAAACGATATTTTTGCCGAAACCAAGGTCTCAAAGGCGTATTTGCGCTTGGCTGTGCCGCTGGTGTTCAGCATGGCTGTGGGCCTGATCTACAATCTTGCGGATACCTTTTTTGTGGCTCAAACCAATGACACCAATGTGGTGGCGGGCGTGTCCCTGGGGATGCCCCTGTTTACCGCGTTGATGGCAATCGGCAATGTGTATGCTCAGGGGGGAAGCTCCCTGATATCCCGCCTGTTGGGCAAGGGGGATTATCAGGGCGTGCGCCGCGTCAGCTCCTTCTGCTTTTATGGCGCGATTTTTACCGGCATTGCGATTGGCACGGTGCTGCTGCTTTTCCGGGAGCCTTTGCTCCATGTGCTGGGCGCCAATGAGCAGACCTACCGCCACGCATCGGACTATTATTTCTATTTATCCATTGGGGCTCCGGTGATCATTTTGACGTTCATCCATTCCAACCTGCTGCGCGCTGAGGGAATGAGCAAGGAGTCCATGCTGGGCAATGTGGTGGGCTCCCTGGTGAATATTGCGCTGGACCCCATTTTCATCTCGGTCCTGGGCTGGAACGCCGCGGGCGCAGCCCTTGCTACGGTGATCGGAAACCTGTGTACGGACCTGTTTTTCCTGATCGTCGTAGTGAGAAAGAGCAAGATCCTCTCGGTGGCTCTCCGTGAGGTAAAGATCCCATGGGAGCATGTAGGGCAAATACTGGGAATTGGAGTTCCGGCGGCCATTGTCAATTTGATGTCCAGCGCCAGCGCTGTGTTGACCAACCAGTTTCTTCTGCCCTATGGAAACGAAAAGATTGCCGCCATGGGCATTGCAATGAAGGTGAGCATGATCGTCCTGCTGCTTATCACGGGGCTTGCTTTTGGAGGACAGCCCTTGTTCGGATATTATTACGGGTCAGGGGATCGAAAGCGGCTCTCGCAGCTTCTGAAATTCTGCCTGAAGTTTATCAGCGCTGTGGCCTTGGGCTTGAGCGCCCTTGTGTTTATCGCCGCCCCGCTTCTGATGCGGAGTTTTATGGATCATGACGCCGTTGTCCATGCAGGGACCGTGATGCTGCGGTGGCAGGTTTCCAGCATGGTGTTTGTCGGTGTTGTGCTGTTGTTTACCATTGTCTTTCAGTCCTCCGGCAAGGTGCTGGGGTCCTTCCTGCTGTCCATCAGCCGGCAGGGCGTGGTGTTCCTGGCAGTGATCCTCATTGCCCGCGGGCTGCTGGGCTATTCGGGCGTGGTGATGGCTCAGGCGATTGCAGATCTGCTCACAGCAGCTTTTGCGACGGTGCTGTTCATGAAGCAGCTCTATCGGGAGTATCACTGATTGCGGAGAATCGGCGCGGCTTTTGGGGTGAAAAAAACGGGCGGCATTAGCCGTCCGTTTTTTGTGCTGTTCTAGTTTAGAAGTCCTCGTATCCATGAGCCTCTTGCAGCATCATGTCCTTGACCTTCATCAGCCGCACCTGGGTGGAGCGCTCGTTTTCATCCAGCTTCATGGTGATGTACCGGATGGTCTCTTGAAGCTGGGGAATCATCACGTGTTCCAGTGCGTTGACCCGCCGCCGGGTCTTTTCAATCTCTGCCGCCATCAGTTGGCAGGCCTTTTCACTTTCTGCCAGCCGCAGCATGGCAGGGAAGACGTTGGCCAAGGATTCCACCGCGTCATCCAGGTCGCCGGAGGTGAAGGCAAAGCCGTAAGAGAACAGATCGCTCTCCTGGGGGGAGCGGGTGTGAAAGGTGAACTGGGGCACCTCCACGCTCATGACGTTTTCCACGCTGCACTCTAAGCTGACCTTTTGCTTTGGAGCCAACAGCGCGGTGTTCAGCGCGGCATCCTGCATGGCAGCGCGGGCCAGCATGAAATCCTGGTTGGCCGAGCGGATTCCCGCCTCCACCTGAAGACGCAGCCGTCTGTTTTCCCGCACCCTGTCCAGGAATTGCCGCATCAGCTCATCGCGCTTATCCTTCAGGAGCTTGTGGCCCCGTGTGGCGGTGGCCAGCTTCTTTTTTAAGCGCGTCAATTCCATACGGGTGGGGTTTACCTGCAAACGTTCCGCCACAGGCCATCACACCTTTCCGTAATACTCGTCCAAGAGCTTGTCGCTGATTCGTTTCAGCTCGCTTCTGGGCAGCAGCCCCAACAGCTTCCAGCCCAGATCCAGCGTCTCCTCAATGGACCGGTCTGCTTGGTACCCTTGAGAGATGTACTCCCGTTCAAAGGCGTCCGCAAACCCAGCGTACAGCTTGTCAATGTCCGTCAGAGCAGCCTCGCCCAGCACCACCATCAGCTCCTTGGCCTCCTTGCCTCTGGCGTAGGCGGCGAACAGCTGGTTCATGGTGGCAGAGTGGTCCTTGCGGGTTTTTCCTTCGCCGATGCCCTTGTCCTTCAGACGGGACAGGGAGGGCAGCACGTCGATGGGCGGCGCGATGTTCCGGCGGTACAGCTCACGGCTGAGGATGATCTGCCCCTCGGTGATGTAACCGGTCAGGTCGGGGATGGGGTGGGTCTTGTCATCCTCGGGCATGGAGAGAATGGGGATCAGCGTGATGGACCCATTCTTTCCCTTCTGCCGTCCGGCCCGCTCGTAGAGGGAGGCTAGGTCGGTGTACATATAGCCGGGATAGCCCCGGCGGCCGGGAACTTCCTTCCGTGCGGCGGAGACCTCGCGGAGGGCGTCGGCGTAGTTGGTGATATCCGTCAGGATCACCAGCACGTGCATATCCTTTTCAAAGGCCAGGTATTCTGCAGCGGTCAAAGCCATACGGGGAGTGGCAATGCGCTCCACGGCAGGGTCGTTGGCCAGGTTCACAAACAGTACCGTCCGGTCAATGGCGCCGGTCTCCTGGAAGCTCTTGACAAAGAAATCGGACTCTTCAAAGGTGATGCCCATGGCGGCGAACACCACGGCAAAGGGCTCGCTGACACCGCGCACCTTGGCCTGCCGGGCAATCTGGGCAGCCAGCTGAGCGTGAGGGAGGCCGCTGGCAGAGAAGATGGGCAGCTTTTGGCCGCGGACCAGGGTGTTCAGACCGTCAATGGCAGAAACGCCGGTCTGGATAAACTCCTGGGGATAGTTCCGGGCGGCGGGGTTCATGGGCAGGCCGTTGATGTCCGCCCGCTTTTCCGGCAGGATGTCCGGGCCGCCGTCAATGGGGCGCCCCAGGCCGTCGAACACGCGGCCCAGCATATCGGTGCTGACGCCCAGCTCCATGCTCTTGCCCAAAAAGCGCACCTTGCTGCTTTCCAGGTTGATGCCGGTGGAGCTTTCGAACAGCTGCACCAGGGCGTTGCCCTCGTTGATCTCCAGCACCTTGCATCGGCGCTTTTCGCCGCTGAACAGCTCGATTTCGCCCAGCTCGTCATAGGCGACGCCCTCCACGCCTTTCACCAGCATCAGAGGACCTGCCACTTCTTGGATCGTGCGGTATTCCTTTGGCATCACAACTCCTCCTTTGCGGCCCTGGCTTGGGCAAGTTCCTCGTCCAGCATGGCGAGCACCGCCTCATAGCGGGCTTCCATCTGGTCCGACTCGGTGTATTTAAACCGCCCGATCTGCTCGCGGACAGGCAGAGAGACCAGTGCGGAGATCTCCACCCCGTCCTTCAGGGCGTCCAGGCTCTTTTGGTAATAGCTGAGAATCAGCTTCATCATGGCGTGCTGCTTTGCCAGGGGCGTGTAGGTGTCCACCTCGTCGAAAGCGTTCTGATGGAGGAAGTCCTCTCGGATGGACCGGGCGGCTTCCAGCTTCAAACGGTCCGGCGCGGACAGGGCGTCCATGCCCACCAGCTGGACGATTTCCTCCAGCTCGGCTTCGTCCTGGAGCAGCCCCATGAGGGCCGTGCGGAGGGATACCCAATCCTCTGCCACGCTCCGTGCGAACCATGGCTCCAGCGTGTCCAGATACAGGGAGTAGCTGGTCAGCCAGTTCACCGCAGGGAAATGGCGTTTGTACGCCAGGGAGGAGTCCAGTCCCCAGAACACCTTCACAATGCGCAGGGTCGCCTGAGAGACCGGCTCGGAAATATCGCCGCCGGGAGGGGATACTGCGCCGATAACTGACAGAGTGCCTTCCCGCTGCTCATCGCCCAGGGTGACCACGCGGCCCGCACGTTCATAGAACTGGGCCAGACGGCTGCCCAGGTAGGCGGGATAGCCTTCCTCGCCGGGCATCTCTTCCAACCGGCCGGACATCTCGCGAAGCGCTTCTGCCCAACGGGAGGTGGAGTCGGCCATCAGCGCCACGGAATAGCCCATGTCCCGGAAGTATTCCGCAATGGTGATGCCCGTATAGATCGACGCCTCTCGGGCTGCCACAGGCATATCGGAGGTGTTGGCAATGAGCACCGTGCGCTTCATCAGGGAGTAACCCGTTTTAGGGTCCTGCAGCTCCGGGAACTCATTGAGCACGTCCGTCATCTCGTTGCCGCGCTCGCCGCAGCCAATATAGACCACAATGTCCGCCTCGGCCCATTTGGCCAGCTGATGCTGCACCACGGTCTTGCCGCTGCCGAAGGGGCCGGGCACAGCGGCCACGCCGCCCTTGGCAATGGGGAAAAAGGTGTCGATAACCCGCTGGCCGGTGACCAGGGGCATTTCCGGGGACAGCTTCTTTTGATAGGGGCGGCCCCGGCGCACAGGCCAGTGCTGCACCAAGGTCAGGGGGGTCTCCAGGCCGTCGGGGGTCTCGATGACGGCGATGGTCTCCGTCACAGTGAAGGAGCCCTCACGGATTTCCTTGACCGTTCCCAGCAAGCCCGGCGGGACCATGATCTTGTGGCAGACGATCTCCGTCTCCTGCACAGTGCCCAGCACGTCTCCGGCGATTACAGTGTCCCCCGGCTTGGCCAGGGGGGTGAAGTCCCACTTCCGGTCCCGCTTCAGCGCGGGGACTTCCACGCCCCGCTGCAGGTTGTTTCCAGAGAGCTTCATAATGTCGTCCAAAGGCCGCTGGATGCCGTCGTAGATGCTGCCGATCAAGCCGGGGCCAAGCTCCACGCTCATGGGCGCCCCAGTGGATTCCACGGGAGCTCCCGGAGCCAAGCCGGAAGTCTCCTCATATACCTGAATGGAGGCCTCGTCCCCGTGCATTTCAATGATCTCGCCGGTCAGGCGTTTTTCGCTGACCCGCACCACATCATACATATTGGCGTCCCGCATCCCCTTGGCGATAACCAGGGGACCGGCCACTTTTTTGATGGTGCCTTTGCTCATGTTTATGATTCACCCGCTTCTCAATTAGGATTCGTCCTCAGCGGACAGGATATCGGAGCCGACCGCCTGTTCCACAGAGTGTGTCAACTGGGCCAGGCCCAGCCCCGTGTTGCCGGAGATCCCCGGAATGGGGATCACCGCCGGCAGGGGACGTTCCCGCAGCCGGTCCAGCTCCTCGGGGATTTGGGCGCACAGTGCCTCTGTGATATAGAGCACAGCATAGTCCTCCTCCGCCAGGCGGCGCAGGGTTCTGGCCCCGGTCTCCCCGTCGTCGATGGGAAACACCTCCAGCCCCACGGCGCCAAAGCCGTAAACGCTGTCCTGGTCCCCCAGCACCGCAATTTTATACATAGGTTTCCCTCAGCCTTTCTCGGAGCTTCTCCTCGGCCAAGCCGTTGCGCTTGCCAGAGAGAATGATCCGCGCTGTATCGATTTCACGGCGGCGTGCTACCGCATAGGCGAACAATGGTCCCGCCGATTCGTATTCCTCCTTTTCGCCCCGAATCAATTCGATGGCCCGGTCGTCCCGCCATTTTTCAAAGGCAGAAGCGGAGGTCCGCAGCTTTTCTGCGGCCTCTTGATAGGAGGCGGCGTCCAGATAGTTCAGCAGCTCCTCACTGCCCTGCAAGGCAGCGGCAATGAGCTCGTCCAAATCCAGACCATCGCAGGGCGCCAGGGCCAGCTCCAGGAATTCCCGGTTCTTGCCGGCCTTGCAGCAGCGGTATGCTGTCTGGATATCCGCAGTTGCAGTGATCCATTGGCTGTAGTTCTCCAAAACGGCCAACCCGCTTTCCTTGCCCAGCCGGAGGATCTCCTCCAAGCAGGCCCGGTCCACAATGGCGTCGCAGAGCTGGCCGTCGCCAGTTTGCAGCAAAGCGCTGAGGGCCTTTTCCGCTCCTTGGGCGAGAATGGGGGAGAGGGCGGAGAAATCACGCTCCTTTGCCATGGAGAGCAATGCTTCCCCATCCCACCTGCCGCCGGGGAGGAACACGTTTCGAGGTTCCGCGCCCAACGCGACGCATTTGATGGCTGCTTTCAGATTGTTCCCGTCGGCAGGCACCTGCAGTGGTCCAAAGGGGGCGGCGTCCTGGGTGAGCTCCCTGAGGAAATCCCAGGTTTTCGCCTCTTCTGCGGTCAGAATCTCCCCGGCAGTCAAGCTGCTGTCGCCCCGGCCCCAGCCCTTGTCCCGCAGAATCCGCAGGCACTCATCCTCGCTGGGGCTGGCCATCAGCCGTTCCATATCATTTTTTGTCAGCAGGGAGACCTCTCTGGCGCGCACGCGGGCTACCGCGTAGATGTAATCCTGGCTCATGGCATCTCCTTTCCCGCTTACGCTGTGGGGAACAGGATTGCCCCTGCCGCGTCGCGCAGCCCTTCATGGGCGGCCTGGAACAGCGCCTGGAAGGTGCAGTCCATTTCGATGGGTCCGTATGTCAGTACGAACCCGCCGGGAATATCCTGCGGTGTGGGAGATACCGTGATGCTCCCCTGGGGCGTCACCCGGTCCAGCTCCTGCTGGAAGTTTTCCGGCAGCCGGGCCAGGTCCTGTGCCCGCAGGTGGAGCGTCCCCTCGCCGGGCTGAGCGGACCGCTGCGCCAGCTCCAGCAGAATGGAGAAGTATTCCTCTGCCGGGGCGTTTTCCAGGTCCTCGCAGGCAGCCTCCAGGGCTTCCCGAATGAGCTGCTGCTTGCACCGGAGCAGCCGGTCCCGCCGTTCCAGCTGAGCTGTGGATTGGGCGCGCTCCTCCACAGAGGCGGCTTTCGCCTTGGCTCTCTCCAAAATCTCCTGAGCCTGGCGCTGCGCCTCCTGGCGGGCTTCCTCAAGTGCGGCTTCCGCCTCGGCCTTGGCGGCGTCCAGCAGGTCCTTGGCCTGGGCGTCCGCCTCTTTGCCGATCTCTTCCAGTATGGCGTCAAGTCCCGTCATGGCCAGCCCTCCTTTTCCAGTTGAAATGTAGTGGGCTCATACCGGCAGCCCGCCGATGCCGAAGATGGACAGGATGGAGATCAGCAGAGCCAGCACGGCGTAGGTCTCAACCATGACGGGCAGGGTCATGGCCTTGCCGAACTGCTCGGGCTTTTTCGAGAGCAGCGAGATGCTGGCGATGGAGGCCTTCGTCTGCCATCTGGCAGAGACATAGCCCACAATGGCCATGGGCAGGCAGGCAGCCAGGTAGAGCAGGCCCTTGACGGCGCTGATTTCGGGATTGCCGCCCAAAATGCCCACCTGAGTGAGAACGATGAAGCCGATGAGCAGGCCGTAGATGCCCTGGGTGCCGGGCAGAAGCTGCAGCACCAGCACCTTACCGAACAGGGAGGGGTTCTCAGTCACAGCGCCGGCAGCGGCTTGACCAGCCATACCAACGCCCACAGCAGAGCCAATACCGGCCATCAGCGCGGCCAGGACGCCGCCCAGCAGGGCGAAGAAGATACCCAAAATATTCCAATCAAAAGTGTTCATTTCATTTTTCCTCCTTGATTTGAAAATGCTTAGTATTGGTGGCAAAAGGCGCATAGGCACGCCCGCCCCCTTCATAGAACTTGCCGAAGAACTCCACGAATTGCAGGCGGTTGGTATGCACATAGGCGCCCAAAATGTTGATCGCCATGTTCATGGTGTGGCCGATCAGAAAGACCACAGCAAAGAAGATGGCGCCGCCCACGCCGCCGCCCAGCATGGCACCCAGCTGATTGAACACGGTGGAGATCACGCCGGTGGCCAAGCCCAGAGCCAGCAGCCGGGAGTAGGACAGGATATCGCTGAGATAGCTGGAAACGCCGTAAAGCCCATAAAGCCCCTTCAAAAAGCGCTTGACTGGGTTGCGGGATTCCCGCCCGGCAGTGAAGAGGATTCCCACGGCGCCAATTCCGGCCAGCACTCCTGCGGCCATGGCCACCGGTCCGGGAACCTGGAAGGGAAGCTGCGCGATGTTTTGGAAGATCTCTGTGGAGAGCAGCACTACAATCAGGCCGCCCACCAGCAGATACCAAAAGACCACGTCATAAATGGCGTCCGCATACTTCTTCTGCTTTGCCAGCTGATAGAATTGAACCCCCAACCCGGTAAACAGGTGCAGCACGCCGATTCCAAAGGAGAAAATCAGAAGCCGCATGGGGTCGGATAGGGGCTCGAACCACAGGGCGGGGACTGTGACCTCCTTGTGGAAGAAGGTCTCTGCGATCACCGGGATGGCGTCGCCGAAGTACCCGCCGAACAGCACGCCCCACACTGTGGTGGAGATGCCGCAGAAAAGGAACATCCGCAAGGTCTTTCGCATACTCTGTTCCATGTTTTGGAATTTCTTCAGGCTGAGCGCCACACCGCAGCCCAGCACCATCAAGATACCGTAAGCCGCGTCGGACAGCATCATCCCGTACAGCACATAATAAAATACCGCCATCACCCGAGAGGGGTCCACTTCGCTTTTCTTGGGCAGGCTGTAGCCTGCTACGACGGATTCCATGGGGGCCGAGAAGAAGCCGTTTTTCAGCTTGACCGGCGGCTCCTCCTGGGGGCCCGGGTCCAGTGCCTCAGCCCACAGGGTGAAGTGCTTGTCCAGCTCTCCCAAAAGGCCCGGCGTGTCCTCGGCGGGCAGATAGCCCGTCAGGCAGAATACATGGGGGCTTTGCCAAAGCTCTCCCAGCACTTTGTACTTTTCTCCCCGGCAGGCGCAGTAATCCGCTGCCAGCAGCAAGGAATCCCGCTCTCCGGCCTGGGAGCAAATGGCTTTTTTGGCGTCCTCCGCCTCTTGCTGGCATTTTCGGATCTCCTCGGCCAGACGCTCCGACTCTTGGGCAGGGGGCAGCTCCGGGGTAAAGGCCGGATTGGTAAAGCCCATAGAACGCAAGGCCTCCTCCACCTGGGGAGCATCCTGCTTCAGAGAGAGCAAAAAAATACAGGTTTGCTGCAGCTGTCGGCTGAGGATTTCCAGCTCAAGGCCGCTTACCTGCGGCAGCAGCCTTGCAAGCTCCTCTTTGAGGCCGGCCTCATCCCGTTCCTCCGGGAAAGTGCCAATGAAAGCCCGAGTGTGGCCAGTGCCCTTCCAGCCCAGAGGGATGTCCAAGGCTTTCCAGGGCTCAAGGCTTTCCCGCTGAGCTTCCAGCCGGACCACCTGGGCCTTGCTGTCTGTGATCTGTTTTCCCAGCTTCATCAAGGAGCGTGCAGTATCCAGCATCTCCGGCGCTTTCTCTCCGCAGCTTTCGTAATCCTCCGGGGAGATGACCGGGCGTCCTTCCAGCATGGACAGCAAGCCCTTCTTTGCCGGTACATATTGATCCAGCAGAGCGGCTGCCTGTTCCAGCAGTTGAGCGTTCTGCTCCAGCTCCTGGCAGGTTTGGGAGGTATCTGTTTTGGAGAACAGCTCCGCAGTTTCCTCTGTGGTCTGCACGTCCACAACACCCCGGCGCTGCAGCAGCTCCAAAATAGCTTTGCGGTCTTTTTTCATGGCATAAAGCTCTAAACGCTTCATGGCTGTGACGGCCATGTTCTCACCTCCTTCTGGGGCGGCCCAGTATGATGCGTTCCGCTTCTCTGGCCACTTGAACCTGACGGGCCTCCGCCTGGGCTTGCAGCTGCTTTTGTTCTTGCCGCGTCTTTTCTAGGACGGCTTCCCTGGCGGCTTCCCCGCGAGCGGCGGCAGCCTCCAGAAGGGCGCGTTCCTGCTGGCGGGCGTCATCCAATGCCTCTGCAATCAATTGCTTTCCTTGCATGACCGCCGCCAGGCGGAGACGGTCGGCTTCCTCCTTCGCCTGGCGGACTGTGAGCTGTGCTTTTTCTTCCGCTTGACTTACAGCCTGCATCGTTTCTTTTGCCAAGTAATTACACCTCCTTATCTTCCGGTATCTTGTTGGGATACGCTATTGAAAAAGAATGTATCCATTATACTCGGGAAGATCCCTTTTGTCAAAAATAAAATGCATGTAAAATCTATTGCGCGGGCCCTGCGATTTTGACAACAGAGGGCAGGACGTTTGCTGCTTTGACGGTGGGAATTGAAAAAAGCATAAAAAACGAGCGAGGAAGTTCCTCGCCCGTTGTGCTTGCTTTTGTGTATTCGATTGGAACGAGCTGTCAATGGGGAACTCTTACTCAGCAGCGCTGGAGTCTTCCGAAGAGGCGGCCTCGCTGGAAATGCCGTTGCGGTTGTCGTCATTGACAAGCTTGGAGAGCTTCACATGGTCAATCGCTTTCTGATTGAGCTCAATGCCCTCCGCAGCAGCGGCCTGCTCCATGACGTAATCCAGATATTCCTGGCCCTTCATGTCGGAGAGCAGGGAGAGAAGCTGGCTCTCATTGTTCTCCATTTCGTCGGCGTAGGCATCGGCAATGGACAGGCGCCGGATGACATAGAGCGCATTGCTGGTTTGCGCAATGGTGGTTTTCCCCTCGTCCACGGACTTCAGGGCGCTGGCCAACTCGCTGGTCAGCTTTTCAGCCTTGGTGGCGGTGGGCTTGTAGTAGGTGGAATCCGTCTCCGCGTCTGCGGCATACTGATCCGCCGCCTCGCTCACGGTAAGCTCTCCGGCGTTGATGCGGTCCACTTGCTTTTGGAGCTTTTTCTCCAAAGCGTCCTGGTCCTCCTCAGAGAGGGTCTCGCTTTTGCCGTCCTCGTTGGTGGTGGTCAAGGGTGCGTAGAAATATTCATAGCTGTAGTAGTTGTCCTCAAAGTACTGCTTCAGCTCGCCGCTGGCCAAAGCCAGCTCCCCGCCCTCTCCGTAGGCGGCCTGCATCACCTTCTGCAGCTTCACGGAATACTGGCCGTAGACCTGCTCGAAGGAGGACTGGGCGATGCCCATGGGCTCCATGATGCTCTTGTAGTAGCTCCAGAAGTTGTCGGAGATGTTTTTGGCCTGGGCCTGATCCTCGTCGGTCCACTCCAAGCCGTACTCGCTGAACTTATCGTTGATGTAGTAGTAGGCCTGCAGGTAATTCATGGCCTCCTCGTGAATCCACTGAGAGGCGTCCTCGCCCTCGATCTCAGCATCCAAAACGGCGGTTTCGGTGTCCACTTTGCTGGCAGCGTCGGAATAGGCGCTGTACAGATAATAGATATACCCGCCGATGGGCAGGGTGTCGTCGCCCTTGCGGGCAGCCCAAGTATTATTCTCGCTGTAGCAGCCGGCAAAGCCTAGGCACAGCATCAGGGCCAGCAGTCCGGCAGCGGCGCGCTTGCAAATGTTTTTCATGGGTGATCAGCCTTTCACATCTTGTTTTCTTAAAATTCTGCAAAGAACGACAAATATTATACTCCACTTTTTTCGGTTTGTCTACACAGAAATTGTGAACAGTCCGCCGAAAGCCCCAGGGCAGAGCAAGGGAGCTTTCCTGAGGAAGGAGAGAAGGGGGGAGAGGCTTTAAATGGAAGCGCAGGTTTTCTCCATTGCCTCAAGGATCTCTCCCAGAGCTTGGGTGGGGGGCTGCCCGGCCATTTTCACGCTGATATAGGGCTTGCTTCCAGCGGAGAGCAGCACCCGGCCTCCCAGGGCCTTGATGAGCGGCCCCACCTCCTGTACGTCGAACTTTTCTTTGTACAGCAATAGGGAATCCCCCTGCTGTTTGATCTCGATGACGCCCAGCCGGGCGGCGGTATTGCGCAGCAGGGCCACGTCCAGCAGGCCCCTCACCGAGGCGGGCGGCTCTCCAAAGCGGTCAATGAGTTCGTCCGTCACGTCCATGGCGTCCTCCTGGGTTTCCACTTCGGCGATCCGGCGGTACACATCCAGCCGCAGGCTCAAGCTGTCGATATAGCTCTCCGGGATGTGGGCCTGCACCTGCAGATCCACCAGGCAGTCCTGGTCCACAGGGCGGGCGGGGCTTTCGCCCTTCATCAGGGAGATCGCCTCGTTGAGCAGCTTCACATACATATCATAGCCCACGGCTTCCATGTGCCCGTGCTGTTCTCCGCCCAGGATGTTTCCCGCGCCGCGGATTTCCAAATCCCGCATGGCGATTTTGAAGCCGGAGCCGAATTCTGTGAACTCCCGGATAGCGGACAGACGCTTCTGAGCGATTTCGGAGAGGGCCTTGTTGGGGGTGTAGGTGAGATAGGCATAGGCCCGGCGGCTGCTGCGGCCCACCCGCCCCCGAAGCTGATGGAGCTGGGACAGGCCCATCCGGTCGGCGTTGTCGATGATGAGGGTGTTGGCGGTGGAGACGTCCACGCCGGTCTCGATGATGGTGGTGCAGACAAGCACGTCGATCTCGTGGTCTAAGAGCTGCCGCCACATTTCCGAAAGCTCCTCCTCGTTCATTTTGCCGTGGCCCACGGCGATGCGGGCGTCGGGCACCATCTGCTGGATGTGGGCCACTGTCCGCTGGATGGAGGCCACATCGTTGTGCAGGTAATACACCTGCCCGCCCCGGCGCAGTTCCCGGCGAATGGCGTCTTGGATGACGCCGGCGTCGTATTCCATCACATAGGTCTGCACCGGATGACGGTCGTGAGGGGCCTCCTCAATCACCGACATATCCCGGATGCCCGAGAGTGCCATGTTCAGCGTCCGGGGAATGGGCGTGGCAGAGAGGGTCAAGATATCGGCGGTGTTGCAAAGCTGCTTGAGCTTTTCCTTTTGAGCCACGCCGAAGCGCTGCTCTTCGTCAATGATGACCAGGCCGAGATCGTGGAACTTCACGTCCTTGGACACCAGCCGGTGAGTTCCCACCACAATGTCCACGCTGCCCCGCTTCACCCGGCGCAGGATCTCGTCCTGCTGCTTGGGCGTGCGGAACCGGGAGAGCAGCTCCACGTCCACAGGAAAGCCCTCCATGCGCTGCAGCATGGTCTGATAGTGCTGCCAGGCCAGGATGGTGGTGGGCACCAGAAGGGCGCACTGCTTTCCCGCAGTGATGCATTTGAACGCGGCCCGCAGCGCCACCTCTGTTTTGCCAAAGCCCACGTCCCCGCAGAGCAGCCGGTCCATGGGCACCTCCCGCTCCATGTCGTCCTTGATCTCGTTGATGCAGCGCAGCTGGTCCTCGGTTTCGTCGTAGGCGAAGTGGGATTCAAAATCATGCTGCCATTCCCCGTCGGGAGGGAAGGCGAAGCCCTTTGTCTGCATCCGCTGGGCATAGAGCTGGATCAGCTCCTTGGCAATGTCCTTGACCGCCTTGCGGACCTTGGTCTTTTGACGCTGCCAATCAGCGCCGCCCAGACGGCTGAGCTTTACGGCGGAGTCCTCTCTCGGGCCGATGTATTTGCTTACCAGGTCCAGCTGGGTGACCGGTACATAGAGGGTGTCGTTTTTGGCATAGCGCACCTTGATATAATCCTTGGTGACGCCGTTCATCTCCAGCTTGTGGATGCCCTCGAACAGGCCGATGCCGTGGGTGGTGTGGACCACATAGTCCCCCGGCGCCAGCTCCGATAGGCTGGAGATCTCCTTGCTGTTCTTATCCCGCTTTGTCTTTTTTCGCTTGACCTCCGTCATGCGGCCGTGGGTGATTAAGGCAAAATTGGCGTCGGGCAGCTCCAAACCGGCGGAAAGGGTCCCGCTGGTGACGGTGACCGTCCCTGGGGCAGTGGTGGAGGGGTCCTCCACCCAGGCGGCGGGCAGCCCTGCTTTCCGCAGATCCTCTGCTAGAGCTTCCCCGGCCCGCTGGGTCCCGGCCAGAACAGCGCAGGTCCTGCCCTGGTCCAGAAGGGCGCGCAGGTCCTCGGTGAGCAGCTCCACACTGCCCCCCCAGGGGGAGAGCTGCTTGACAGTCAGGTTCACCAGCGTCTTGGTGGGGACCTCATAGCTACCCCGGGCGAAGAGGTCCAGGAACAGGGTGGGCAGCTCGGCGGCCTTGCCCAGGGCGTAGTCCCAGTCCTCGCTGTACTTGTCCAGTCCCTTGCAGAGAAGCCCCTCTGCCAGATAGCCCTTCAAGTCCTCGCCCCATTGCCACAGGGAGGAGCGCATCCGCTCCTTGAGCTTGTTGCCCTCTGAGAAGAAAACCAGGCTGTTCTCCGCTGGGAAGTAGTCCAGCAGCGTGGCGGTCTCCGGGTACACCAGGGAGATGAACTTGTCTATGGAGCCGACGCGCAGCCCGTTTTTCAGCTTATCCGCCTCGCCCCGCAGGATCTCCTTGGCCTTGGGAGCGCTCTTGCCCCGGAGGGAGGCGGCCACCTTCTCAATCCGCTGGGCCAGAAGCTGGGGCTTGCCGGGAATCACCTCCACGCAGGGAGCCAGCGTCACCTGGGGGATGGCGTCGGTGCGGCGCTGGCTTTCGATGTCAAAGTTGGAGAGGGAGTCCACCTCGTCCCCCCAGAACTCCACGCGCACCGGGGCGGTGGCGCTTGGGGAGAAGAAGTCCACAATGCCCCCGCGGTGGCTGAATTGTCCCGGCGCCTCGATCTGGTCCTCACGGGTGTAGCCGCAGTCCACCAGAGCGGCCAGCAGGCCGCCGATCTCCAGCTGGTCCCCGGCCTGGAGGGTGAACATCCGCTTTTCCAGCTGGCTGGGACTGATGGTGTATTGAAGAGCAGCGTCCATGCAGGCGATGATGCAGTCGCACTCCCCGCCCTGCAGCTTCGAGAGCGCTTCCAGACGCAGCCGCTCATACTCGTGAGAGATGCTGGTGGTGTCCCGGAAGTTGAAATCCCGCAGGGGATAGTACACCGGACTCATGCCCAAGGACGAGAGATCCTCCAAGAAGCGCTGGGCCTCTGCCTCGTCGGCAGCCAGTACCAGCGCCCGGCGGCTGGTTTCCTTGCACAGAGAGGCGATAAGACAGCATTTGTGGATGCCGGCCAGACCTGTGACCGCCGCCGGTACCGCGCCCTCTTTGACAGCCTGCTCCAACCGGCTGTAGTCTTTCCAGCGCTTCAGTGCGCCGCGGATCAGTTTCATAGAGCTCCTCCTCTCCAATAGGCAGTGGTTTTGATTTAATTATTGTATAGGTTCATGGCCCGGTCCGTGTCCCCGCGGACAATGAGCTCCGCAGCGGCGGCGGCGTTTTCCAGCGCAGTGGAAAGGGATTCCATCTCTTTGTCCGTAAAGCGGGAGAGCACCCAGTCCGCCAAATTGTAATCCGGGTGGGGCTTCTTGCCCACGCCCAGCTTGATGCGGGGGAACTGGTCCGAACCGGCCAGATAGATGATGTTCTTCATGCCGTTGTGGCCGCCGTCGCTGCCCTTGCGGCGGATACGCAGCTTGCCCGGCTCCAGATTGATGTCGTCGAAGATCACCAGGACCCTTTCCGGGGGCAGCTTGTAAAACTGCATGGCCTCCTGCACGGCTTGCCCGCTGAGGTTCATGTAGGTGCCGGGCTTTAAGAGCAGCACTTTTTTCCCTCCCAGGACGCACTCGCCCACAGTGCCCTTGAATTTGATCCGCTTGATTTCCGTGTGGTGTTTTTTTGCAATGGCGTCCAAGGCGAGAAAACCGGCGTTGTGCCGGGTGCCCTCATATTGCTTTCCCGGGTTCCCCAGGCCCACCACCAAAAATTCCACGGGGCCGGGGGAGGGGGTGTCTTTTTGAAATAAATGCAGCATGCTTCCATTTCCTCCGCTGAGTGATCGATCTGCCCTCCGGGGACACGCAGAGAGGGCGGCCCGGAAGCTCCGGCCCGCCTGCGTCGTCCCAAAGGGAACGTTCTTTTCCTATTATGCCAGAGCCGCTTTTAATTTGCAAGTCCGGCTTTTGACTGGGCGGCGAAGAGAGGAGTCTTTTTGGGGATTGGGAAAAAACTTTGGTTTTCTTTCAATTTGCTATGGTATTTTTCGGAATACTTTGCTATAATTCTTGATAGGATACCCGTGGACGGGCTTTTTCGGCCTGCTCCGGCGGTTCCATTCTGCTGTCACCCGGAAGGGCCATGGCCGTTTGGTCCGGCGTCCGGTTGAACATTATTAGGAGGTAAGATACCAATGAGCTACAAGTATGTCTATCTGTTTAGCGAAGGCGACGGGTCCATGCGTGAGCTTCTTGGCGGCAAGGGCGCGAACCTGGCAGAAATGACCAAGCTCGGCCTTCCGGTTCCCCAGGGCTTCACCATCAGCACGGAAGCCTGCACCCAGTATTATGAGGACGGACGCCAGATCAATGATGAGATCCAGGCCCAGATCATGGAGTATGTGGGCAAGATGGAGGAGATCACCGGCAAGAAGTTTGGCGATAAGGAGAATCCTCTGCTGGTTTCCGTTCGTTCCGGCGCCCGCGCTTCCATGCCCGGCATGATGGACACCATCTTGAACCTGGGCCTCAACGAGGAAGTGGTTGAGGTTATGGCCAAGAAGTCCGGCAATCCTCGTTGGGCTTATGACTGCTATCGGAGATTCATCCAGATGTACTCCGACGTGGTTATGGAAGTTGGCAAGAAGTATTTTGAAGAGCTGATCGACCAGATGAAGGAAAACCGCGGCGTCACCATGGACACCGAGCTGACTGCCGACGACCTGAAGGAGCTGGCCGAGCAGTTCAAGGCTGAGTACAAAGAGAAGATCGGTTCCGATTTCCCCTCCGATCCCAAGGAGCAGCTGATGGGCGCTGTCAAGGCCGTGTTCCGTTCTTGGGACAACCCCCGCGCCAACGTCTATCGCCGCATGAACGAGATCCCCTATTCCTGGGGCACCGCTGTCAACGTGCAGATGATGGCCTTCGGCAACATGGGCGACGATTGCGGTACCGGCGTGGCCTTCACCCGCAGCCCCTCCACTGGTGAGAAGAAGCTGTTCGGTGAGTTCCTGACCAACGCCCAGGGTGAAGACGTGGTGGCCGGTATCCGTACTCCCATGCCCATCTCCCAGATGGCTGAGAAGTTCCCCGAGGCTTTCAAGCAGTTCCAGGAAGTCTGCAACCTGCTGGAAAGCCATTACCATGATATGCAGGACATGGAGTTCACCGTAGAAAACGGCAAGCTCTATATGCTGCAGACCCGTAACGGCAAACGCACCCCCGCTGCCGCTATCAAGATCGCTTGCGACCTGATCGACGAGGGCATGAAGACCGAGCAGGAAGCTCTGCTGATGCTGGATCCCAAGCAGCTGGACGCTCTGCTGCATCCCCAGTTCGATCCCTCCGCTTTGAAGTCCGCGAAGCCCGTTGCCAGCGCTCTGGCGGCTTCTCCCGGCGCTGCCTGCGGCAAGATTGTCTTTACCGCTGAGGACGCTGTGGAGCAGGGTCAGGCTGGCGAGAAGGTCGTTCTGGTCCGTCTGGAGACCTCTCCCGAGGACATCGAGGGCATGCAGTACGCTCAGGGCATCCTGACCGTGCGCGGCGGCATGACCAGCCACGCTGCCGTTGTGGCTCGCGGCATGGGCACCTGCTGTGTCTCCGGCTGCGGCGAGATCAAGATGGACGAGGCCAACAAGAAGTTTACCCTGGCCGGCCGTGAGTACCACGAGGGCGATTACATCTCCCTGGACGGCACCACCGGTAACATCTACGGCGAGGCTCTGCCCACCGTTCCCGCTTCCACCGAAGGCGGCTACTTTGGCCGCATCATGGAGCTGTCTGACAAGTACCGTCAGATGGAGGTCCGCACCAACGCTGATACTCCCCGCGACGCCAAGCAGGCTGTGGCCTTTGGCGCTCAGGGCATCGGCCTATGCCGTACCGAGCATATGTTCTTCGATCCCGACCGTATCGCTGCGATCCGCGAGATGATCTGCTCCGATACTGTGGAGGAGCGCAAGGCAGCTCTGGCTAAGCTGGAGCCCATGCAGCAGGGCGACTTTGAGCAGCTGTACGAGGCTCTGGGCGGCCGTCATGTGAACATCCGCTTCCTGGATCCCCCGCTGCATGAGTTCGTTCCCACCGCTGAGGAGGACATCGAGGAGCTGGCGAAGGCCCAGGGCAAGAGCGTTGAGGACATCAAGGCCATCATCGCTTCCCTGCATGAGTTCAACCCCATGATGGGCCATCGCGGCTGCCGTCTGGCTGTCACCTATCCTGAGATTGCTGCTATGCAGACCGAGGCTGTCATCAAGGCTGCTATCAATGTGCAGAAGGCTCATCCCGATTGGAACATCGTTCCCGAGATCATGATCCCCCTGGTGGGCGAGGTCAAGGAGCTGAAGTTCGTCAAGAAGACCGTTACCGATACCGCCGACGCTATCATTGCCGAGTCCGGCATGGATCTGAAGTACAAGGTCGGTACCATGATCGAGATTCCTCGCGCTGCCATCACCGCTGACAAGATCGCGGAAGAGGCCGAGTTCTTCTCCTTCGGCACCAACGACTTGACTCAGATGACCTTTGGTTTCTCTCGTGATGACGCTGGCAAGTTCTTGGGCTCCTACTATGAGAACAAGATCTACGAGAACGATCCCTTTGCCCGTCTGGACCAGGAGGGTGTTGGCCAGCTGGTGCAGATTGCTGCCGAGAAGGGCCGCGCTGCCCGTCCTGACATCATGCTCGGCATCTGCGGCGAGCATGGCGGCGATCCCAGCTCCATCGAGTTCTGCCACAATGTTGGCTTGAACTACGTCTCTTGCTCTCCCTTCCGTGTTCCGATTGCCCGTCTGGCTGCTGCTCAGGCTGCAATCAAGAACCCCCGCAAGTAAGAAGTAAGTGCGAAAAATTGCGGCGAAAGCCGCAGGAAGGCTGTGCCTTTGGGCACAGCCTTCTTTTTTTGCACAAAAAAACCGCCGGCAAAAGGCCAGCGGGTCAAAAATGCGGGAAAGCGAATTAAGTGATTTTGTCCCTGGTGATATTCTTCAGCCAGCCCTTTTTGCGGTAGTGAATGATATTTGCCGGCATTTTTACAGTTTCGTCCAGGCTGAGGATGAAATACACCCACATGGGAGGGAGCTTCAGCACAAAAGCGGCCAGAAGCCCGGCGGGCACCATGATGACCCACATACAAACGACGTCCAATAGGAAGCCGAATTTGGAATCCCCCCCGGCCCGGAAGATGCCGCACATCCAGCAGGTGTTCATGGGCGGGCCCCAAACATAGACGACGCTGATGAGGACCATAATCCGCAGATAGCTTTGGGCCTGGGCGGACAGCGTGGTCATGGAGGAGGAGATGATCGGATAGGCGATCAAAACGGTCAGGCTCCCGATGAGGGCGGCGGTGAAGGTCAGCTTCAGCAGCCGCTTGGCGTCCTGCTCTGCCCGGGCCATGTCGCCGGACCCAATGGCCTTGCCCAGCAGGATGGAAGCGCCGCTGGCAACGCCAAAGCCCAGCACAGTGGCAATGCTGCGCATACTGGATACGATGGAGTTTGCAGCCACCAAATCCTCGCCCAGCCTGCCCATAATCACAGAGTACATGGAGGCGCCCACGGCGAAAACACATTCGTTGCCCAGGGCGGGAAGAGAGTAGTGGATGAAATCCCGCCAGAGCACGGGATTGTGCATGACGAACAAGCTCGGACGCAGCCGCAGGGTCCGGTAGCGGGAGCCATAGATTAGGCAAAGGACCAGCTCCCCCACTCGGGAGATGACTGTGGCGATGGCGACTCCTTGGATGCCCATGGGAGGGATTCCGGGAATCCAGCCAAAGAGAAAGACTGCGTTGAGCAATACATTGACGCCGAGCGCCGAGGAATTGATTAAGGTGCTTGCCTTCGCGCGTTCCACGCTCTTCAAGATGCTGAGATAGGGGTGGGAAAGCCCCATGCAGAGGTATGACCAGCCCACAATTTTCAGATAGCTGCTGCCGGACTGAATCATGGTGGGATCGTTGGTGTAAATGCTCATGAGCTGGGTGGGGAAGAACACAGTCCCCACAAAGAAAACAACGCTGACAGCAGCGGCCAGCTTCGTGCCGATGGCAAGGATATGCTCAATCGCTTTCATGTTCTGCCTGCCCCAATATTGGGCCGTCAGCATGGTGGCGCCGGCGGCCAGGCCGCTGTATGCCATGTTCAGAATAAAATGGAGCTGCCCCGCCAAAGAGTTGGACGTCATTGCTGTTTGGCTGACAAAGCCCAGCATCAGGGTGTCGGCCATCCCCACCGCAGAGTTGATGAGGTTTTGGATGGCAATGGGAATGACAATGGCGAAAAAGGAACGATAGAACATCTTTTTTTCCCCAGTCATGGGACTCCCCTCCTTTTTCGTCAAAACGCCTAAAATCATCTAAATTTTCTCACAGGAATCAGGAAAAGTCAAGTGGGCATCCGGGCGCATTTTCTTTTGATTTGTAAGAAACTCTATGGTATACTTAAAAAATCAACGGGGAGCAGGGGAGGGGCTCAAGATGCTGTACGCTGTCCGGTATGAAGAAACCGCGCTCTCCCGCAGAGAGCAGCTTTCCCAGCAGCGCTTTTTGGCAGAGAGCCTGTTGGCGTATGCCCTTTGGCAGGAGCAGGGTGTGGAGCTTTCCGCCCTTCGCCGCGAGCGCACGCCGGAGGGCAAGCCGTATTTTCCTGACAGCTCCGTCCACTTCAATGTGAGCCATTGCCGCGGCCTTGTGTGCTGCGCCTTGAGCAGCGCTCCTGTGGGGGTGGACGGGGAGGGCCCCCGGCCTGTTCGGGAGCCCCTGCTGCGGCGGGCCTGCACAGAGGAGGAGCTGCGTTGGCTTGCCTCCCAGCCGGACCGGACAGCCGCGTTCCTCTCCTTGTGGACGCTCAAAGAGAGCGTGCTGAAGCTTACCGGACAGGGCTTGAAATACGGCCTGCGGAATGCAGCGTTCTCCTTTGCGGATGGAGCGCCCCGTTTCATCCAGGGGGGCGTGCTTCTCTCTCAACATGTTCTGCCAGGGGGATACCTGATCTCCGCCGCCTCCCGGCAGGAGCGCTTTTCGCCGCCCCAGATGCTCTCTCTTTCGGAATTGGCGCAGAAAACGTAATATCACCGCCGTCTCTCTCATAGGTATTCCACAAGGACACAACAGAGAGGAACGGTGGAAAAATGGTCGTATCGCTGAAAGCTAATCGGAAACGGATTCTTGCCTTTTTGGTGCTGGCGGTCATTGTGGCGTTGGCATGCTTTTTCCTGCAGAGCAGGGGAGAGGAGGAACAGGCCCTGCCCATCCCAGGCGGCACCAATGAGGAGCGGGTCGCTTACCTTCAAAGCTTTGGCTGGCAGGTTCAGACGGAGCCGGCAGAGACGCGGGAGGTGATGATCCCGGCGGAGTTCAATGATGTGTACACTGCCTACAACACCATGCAGAAGGCCCAGGGCTTTGATTTGGAGCCCTACGCAGGGGAGTCCTGTACCCAGTATCTCTACAAAGTGGAGAACTACCCCAACGAGACGGAGGTCTATGCCACGCTGCTGGTGTATGGGGAGCAGATCATCGGCGGCGATGTAGCCAGCACCAAGGTGGATGGCTTTATGCACGGCTTTGCCCCGGACAGCGCCCGCTTTGGTGAGACCAACGGCGGCGCTCAGGCAACTCCGGCGGCTTCCTCCCAGCTCCCGGCAGAGGGCGGTGCGGATGCAGCCTCCGAAAGCAGCGGGGCTGCTGCGGCGGAGGATACCCAGGGAGAGGCGGCTTTGGCTGAGGAACTCTCCGCAGAAACGCAGACTGCGGGAGAGCCTTTGCCGGAGGACGCCTATCCTGTGGATTGAGTGGAGAGCGCTCCCTATGGAAGTATAAGGGCTGTGAGCAATGGAAAGGACGTGAAATGATGGGAGAACGGTTGGATAAATTCCTTTCATCCCAGGGGTTCGGCACACGGAAGGAGGTGGGGAAGCTGATCCGGGGGGGCGCTGTGGCCGTGGACGGCGTTCCCCAGCGGGACCCCTCTGCCAAAGTGGAGCCGGCGGCGGCCGTCACGGTGGAGGGCCGTCCGGTGCAGTATCAAAAGCATCTCTACATCATGATGAATAAACCGGCCGGGGTGCTTTCGGCCACAGAGGACCGCCGCCAAAGGACCGTGCTGGACCTGCTCCCGGAGGATCTGCGCCGCCGGGGGCTTTTCCCGGCGGGCAGGTTGGACAAGGATACCACCGGTTTTTTGCTCATCACGGACGACGGGGAGCTGGCCCATCGGATGCTCTCCCCCAAGAAGCATGTATATAAAATGTATCTGGCAGAGCTGGACGCTCCTGTCACAGAGGAGGACGTTCTTGCATTTCAGCAGGGCGTTTGCTGGGGGGAGGAGCAGTACGCCCCAGCGCGGCTTTGGACCCAAGAGGGCGATCCCGCCGCAGCCTTTGTGCAGATTCGGGAGGGTCGCTTCCATCAGGTGAAGCGTATGTTCGAGTCCAGGGGGAAGCAGGTGGTTTCCCTCAAGCGCCTCAAGATAGGGGGGCTTTCCTTGGACGGCACACTACAGGAAGGGGAGTGCCGCCTCCTTTCTCCGGAGGAAATCGAGCAGATTTTCCATTAGCAAGTTGTACTAAAAATGATTATATCATTTGGGCCTTAGTGAAATCCCATAAAGGTGACCGGAAATCTTTGGGCAAATAAAGCCTATCGCCGCAGGGCCGAATCTGTTATACTAAGTACAATCTAAATGACAGGTGCGGTGAAATGCGGACCGCGCAGTCAAAAAATAGGAGGAAAATCTGAATGGCAAGCGTAACTTTGAAAAATATTTACAAGATCTACGCCGGCGGTGTAACAGCGGTTACCGATTTCAACCTGGACATCGAAGATAAGGAGTTTATCATCCTGGTCGGTCCTTCCGGTTGCGGCAAGTCCACCACCCTGCGTATGATCGCTGGTTTGGAAGAAATCAGCAAGGGCGAACTGTACATCGGCGACGTGCTCTCCAACGACATCGCTCCCAAGGACCGCGATATCGCCATGGTGTTCCAGAACTACGCTTTGTACCCTCACATGACTGTGTTTGATAACATGGCTTTCGGCCTGAAGCTGCGCAAGACTCCCAAGGATGAGATCAAGCGCCGCGTGGAGGAGGCCGCCCGCATTCTGGATATCTCTCACCTGTTGGATCGTAAGCCCAAGGCTTTGTCCGGTGGTCAGAGACAGCGTGTGGCTCTGGGCCGCGCCATCGTCCGTGATCCCAAGGTGTTCCTGCTTGACGAGCCCCTCTCCAACTTGGACGCTAAGCTGCGTGCACAGATGAGAACCGAGATTGCCAAGCTGCACAAGCGTTTGGGCACCACCTTTATCTACGTTACTCACGACCAGACCGAGGCTATGACCATGGGCGACCGCATCGTGGTTATGAAGGACGGCTTCATCCAGCAGGTCGATACTCCTCAGAACCTGTACGATTACCCCATCAACGAGTTCGTTGCCGGCTTCATGGGTTCTCCTCAGATGAACTTCATCGACGCCAAGCTGGGTAAGAACGGCGCTGAGTACACCATGACCTTCGGCGGCTGCACCATCAACGTTCCCAAGAAGAAGGCCGATGGCGCAACTGCTAACCTGGACGAGTATGTTGGCAAGGACGTTGTGTTCGGCATCCGTCCCGAGGACGTTCATGATGAGCCCGACTTCATCGAGAAGGTCGGCGGCGCTCACGTGACTGTGGACGTGGAAGTTACCGAGCTGATGGGTGCTGAGACCTATCTGTACCTCAACTGCGAGGGCAACGCTGTCACCGCTCGTGTGGAGCCCACCTCCACTGCCAAGTCCGGCGATAAGATTAAGATTGCTTTCGATCTGAACAAGATGCATCTGTTCGATAAAGAGACTGAGAAGACCATTCTCAACTAAATTAAGCCATTCAGTGAGAGGACGCCAGAGATGGTGTCCTCTTTCTTTTATATTGCGAAAAAGGAATTTGTGTAAGCTTTTTTCGAAAAAAGGTTGAATTTTTTCCTTTGATTCTGTAAAATAGAGATATATAGTTGCGTGACGCTGTTTCTGGTTTGGAACAGCAGTTTTGAAGAATCTGGGGAAAATCCCTGTGTGATAAGAAAGGGGAAGCGCTATGTCAAACAGATTGTTCCAAGGAATCATCCATCAGATGCGTGATACGATCGACCGCACCATCGGCGTTGTGGACGAGTCCTCTGTGATCATTGCCTGCAGCGAGCTTGGCAAAATCGGAGAGGTGTGCGACGAGATCACGCCGGAGGAGATGGCCTCTTCGGAGGTTTTTGAGACGGATGACTATAGCTTCAAGTCTTTCGGCAATCGTCCCCGGCCCGAGTATGCCGTGTTTGTGGCCGGCAAGGACCCCGAGGCGCAGAAGTATGTGAAGATTTTGGCAGTGTCCCTTAACAGCATCAAGCAGTATTATGACGAGAAATACGACCGGGGCAACTTTATCAAAAATGTGATCCTGGACAATATCCTCCCTGGGGATATCTATTTGAAGAGCCACGAGCTCCACTTCGATTCGGATGTGAGCCGGGTGTGCATGCTTGTAAAGATCGCTGAGAAAAACGACATCTCTGCCTACGATGTGCTGCAGAACCTGTTCCCTGACAAGAATAAGGATTTCATTATCAACATCAACGAGACGGATATCGCCCTTGTCAAGGAAATCAAGGCCAATATTGATGAAAAGGATATCGACAAGCTGGCCAGCTCCATTGTGGACACTCTTTCCGGAGAGTTCTACACCCACTGCACGGTGGGCATCGGCACTGTGGTCAACTCCATCAAGGACCTGGCCCGTTCCTTTAAGGAGGCGCAGGTGGCCCTGGAGGTTGGCAAGGTGTTTGACACGGAAAAGCCCATTGTCAGCTATAATCACCTGGGGATTGCGCGCCTGATCTATCAGCTGCCCACCACCCTGTGCGAGATGTTCCTGAAAGAGGTTTTCCGCAAAGGCTCCATTGACTCTTTGGACCATGAGACGCTGTTTACCATCCAGCGCTTCTTTGAGAACAGCCTCAACGTTTCCGAGACTTCCCGGAAGCTGTTTGTCCACCGGAATACCCTGGTTTACCGCCTGGAGAAGATCAAGAAGATCACCGGCTTGGACCTGCGGGAGTTCGAGGATGCAATTGTCTTTAAGGTAGCTTTGATGGTGAAGCGTTATCTTTCCAGCAACCCCGTGAAGTTCTGATCTCACGGCCGGAAGCGTTCTGTTCCCGCTTCGTTCACAATTTAATTCCGCACAAGAATGATACAGGCGGCACCCATTGGTATAATACAACTATGCCGGTGGGTGCTGTCCCTGTGTAGTTGGATTTGCCCGGCGGGAACTTGCTTTCAAGTGAAGCAGGGGAGAGTTTCCTCTTCCCAAGTATCCTTGCAGAGAAAGGAATGTTCTAAGCTTGATTGAATTCCACAATGTGTCTAAAGTGTATAATAATGGCACGGAAGCCCTGCACAACATCAACCTCAGCGTGGATAAGGGTGAGTTTGTTTTTATTGTCGGGTCCTCCGGCGCAGGCAAAAGTACCTTCCTGAAGCTTGTCATGTGTGAAGAAAGGCCGAATTCCGGTCAAATTATCGTGGACGGGGTGGATGTGACGCGGCTGCCGAAAAGAAAGATCCCCTATATCCGCCGTAAGATGGGGATCGTTTTCCAGGATTTCCGCCTGATCGACCACATGACGGTTTACGACAATGTGGCGTTTGCCATGCGTGTGGTGGGTGCGTCCGCCCGTTCCATTCGCAAACGGGTCCCGTATATTCTCAGCCTGGTGGGCTTGCAGCATAAGGCAAAGCATTACCCTACGGAGCTTTCCGGCGGCGAGCGTCAGCGTGTGGGCTTGGCCCGGGCGTTGGTGAACAACCCCTCCATGATTATTGCGGACGAGCCCACGGGTAATATTGATCCGGCGCTTTCCTTTGAAATTGTGGACCTGCTCAATGAGATCAACCACCGCGGGACGACTGTGCTGATGGTCACCCATGAACACTCTTTGGTAAAGCATTTCCATAAGCGGATTATCCAGATCCATTCCGGCGAGATCGTAGCGGATACTGCGGAAATGACGGATACCTATGCGCCGCCGGAGCAGTATGCCAGCGCCGAAGAGGCGGTGGAAAACGACGACGATTACGCCGAGTATGACAACCAGGAGGTTTATGAGCCTGAGGAGATCGGCGAGGAGTATGATTCTCAGGATGCCTATGGCTATGAGGACCAAATGGCAGAGGAATACGATGTGCTCACTCCGGAGCCCTATGTGGATGATCTGGAGGATGCCGACGAGATTGCTCGCGAGGTATTGCTGGAGCAGGAGCCTGCCTATGATGACGATGGCAAGGAGGTGGAGGAATGAGCCTGCATAGTATCGGATATCTGTTCCGCGAAGGCTTGAAGAGCCTGTGGAAGAACCGCACCATGAGCATTGCCTCCATCGGCGTTTTGATCTCTTGCTTGTTGATGACCGGTGCGGCAGGGCTGCTTTCCATCAATCTGTCCGCAACAATGGAGTCGATTGAGGGGAGCAACAATATCAGCGTCTATTTAAATACGGATGTGCCCTCTTTGACCGCGGTGAAGATCGGCGAGGAGATCCGCCAGCTGGATAATATTGCCGCGTGTACGTTTGTGCCAAAGGATTCCGGCCTGTCCGACCTGATGCAGGATCTGGGCGGCAGCGGTACGCTGTTTGAGGGTTTTACCGGGGACAACAATCCGCTTCCGGATTCCTATGAGATCTCCCTGAAGGATTTGGCCTTGTATCAGGAAACCGTCAGCGCTATCACAGCGATTGACGGGGTTTCTTCTGTTTCCAATTTCAGCGATGTGGCAAATAAGCTCAGCAGCTTGGAACGTTTGGTGCGCTATTGCAGCATTGGGATTGTGTTGGTGCTGGCCATTGTGTCGCTGTTCATTATCGCCAACACGGTGAAGGTGACCATCTTCTCCCGCCGCATGGAAATCAACATCATGAAGTCGGTGGGCGCCACCAACGGTTTTGTACGGGTCCCCTTCATCGTCGAAGGGATTCTCATCGGGATTATCGCTGGAGTGGTTTCTGCCACAGTGCTGTATTTTGCCTACGATCAGGCAGTGGTTGTGGTGTATAGCCTGGTCCCCTGGCTGGCTGTGGTGGATATACAGCCCTTTGTGGTGCCGCTGTACGGCGCCTATATCATCGCCGGAATGTTGTTCGGCCTGTTGGGCGGCACCATCTCCATCAGCCGCTATTTGAAAAAACAGGGTGAAAACGCCATCATTTGACGGGCTTTTCCCCCTATTCCGTAATGAGTGATGCAAGCGCAGGGCATGGGACGAGCATTTGCTGGATTTCCTAGGCCTGCGCATTGCTTTTTCGTTGACAAGAGCCCCCAGTGTCACTATAATAGAAAAGATAACACCCGGCCTTTTGGATGCGGGTCATTTTAGCAAAGGATGGAATCGAATGGCAACTGAGAAGCAGTACTTTGTAACAGAAGAAGGATTGGCCGCTCTGGAAAAGGAGCTGGAATATTTGAAAACGGTCCGCCGTAAGGACGTAGCCGAGAAGATCAAGGTGGCGCTGTCTTTTGGCGACCTGTCTGAGAACAGCGAGTACGATGAGGCCAAAAATGACCAAGCGATGGTAGAGGCCCGCATCGCGGATTTGGAAGTGATGCTTCAGGGCGCAGTGGTCATTGACGAAAGCGAATTGAGCAATGAGACCATTCATATTGGTTCTAAGATTGAGGTGGAGCTGACGTCCGCCACAGGCGCACAGTCGCATCGGGAGTTTAAGATCGTGGGCTCCAATGAAGCGGACCCCAGAAACGGCAAGATCTCGGATGAATCTGCGGTGGGCAAGGCGCTGATCGGCGCAAGGGTAGGAGATACGGTCGAGGTGGAAACCCCTGCCGGGATCTCCAAGTATTCGATTGTCAGCATTTCCCGATAAGCAGCAGGGCAGAAGTAACAGTGAAAGGATGGAATGGACATGGCGGAAAAGAACGTAAATGCGCCCCTGCAAGAGGGCGAACAGGATATGAGCGAGATCTTGAGGGTGCGTAGAGAGAAACTGAAGCGCCTTCAGGAGCAGGGGAAAGATCCCTATGCCCATACTGTGTTCGATGTGCGGCAGCATGCCCAGGAAATCGTGGACAATTTTGAAGAGCTTGAGGGCAAGCAGGTTTCCATTGCCGGCCGCATCATGAGCTGGCGCGACATGGGAAAAGCCGCCTTTATGGACCTTCGGGATGTTTCCGGCCGCATCCAGCTTTACGTGAAGATCGATATGCTGGGAGAAGAGGACTATCGTGCTCTGATGGGGGCATTGGATATTGGTGACATTGTGGGCGTTTCGGGCGAGGCCTTCCGGACCCGCCGGGGGGAAATCTCTGTGAAAGCAGACAGCATGGAGATCCTGTCCAAGTCGCTGCTGCCCCTGCCGGAGAAGTACCACGGGCTGAAGGATACGGACGCACGGTATCGCCAGCGGTACGTGGATTTGATCGTCAATCCGGAAGTGAAGGATATCTTTGTGAAGCGCTCTAAGATCATCACTGCCATCCGTGACTATTTGGACAGCCATGCTTTCTTGGAGGTGGAGACGCCGGTATTGCACAACCAGGCGGGAGGCGCTGCGGCGCGGCCCTTCATCACCCACCACAACACGCTGGACCTGGATATGTACCTGCGGATTGCGCTGGAGCTGCATCTGAAGCGGCTGATCGTGGGCGGCTTTGAGCGTGTCTATGAGATCGGCCGTGTCTTTCGGAATGAAGGCATGGACACCCGCCACAATCCGGAGTTCACCATGCTGGAGGCCTACCAGGCGTTTACGGATTTCAACGGGATGATGGACCTCACAGAGGACATGATCCGCACGGTGGCCCATAAGGTGCTGGGCACTGGAAAGGTGGAGCGTGACGGCGTCGAGATCGACCTGGACCAGCCCTTCCAGAGAATCAGCATGGTGGATGCTGTGAAGAAGTATGCCGGGGTGGACTTTGCCCAGGTGGAGACCTTGGAGCAGGCCTGTGCCCTGGCCAAGGAGCATCACATTGAATATGAGGAGCGCCACAAGAAGGGCGACATCTTGAACCTGTTCTTTGAGACTTACTGCGAGGAAAAGCTGGTGCAGCCCACCTTCTTGACCGGGCATCCGGTGGATATTTCTCCTCTGTCCAAGCGGTTCCAGGATGAGCCTGAGTACACCCAGCGGTTTGAGCTGTTTATCTGCGGCGCGGAGTATGTCAACGCCTTCAGCGAGCTGAACGATCCCATTGACCAGCGCGGCCGGTTCGAGGCCCAGGCGGCCTTGAAGGCTGCTGGCGACGATGAGGCCTGTGATGTGGACGAGGATTTCCTCACGGCGCTGGAGTATGGACTGCCTCCCACGGGCGGCATGGGCATGGGTGTGGATCGCCTGGTGATGCTTCTCACCGGAGCGGCCTCCATCCGAGACGTGCTGCTGTTCCCGACTATGAAGCCGATCGATACGCCGAAGAAGAGCAGCGCAGAGCGGGTCAATAGCGTTCTCGACAATGCTGCAAAGGCTTTGACAGAGACCCTTGAGACCATGCCGGCTCAGGAGATCCAGCCGCAGCCCATTGATTTTTCCAATGTAAAGATCGAGCCGATCTTTGAAGAGATGGTGGACTTCGATACCTTTGCAAAGTCGGATTACCGTGCTGTAAAGGTCTTGGCCTGCGAGGCGGTGCCGAAGTCCAAGAAGCTGCTCAAGTTCACGTTGGACGACGGCGAACGCCAGGACCGTGTGATCCTAAGCGGCATCCACGAGTATTACGAGCCGGAGGAGCTGGTCGGAAAGACCTGCATCGCTATCGTGAATCTGCCCCCGAAGAAGATGATGGGCGTTGACTCCGAGGGGATGCTGATTTCCGCCGTGCATGAGGAGGACGGCCATGAGGGGCTGAATCTTCTCATGGTGGACGACAGGATTCCGGCAGGCGCGAAGCTCTATTGAGCGCCTGTGGTGTGTGC
The DNA here is from genome assembly GCA_963559705.1 of uncultured Acutalibacter sp. Lineage (GTDB taxonomy): Bacteria > Bacillota > Clostridia > Oscillospirales > Acutalibacteraceae > Acutalibacter. Next base: position 72,560 of record CAUWLU010000001.1, read on the forward strand.
TGTTTTCCCTGATAGAGAAATGATGCAAAGCGAATAATCGAGAAGCACTGAAATGGGCAGTCCTGTAATAGGATTGCTCATTTTTGGAAGAAAGAGAAGAGGAATTCTGCCAGCAGGGAGATGGGAGTTTTCATGGGGAATTTGTCGGACTGGTTTGGGCAGGTGCTGTCTCGCCGTGCAAGCAAGGCAGCCGTTGACGCAGTCAGCACACAAAAGGATGGTGCCAGTGCTTATCGGACAGGGGGGAAGATCCTTCTTGGATGCGGCATTGCTTGGCTCTTGCTTTCGCTCATCCCGATCGTGTGTAAAAATCCCTTAGGCGAGTGGGGCTGGATGCTGATTTTAGCCGCCGTTCAGATTGGCGTGGGGACATCACTTGTCGTTCTGAGTAAAAAGTCGAAAAGATTTCAGGCATGGGCTGAGAAAGACTTTCGCAAAAGCTTAAAGGAACGTGAGGATTTGGCAAAGAAAGTCCAAATCGGAAAAAGGACCTTGCCAATCAGCCGCGGAGATCTTCTCGCGCTGAAGGTGCTTGGAATCATCGCTGTGATCCTGCTTGCTGTATTGGGGATTGGATATTTGCAGGGATGGGTAGTATAACAATAGAAATGAAAGGAGGCGGCTGAAATGCTGCTGAAGCAGCTCACCGATGCAGCTCACCCAATGTATCGTGAGGCGCTGGAGCTTTACAAAATGAGTTTCCCACCCCATGAACAAAGGGAGAAGAGCTCGCAGGATGCCATTTTAAAGGACGAGGAGTATCACTTTTGCTTACTATACGACGAAGATGTTTTCGTTGGCCTGGTCTTGTACTGGGAGCGGGAGGAGTTTTTGTATATCGAGCATTTGTGTATTCTTCCAGAAAAGCGGAATAAGCAGTATGGGCAAAAAGCCTTGGCGCTTTTGGCAGAGCAGGGGAACCCCCTGATCCTTGAGATAGACCCGCCGAAAGATGAGATTTCAAAGCGCCGGAAAGGCTTTTATGAAAGATGCGGGTTCGTGGAAAACGCATATCCCCATATTCATCCTCCATACCACGAAGGAAATAAAGGGCATGAATTGGTGTTGATGACTTATCCAGGGCAAGTTCCGCAAGAGGTGTTTGCTGCCTTTACAGCCTACCTAAGGGATACCGTTATGAAAAATGTTTTTCGGAAAAAGTGAAGGCGAGCCGGAATTTTCGCTATTCGGTTCTCGAACTCCGGGAGTTTTCCCATGCAGAAAGCATTCCTAACAGCCATGCGCCCCGGCATAGAAAGAAGTGGTTGACTTTCACTGGAAGAAGTGACACAATAACAGTGGCAGCTGCTGCGGGGGCGGGCGCTCCAAAAGCTGCCATGGCGATTGTTTCTGTGCCGTTATAGCGAGGTGATGCAGGCGTGTTTACGTTTCTTCTTTTTGTAATCTACATTGGTTCCATTCTCACGGTGATCTTTCTGGAACGGAAAAACCCCATCGAGGCAATGCTGTGGGTGTTCATCATGATCTTTTTGCCCTATGTCGGTACGATCCTGTACTTGGCCTTTGGCAATACGACCACCATCCGGCTGGTCGCCTTTTTCCGAAAAAGACGGCTGAAAAAAATGGAGTATCCGGACGCACCTCAGTCCATGAAAATTGACGGCAGCCTGCTGTCGGCAGAGGACAAGCAGGTGATGCGCTTCAATTATGTCTATAATCAAAGCGAGATCACCTGTTATGACACCGCAGAGATCTTTACAAGCGGAAAAGAGCATTATACCCGCCTTTTTGCAGATATTGCATCGGCCAAGGAAACCATCTACATCGAATTTTATACCATCCACCACGATAGAATCGGCGAGGCCCTTGTGAACGCCTTGACCCAGCGGGCAAAGGCCGGGGTGACGGTCTATGTGATGTGCGACTTTATCGCCAATCTCTCCACGCCCAAAAAGATGTTCCGTCCTTTGATGGAGGCGGGCGGGAAGGTGCTTCGTCTGAAGCCCTATTTGACCCATTACCGCAGTCACCGCAAAATCGTGGTCATTGACGGCTGTATTTCCTATATTGGCGGAATGAACATCGGCAAGCAGTATGCCAATCTGGCAGAAAAGAAAAATCCATGGCGGGACACCCAGGTTCGGTTGACGGGCGCCTGCTGCGGAAGCTTGACAAACTATTTTCTGACGGACTGGTTCTGTGCAGTCAGGAGGAAGGAGTACGCCCCCTGCCTGCGAGAGCTCCAAAGGAGGCCGAGGACTGAGCAGCAGATCACGGGGAATCTCTGTCAGTTTATCGTGGGCGGTGTCGATAATACCCTTGAGTCATCCAAAATGGTATACCTGAGCATGATTCGGAGCGCGAAGCAAAGAATCCGCATACAGTCCCCATACTTCATCCCCGACGCGTCGATTCTGGACGCTCTGAAAGTGGCCGCAGCGTCCGGCGTTGAGGTGGAGCTGATGATCCCCGGCATAAAAGCGAGCTTTTTCCTGGACCCAGTGACAAATTACTATTGCGGTCAATTGCTGCAGTATGGGGCAAAGGTGTATAAATATCAGGGATATATCCATGCCAAAACCCTGACTGTGGACCATGAATTGTGTGCGATTGGCTCTGTAAATATGGACGTCCGAAGCTTGAGGGTGGACGATGAAGTGTGCGGCGTCTTTTATCACAATCAATTCGTGGAGCAATATCTGGCGATTTTTGATAGGGATATCCAACATAGTCAGAGGTACGGTCCGGACCAATTTGAGAAACGGACAACCTGGGATAGGATGAAGGAAAGCTTTTTCCTTCTCTTTGCGCCATTGATGTAAAGGGGGAGCCTTCTGCTCCTTAAGAAATGGGTCAAAAAAACTACAGCGGAGGAACTCTTCCGCTGTAGTTTTTGGTGTTCAGCGCAGCGCTGAGGGCTTAAAAGGCTTGCAGTGTATCCAAAAGCGCACGGGCGTCAGTTTTGATGAAGCAGCTTGCGGAAGTCCTCGGCAGAAGCCCGGGAGCGGTATAGCTGGGGCGCAGGAGTCTCCTCCGTGGGATAGTAGAAATCGATATAATCCCCGTTGACGTCCACAATGGCCGAAGTGGTCTGCCCACGCTCGGTTAGCTCCAGCAGATAATCCGGATAGTAGGCGAAAAGGGAAAAGTCCTTCTCCAAGGGCTCGGAGTCCTCCAGCACTTGATAAAATCCCCGAAGCCGCTGCTCCTTCTCCGCGGTGCTGGCGTTCAAATGGATCAACTTCGTGTGCTTGCCATATCCTTGGGAGAGATCCAGCGTCAGAGAGTCCGGCTGGGAGCATCCGGCGCACAGAGCGGCCAGGGTTCCGGCAAGCAGCAGGGAAAGAAATCTTTTCATAGCAGAGCTCCTTTGTCCAGGATTGTTTTTTTATTCTACCCGTTTCTCGCGGAAAAGTCAAACAGTGATTCCAAAAAGCTCCTCCGCGTTCCGATAGGCAATCCGTTCCAGCTCTGTAAGGGAGAGACCGGCAGCCATTAGCAGCTCCCGTTCAGCGGGGACTGTACTCCAAGGGCAGTCCGTGGCGAAAAGCACCCGATTTGCCCCGTGAAGCTGAATCAGCTCCCCAAATTGGGCAGCAGTCAAAAAGTGCGAGGCAAAGGCTGTGTCAAAATACACATTGGGCTTTCCGACCAGATGCTTGGCAGCTTCCTGGGGCATTTCCATGCCTCCCATGTGGGCGGCGATGATGGTGAGCTTGGGGAACAGCTCCGCCACCCTGGCCAGTTGATCCGGCGGGCAATGCACCAAGCTGGGGGAGAGGGGGTCCCTGCCCGTGTGGAACGCGATGGGCAGTCCCAATTGCTCTGCTTTTTCATAGATGGGCAGTATGGCAGGGTCCGCTGCCATGAAGTCTTGATAGTCCGGGTGCAGCTTGATTCCAGATAGGCCCAGTTCTTTCACACGCTGCAGTTCCTCCAGGGCATTGTCTGCAAGGGGGTGGACGCTGCCAAAGCAGTACAGGCCGCCGTGCTGAGCTTCCTGAGCAAAATTGTTCACAGAGGTCTGCTGGTGAGCGTTGGTGGCGATGTGCAGCGCCATGCCGCCGCAGCAGCCCCAGGCGGCCAGCTTTTCCACCGTATCCTGGCGGGTGCCGTTGCTGTGGGTTTCGCAGTTGCTGATCTTCCGCAGCTTGGGCAGAGCTTTGTCCGCCAGCTTGTCTGGGAAAAAGTGTACATGAGCGTCAAAATATTTCATAGGCAGCATCCTTTCCAAAGCTGCGGGGAGCTTTCTCACAAAATAGAAAGAGGCCTTCCCAGCGGGAAAGCCTCCTGTTAACGAAAAACAATCAGTCGCTGGTGTAGGGCAGCAACGCCAGATGGCGTGCGCGCTTGATAGCGACAGTCAGGGCGCGCTGATGGTAAGCGCAGGTGCCGGTCACACGGCGGGGGAGGATCTTGCCTCTCTCGGAGATGAAACGGCGCAGCTTGGCCACGTCCTTGTAATCGATGAACTCAGCTCTGTCCACGCAGAAGCTGCACACCTTTTTGCGTCCCTTGCGCCCGCCGCGGCGGACTTCTCTTTCAGGTCTATCTGCCATGCCAAAAAGCCTCCTTTACATAATGTCCGGTAACGGTTCTTCAACCAATGTCCGAATTAGAAGGGGAGATCGTCGTCGCCCGTTACCTCTTCATAGTCTTCAAAATCCTGGAAATCCTTATCGCTGCCGCTGGAATAAGCGGGAGCAGGTGCGCTGAATGCAGCCGGCTGCTCTGCTGGAGCACGCTGATATCCACGGTCAAAATCACTCCTGCCGGAATCGCCGCCAGCCTCCCGCTTGGAGCTGGTAAAGCTGACTTGATCTGCCAGCAGCTCTGTGGATTTGTGCTTGGCGCCGTTTTTGTCCTCCCAATTGCGGGTTTGCAAGCTGCCCTGCACGGCCATCATCTGGCCCTTGGTAAAGTACTTGCAAATGAATTCGGCAGTCTGACGCCAGGCCACAACGTCAATCCAATCGGTTTGACGCTCCTGGCCCTGCTTGACATAGCCTCGATCCACCGCCAGGGTAAAGGACGTCACCGCCAGGCCGGAGGATGTGTGTCTCAATTCCGGATCGGCCGCCAGACGGCCCATCACAACAGCAACATTCAGCATGATTTCAAAGCACTCCTTTTAGCAAGTCATTCCGCGCTGTTTTCAACAGCTTCCACGGCAATGGCTTCCACGTCGAAGTTGTTCTCTTCGGCCTTCTGGACCTTCTGGGCCTTGACAGCAGCCACGTGGCGGGGGTCCCGCTTGATGATGATGGTACGCAGGATGCCGTCAGTGATCTGATAGCGGCGGTCCAGCTCAGCGGTGAACTCAGGGCTGCTCTCGAAATTGATCAAAGTGTAGTAACCCTCGGTCTGCTTCTGGATGGGATAGGCGAAACGGCGCTTCCCCCAGTCGTCAACACTCTCAACAGTACCCTGCTCTGCAATGAGAGCCTTGAACTTGTTCACCAGCTCGGCGCTGCCCTCTTCCCCAAGTTTTGCGGAAGTGACGATCACCGTCTCGTACAGGTTCTTTCCTTCTGCCATTTGTATTGCACCTCCTTTTGGTCTTTTGGCCCCGGGCAGTTGGTTTGTCCCGGAGCAAGGATGAAATATCGTTACTTGATAACGAGAAATCAAACAGAATTATTATAGCATGATTTTCTCAAAAGTCAAGGAAATTCTCGGAATTTCCCGTTCATCCCTGGAAGGTCCCCATGCACAGCTCCATCAAATGCACAGCCCTGCCGCCTCCCAGCAGGATGCCGGCCTTGCACCGGTTGCAGTAGGTCACAGTCAAAGGGGCGGTGTAGGTGCCGACCTGTTCTGCCATGAGCTGCCGCTTTTCCTCCTCCGGGAACTCCCGCAGGGGGATGCCGGGCCTGTTCTGGATGAGGGCCTGATTTTCAGGAAGCCTTGGCTGAAAATGCAGGTCCCCGCAGTAGACCGAGCGCTCCCGATTCTCCTCCAGCTCCATCAAAGCGACACCCAGCTTATCAAGACACATCCGCACCCCGTCAAAGATCTCCGGATGCTCCCGGTCCCGCCAGCAGTCCTGAAGGTTGACGGTCAGCCCGCTGTAATCGGGCCAGGGAAAGTCCTCCCGGCTTGCCAGCCATACAAAGAGATTTTGAGGGATCAGTCCGTTGTCCGGCATGCTTTCCAGCGTTTCCCGGCAGGCCTGACAGAAGTAGAGCGCCGTATCCCCCGCAGGATAGGCCGTTTGATCCACCCGGCAGCAGCCCGCCACCGGCATTTTTTCTTTCAGATAGGCCCGTAACCGTGCGGCGGCCTGGGGACTGTCCTTTGCAAAGTTGCAGCTTGGAAAATAGACTTCGCTCATGTGAGAAATCACCTCATTCGGTATGTGCTTAACAGGAAAGGAGCAGACAGGACCTTTTGTCCATTGGAAGCTATGAAAGATTCGCCTTAGCAGCTGCTAGGGCGAAGGTCATAACGTCTTGCAAAGCTCTTTTAGATAGGCGCGGAAATTTTCCCCGATTTCCGGATGCTGCAGGGCAACCTCCACGCTGGCCTGCATAATGCCCAGCTTGTTGCCCATGTCGTAGCGGGTGCCGGTGAAATCCACAGCAGTCATGCCGTCACGGCGGGCCAGGGTGGCCATGGCGTCGGTCAGCTGAATTTCGCCGCCTGCTCCGGGAGGCGTGTTGTCCAGGATGTCGAAGATTTCCGGGGGCAGGATGCACCGTCCCAGGATGGAATAGAAGGACAGCTCCTGACCGGGCTTAGGCTTTTCGATCATGTCCGTGCAGCGGAAATAGTTCTCCATAATGTGGTCCACCTTCAGCGAGGAGTACCTGCCGATCACCTCGGGAGCAACCGCTTTGACCCCCACCACACCGTTGCCAAAATGCTCATAGGCGCGGATCAGCTGCCCGCAGGCCGGGTCCTCGCCCAGGATCACATCGTCGCCATAAAGCACGGCAAAGGGCTCGCCGTTCACGAATTCCCTGGCGCAGCCAATGGCGTGTCCAAGACCCTTGGTCTCCTTTTGGCGCACATAGAAAATGTTCGCCAATTTGGAGATCCTCACCACCTCGTCCAGGATGGCTGCCTTTTTGGGGTCCTGTGCCAGACGGGCCTCCAGCTCCGGCGCGCGGTCAAAGTGATCCTCCAATAACCCCTTCCCGCGGTTGGTGATAATGAGAATGTCCTCAATGCCGGACGCGACGGCCTCTTCCACAATATACTGGATGGCGGGCTTGTCCACAATGGGGAGCATCTCCTTGGGCATCACTTTGGTGGCGGGCAGTACCCGGGTGCCAAGTCCCGCCGCGGGGATGACAGCTTTACGAACCTTTTTCATAATAACGCTCCTCTTTCACGCCCGGGTTCTATAACCATAGCGGGATGTTCACAATGATCAAATAGCAGACAAACAGGCAAATGGCAATGGAGGTGTTTACTCCGCCCTTGGCGTCCAGCGTGTTGGCAGGGTCCCCGTCCCCGGTGGGCGTCTTGACCTCGCGGATAGTACGCACGCAATGGCGCAGGTACATCTTGTTGCCCCGCACACCCACCACGATCATCACAGCCAGCATCCCGCCAAGGCAGAGCATGGGCAGCAGCAGGTAGAGATAATAGATGGGGTTTTCCATGAGGACGCGGCTCATTGCCATGATTTGATCGTTGGTAAGTGAGATGGCCGCCGCGGGATCAATGCCCGCCTGGATCATCAGCTCCATCGAGGCGGGGTTTACCACAAAAATGTTCAGGCACAGATAGGCTAGGTACAGCAGGAACATGAGCACTGTGACGATGGTCCCATATTTATACTGTTTGCGGTAAAGCATCCATGCGCCGGAGCATAGGAAGGCCATAAAGTTGAACTTGTTCTTCCCGGTCTGCTTGATGTAGCGGAAAACAGGCATATAATAGGCGGTGTTTTGCTTCACCAGCTTGGAGGCGTCCCCGAAGGTCACGCCGGTGTCCAAGGGCTCCGCCGGGGAGACGCCGCCCATGGGGTCGAAGGAAAAAGGCGGGACCGTGCCGCCAAAGCCTCCCGGCTGCTGGGGCGGGGGCGGCGGCTGGTTGTAAGAAGAGGCCGGCCCGTTGTTGTAGCCGGTGTTGTGGTATTGTTGGGGTTCCCCGGTCAAAGATGCGCCGCAGCGGTTGCAGAACAGGGCGCTGTGGCCATTGAGTGTGCCGCAGACAGGGCATTCTTGGTCCTTGATCTCCGCGCGGGGGTCGGGGGCTTTGGGCGGGGCCGGAGGCTCCCAGGCTTTTCCCTCCTGATGAAGGTCATCAAAAATGCACTTGCCTTTTTCCTGATAACAGGCCCGATGATAGGGCGCGCCGCATTCCGGGCAAACGACGATGTCGTCCCCGGACTGAAAGGGCACTCCGCACACGGGACACTTGATTCCAGTATAATCCAGCATAAGTGATCCTTTCCCTCTTTAATGTAGAATTTAAACTATACTTATCTTACACGATTTTGAAGAAAAGCGCAACGAAATCCCAGCAAATTTTCAGTCTGTTAATAATTTGACGGTTTTACCGGGGACATTTGCCCGCAAAAATATGGGATGGGAGGAAAGATTTGAGGGATTGCCGGTTTACAAATTCCGCTGTTTCCAGTATAATATTTGAATGATAGGTTTGATTGTGATTTTTCTTTAGGAAAGGTTGTCCGTGAGATATGCTGCAATTTGAAGAGTTAAAGCGAGAGCTGGAGGAACAGGAGCAGGCTCTCAAGGCCCTGGGGGACGCTTTGGGCTTGGAAAAGCTTCGGGAAGAAGTGGAGATGCTGGAGCACAAATCTGCCGAGCCCGGCTTTTGGGACAATATGGAACAGGCCCAGAAGGTCACTCAGCGCATGGCGGCTTTGAAGGATAAGGACGAGTCGTATCAAAAGCTGATGAGCCGCGCCGGCGACTGTATGGCGCTGATTGAAATGGGTGATGAGGCAGAGGATCTCACCCTGGTGGACGAGGCCAAGGAGGAGATCGAGCAGATCAAAAACGAGATCGCGTCCCGCAAGCTGGCGACCCTGCTTACCGGTGAGTATGATAAGAACAACGCGATTTTGACCTTCCATGCAGGCTCCGGCGGCACGGAGGCTCAGGACTGGGCGGAAATGCTGTTCCGTATGTACAACCGCTGGGGCGAGCGTCATGGCTTTAAGGTGAGCACGCTGGACTATCTGGATGGGGACGAGGCCGGTTTGAAGAGCGCATCCATCTTGGTGGAGGGCGAGAACGCCTACGGCTATTTAAAAAGCGAAGCCGGTGTCCACCGCCTGGTGCGCGTGTCGCCTTTTGACGCGGCGGGCCGCCGGCACACGTCCTTTTCCTCTTTGGAAGTGATGCCGGAGATGGAGCTGGACAACACGGTGGAGATCCCCCCGGAGGACATCCGGATGGAGGTGTACCGGGCCAGCGGCGCCGGCGGCCAGAAGGTCAACAAGACCTCCTCTGCCGTCCGGTTGATCCACATCCCCACTGGGATTGTGGTGTCCTGCCAGGTGGAGCGCAGCCAGTTCCAAAACCGTGAGGTTGCCATGAAAATGCTGGTGTCCAAGCTGGTGGAGATCAAGGAGCGGGAGAACCTGGAGAAGATCTCCGACATCAAGGGCGAGCAGAAGGAGATCACCTGGGGCAGCCAGATCCGCTCCTATGTGTTCATGCCCTATACCATGGTGAAGGATCACCGCACCGGTTATGAAACCGGCAACGTCAATGGTGTGATGGATGGGGATTTGGACGGGTTTATCAATGCCTACCTCACCGCCTCCAGCCAGGGGACCCTGGGCAGCGATATCCAGTGAATGAAAGCGTGATTTTGATAAAGGAGTTTCCGGTATGCCGGAAGCTCCTTTTGTGCTGGGAGGAGGGCTTAGGATCAAGCAAAGGAAGAAGCCCAAAGAAAGAATACTTGAAAATGATGTCGATTTTTAAGTATTATTCAAGTATAATACAAAATATATATGTATCATCGTGAATCGCTTGGAATATGTTTCTAAAAATAAATTGTGAATTTTCATTTTAAAAGTTGGGCAGGAGGAGGCTTGACAAAAATGGTTTTTCGCGATATCTTTGTTATGCTCGTCAGCGGCAGGCAGGATCAGTCTGCCCTTTTTTGCTGCAAAAAAATGAAAATTGACACACTTTCTGTGCCATAATCATCATGGTGGAAGTATGTTTTTTTATATAAAAAATAAAAGCGTTGAGAGGAATCATGTAGGAGGGAGCTATCAATGCCTTTTGCAAAAACAAAAGAAAAGAAAGAAAAACGTTTGGGCATCAGTGGGAAAATGATGCTCAACACCGCAGTGCCCGCCGCTTTGCTGCTGCTTGTGCTGGCGGTGACGGTTACCGCAACGGTTGTCAGCATGACGTTCCGGCTGAAAAACGAGGGTATCGAAAATCAGATGGAAGCAGTTGTGGACGAGATCACCCAATATTTTCAGCCGTTCTTTTTAAGCGAGGAGTTTATCGGCGACCGCGCCTCTGTGAAGCAGCTCTTTGCAGAGATGGAGCGTGAGCCCGCTACATATCGCTTTGAAAAGTCAAAGTATTATCAGCAGACCCTGGAGGATCTGAAGCACGCGGACGCTGTCAGCGATGAGGCTGTGCAGGGAGTTTGGATTGCCGGGTTGAAAAACAGCCAGATCATGCAGTCCGACGGATTGGTCACGGACTCCTCCTTTGATATCACCAGCAGAATTTGGTATCAGCTTATGCAGGAGTACCCGGGCTCTGAGATCCTGACCCCTGCTTATCAAAGCGCGGTTACCGGGAACCTGGTGGTTGCCGCAGTGTCCCCCTATATGGATGAAAAGGGAAACATGATCGGCGTGATCGGCGTTGACATCAAGCTGGACGCCTTAGAGAAGTATTTCAGCGAGATCCAGATTGGAAAAGGCGGCTATATCACCGTGTTCGACTCTGCTCAGCAAGTGCTGTATCATCCGGACTCCTCTCTGCTTATGAAGAGCTTGGCAAAGGCGCCGTACTCTGAAAACATGAAGTCACAGCTGCAAAATAACGAGAGTGGAAATGTGGAACGGTTCCAGTGCGGCGATGAAAAGTATTATGGCGGCACACGGTTTATTCCCTTGTATTACTGGAACGTGCTGGCCTGCATGCCGATGGATGAATATATGCAGGAGATCACCACCATCTTTACCATGCTGATCGTGGGCTTTTCCGCTTGTATCGCCATCATCGCGCTGATTTGCCTGTTCCGTACCCGGGCGATGGTTAAGCCCTTGCAGTATGTTGGAAGGGTTGCTCAGGAATTTGCGCGGGGCAATTTGGACTCTAAGATCGGGAGAAACACCAACGACGAAATCGGCGACCTGGAGGAAAGCTTTGCACACACCCAGGTCGGCTTAAAGGAGATTATCTCCGATATCGCCCATGTGCTGGGGGAGATGTCCAACAAGAACCTTACGGCCAGGACCTCGGCGTCCTATCAGGGCGACTTTGTGAAGATCAAGGATTCCTTGGAGGGAATCTCGGAAGCAATGAGCGAGAGTATGTCCCAAGTGCGCATGGCCGCCAGCCAGGTGGACGCTGGTGCGAACCAGGTTTCCAGCGGGTCCCAGGCGTTGGCCCAGGGCGCGACGGAGCAGGCAAGCTCTGTGGAGGAGCTGTCGGCGTCCGCTTCTGAGATCGCTGATAAGGTCAACCACACTGCCGAGAAGGCCAATCACGCAAACGAGCAGGTGAAGTTCGCCGGCGGCAAGGTGGAAGAAAGCACCCAGAAGATGCGCGAGCTGGTTTCCGCCATGGGAGAGATCAAGCAGACTTCCGACCTGATTCAGGAGATCATCAAGACCATCGACGATATCGCGTTCCAGACAAATATCCTGGCGTTGAATGCAGCGGTTGAGGCTGCCCGCGCGGGAAGCGCTGGAAAGGGCTTTGCCGTTGTGGCGGATGAAGTACGCAGCCTGGCAGGGAAATCTGCGGAAGCTTCTCAGAAAACCCAGGAATTGATCCTCAATTCCATTGAAGCGGTGAAGAAGGGAAGCGCATTGGCAGAGGACGCTGCTGCTACGCTGGAGGAGACTGCGGGCTACGCAAGCCAGGCAGTGGTGGCTGTTATGGAAATTTCCCAGAACGCTTCTGAGGAAGCCGCGACGGTGACCCAGATCACCCAGGGCTTGGAGCAGGTTTCTGCCGTGGTGCAGACAAACTCGGCCACTGCGGAGGAAAGTGCAGCCGCAAGCGAGGAGCTTTCCAGCCAGGCGGCGATGATGCAGGAGCTGATCAACACCTTCCGCATCAACGAAAGATAAACGCTGAGCAGAGCGCGGCGTGAGACAGCGCGGGGCCTGCTCGGGGAAACCCAAGACGCCGAAGAAATCCGGGATAATTTTGTCAGTTGATTGGCCGTTGCTTGCTTTTTCGACCTGGATCGTGGTATAGTAAAGCTAGAAAACGGGAAAGGAGAATGACAATGGATGTGATGGATTTTATTTGGCTGGGCATAGCGATTCTTGCCGCTGTGGTAGAGGCGGTTGTGCCCGCCTTGGTGTCGGTATGGTTTGTGCCGGGGGGCCTGGCCGGGCTGGTCGTCAGCTTGGCGGGAGGGCCGATCTGGCTGCAGATACTGGTTTTCTTGGGAGTTTCCCTGGTGTGCTTGGCGTTCACCAGGCCGCTGACCAGGAAGATGATGAAACGTCACTGGGAGCGCACCAACGCTGACCGTGTGGTTGGCGCCACTGGGATTGTCATTCAGGATATTGACAATGTCTTGTCGGCAGGCCGGGTTACCGTGCTGGGCAACAGCTGGGCTGCCCGTTCGGCGGACGGCGGCAAGATCAATGCCGGCACCCGTGTTCACGTAGAGAAAATCGAAGGGGTAAAGCTCATTGTCACAACAGAGCCCCCCGCTGAGGGAAGCAAGGAGGAATAAGCGATGTGGAGCACGTTTTTTGTCGTTGTAGTACTGATCGTCTTTGTTCTGGTAGTGATTGTGGCCAATATCAAAATCGTGCCGCAGGCCCATGCCTTTGTGTTGGAACGCTTGGGAGCGTTCCATGCCAGCTGGGGAACGGGACTTCACGTGAAGATCCCCTTTTTGGACCGGATTGCCAAGAAGGTCAGCTTGAAGGAGCAGGTGATCGACTTTCCTCCCCAGCCGGTGATTACAAAGGATAATGTCACCATGCAGATCGACACGGTGGTGTATTTTCAGATCACGGACCCCAAGCTGTACACGTATGGAGTGGAAAACCCCATTTCTGCCATTGAGAACCTGACTGCGACCACGCTGCGGAACATCATCGGCGAAATGGAGCTGGACCATACCCTCACTTCCCGGGATGTGATCAACTCCAAAATCCGGGTGGTGCTGGACGAAGCAACAGACGCTTGGGGAATCAAAGTAAACCGTGTGGAGCTGAAAAACATTGTCCCGCCCAAGGAGATCCAGGATTCCATGGAGAAGCAGATGAAGGCCGAACGGGAACGCCGCGCCAAGATTCTGGACGCCGAGGGCGAAAAACGCAGTGCAATCCTCATTGCCGAGGGTCAGAAGGAGTCCGCTGTGCTTCAAGCGGAGGCCATTAAGGAGACAAAGATCCGGGAGGCCCAGGGCGAAGCAGAGGCAATCCTTTCCGTGCAGAAGGCAGTGGCCGACGCCATTCGCCTGATGAACGAGGCGAAGCCCTCTGACGCAGTCATCGCCATCAAGAGCCTGGAGGCCTTTGAAAAGGCAGCCGATGGCAAAGCCACAAAGATCATCATTCCCTCCAACATTCAAAGCCTGGCAGGGCTGGTGACTTCGGTGAAGGAACTGATGACGGATGGAGTGGAAGGAAACCAGTGAGCTTTGCTGCAAAAGCGTTCAGCCTACAACCGTTTGTAAGCGCTGATTGTCCGGCAGAGAACACGCCCGGTGATTGCTTCCATGCAGTCATAGCTTGAAAGGAACCATCATAAAACACCCAGTTCAGTGAGAAGCTGAGCTGGGTGTTTTTGCGTTCCGAAGCACGGGCCGGCGCTTGGCTTTTGTCCCTTTATCAATGGGAGAAGGGAGGGGGAAAAAGGGAGCTCCCCGCAGCACCCATGTTCAGGAGGAGAGGATGCTGCGGGGAGCTATATGGATCGCTTGCTTCGGTGTACTCGAAAGGATGGTAGAAGGATTACTTCTTCTGTACGTACTTCAAGCAGTCCAGCATAACGGCTACCAGGATGATAATGCCGGAGAACACGAACTGCAGGTTGGTGTCAATGCCCAGGGTGGTCAGGGAGTAGGTGAGGGCGGTGAAGATGAACACACCCACAACTACGCCGGAGATCTTGCCGATACCGCCGGTGAAGGAGATTCCGCCCACCACACAAGCGGCGATGGCGTCCATTTCCCAGCCTTGGCCATAAGCGGCGGAACCGGAACCGAACATACGGATGCACTCCAGCCAGGAGCCGAATCCATAGAGGATGCCGGCCAGGATGAAAGCGCCCACAGTGACGCCAAAGACGGAGATACCGGAAACAGCAGCAGCCTCAGCGTTGCCGCCCACTGCGTACAGGTTTTTGCCAAAAGTGGTCTTGTTCCAGATAAACCATACCACTACAATCGCGGCCACAGCCCACAGGATGATGGTGGGGAAGTTGCCGATCATGGGGATAATCATGTCAGGGATGCTGGGGTCGATGCCGCCAAAGGACACACCCTTGGTAGAGTAGGTCATCAAGCCAAAGATAACCAGCATATTTGCCATCGTGGAAATGAAGGGATGCATTTTGAACTTTGCTGTAAAGAATCCCGCGATGGTAGTAAAAATGGTGCATAGGATGATGCAGATCACCAGGGCGAACAAGATTCTCAGGGGAACGGGCATTCCGGTGAAGTCGAAGATCAGCCCAAAGACAGAGCCGGTATTGACGCCCTGATGCATGACGATGGTCGCCACTGTGATGCCCATACCCACCATTCGCCCGATGGACAAGTCCGTGCCTGCCAGCAAGATCAGTCCGGCAACACCCAAAGCCAGGAACATTCTGGGAGAGGCCTGCTTTAGGATGTTCAGCACATTGTTCACAGTCAAAAGGGGCACGCCCTTGACAATGGGGGTGATGATGCACAGCGCGATGAAAATCACCAGGATTGCCAGGTACAGGCCGTTCCTCAGCAGGAAGTCGCGGCGGTTGAAGGTATAGCGGTAATTCTCCGCTTTTTGCGCCATGGTTTCTGCAAAGGTGAACTTGGACATCCGCAGCATATCAATCAGATGATACCGGTGGTCAAAGGCTGCATGGCGGCGGTCTTTGATGTCCTGCAGGTCCTTGGCCAGCTGAATCTTTGCGTCAAAGAGCCTGTTTTTATGGACGTATTTTTCATCCTTGATCTCGTGGGGGTCCTTGAGCTTGGACAAGGTCCGAGCATGCTCCTGCTTGAGCTGGTCCACGGTGGTTTTGTATTTCGCCTGGGCCAGGAGCTTCTCCTGCTTGCAGCTTTGGACCACCACTTGGTAATAGTCTTTGTTGAAGTGCGCCGAGAGATAGGCCTCAGCATCGCCGATGAGCTGGGAGATCTGGCCCTTATTGGCGGCCTCCACAGCCCGGGCCTTTTTCAGGGCTTCTTTCTTCTCGGCGGCGATTTTGATTTTCTCCTGCTGTGTGTAGATGCGATCCCGCTTTAAGTTGTCCAGGTCGTTTTGAATCTTGATGACTTGGTCGGTGCCATCCACCCGTAAAGCGTCAATTTTTGCTTGAATACTCTCGATGTATTCGTCAATCGACTGGCGGAGCTGTACTTCCCGCTCGGCTGTAAGAACACTTGCGTTCGATGCCATTCCAATTTCCTCCCATTATAGGTGTTTTGCACTGAGTCTCAAAAGCTCTTCCTGGTTGGTTTCCTTGGTATTCACAATCCCAGAGAGATATCCGTTGGACATCACGCCGATCCGGTTTGTAATGCCGAGGATCTCAGGCATTTCGGAGGAGACCACGATGATGGTCTTTCCCTGCTTGGCCATATTGATAATCAGTTCATAGATTTCATACTTCGCGCCAACGTCGATGCCTCTGGTAGGTTCATCCATCATGAAGATCTGGGGGTCCCGTTCCAGCCATTTTCCGAAGATCACCTTTTGCTGGTTTCCGCCGGACAGGCTGGAGATCATGTCATCGGGGCCCATGCACTTGGTGTGCATCACCTTGATCTCCTTGTTGGTTGCCTTCACCATTTTGGGAGTGGAGAGCGCCAAGCCTGATTTGTACTGGCTGAGGTTGGCAATGGTCGTGTTGAAGGTGAGGTCGCATTTTAGGAACAGGCCGTTGGCTTTTCGCTCCTCGGTAATCATGGCGAAACCGTGCTCGATGGCTTCTTTTGCATTGTTGAAGTTCATCAGCTTGTCGCGGAAGTACACCCGGCCTGCGGCACGAGTGCGGACGCCGAAGATTGTTTCCAGCAGCTCGGTTCGTCCGGCGCCCACCAAGCCGTACAGCCCGAAGATCTCGCCCTCCTTCACGTCGAAGGTGATATCCTGCAAATGGGGGGCATACTTGGTGGAGAGATGCTGCACGGATAAAATGGTTTTTCCGGGCTTGTTGTCAACGGGGGGGAAGCGGCTTTCCAAAGAGCGCCCCACCATGGCGCTGATCAATTCGTTCATGCTGGTGTCCTGGGTGCTTTTTGTCATGACCAACTTGCCGTCCCGGAGGACGGAGATCTCATCGCAGATCTGGAAGATCTCGTCCATCTTGTGAGAAATGTAGATCAACGCGATTCCCTGCTCTTTGAGCATCCGCATCATTTCAAAGAGCTTGTCCACTTCCTGCACCGTTAGGGAGGAGGTGGGTTCGTCCAAAACAATGACCTGGGAGTTGTAGGAAATTGCTTTGGCGATTTCGCACATCTGCCGCTGAGAAACGGACATATTCCGCATGGGCTGCGTCAGATTGACGGTGATTCCCAGCTTTCGGAACAGCTCAGAGGCCTTTTTCTTCATACTGCCTTCGTCGATCATCCCCAGGGAGCTGGTGGGATAGCGGCCGAGAAACAGATTGTCGATCACGTTGCGTTCCAAGCATTGGTTCAGCTCTTGGTGGACCATTGCGATTCCGTTTTCCAAAGCATCTTTGGGTCCGGAGAAATTGATTTCCTTGTCATTGAGGTAGATCCGTCCCTCGTCTTTTTGGTAGGTGCCGAAGAGACACTTCATCATCGTGGACTTGCCGGCGCCGTTTTCGCCCATAAGGCCCATAACAGTGCCGCGTTTCACGTCCAGGTTGATGTGGTCAAGCACACGGTTCCGGCCAAAAGACTTGCTCATACCACGAATTGACAGGACAATATCGTCTTTTGTATCTGCCATGCCGATAGACTCCTCTTTTATACCGAGTGATGGGCTTGGCGGCAAAGTGCCGCTGCCTGAGGTTTTGTAAAAATGCTATAGGGAGAATTCCTTCTGCCGAGCAGGAAGAGCTTCCCCTGACCGGAGAATTCCTTCTCCCTAATAGCGTTCTTACAGGTTATTAGTGAACTGGAATTTCAAAGCTTGCTGCTGAGAGAGCTTATTGATTCAGCAGAGCAGTGTAAGAAGCGGAGTTGTCGGTCTTGACCATGTTGATGGCGAAAGCATCGTAGTCCTGAGGATTGGACAGACGGTTGGTGATGTTGGCTTCCGTCTGGCCGTCGCCGCCGATGTACTCAACCTCCAGGTTCAGCAGGTCGTCGTACTTCTGAAGCAGGGGCTGATAGGTGGCGCTGAGGAAGTTGTCCGCTGCGTTGTAGATGTTCAGCCACACTTTCTTGGTTGCGTGGGAGGAAGCGTCCAGCTGGTTGGAAACAGCGTCGAAAACCTTGGTGGAATCCATGAAGTCCTGGTAGTTCTCAGAGGTGACAGCCACGTTCAGGGCGTAGTAGGAGCGATGGTCGGCGTCGTAGTAGTACACATCCTCGCTGAGGACATTGCCCGCGTCATCAGCCGTGCCGATGCCGGTGTCGATGTCCACGCC
This sequence comes from uncultured Acutalibacter sp., assembly GCA_963559705.1. Classification (GTDB taxonomy): domain Bacteria; phylum Bacillota; class Clostridia; order Oscillospirales; family Acutalibacteraceae; genus Acutalibacter. Next base: position 90,451 of record CAUWLU010000001.1, read on the forward strand.
GTCCAGAGAGTTGCGAAGCACACGCAGGGTCAAATAGGCCTGGATGTCAGCGTGCTGGCTGATGGTGCCGCCGTAACCCTCGGCAATGGCTGCAACAGCGTCCGCGTTGGCGTCATAGCCAAAGGTGGGAACTGCGTTGGCCTTGGACCAGGAGTTGAACATGGACATTCCCATGCCGTCGTTGTTGGAGGCAATCACGTCGATCTGATCGCCGAAGGAGGAGGCCCAGGTGCCGATGGCGTTGCCGGCGGTGGCAGCGTCCCAAGTGGCGCCGGCTGCGTTCTTCATTTCCTGAGAGGCCAGCTCGCGGATGATGTAGGTCTTGCCGTTGGCTTCCAAGGTGCCGTCCTTGACAGCGGTGGCCTTGCCGTCAGCGTTGGTGCCCACAGGCTCGCTGTTGATGGAGCCGTTGACTTCCACAGCGGTATCCAGAGCTTTTCTGACGCCGCAGGTGCGGGCGATGGAGTCGTTGTGGCCGATATCGCCGATGGCCAGCACATAGCCGATGATTCCGTCGCCGTTGCGGTCGATGGTGTCGGCGTTGGCCTTGATGTAATCCAGGATCATGGTGCCCTGAAGCTCAGCGCCCTGGTTGGCGTCAAAGCCCACGTAGTAGGTGCTGTCGTTGAAGCTGAGGGCGTTCATGTCCAGCTCGCCGGTAGAGCTGTTGGAGGGCTGCCGGTTAAACCACACCAGGGGCTTGTCCTTGTTGGCCACTGTGCCGGTTTGAGCGTCCTCAGAGGACTCGGCAGCGGAGGACTCCGTGGTCTCCGATGCGCTGGAGCTGCTGGGTTCCTTTTCGCTGGCGCTTCCCGTGGAGGGCTGAGAAGTGGTGGATACGCTGCAGGCAGCCATTCCCATGGTCAGAGATGCCGCCAGAAGTAAAGCAAGCAATTTTTTCATGATGATCTCTCCTTATCTAGTCCGTTGTTTGCGGGTCTTTATCTTGCCCCGCCGTCTGTTTACATCATACCGGAAGGATACGCTGGAAACAAGGTAAAAAATCACCGCGAACAGGGTAAAAAGCCATTGTAACAAAACAATATGCTAAAACATAAGCGAGGGATTATATGAAAAATATCCAAACAAGAGCTATTCGAATGCAAACAACGCCTTCTGGCTGTCAATGGAAAATAGATTTTCCCGGTCCACAATCTGGGTGGAAGTATCCACGATTTTTTCCAGCTCGCCCCCTTGCCCGTTGAGCAGCTTGTAGGCGCTTTCCACGCCCAAATATCCCATGGCATAGGGATTCTGAACGATCAGCGCGTCCACAGAACCGTCCTGCAGGCCATCCACAGAGGCAACATTGGAGTCGAACCCCACGAGAAAGACGGAGTCCTCACATCCCCGCTGCTGAATCGCCGTGGCAGCTCCCACGCTGGTGGGCTCGTTAAACGCCAGCAGGACATTGATCTCTGGATGCTCCTTCAGCAGCTTCTCGGTGTCCGTCTGTGCCTGCTGGGCCTCTGCCAGCGTGTTGATGACGGAGAGGATCTCGGCCCGGCCGCTGGCGTTCAAAACGTCCGTTGCGCCGCGTTCCCGCTCCTGACCGTTAAAGCTGCTGATGTCATAGTTGATAATCCCCACCTTGAGCTCGCCGTCCACTCGCTCCAAGGCCGCGTGTGCGGCCATCTGCCCTGCGGCGTAGTTGTCCGTGCCGATGTAGGTGCTGACAGCATTGGAGTCCACATTGCTGTCAATGGCGACGATCTTGACGCCGCTTTGAGCAGCAGCGTCAATGGCCGGAGCATTTTTGTCGTAGTGAATGGCGGAGAAGATCAGCGCTTCCGTGCCGTCCTCCACAGTGTTCTCGACCATCTCGTTTTGCGTTTCATAGTCCTCTTCGGTTTCCGGGCCTGTGATGGTGAGCTTCATGTTGTATTCGGTGGCGGCTGCCTCTGCTCCGGCAAAGACGGAGAGCCAAAACTCTGTCTCCGTGGATTTTGCAATCAGCGTTACCCTGTGCTGAGTGGGCGTATGCGCTGTGGAAGCGCAGCCCAGCAGCAGGGAAAGGAGCAGAATCCCGCTGAGAAGAATTGCTCTATTTCGCTTCATAATCGCCCTCCTTGATTTTAGGCATACGGATTTCCACACGGGTGCCCACATCCAGCTGGCTGGTGATGTGCAGTCCATATTCCTTGCCAAAATAGATCTTCAGCCGGTCGTTTACATTGCGGATGCCAATGCCGGTGCGGTCCTTGGGGCCATGCTCCATGATGGAGACGATCTGCTCCGGGCTCATGCCCACGCCATTGTCCTCCACGCAAAAGACAATGTCATCCCCCGCTTGCCGGACATCTACGTCGATGTGGCCCTCATCCACCAGCAGGTCCAGCCCGTGAGCAATGGCGTTTTCGATAATGGGCTGCAGGGTGATCTTGTTGCAGAGGTATTCCAGGCAGGCGGGGTCCACGTGAAAGTGATAGGTAAAGCGGTTTTTGTAACGGTATTTTTGAATCTGCAAATAGCTTTCCGCGTGCTCAAGCTCCTTGGCAATGGGAATCAGCTCATGGCCCTTGCTGATGCTGATGCGGAACAGCGTGGCCAAGGCGTGGACCATTTTCACCGCGTCGGCATTCCGGCCCTGTTCGCACATCCAGGCGATGGAGTCCAGGGTGTTGTAGAGAAAATGGGGGTTGATCTGCGCTTGAAGGGCCTTCAGCTCCGTTTTCCGAAGGTTGATCTCCTCCTCGCGGACGGTGGTCACCAGCTGCTGGATGCGAAGGACCATGTGCCCGAAGGAGGAGGAAAGCTCCTGGACCTCCTTGGTCCCGCCCACGGGGTGGTATGTGAATTGGTCCGCATCGGACTCGAAGGTCTCCATGGCGGACGCCAGCCCCCGCAGAGGGCGGGTCAGCAGGCGGGAGAGCAGCCAGCTGGTGGACAGAGCAGTGAGCAGGATGATCGCCGCCAGAACCAGCAAAAGCAGGATCATCTCCCGGACATAGCGGTTGACCAGCTCGTCCATATAGCTCACGCCCACCACGCGCCAATCGCTGCCCTTGACGCTGGTGAGGGAATAGATCACGGTGTCGTCGGCGTAGGTGCCGTCGGAAAACGCTGCCAGCTTGGCGGTGTCCTCTGACTTTAACCCGGAGTAAAGGAGCTGCTGCTGGGGGTGGTATACGATGTTCCCCTGTTCGTCCATCAAAAAGCAGTAGCCGTGCTGCCCGATGCTCACATTGTTGATATGGCTGGAGATGCTGGAAAAGCTCAGGTCCAAGGAGACCCAAGCAGTTTCCTCCCCCCGGGGGAGGGGAGCCGTCAAGGTGACCACCCAAGGGTAGCAGCTTTCAAAAATGCTTTCCACATGGGGGAGGGACAGAAAGGAGCCTTCCGTGCTTTGCGCGGCTTCCAGGCTGAAGGAGAGGTTTTGCATAATGTCCTCGCGGAGTACCCGGCCGGGGGACCAGCACCGCAGCAGCGTACCGGAGGAGGAGTAGCTGGTGACAGCCACCACATCGGGGCGGAAGGTCAAAAAGGCGTCCAGCAGCTCGTCCCGGTCCGCGGGTTCTGTGGTCATGGACTGCTCCACCAAATCCATGGCTTGGTTCATGTCCGCTAAGTAGTTGGCAACGGTGCTGGATACCTGGGAGACCGCCTGGGAACTGGTGGTGCGGGCCCCCAGCATGATGGAGTTCCGGTATTGTGTCAAAAAAAGCCCGGTAAGGCAGCACAGAACAGTCGCCACAATCCCCACAACCATGGATACCAGGATGGTGGTGATGCGCAGGCCTGTGCGGGAGAATCTGTCCTTTATCATGTGGCGTTCTCCTTTTCCAGCTCCAAGCGGCGGCGCATGGCGTTGGGGGATTCACCGCAGTACTTTTTAAAGCAATAGCTGAAGTAGTGCTGGTCGGAATACCCGCATTTCCGCGCAATGTCCTGAATCTTCAAATTGGAGTTCCCCAGCAGGTCCCGCGCTGCTTCCATCCGCTTTCGGATCAGGATATTGATGAAGGTTTCCCCGGCGTATTTCTTGATGCAGGAGCTTAAGTGATTGGGGCTGACGTCCAGCATACTGCTCAGGGATACCAGGGAGAGGTCCTCCTCCATATAGCGCTGATCCAGAGCCTCCAGAGCGCGCTTGCACAGCAGGCTCCCGCCCTTGACTGCTGGGGCAAGGTCGCTGATGTACTGCACATAGCTTTCTGAGAGCGCTCCCTGGCGCAGGGCCTCCATGGCCTCTTTATAGGCGCTGTGCAGGGCGGTGAGGGAATCGGTCATGCGGCTGACGCCCATGCGGCACCGCATCCCCAAAACACGATCGGCCATCTGGGGGATCTCATCCGCCAAAATGTGCAGGTATTCCTCAAAGTCCGAGGGGCTGCCCATCAGCACGGAGATGACCTTTCCGGCTGCGAAAAAGTTCACCCGGCGAAAATATTTGGCCGAGAGCGTGTTGACCGGCGCCACAAACGCGGGAGTGGTGCGGTTGACGCCGGTCTGGTCCAGCAGTGCGGACACCATCACGGTGTAGCAGGGCTTGTCCAGTTCATCCCGAAGAAGGCCGCATTCCCGGCCATAGGCTTCCGCTTGCGAGTCGTCCCAGGCCTCTGCGTAGTCGTCCAGGACCAGGGGCATCAGCATGGGGGTTTGCAGGTCCTGGCTGACCGCTTGAGCCCCCGCCTGACGGAACATCTCAAATTGGGTGTCGATTTTTTTGCGGATGATGCGCAGCTCCGCGGTCATGCCCTCCAAGGTCAAGGGCTTGAGCATATAGCTGATGATGTTGTATTGAATGGCCTGCTTTGCATATTCAAAATCATCATAACCGCTTAGAAAGGCGATGTTGGTGGCAGGGCGAATTTCACGGACATGGCGGGCCAGCTCAATGCCGGAGATGAAGGGCATACGGATATCGGTCAGCAGCAGATCCGGTTCATACTGCTCCACCATTTGCAGGGCGTCCAGACCATTGCTGGCGCTGCCCAGCAGCTTGAACCCGTACTCCTGCCAGGGCACCATTGTGCAGACTGCTTCGCGGAGTTCGTCCTCATCATCGGCAACAATGAGCGTGTAAAGTGTTTTTGCGGCCATGAAGTACCATCCCTTTCTTCGACAACAGCAGGAGGAGGAACCCTTGGGAAGCAGCTCGCCCAAATCCGCTAAAATTGTTTCAGAACCTGAATCGATTATAGCACATTCGTGGAAGCTGCACAAATGATTTGCAAAAAAGAATGAATATTCAAGTTTATTCGTTTTGAAGCTGCCGGGAAAGCACTGGAAAAATTTGCTCATTTGCTTTATGATAATAAGCAGCAAGGCTCGAAAGGCCGACGGAAAAGAAGGAGAAGGGAGCTGTTTTTATGGCGCCAAAGGATGGCAGGCCGAACCCAGTGGTAAAGCCGGGAGAGTTTGTGTTCTCGGTGATCGGGCTGGATCACGGCCATATTTTTGGGATGTCCGACGGCTTGCTGGATGCGGGGGCTGCGATGAAATGGGTGTACGATCCCGATCCCCAAAAGGTGGAGGCGTTTTGCGCGCGATACCCCCAGGCAAGGGCGGCGTCCTCGGAAGCGCAGGTTTTGGAGGATGCGGAAACAAAGCTTGTGGCCGCCGCTTGTGTGACCAATCAGCGGGCCGCACTGGGCGTCCGTGTGATGAAAGCGGGGAAGGACTATTTCACCGATAAAGCGCCCCTGACCACGCTGGAGCAGTTGGCCGAGGTGAAAACGGTCATTGCCGAGACCGGCCGGAAATACGCGGTAAACTACAGCGAGCGGCTGCAGGTGGAAGCGGCGGTCTATGCAGGGGAGCTGATACGCTCCGGCGCCATTGGCAGGGTGCTCCAGGTCATTGGCATGGGGCCCCATCGCTTGAACGCTTCCACGCGGCCGGCATGGTTTTTTGAGCGGGAAAAATATGGGGGCATCCTCTGCGATATCGGCAGCCACCAAATCGAGCAATTCCTCTACTACACCGGCGCAAAGGACGCCGAGGTGGTCCATGCAAAGATTGCCAACTACGCTCATCCCCAGTATCCTGAGCTGGACGATTTTGGGGACGCCTCCTTGGTTGCGGACAATGGGGCGACCGGCTACTTCCGCGTGGACTGGTTCACGCCGGAGGGCCTGCGTACCTGGGGGGATGGGCGCACGTTTGTTCTTGGTACGGAGGGCTACCTGGAAATGCGCAAGTATGTGGATGTCGGCAGGAGCGGAGCAGAGAACAATCTCTACTGGGTGGACCGCGAAGGGGAGCATTTTGTGAACGCAACGGGAAAAACGGGTTTCCCGTACTTTGGGCAGTTGATTCTGGACTGCATCCACCGCACGGAAAACGCCATGACGCAGGAGCACGCCCTCAAGGCGGCCGAGCTGTGCGTGAAGGCCCAGATGCAGGCTGTGGATCTTTCTCAGAGAGGGAAATGAGGGTACAAAAAAAGAGGGCTTGCTGTCCGGAGCGACCGGATGGCAAGCCCATTTTGATGCATAGCTCTTGTTGTAAAAATCGAATTACGCCCCCACGGCTTCCGGCAAAAAGAAGTCCTTGTGGTCGCAGGCGAGAAAAAACTTTCCATTGTCCGAGGTGAACAGCACGGACAGCTCGGGTTGGATTTTCTGGAGCTCATCGGGGAGCGAGCGGCCCACCAGGAACCTGTGTTCGCCAATTTTGATGTGATCCTGATAGCCGGAGGTCTGCCGGCTGAGACTCTCCCAAAAGTGGGAGCTGAAGGATTCCACCGTGGACAGGATCAGCTCCGTTTCATCCTGTACCTCATCGCCATAGAACATCTTGGCCACATCCAGAAGGAAGCTCCGCTCAATGCCGGAGATCACAGTGACGGTTTGCCCGTCTTTTTGGTAAGTGAATTTTTGGGCCAGGGTCTTGCCAAAGGATTCCCCCTGATAGCTTTGGCTGATGATCTTTGCATGGGCCTGTATGTTCAGGGTGGCGGTAAACAGCTGGTTGATCTCCCGTTCCAAGGCGGTGGCGTCACCAGTGCCGGCTTTTGGTGGCTGGCTGAAAACGCCCTTGCCCACAATGGCCAAATCTGCGGTGGCCACATGTTCTAAAAGCCATCCAACGCCGTACCCGATGAAGTTCCAGACGTCCTCCCTTGTGCAGTCGCCCTTTTCCAAAAGTTTTTCGTATTTGGAAAGCTGCACCCGGCGGAAGTCATCGTGGAGCATCCGGTGAAGGGCATAGCCCTCATAGCCGATCTGCTTCATATAGACTTCCTCCCGTGCGGCATTGCTGTCAAAATACCCATTGATAAACCGCAAGCCCTCCCGCAGCACAAATTTCCTGGTGGAGGCTTCATGGCCCCGAGAGTCCATGCGGTCCAACATTTGGCGGGCAATGCGGAAGAGCTCTTGATGCTCCTGGTCCAGCGCTTCCACACCCATTTCTAAAGACTGATTCCAGACGATCACAGGACACACTCCTTCAAGGAAAATCTGCGCCGCTCCCGCCGGAGCGCTTGTGTTGGCTCCGTTGGTCAAACAGGAAAAAAGGCTGCATTTTTGCCAAACTTTACTTAAATTTAATTATTAAATCTTATTTTATAGTAATAAGGAACTACTGTCAATAGCTTTTTCTTTTTCTGGGCCGCCAATCTGGGAGGGGCAAGTGCTTTCATACAGGGGCGCTTGCAGGTATCCACAAAAAAATATCTTTTTTATGGAAATTTCAAGATAAATGCGCTATAATTGAGAGAGCAGAGAAGCTAAAGGAGGTTTTTTCTTTGGAATTGCAAGAGTATGAAGTGATGCACAGGGACTTGCTGCGGCGGCTGGCCCCCGAGTGCATGGTTTTGCTGCAGGGCGACGGCACCTTTCCTCTGGAGATGCCGGGGCAGGTGGCGCTTTATGGCAGCGGCGCCAGAGAAACGATAAAGGGCGGCACTGGTTCCGGCGATGTGAACGTGCGCCATTACAGCACAGTGGAGGAGGGCTTGGAAAGCGCCGGGTTTACGGTCACCACAAAGGCCTGGCTGGAACAGTACAGCGCCCTGCGTAAGGAGGCCCGGGGCGCTTTTGTGGAGTACATTAAGGCCAAGGCCAAGGCGATGGGCGTGCCGGCACTGATGCTGGGCATGGGCGCCGTCATGCCAGAGCCGGAGTATGACCTGCCCTTGGATGGGGCGGGGGAGCTTGCCATTTACGTCCTGGGGCGGATCTCCGGCGAGGGTTCGGACCGCGACCCCGGCCCCGGCGATTTTCAGCTGACAGCGACGGAGGTCCGGGATATCCTGGCTTGCCGCGAGAAGTATCAGCGCTTTTTGCTGGTGCTGAATGTGGGCGGCCCCATTGATTTGACGCCCGTGCTGGCTGTGGAGAATATCCTGCTGCTCAGCCAGACCGGCATGACTACCGGGGATTCCCTGGCGGATGTGGTGCTGGGCAAGGCGTATCCCTCGGGCAAGCTGGCTTCCACCTGGGCAAGGTGGGAGGACTACTGCCAGGTGGGGGAGTTTGCTCAAATGGACGACACCCGCTATCGGGAGGGCGTCTATGTTGGTTACCGCTATTTTGACACAGTGGGCAAGACCCCGTTGTTCCCCTTTGGCTACGGGGTGAGCTATACCACCTTCCAGGTGTCCGGCGTCCGGACAGAGGTCAGGGGGACCCAGGTGATTGTGCAGGCTGTGGTGAAAAACACGGGCTCCCGGCCCGGCAAGGAGGTCCTGCAGCTGTATGCTTCCGTGCCCTCCGGCAGGTTGGATCAGCCCTATCAGACGCTGGCGGCCTTTGCAAAAACAGGGGAGCTGGCCCCCGGCGGGGAGGAGGAAGTGACCCTGGCCTTCCCGCTGGAGCAGCTTGCCTCCTTTGACGAGTCCACCGCCCGCACCGTGCTGGAGGCCGGGGAGTACCTTCTTCGTCTGGGCACCAGCAGCCGGGATACCCATATTTGCGGCGTGGTTCGCGTGGAGGAGGAGATCACAGCTGCACAGCTGTCCCACATCGGCGGCAAGCCCGATTTTGAGGATTGGAAGCCCCAGGCAGCGCCCATTTGCTATGAGGGCCAGGAGCAGGAGCTGGCGGCAGCGCCGGTGTTCCCGGTGAAAAAGGAGGATTTCCAGCCTGCGGCCGTTCCTGCTTTGCCGGAGATTCGTCCCCAAGTGAAGGAGCTGACGGCTTCCTTTACCGATGGGGAGCTGGCCAACATCTGCTTGGGCGGCTATCTGGACGAGGGCAGCAAGAGCTTTGTGGGCAACGCTGCTCACCGTGTGGCAGGAGCTGCCGGAGAGACCACCTCCCTCTTCGAGGAGCGCGGCGTGCCGGTGGCAGTGATGGCGGACGGCCCTGCCGGGCTGCGTCTGAGCAAGGACTACACCAGGGACGAAAACGGCGCCTATGCCTTGGGCAGCGCCATGCCGGAGGGCTTTGTCGAGTTCCTCGATGCAGGGGACGGCATGGGCTTTATCGGGGAATTGCCCCAGCGAGAGGGCGAGGTGCTGCACCAGTACTGCTCTGCGATTCCCATTGGCACAGCCCTGGCCCAGAGCTGGAACTTGGAGCTTTGCCGTCAGTGCGGCGATATGGTGGGGGAGGAGATGGAACGCTTTGGCGTGCATCTGTGGCTGGCGCCGGCGCTGAATATCCACCGCAGTCCCCTCTGCGGCCGCAATTTTGAGTATTACTCCGAGGACCCCTTTGTCAGCGGCTGGGTGACGGCCGCCATCACCCAGGGCGTGCAGAAGCATCCCGGCAGGGGCACGACGGTCAAGCATTTCTGCTGCAACAATCAGGAGACCAACCGGATGCTGTCCAACTCCCTTGTCAGCGAGCGGGCGCTGCGGGATATCTACCTGAAGGGCTTTGAGATCGCCGTCAAGGAGAGCCAGCCTTATGCGCTGATGACCTCCTACAATCTTCTCAACGGGGAGCATACCTCCCAGCGCAGGGACCTCATCATGACCTGCCTGCGGGAGGAGTGGGGCTTTGCCGGTTTGGTCATGACGGACTGGGTGATCCCCGCGATGGCGGCTGTGATGGGCACGAAGTATCCTCCTGCCTGCGCTTCCGGTACGATCAAGGCGGGCAACGACATTTTGATGCCGGGCAGTCCCATCGATCACCGGGATTTGATGAACGCCTTGAAAAATCCCGATGCCAAATACCCCCTCACCAGGGAGGAGCTGGTGGACTGCGCACAGCGTATCATTCAAATCGTGCAGGATTTGGTGAAATAAGGCGGATTTGAAAATTCCGCAGAAAGCTTTTGGACGGTCGGAGAATCCCGGCCGTCCTTTTGCTGCTGTTTGACGGTTTTTTCATTTTCCTGTATAATAGCCAAGCGAATTGCAATGTGTTTTGATATGGGAGAGAAGAGAATGGAAAAAGAATATCTCATACGCAAGCGTCCTGCTGCGGCGCTGTTGGTTTTTGCCCTGCCCATGATGCTGGGGAATTTCTTCCAGCAGGTGTACACCATGGCGGATTCCGTGATTGTGGGCCGCTTTGTGGGGGAGGATGCTCTGGCGGCGGTGGGGGCGTCCTACTCGTTGACCAACGTGTTCATCTCCATCGCCATTGGGGGCGGTGTGGGCGCGTCGGTAATCACCAGCCAAACCTTTGGCGCCCGGGATTACTCCCGAATGAAGCGGTCCATCTCCACGGCGCTGCTGTCGTTTTTGGGCGTCAGTGTTGTTTTGGGCGTGGCGGGGCTCACCTTGAGCCGCCGGATCATGGTGCTGCTCAACGCTCCTGCCAACATTTTGGAGGACTCCATCACCTATTTGAACATTTACTTTTTAGGGCTGCCCTTTTTGTTCATGTACAATGTGCTGTCCTCCATGTTCAATGCCTTGGGGCGCTCGCGGATCCCCCTGTATCTGCTGATTTTTTCCTCCGTGCTGAACGTGGCCCTGGATATCTATATGGTCGCTGTTCTGCACATGGGTGTGGCTGGCGTAGCTTGGGCCACGCTGATTGCCCAGGGGATCTCCGCAGTGCTGTCCTTTTCCATCTTCCTCAAAGAGCTGCGGTCCTACCCCGGCAAGCTGGATGCCCTTTATGACTGGAAAGAGCTGAGGAGTATGGGGCGGGTGGCCTTGCCGTCCATTTTGCAGCAGTCCACCGTATCCATCGGCATGATGCTGGTGCAGTCCGTGGTGAACAGCTTTGGCTCTCAGATGCTGGCGGGGTATTCTGCCTCCATGCGCATCGAGAGCGTGTGCATTGTCCCCATGAGCGCCATGGGCAATGCGATTTCTTCCTACACAGCGCAGAATCTGGGTGCGGACAAGCCCGAGCGCGTGCAGGCGGGCTATCGGGCCAGTTACGGGATTGTCTTTGCCATTGCAGCGGGGATCTGCCTAGTGGTGCAGCTGCTGGCCAACCCCTTGATTTCTCTGTTCCTGGAGGATGGCAGCGCTGCCGCTTTTGAAACGGGGATCCAGTGCACCAGGTTCATGGCCTGGTTCTATGGGCTCATTGGCTTGAAGATGATCTCGGACGGCGTGCTTCGCGGCGCAGGGGACATGACCATGTTCACGGTTGCCAATTTGGTGAACCTGGGGCTGCGCGTGGTGCTGGCAGTGACGCTGGCGCCTCGGTTCGGCATCCAGTTTGTGTGGATGGCTGTGCCGGTGGGCTGGCTGATTAACTACGTGATCTCCTTCTTTGAGTACCGCACCGGCAAGTGGAGGACCCTCCACAAGACCCGGGCCTGACGCTCAAGGAGGTGCGCCGTGACCCAGCAAGAGCTCGATCAACGTCTTTTGGAAGCCATGGACCAGCTCCGCAGCTTGGGGATTCCCATTTCCCAGGAGATCGCTCCCAGCGTGGAAGTGAACACCCGCGCTCAGCGGCGGTTGGGATGCTGCACCCGGCGGCAGGGGCGGTACGATATCCAAGTATCCGCCCGCATTTTAGAGGACCCCCAGCTGCTGCAGCAAACCTTGCTCCACGAGCTGCTTCACACCTGCTACGGCTGCCTCAACCACGGCAAACGGTGGAAGGCCTATGCTCAGAGGGTGGGGGAGGCCCTGGGGGTGGAGATCACCCGCACCGCCCCCATGGAAGGCCCCGCGCAGCCCCTGCGGCAGGAGGAGGTCAAGTACCTGCTTCAATGCCAGAGCTGCGGCAGGCTGATCCTCCGCAGGCGCCGCTCCAAAGCTGTGGAGCATCCGGAGCGGTATCGCTGCCCCTGCGGAGGAAAATTGAAGCTGCTCAAAAGAGCTGGATAAAGGCGTGGAGATCACGCAGCAGAAAAGCGAAAGCGCCCAGAGAACATCCTCCGGGCGCTTTTTTTGAGAGAGTGTTTAAAGCTGGGGATACAGCTCCTCGAAAATTGCCGCATCCAGGGCGCTGCCGTCCCGGCACTCGCAGACAACGGAGATCACCGCGTCCTTGTCCGGGCACACGATGGACAGCTGGCCGTATTTTCCGTCTGCGCGGTAGGTGTTTTGCTGTCCCCGCCAGAACAGGTAGCCGTAGCCATAGGCGCCGTTGTCCACCTGCTTTTTCGAGCATTCCTCCACCCATGCGGGGTCCAGCAGCTGCTTGTCCTGCCACATCCCCTTTTGCAGATAGAACTGCCCAAAGCTGTGAAGCTCCGAGAGCGTCCAAAAGAGGCCGCCTGCGCCGAAGGAATAGCCCAGGGGGTCGATTTCCCAAGTGGGCCGGGTGATCCCCAGGTGGTCGAAGAGCCGCGGGGTCAAATAGGAGGCGAGATCACAGCCGCTTCTGCGCTGGACCAGCACGCCGGCCAGATAGGGCCCCACATTGTTATAGACAAACTTCGTCCCAGGAGCATCCACAAAGGGGAAGGAGAGGGAAAGCTTCACCCAATCCCGTTCTGGATAAGAGGGTCTGTCCCCTCCCATGAGATATCCCTTTTCCTGCCCCAAGCACATGGTCAGCAGATCCCGCACCGTGGCTTTTTCCAGGTTCTCGCTGACCTGCTCCGGCAGGTCCTGGGGGAAGGCGTCCACCAGCCGTTCCTCCAGGGAGAGCAGCCCCTCCTGAAGGGCAAAGCCAACAGCGCAGGCAGTGACGCTTTTTGTGGCTGAATAGACGTTCCTGCGGCAGGGATCGTCCCAGGCCCTGTGCGCCAGGACCTCTCCTCCTTGCGAGACCTTAACTCCCAGCACGCCAATCGCTTTGGCGCGATTTTCAAAATTTTCCAGATGCACAGCAGAACAACTCCTTTCCAATACTTTCCGTTCCGATTATATACCAGCACTGGGCAAAATGCCATCTTTTTTTGAGAATCCCTGATAAACTCAGCACCGCAGGGCAAACTACGTCTGAGGAGCAGTGCGCTGCTTTTCAGAAAACTATCGAAAACGAGGTGCCTTGTATGAACCATTTGGAATGCCAGGTAACAAGCTGTCAGCATTTTCAGAACAACCAGTGCTGTCTGATGGGGATTGAGGTGGACGGACCTTCCGCGCAGAAGTGCAGCCAGACCTGCTGTGCCTCTTATGAGGAGCGCCAGGCCGGCTCTGCCCAGAACGCCATGAGCCAGAACCCTTCCGTGGAGACGGATATCCAGTGCAAGGTGAAGGGCTGTGCCTATAACCATCACAGCCACTGCCAGGCGCAGAACGTCTGCGTGGGCAACTGCTGTGAGGGCGCTTCCTCTAAGAGCGGCACGGAATGCCGTACCTTCCAGAACAAGTAAAGCGGATGTAGCGCAGGGCTTATGGAGAAAGCGGCTTGAACACCAAGCCGCTTTTTCCGTTGCAGTGAGGGTGCTCCCGTGGTATAATCGTGGCATACGTTGGAGAGGAAGTGTGGATCATGTCCGTGAAGCTCATTGCGTTTGACCTGGATGGGACTGCCATTGTCGATCATCGGGATTTACCCCCAAAAAACCGCGCTGCCTTTGAGCAGGCGGCTGCTCGGGGAGTCCAGCTGGTGCCGGCTTCCGGCCGAATGAAGGGGTTTTTGCCGGCGGATATCCTCGCTCTGCCAGGAATCCGCTATATCATCACTGCCAACGGCGCGGGCGTTTACGATTTGCAGACGGGAGAGGCGGTCTGGCGCTGCCTCATTCCCAACGAAAAGGCCCTGCAGGTGCAGCGTGTGCTGGAGGAGTATGATCTGTTTGTGGAGTACTACAAAGAGGGGAAGGCCATCACCCGCAAAGGCGACCCGGAGCGGGCGTTCTCCTACTTTGGCTTTCCAGAGAGCAAGGGTACCTTTTTGAAGAAGGATTATATCTTTGCAGGGGAGCTTTCGGAGATGCTTCGGCAAACCGGGCTGACCCCGGAGAAGATCAACCTCTCCTATGTGCCCACACCCCAGCTTCGCCAAGAGGTGCGCTCCCGGCTGGAGGCTTTGGGCGGGCTGAAGCTCACCTCCTCCATCCCGGACAATCTGGAGATCAATGCGGAGGGCGCTCATAAGGGCGCGGCGCTGAAGGTGCTGGCTGACAAGCTTGGGATTCCTCAAGAGAGCGTGATGGCCCTGGGGGATAACGGCAACGATGTGACGATGCTGGAGTATGCAGGCGTTTCGGTGTGCATGGAGGACGGCTCTCCGGAGGCGAAAGCAGCGGCAAAGTACATCACCGGACCCCACGATCAGGGAGGCTTGGCAGAGGCGGTGCGCCGCTTTGTGCTGGATTGCTGAATCGCTGCCAGACTGTGCAGAAGCAAAAGGGACGATCCCCATGGGACCGTCCCTTTTATCATGCAGCTTTATTTGCTTTGAATGTATTCGTCAATAGCGGAAGCGGCTGTTTTGCCAGCACCCATGGCCAGAATCACAGTCGCGGCGCCCGTGACAGCGTCGCCGCCGGCGTAAACGCCCTCGCGGCTGGTGAGGCCGGTGGCTTCCTCCACGATGATGCCGCCCCAACGCTGGGTTTCCAGGCCTTTGGTGGTGGATTTGATCAGCGGGTTGGGGGAGGTGCCGATGGACATGATGACGCAGTCCACGTCCAGCACGAATTCTGAGCCGGGGACCTCCACAGGCCGCCGCCGTCCGGATTCATCGGGCTCGCCCAGCTCCATGCGGATGCACTCCATGCCCTTGACGCTGCCGCGGTCATCCCCCAAAATCCGGGTGGGGTTGTTCAGCAGGTGGAACACAATGCCTTCCTCCTTGGCATGCTCCACTTCCTCAGCCCGGGCGGGCAGCTCTGCTTCGGACCGGCGGTAGACGATGAACACCTCTTCCGCGCCCAGGCGCTTGGCGCACCGGGCGGCGTCCATGGCCACGTTGCCGCCGCCCACCACGGCCACGCGCTTGGCGTGCTCAATGGGGGTGTCGCTGCCGGGCAGATAGGCCTTCATCAGGTTTACCCGGGTGAGGAACTCGTTGGCAGAGTAGACGCCCTTCAGGTTCTCGCCGGGGATGCGCATGAAGCGGGGCAGGCCCGCGCCGGAGCCGATGAACACAGCTTCATAGCCCTGCTCCAGCAGCTCGTCGATGGACAGCACCCGGCCGATGACCATATTGGTCTCCACGTTGACGCCCAGGGCCTTCAGGGTGTCGATCTCTTTGCGCACAATGTCCTTGGGCAGACGGAACTCGGGAATGCCGTATACCAGCACGCCGCCGGCAGTGTGCAGGGCCTCAAACACAGTGACCTCATAGCCCTTCTTGGCCAGGTCGCCGGCGCAGGCCAAGCCGGAGGGGCCGGACCCCACCACAGCCACCTTGTGGCCGTTGGACTCCGGCTTTTGAGGAGCCTCCTTCACATTGGCGTTGTGCCAGTCGGCCACAAAGCGCTCCAGGCGTCCAATGGCCACAGGCTCGCCCTTGATGCCCCGGACGCATTTGGACTCGCACTGGGTCTCCTGGGGGCAGACGCGGCCGCACACGGCGGGCAGGCTGGACTGCTGGGTGATGATCTGATAGGCGGCTTCAAAGTCGCCCTCAGCCACCTTTTGAATGAAATCGGGGATGTTGATTCCCACAGGGCAGCCGGAGACACAGGGCTTGTGCTTGCAGTGCAGGCAGCGCTGAGCCTCGTCCAAGGCCTGCTGCTCGGTGTAGCCCAGGGCAACCTCCAAGAAGTTCTTGTTGCGTACATCGGGCGCCTGAGAGGGCATCGGGTTCTTTTTTAGGGACATATTGGGCATATCACTGCACCTCCTTGCGGAAGAGATTGCAGGTCTCTTCATAAGCGTGGCGCTCAAAGTCCCGGTACATGGTGCCCCGGGCCATGGCCTCGTCAAAGTCCACCTCAAAGCCGTCGAAATCCGGGCCGTCCACACAGGCGAATTTGGTCTGGCCGCCCACGGTCAGGCGGCAGCCGCCGCACATACCCGTGCCGTCGATCATGATGGGATTCATGCTCACCACGGTTTTGATATTGTGCTCCTTGGTGAGCTTCACCACGAATTTCATCATCACCAGCGGCCCGATGGCGATGACCTGGTCATACTGTTCCCCAGCGGCAATGAGGGCTTCCAGGGCGTTGGTCACCAGGCCCTTTTCGCCGTAGGAGCCGTCATCGGTCATGATGACAAGCTTGTCGCTGACGTTTTGGAACTCCTCCTCCAAGATCACCAGGTCCTTATTGCGGAAGCCCACGATGGAGTGAACCTCAGCGCCCTGCTGATGGAGCTTTTTGGCCACGGGATAGGCAATGGCGCAGCCCACGCCGCCGCCCACAACGGCCACTTTTTTCAGACCTTCCGTTTCGGAGGGCCTTCCCAGAGGGCCGACAAAATCCTGGAGGCAGTCGCCCTCCTCCAGGTGGTTGAGCTTTTCTGTGGTGGAGCCCACAATTTGGAAAATAATGGTCACGGTGCCGCGCTCCCTGTCAAAGTCGGCCACAGTCAGGGGGATGCGCTCGCCGCCCTCGTCCACGCGAAGGATGATGAATTGGCCCGGCTCAGCCTTTTTGGCAATGAGGGGGGCTTCGATCTCCATCCGGGTGACGGTGGGATTGAGCACCTGTTTTTTTACAATTCGGTACATTGGCAATAACTCCTTTGCGGAAGAAAGCGCTTGAGAAAGGCGGTTTGGCGGGCGCTTCCTTCATTCTGTTGCTTATTATAGAGGAAAACCGCTGGTATTTCAACTGGTTTTTGCATGGAAAGAGATTCTGCTTTGCAAATCGAAGGCTTCCTATACCTTTCCCAGCACACGCCCCTGGCACTCCAAGCGGTCGTAGGGACCAAGGGGAATGGGGGCGTATTGCGGATTGAAGGACAGCAGCTCCCGGTTTCCCAGCTGCTTGATAAACCCCTCTCCGTTCAGGCTGAAGATCCCTACTTCCCCCTCCAGCAGGGTGTTGTTCTCCACGCGCTGCACAAAGACGATATCCCCGTCCCTGTAGGCGGGCTCCATGCTGCTGCCGTTGACCCGCAGGCAGAAATCGGCGTTTTGCGGCACCCGCTGGGTGGGGATTTCCAGCTTGGTGGTGTAGGCAGAGTCCCCCTGGGGCTCGCCAGTGCCGGCAGAAACTGCCAGGTCATACAAATTGATGTAGGTCACCCAGCCCCGCTCCTCCCGCTGGGCCGTGCGGGTCATCCGATCGTATTCCACATCTAAAACGGAGCTGACAGCATCCTTGCCAAAGGAATCCAGGGCCCTGTATTTTTGCAGAAGGCGGGTTTCGGGAAAATCCACCTGAAAGCCTGCTGCTTTGCTGTAATCCGGGTCGGTAAGCTCCTCCCGCAGGAAAAAGTCGGCTGTGGTGTCGAAGAAATCCGCCAGCTTTCCGGCGGTGGAGAGCTTCAAGCCCTCATAGCCCCGCTGATACCAGTTGTCAATGGTGGTGTAGGGGATACCTGCCTTCTGAGAGAGGGCGCGGCGGTTCAGGTGCTCCCGTGCCATGAGATGGTCCAGCTTTTCCAGAAATGTCATTGTATCACCTGCTTTCCTGAAAAGAGCATATCTCATAAGAGAGGAAAAGTCAAGATAAAATTACTCTGTAGAGTTAATTTTATCTTGACATATACTCAAAAGAGTAATATACTGAGAATTAGAGACCCACATGAGGAATGTGCGGCTTCTCAAAATAGAGCGATAGATCAGGAAGGAGAGGATCGCAGTATGGATTATGAACGCATGGCAGGGGAGTACCTGGAGGAGGCTGAACGCATCGACCAACGCCTCCAGCAGCTGCGGCAGCGGTGCCGGGAGCATCGGGAGGCTGACCTGTGGGTTCGGATTGGCGGGCTGATGGAGGTCCGGGACGACCTGAGGGTGATGGGGCGGCTTTTGCAGCGGAGGGCGGCGAAGAGCCTGTGACGAGAGCGGAGTTTGAACAAGCGCCCTTTCTGCGGGAGGAGCTGGAGAGCCTTCCACCCCAGGAGGAGCGGGCCGGATATCTGCGGGGGCTGTTGGAGGAGGCGGAGGCGCTGCCCCGAAGGCTTCCGGACCCCAAGGCCCGGATCATTGCCCAAAAGGTGCTGGAATACGGGGCGCCCATCCCCTGGAAGCAGATTGTGGCGGAGCTGGGGTATCGCTGGACCGTGGGCAGCGCCCGGTATGCCTATGACCGGGTGTGCAGGCTCTGCTTTGACGGGGAGGGGGGAGCATGATGGCTGGACGCAGCTGCGTCAAAACGCCCCGCGCCCTGGAACGTGGTGTGGGAGAATACTTGGCCCGGTGCCAGGAGGAAAAGCGGATTCCCACTGTGACCGGCTTGGCCCTTTCCCTGGGCTTTGTCAGCCGGGGGGAGATGGAAGCTTTTGCAGAGCAGAGGAGCGCGTCCTTTGCAAGGCAGATGGAATGGGCGCTCTCCATGATCGAGGAGGAGACGCTGCAGGCTGCTTTTCGGAGGGAAAGCACCACCGGGGCAAGATTCCTGCTTCAGGCCAGCTTTGGCTATGGAGAGAAAACCGGCAAGGAAATGGGCCCCATCACAGTCCGCCTGGAAGGGGAGGAGGAGTGAGATGGAGGTGACCATACCAAAGGCCGCGTTCAACCCCTTGTTTTATCCCTATCTTCAAGAGGAGCAGCATCGGTACCTGGTGCTGTACGGCGGGGCCGGTTCCGGGAAAAGCGTCTTTGCGGTGCAGCGGTTCCTCTACCGGCTGCTGACCCAGCCCCTGTGCAATCTGCTGGTGGTGCGGGCTGTGGCGGCCACTAATCGGGACAGCACCTATGCTCTGTTCCGGCAGATGATTGGAAAATGGGGGCTAAGCCGGCTGTTTTCCTGCCGGGATTCGGATTTGCGCATCACCTGCGCCAACGGCAACTCCGTGATCTTCAAAGGGCTGGACGACGCGGAAAAGCTGAAATCCATCACCTTTTCCAAGGGGGAGCTGACGGAGATCTGGGTGGAGGAGGCCTCCGAGATCTCGGAAAGGGACTTCAATCAACTGGACGTGCGGCTGCGGGGCCGGGGGACCCGCAAGCAGATGGTGCTGACCTTCAACCCGGTCTCGGTCCGGCATTGGCTGAAGCGGCGCTTTTTCGACAGGAAGGAGCCCAGGGCGGTGGTGGTGAAATCCACCTATCGGGACAACCGCTTCCTGGACGAGGACTACAAGCACACGCTGGAAAGCTACAAGGACACGGACCCCTATTACTATGCCGTGTACTGCTTGGGAGAGTGGGGCGTCCTGGGCCAGACCATTTTCGACGCCCAGAAGGTGAGCCAGCGTCTGGCGCAGCTAAAGGGTCCCGCAAGGCGCGGGGAGTTTACCTTTGACACCTGGTACAATCAGGAGGTCAATGAGGTGCTGATCGACGATGGAACCATCCGGTGGGTGGATATCCCGGATGGACCGATTCAAATCTACCAGCTCCCGGAGGAGGGAAGCGCCTATGTCATTGGCGCGGATACCGCCGGGGAGGGCTCGGACTTTAACGTCGGCCAAGTGCTGGACCACGGAACCGGCGTGCAGGTATGCACCATCCGCGGGAAAATGGATGAGGATCTGTTTGCCAAGCAGCTGTATTGCCTGGGGAAGTATTACAACACAGCGCTCATCTCTGTGGAGGCCAATTTCTCCAGCTACCCCATTCGGGAGCTGGAACGGCTGCGGTATCCCCGGCAGTATGTCCGCCAGACAGAGGACAGCTTCACCCACCGGATGAGGCAGAGCTATGGGTTTAAGACCAGCAGCGTCACCCGGCCGCTGGTGATCGCCGGGCTGGTGCAGGTGGTGCGGGAGCATTGCCAGTGGATTCAAGACCCGGACACGCTCAGCGAGATGCTCACCTTTGTCCGCAATGAGAACGGCCGTCCGGAAGCCCAGGAGGGCGCCCATGACGACTGTGTGATGAGCTTGGCCATCGCCTACTTTACCAGGGCCGGAACAGCTCCCCAGGGAGCCGAGGGGGAAGCCTCCCCCTTTGTGATGGTGGCGAGGGAGGGGAGGGAATCCGGTTGAACGAGTGGACCGTGGTGACCAGCCTTTCGGTGCTGGCAGCGCTGGCGGCAGCAGTGGGAGGTCCCATCCTCAAGCTCAACAGCACCATTTCCCGGCTGTCGGCCATTTTGGAGCAGGTGCTTCACCGGCTGGACAAGCTGGAGCTGGAGGACCAAAGGCTCCGGGAGCGGGGGGAGCAAACAGAGGATCTTTTTTGCAGCAGGATGGATGGCCAGGACAAGCGCTTGAACCGATGCGAAACCAGATTGTCCTTGTTGGAGCAGAGAGGGGGGATTCGGTATGAACAGGATTAACTGGAAGGTGCGGCTGAAGAATCCGCTGTTCTGGGCCCAAGTGGCGGCGGGAGTGCTGTCTCCCATTTTGGTGGGCTTGGGCCTGCAGTGGGAGGAAATGACCACCTGGGCTGCCTTGGGAGAGGCATTGCACAAAGCAGTGCTCAATCCGGTGATTGTGGCGGCGGTGATCGTCTCCCTTTGGGGTGTGGTGACGGACCCCACCACAGCGGGGATGGGCGACAGCGTCCAGGCGCTCCGCTACAGCAGGCCCAAAAAGGACAGGACATAAGAGGAAGCCTCCTTTGGGGCTGCGAAAAGGACACACAGGCAGGAAGCTTGTGTGTCCTTTTTTGCAGTGAGAAAGCTATTGCAGCACCAGGGCCAAGGCTGTGATGTCGTCCTCGTGGCCGTCGCTGCGGCGTTTTCTGGCTTCGTCCGTGATCCGCTGCGCCAGCAGATTGGGATTTTCCTCCTCATCCCAGTGAAGCACCAGATCCTCCAGCCATTCCTGACCGGCGGCGGTGACCCCGTCGGACAGCAGCACCACCACATCGCCGGGCTCCAGGTCGAGCTTGGAATCCACAAATTCCACCTGGGGCAGGATTCCCACCGGCACGCTGGAAGCCTCGATGAACTCCACCTTCTTCCCCCGGCGCACCACGGAGCAGGCAGCTCCCGCTTTGTGGAATTGGCATTGCCCTGTGAACAGGTCCACACAGGCGATGTCCAGAGTGGCCAGGGATTCATCCCCGCTCTTGGCGATCAAGGCCGAGTTCACTGTCCGCAGCATGGATTCAAACCCGATGCCGGCCTTCAGCAGGCTTTCTGCCATGGCGCAGGTCATGGCGCCGTCAATGGCGGCCCTGCCCCCGGTGCCCATGCCGTCGCTGAGCACAGCCACCAGCCGCCCGCAGCCGTCATAAAAGACGCTGGCGCTGTCCCCGCAGAAGGCCCCGCTGCCCGCGCTGTACTGGGAAAAGCCCCTGGCAGCGTCAAAGGCGGGACGCTGGCACATTTGCAGCCTGCAATTCTCTCCCGCGTCGCTGAGGCAGGGGGGAGAGAACACCCGCCCGCAGGCCGCGCTGATCTCCCGGGTGAACACCGCCCGATTCACCCGCTTGCGGCGCTCCCTGGTCACCTCTGCCTCCACGGTCATCCTGCCGAAGCGGTCCAGCCTGCAGCAGACCTCCAGGGGCTCGATGCCGTTTTCCACCAGGATCTCCCGGACGCGTTCCGCAGCCTCCTCATCGAAGCTCTGATACTGGGAGAATTCCCCGGCCATCTCGTCCAGGATGTCCGCTGTGGTTTGGAAATGCTCCTCCACCACCTCCCGGATTTGGGCCGCCCGCAGCTCTGCGGCCTCCTTGAGCAGATACCGGCCGTAGTTCTTGTTGATCTCATCCCGCATTTCGCCCACACGGCCGCAGCGCTCCGAGAAAGCGGGGGAAAAGTCCAGCGTGTCCACCCGGCCCTTGGAGCGCAGCTCCTTGGAGAGGTTCCGGAAGTTGTCCAGGGTTTTCTCCTTGTGCTTTCGCCAGCAGGCTCCCCGGGCGCTGCATCCGGCGCAGATGGCCTCGACGGACCGGTCGTACACCCCCTGGAGATTGGGGGCGCAGATGGCGGAAAGCTTGCGGGAGATCTCCTCCACCGAGGTGTGGACCTGGGACAGGGCTTCTCCGGCGTGGCGCAGCCGCAGCACGATGTTCCCCCGCAGGGCGCTGCCGCTGAGGGTGTCCCGCCGGGAGGTGAACAGCTGGGACAGACGCTGGCTTTTTGGGATGGCCATATACAGCACAGTGGCCGCGCCCACCTCCACAGCGCCCCGCAAAATGTACTCCTGTGAGTCCGCCCCCACCTGCAGGGAGGCCACGCCGTGGGAAAGGATGAACGCTGCCGCAGCCGCGATCTTGCCCATGGGTGCAAAGACGCCCGCCATCAGACCGCCCAGTCCGTAGGCGCCGGAAAGATAGGACAGCCCGGCGGTGGAGAGTCCCTGCACCACGCCGGCTGCTACACCGGCCACCGTTCCGCCGCCGATGCCGCCCAGCCTGGCACTGGTGAGGATCAGCAGCACCAGCAGGATTCTCCCCAAGGATACGCCCCCGAAGGTGATCCCGGCAAAGGCGAGGGCCGCCACCCCGGCAGAGACGGACAGCGCAGCCACATCCCCGCTGTCAAAAACACCCCGGGTCCGCCGCGCGCCGTCCCCGGAGAGCCCCATGAGCAGGTTGGAGGCCCGACGCAGGAAGTAAGCACAGCCCGCTCCTAAGAAGGACTCCGCCACGTACAGCGCAGCGGTGTAGGTCAGGGAGCCGTTTAGGAACACCATGGTCATGCCGGTCAGCAGCAAGGGGAGGAATGCCGCGATGGGCGGGAAGAGCACATGGGATGTGACGGATTTCAGCTCGGAGAGGGACCAGCGGATGGCTGCCACTGCCAGCAGCGCAGCCTCATACCGCACGGGGATGAAGATGGGGGAGGGGAGCAGATACCCCAAAAAGGCCCCCAGCACAGCAGCCCACATCCCCTCCTTTGGGACGCTGGCAGCGGCAGCCACTCCAAAGGGAGCAAACCTGCCGAAGACCGGCCCGCGGGAGCAGCACAGCCCCCCAAAAAAGCTTGCCAGTTGAATGACGGCTTTGCGGGCGTACGGAGAGGAAAACGCCTCCCGTGCCCTTCCCCAAAGCTGCCGGACTTTCGATTCTTCCACCAAAAACACCGCCTCAAAATAAAATTATGGAAACCGCTCTATGCAGCCAGTGTCTGGATTATACCTCCTGGGGTAAAAAGATCCTGTCGCTTCCAGGAGGGGTGTTTCTGTCGCCTTTCCGGGAAAGAATCCTGTTTCCCGGCAATGGGGAGATATCCCATTGCCTGGGGGCGAAATGTGCTTCTAAAAAAGGATGGCGATGATTTATGTAATCTGAACCCGATTTTCCCGCAGGACGGCCCCGCGCTTTTTCGTTTGACATTTTTTTGCTGAGGGAGTATAATGGGCATCATCAAAAACCTGTGACCGGGAGGAAACGCCGGAAAGCCCCTATTCAGAGAGCCGCCGTTGGTGAGAGCGCGGCAGGGGCGGGCGTTGTGGACCTGGGAGGGCGGGCAGGAAATGGCCCGACGTTTTCCGCGTTAAGGAGCAATGAGTGGGCAAAGGGATTCCTTTGCCAATCTGGGTGGCACCACAGGCAAGTCCTGTCCCTGGTTCTTCCAAGTGTGGAAGGCGGGGCAGGGCTTTTTTTGATACCCCCATAGTAATTGATCGAGAAAGAGAGTGGAGCATCATGGAATACCAGTTTTCCCAGCGTGTGCAGAGCTTGAAGCCCTCTGCCATTCGTGAGATTTTGAAGAATTCGTCCGATCCCAATGTGATTCCCCTGTCCGCGGGCAATCCGGCCCCGGACGCATTCCCCTACGACGCGGTGCAGGAGATCTCTCAGGACCTGCTGCAGCGCACTCCCATTCAGGCGCTGCAATATGGCGTTACAGAGGGCTACGCTCCTCTGCGGGAGCATTTGCTCTCCTATATGAAGGAGAAACACCACGTGGGCACGGAGGAGGATGATATCCTCATCACCAGCGGCGCGCAGCAGGTGATGGATCTGCTGACCAAGACCCTTTTGAACGAGGGCGATACCATCCTGTGTGAGGCACCCAGCTTTATCGGCTCCCTGAACACCTTCCGCTCCTACCGCGCTAAGCTGGTGGGCATCCCCATGGAGGAGGACGGCATCGACACTAAGAAGCTGGAGGAGGCCCTGAACACCGAGAAAAATGTGAAATACCTGTACACCATCCCCAACTTCCAGAATCCCTCCGGCATCACCATGAGCCTGGAAAAGCGGAAGAAGGTCTATGAGCTTTGCCGGGACCACAATGTCATCATCCTGGAGGACAACCCCTATGGCGACCTGCGCTTTGCCGGAGAGAATGTGCCCTCCATCAAGTCCCTGGATACCGAGGGCGTGGTGGTGTACGCCGGTTCCTTCTCCAAGGTGGTCTCTCCCGGAATGCGGGTGGGCTATGCCATTGGCCCCAAGGCCGTGCTTCAGAAGATGGTGGTCTGCAAGCAGGGCGAGGACGTCCACTCCAATATGTGGGCGCAGATCGTCTGCCATCGCTTTATGACCGAATACGACTATGAAGCCCATCTGGAAAACCTTCGCGCCATCTACCGCCGGAAGAGCGCTGTGCTGCTGGACGCCATGGAGCAGTACTTCAAGCCCGTTGGCATCACCTGGAGCCGCTTTGAAGGGGGCTTGTTCGCTTGGTGCGCGCTGCCCGAGGGAATCGATATGCTTGACTTTGTGAAAAAAGGGATGGAGAAAAAGGTCTGCGTGGTGCCCGGCACAGCGTTCCTCACCGATGAGAGCGCTCCCTGCAACGCCTTCCGCGTCAACTTCTCCACGCCCACGGACCAGCAGCTTACCCAGGGAATCCGTCTTTTGGCGGAAACTCTGGAAGAAATGATGAAATAAGGAGATTACACCATGGAAACTCAGCAGAAAAAACGGGTACTCAGTATGATTCAGCCCACGGGCGCCTTTACCCTGGGCAACTATTTGGGAGCTTTGAAAAACTTTGTGGCTCTGCAGGACGACTACGACTGCGTTTACGCCCTGGCAGACCTTCACGCCATCACGGTCCGGCAGGAGCCAGCGGCTCTGCGGAAAAATACATTGCAGGCCTATGCCATGATGCTGGCGATGGGCATTGATTTGGAAAAGTCCATTTTCTTCATCCAAAGCCAGGTGCCCGAGCACGCTCAGCTTGCCTGGGTCCTCAATTGCTGCACCCAGTTTGGGGAGCTTTCCCGCATGACCCAGTTTAAGGATAAGTCGCAAAGGCACGCCGACAATATCAATGCCGGCCTGTTCACCTACCCTTGCCTGATGGCGGCGGATATCCTGCTGTATCAGGCGGATTACGTCCCTATCGGCGCGGACCAGAAGCAGCATCTGGAGCTGACCCGGAACATCGCCGAGCGCTTCAACGGCCTGTACAGCCCCACCTTCACCGTGCCGGACCCCATCATCCCCAAGCATGGTGCCAGAATCATGTCCCTGCAGGACCCCACCAAGAAGATGTCCAAGTCCGATGACAACGTGAATAGCTTCATCACCGTTTTGGATGACCCAGATACCATCCTGCGGAAGTTCAAGCGCGCGGTCACGGACAGCGAAGCATTGGTCCGCTTTGACCCCGAGAACAAACCCGGCGTCTCCAACCTGATGGCAATTTATTCTACCATCACCGGAAGGACCATGGAGGAGATCCAGCAGGAGTTTGAAGGCAAGGGCTACGGCGACTTTAAGCC
The DNA here is from genome assembly GCA_963559705.1 of uncultured Acutalibacter sp. Classification (GTDB taxonomy): domain Bacteria; phylum Bacillota; class Clostridia; order Oscillospirales; family Acutalibacteraceae; genus Acutalibacter. The sequence goes on from CAUWLU010000001.1 coordinate 116,249, forward strand.
CGCCGTGGCAGAAGCCGTCATCGCCGAGCTGAAGCCCATTCAAGAGCGGTATCAGCAGCTCATTGCAGATAAGGCGTATTTGGAGCAGTGCTATCGGGATAACGCCCCGAAAGCGGAGCGTATTGCCCGAAAGACCTTGCAGAAGGTGATGAAGAAGCTGGGCTATCTGTCCCTGTAACCGCGCAGCAACGAAAAAGTTTCGCCAGCCTTTTCAAAGGCTGCAGAGCGCGAGACAGCATCTCGCGACCTTAACCGGCGCAGCCGAAAAATCCCCCCCAGGGACCAGGCCGGACGCGCCAAAGGCGCTAGGCCGCTGTCCCGGCCCATTTCAAAGAACCACCCCGGAGCAGTAAGAAAAAAACCAGAAAAGTTTGCAGGGTGTGGGACAGCGTCCCACGACCTTAACCGGCGCAGCCAGAAAAAAGAAGGCCTCCCGGCCGCACGCGCCCAAAGGGCGATAGGCAGGAAGGCCGGCCGGTTTCCACCCGGCTAAAATAAGAAACAGAAAGGGAGCGTAAGCATGATGCTTGCGCTCCCTTTGTGCGTTTAGCTGTCCTGTTGTTGGGACTCCTGCTGCTCTTGCAGGTTTTCCAAAGCCACCCGAGTGGCTTCAATGACAAAGGCAGAGAAGGTGCAGTCCGTGCCGCGAATGGCTTCCTCCACGTCTTCGATTACATTATTGGGAAAACGAATGGACTTGTTTGTGGTGGATGGTATTTTAGGAATATGAAATGTTTTCATAATGACCTCGCAAACCAAAAAGGTGCATTGTTGCTTTTGGGCATACACCTTATGGTAATGCAAAACACACATACAATATGCATTACAATTGCATTACGGACTGTTGCACAAAATAAAATTTTGTAGTATCATTATGAAAAAGGAGGAGAGAATTATGGGTTATGCCAGAAGCAGTCTGGAAGGAGAAAAACTGCGGGAAACCTTGCGGGAAAACCTGCGGCGGTTCCGAGTGAAAAAGGGATGCTCCCAGGAGGAAATTTCCCTCCTGCTGGGTGTCACTCGGGCCACCTACACCTATTACGAAACAGGAAAAACCACCCCCAGCGTGATAGACCTGTATTGGCTGGCCCAGTTTTATGGCTGTACCATGGAGGCTTTCCTCACAGCGGAAACAGGGGACGGCAAGGGGGAAGAGGCTTAATAGAACAGCAAAAAGGGCGCCCTTTGAGGGGCGCCCTTTTCCATGCAGAAGGCTTTATTTGTCGATGTATTCCCGCACAAAGAAATCCGCGCCCAGGCGCTCGCACACATGGCGGCAGGCGTCGATTTCATCCTTGGGCATGGTGCTGACCACGGTCATACGCACATGGGGAACATTGAGCACCGCTGCCGCAGTAAAGCGCAGGATGGCGGGCAGAGCGTCCAGGCCAAACTTGCTGTGGCAAACCGCGTCATAGCCCTCGGGCGTACTGGCGTTCAGGCTGACCGAAACGGCGTCCACCCGGCCGTCCAGCTCCAAGGCAGCGCTGCGGCCGGTGATGAGATCGGCCTGGCCGTTGGTGTTGATGCGGATGAAGTGGGACCCGTGGGACTTGATCTGATCGCACAGCCACATCATATCATCCCAGCGGCAGGCGGGCTCGCCATAGCCGCAGAATACAATCTCGTTGTAGCGATTCAAATCCCGACGGCAGAGGTCCTCCCAAATTTCCTCCTTGGAGGGTTCGCCGTTTTTGTACCAAAGATTTTTGGCATACAGGCTGCCAGAGCTGTTTTTCCGCAGACAGAAGTCGCAGGCGTTGCAGCACTGGTTGGTCATGTTCACATATAAGTTTTTTTCATACTCATAGGTGATGGAGGCCACATACTTTGTATCTTCCATTGATCACAGTCCTTTCTCAAGCAATCCCAAACAGGCGGCGGGTATTTTCTGCGGCGATCTCTAAGACCGCCTGAGGGTCCACCCCTCTCAGCTCCCCGATCTTCTCTGCAACAAAAGCGATGAGGGAGGAGTCGTTGCGCTTTCCCCGGTGGGGGACAGGCGCCATATAGGGAGCGTCGGTTTCCAGCAGCAGCCGTTCCAGCGGGAGCTTCTGCGCCACCTCTGCCGCATGGCGGGCGTTTTTGAAGGTGACCACTCCGCCCAGGCCGATGTACATCCCCAGATCGAGGATCTCCCGGGCGGTCTCCCAGCTGCCGGAGAAGCAGTGTACCACGCCGGAGGGCCGGTACTTTTTCAAAAATTCCAACGTGTCGCCATGGGCCTCTCGATCGTGGATCACCACCGGCAGAGCCAGCTCCCTTGCCAGCTCCAGCTGGGCGGCAAAGACCTCTTTCTGCCGGTCCTTGGGACAGTCCTCCAGCCAATGGTAGTCCAGGCCGATCTCGCCCACGGCAACCATCTTCGGCTCCTGGAGCAATGCCCGAAGCTGCGAGAGCCAATCCTCCGGCAGCTCTCTGGCACATTCGGGGTGAATGCCCGCCCCGCCGAAGATGTAATCGTACCGGCGGGTAAGCTCCAAAGTGGCGCGGCAGCCCTCCAGGTCGGCGCCCATATTCAGAATCCCCACAACGCCCTTTTCCGGCAGCACCCAGCCCAAAAGCTGTTCCCGGTCCCCGTCGAATTGGGCGTCGTCATAATGAGCGTGGGAATCAAAAATGTTTTTCAGTTCCAGTTCCATATTGTTCAGCGAGTCCTCCTTAGAGAAGCCCATGGCCCCAAGCTCTGCCAGGGGGTGCTTCTCAGCACAGCTTTGCGCCGGCAGGGATGCTGTCGTCCACGATCATCAGCTGCAGGCGTTCTTCTCCTTTTTCGGTGTGTACCGCAGAGAGCAGCATCCCGCAGCTCTCCAGGCCCATCATCTTCCGAGGAGGCAGATTGACAATGGCCACCAGGGTCTTGCCGATGAGGTCCTCGGGCTCATACCACTTGCGGATGCCGGAGAGGATCTGCCGGTCGGCGCCGGTGCCGTCGTCCAGGGTGAAGCGCAGCAGCTTGGCGCTCTTCTTGACAGCCTCGCAGGCCTTGACCTTCACTGCGCGGAGGTCGCACTTGCAGAAGGTGTCAAAATCCACCGGCTCGGTGAGCTGGGGCTCCACTTCGATCTCCGGCTGGGGCTTTGCAGCCTCTTCCATGGCGGTGACCTTGTCCATCACTTCGTTGACGTCCAGGCGGGCGAAGAGGATCTCCGGCTTGTCGGTGACCTTGTTTCCACTGGGATAGAGCCCGGTCTCCGTGAGCTGGTCCCAATCCCGGGCCTGGGCGTTCAGCTGCTGGAAGATCTTGTCCGCGGTTTCGGGCATAAAGGGTGCAAGCAGGCTGGCGCCCAGGACTACACAGTCCACCAGATTGTACAGCACAGTGGCCAGACGGGGCTTTGTCTCCTCGGACTTGGCCAGCACCCAGGGCATGGTTTCGTCGATATATTTGTTGCACCGCTTGAACAGGGTGAAGATCTCCGTAATGGCGTCAGCCACCTTCAGGTCGGCCATTTTGGCAGTGACCTTGTCGCGGCAGGCAGCGGCCACAGCCTTCAGGTCCTCATCCACAGCCTCCGTGACGCCGGTGTTGGTCACCACGCCGTCAAAGTACTTGTTGCTCATGGAGATGGTCCGGTTGACCAGGTTGCCCAGGGTGTTGGCCAAATCGGAGTTGGTGCGCTCGCAGACCAGCTCCCAGGTCAGGTTGCCATCGTTGTCGTAGGGCATCTCGTGCAGGAGGAAATACCGCACCGCGTCCACGCCGAACATATCCACCAGATCGTCGGCATAGATGATGTTGCCCTTGGACTTGCTCATCTTGCCGCCGTTCATCAGCAGCCAGGGGTGGCCGAACACCTGCTTGGGCAGGGGCAGATCCAGCGCCATCAGGAAGATGGGCCAGTAGATGGTGTGGAAGCGGATGATGTCCTTGCCGATCAAATGCAGGTCGGCGGGCCACAGCTTGTGGAACTGCTCAGCGTTTTCCTCGCCGCAGTGATAGCCGATGCCCGTGATATAGTTGGTCAAAGCGTCCAGCCAGACATAGACCACGTGCTTGGGGTCAAATTCCACGGGGATGCCCCATTTGAAGGAGGTCCGGGACACGCACAGGTCCTGAAGGCCGGGCAGCAGGAAGTTGTTCATCATCTCGTTTTTCCGGGCCACGGGCTGGATGAACTCCGGATGGGAGTTGATGTGGTCAATGAGGCGCTGAGCGTACTTGCTCATCTTGAAGAAGTAGGCCTCCTCCTTGGCAGGATGGACTTCCCGGCCGCAGTCGGGGCACTTGCCGTCGATGAGCTGGCTCTCCGTCCAGAAGCTCTCGCAGGGGGTGCAGTACATCCCCTCGTAAGCGCCCTTGTAGATGTCGCCCTTTTCATAGAGGTATTTGAAGATCTTCTGGACCTCCCGCTCGTGGTAATCATCGGTGGTGCGGATGAAGTGATCGTAAGAGACGTTCATCAAATCAAACTGTCCCTTGATGATGGCAGCCACCTTGTCCACAAACTCCTTGGGGGTCAGACCTTCGGCCTCGGCCTTCAACTCGTTTTTCTGACCATGCTCGTCGGTGCCGGTCTGAAAGAACACATCGTATCCCTCCATGCGCTTGAAGCGGGCGATGGCGTCAGCCAGCACGATTTCATACACGTTGCCGATGTGGGGCTTTCCGGACGTGTAGGCGATCGCCGTTGTCAGATAATACTTACCCTTGTTGCTCATTGGTTACCCTCCATTCCGCCCTGTGAGGCGGCAGATTCCTGTGGAAAAAACCGGCTTTTTCACCGGAGCAGCAGCGCGGAAAACACCGTTGCCGCCATCAATACAGCCAGCACCGCTGCCGTAATGCGGACAAACAGTTTTCTTCTCTTGTCGTGATAGCCCTTCACAGCGTTCCCCTCTTTCTTCCGGTAAGATTGTCAAAAGTCGATAATTACTAAACAGTTTACCATTTTTCGCCGGATTTGTAAATCCCTTGTTTTCTAAAAAATGGCGCTTGTGGGTTGTAATATTAAATGCGAAAGGAAACGAATTCCCCCGAACGGGAATTACGAACCTTCCGCATTTATTTTTTTATACCACAAACCACGATAAACCGCAATAGAAACGGGGTGAAGACATGGCGGGAAATTATAGGTATCTGGATTTTGAGGATCGAAAGAAGATCGAGGCGTGGCACGCCCGCGGGGATCGCCCGCTTGAAATCGCCGCGCGGCTTGGCGTGCATACCGCGACGATCTACCACGAATTGCAACGAGGCTATACCGGAGAAGTGGACGCGGCACAACGCGAAGTTTACAGCGCGGAGCGGGCGCAAGCGGTGGTTCGGGAAAACTTCAAGCGTAGAGGCCGCCGCGGGGCGGCACAGGCAAACGGCGGGAGCTGAACGGGAGGTTTTGACGGTGACTAATTTTGAAAAGCTGACACAATCCCCCGCGGAGTTTGGGGCGTTCCTTCGGGGGTTGCCGATTTTAGAAGGGCCGTGGGACGACGAATTTCACAAACGGTATTGCCGGAAATGCCCTTCTACGGACTGCACATATTGTCCGCATGAGAAGTTCCGGAATAATCCGGAATGGTGGTTAAAGCTGAAAGCGCGATAGGCGCGAAAGGAGCTATTCAAACTATGAAAAGAAAGCAAAAGAGAACCGCCGAAGTGCAAGCGGCGATTTTTAGGCGGGAACACCGCAAAAGCCCGTTGCGCGGTGGTGTGAAGCTGACCTTGAAGAAGGCGCGGGAATTGGCTTTGCAGGAATTCGGAACAGCAAAGGGCATTCAGCGGGAAGAAAACGCGTTGCCGGACTACTACATAATGCGGCTTGGCAATATGCGCGTGCGGATCGCGCCGGATACCTACGGCAGGACGGGGTGCATTCTGATTGAAGTTTGCTTGAATGGATATGGGCGCGCATTCCAGCTTCACGATCCGGAAACATTGCAAGAAGAATTCGAGGCAGAAGAAGAGAGATTACGAAAAGAACGGCGCGAAGCCTTGCAAGATTGGGTTAGCGAAAACGGGCTTGAAGCGTGCCGCGCAGAGGTCGAAAAGATATGGAACGGGGCGTAAAGCGCAGGCAACGCCGCCGTTCGCCTCTTCCCTTTCTGCTTCTGGCCGTGGCGGTTGTCGGGTGCGCCTTCGCCGTGGCGGTTGCGGCGGTGGTTCCGATGGAGGCAGACAGCCCCGGCGGGCAGGATCAAGCGTTGCCCGCACATACGCTTGAAGAGGCCGAGCGGGACAAGGGGAACGCACCAAAAGCGGACGCGCTGACACCTACGCCCGATCCGTACATACCGGACGAAGCGGAAGTTGAAATGCTGGCGCGTCTGATATGGGGAGAAGCCCGCGGCGTTCCTTCGGATATGCACAAAGCGGCGGTTGTGTGGTGCGTTCTGAACCGTGTTGACGCGGAAGGCTGGCCGGATACCGTGGCCGAAGTGGTAACACAGCCGCACCAATTCGCCGGATATTCGCCGGACTATCCGGCAACAGAGGAATTCAAGGCGATTGCCGCCGATGTGCTGACACGGTGGGAGCGGGAAAAACGGGAAGGCGGCGAGGTTGGCCGCGTTCTTCCTGCTGAATATGTATTCTTCACAGGTGACGGAGAAGTAAACCATTTCAGGACGGAATACGAAGGCGGCGCGTTTTGGGATTGGAGCTTGAAAAATCCGTACGACAGTTAATTGAAAGGAGCTATTCAAACTATGTCAAAGCAGAAACAGGACAAGCAGGGCGACGGCTGGAAATTTCCCCGCCCGCTCGAAATTATCAAGTGCAAAGAGGGAAACAAAGAATACATGAAAGAACGCCCCGCACGCAAGCCTTACGGAAGGATTGTCAAAGTATGCGAATTCAGCCTTGAAGCCGTCGCAGAGTTTGGAGAAGACGACGCGCGGGCGGTGTGGAGGTTGGCGAAGAGAGCGGCACGCGACTTCTTGCGGGTATCGTGGATCAATACAGCCATTGTAACAGCCACGAAAACCGATCGTCCTTATATGGCTGTAATTGTTTACGGCAAATATTAAGGGGGCGAAGATATGTGCGAATTTTGCAGGAAATTTGATTTTGGCGCGTCGCGGTGTGAAGTTGACGGATACGGCGCGCGGATAGCGAACGCGGGCGGTAGTTACCGCTTTCCGGAACATGAACAATTCAATTTTTGCCCGAATTGCGGAGAACCACGCGCCGCCGCTTTGAAAGAGAGGGGCGAAAATGTCAAATAAAGCAGAGCTTTTGAAGAAAATAAAAGCCCTTGCCGATCGGGGAATTGACGGAGAGCGCGAGAGCGCACAAACCCTTCTTGCCCGCCTGATGGAGCAATACGGGATCAGCGAAACCGAGCTTGAAGAGGAACGACGCGAAACGGCATGGTTCCCGTACAGTCAAGAAACAGAACGGCGGTTGTTGAACCAGATTATTTACATGGTAACAGGTGCGGGCGGCTTCGGGTGCGTTGGTACATACAGCGGGCGCAAGCGAAAAAAGATGGGGACAGAATGCACCGCCGCGGAACGGTTGGAAATTGAAGCGAATTACGCATTTTTCAGGGCGGCAATGGAAGAAGAGCTTGAAATATTCTATTCGGCTTTTGCGTGCAAAAACAATCTTTTCCTGTCCGAAGACAAAGCGAAACCGCGGGACATTGAAGAGCTTTCACCGGAAGAAAAAGCCCGCTATATGAAAGTGGGGTTGATGGCCGAAGGAATGGAGCGGCACACACTACGGAAGGCCATTGCCGCGGGCGAAACCGAGTAAAGGAGGATCACACATGCAAAGAGCTATTCAAAACACACAGGCGGCCACGCGCCGCCGTTCCCGCCCTTTTCGGATAGCGGGAAGCGCATTGACGGCGAATGTTGCCTTTGCCGTCCTGAAATACGCCGCCCTTACCGCCGCGGGCGTTCTTCTCTTCCGTTGGGGGCAGGGGTACGCCCTTGCCGAACGCGGATACGAGGCGATCGGCGGCGAAGCGTTGCTTTTAGGGTTGCCGCTGTTCTGGTATCTGACGGAAACCACAATCCGCGATACCGTGCGGGACTTCTGGAAAGGAGGCCGCCGAAAATGAAGATAAAGAGCATTGCCACGATATGCAAGAAAAACAAACAGGTTGTTTTGTTCAACCGATACAGCGATAGCGGCACAATATCGCAGTACATAGGCGACGGAAGCGCGGTTTACCCTATTTCCGGCCTTCCGGAGCTGGACGAAGAAAGCATTTTAACGATCTTCGATGTGCCGGAGAAACAGCGTGAAGACTGGCTTGTGCGGTATCGTGACATTCCGGAGGGGATCAGCTTCGAGGACACCGACGCAACCGAAAAGATCATTGAACAAGGCAACCTTTCGATTGTGTATAGCGGAAAAACCTTGAAACCATTGCAGACACGCCGCGGGCTGGTTTTCATCGAAAGCCGCTATTTGTCGCCCGTTTCAGATGTGCTTGATGTGTTGGAGCTTTACGAGCGGGTAACGCCTTTCGGCGCGCCGTATATCGTGGCAAAAGCGGGCTTCCTGCTTCAAGCGGTAATTATGCCGTGTGATGTTATAAGCGCGCAATTCGTCCAACGCCTGCAAGAGCTGACGCGGCAATGCGCCGTTTCTCTTGACCTTCGGGAACAGGAGCGGGAGCGGCAGGCCGCCGCAGAGAGCGCAGGGCAATTCAAGGTTGATCCGGAAACGGGGGCAATCATTGAACCGGAAAGCGAGGCGGGCGACGATGATTAGGACGCAGAGGCATTCCCGTTTTGTGCTGATGTCGCTTGATGAAATCCGCGCCACGCGGGACATTGTGTTGCAGACGGAGGAAACGAAAAGCAATTTTTCCGGATCGGGCAAGACGGTTTATATTTGCGAAGTTGTGCGCCCTTGTGACTATCAAAAGGAAACGGACACAGCCGCGGACAAGCTGGCCGCAGAGATCGAGCGGGTAAACGCTGATAACCGAGCCTTGCGCCGGAAGATCGAACGCCTTGAACGGGAATTGCAGAAAGCGAGGGCGGGCGCATGAACAGGGCTTTGTTATCCTCTAAAAATATGTGCTGGTGTACGCCGCAAGACTTCTTCGACAAACTAAACGAAGAATTTTGCTTCACGCTGGACGCGGCGGCCACAGACAAAACGGCAAAATGCCCGCTATATTTCACACCGGAAACGGACGGGCTTAAATCCTCTTGGAAGGTTGCGGGGGGGGGTACAGTATTTTGCAATCCCCCGTATGGGCGCGAAATTGGCAAGTGGGTTCAAAAGGCATACGAAGAGGCACAGGCCGGAACGCCGATTGTTCTTCTTATTCCAGCGCGCACCGATACAAGCTATTTCCACGATTTTATATACCACAAAGCGGAAATTCGCTTTATTCGTGGGCGGCTTCGATTTACGGACGACGACGGAAACGCCGCCGATCCCGCGCCCTTCCCCTCTATGCTGGTGATTTATAACGGAAAGGCGGTGAAATCGTGAAGTACAAGGTTTGCGATCGGTGCGGAAGTCACCTTGACTATGGCGAAACATGCGAATGCGTGAAGGAGCCTGAACAGGAAGAGAGGGCGCGGAATGTTGGAAATCAGAAGGATCAAAACGGACAGGTTCAGAACCGCGGCGTTTTGGATCGAAAAGCGGGATAACGAATACATAGCGTGCAGAACGCTTGTGAACGCATTATTGCGTATCGCTTCGCCTTCTATTATGAGTGTGGGACAAGAGGCGTTAAAAAAAGCATACGAAACACGGCGAATTTGAAAGGAGCTATTCAAACCATGAAAGACAATTACGAACGCTTGCGCAAAGAATATTTGAATATTTGCGACGAAGATTGCGGCGGCGATCCGTCAACGGGAATTCAGCCTTGCCCGTTCTTTGAGTATGAAGAAGGTTGCTTGCTGAAATCGGAAAAATTTAGAGCCGCCCCCGGCGGGCTGAACAATCTTGCCGCCGCGGTGCATGAAAATGCCGTTGCGCATGGCTGGTGGGAGCAAGAACGGGAATTGCCCGAAATCCTTATGCTTTGCGTTTCGGAGCTTGCGGAGGCTTTGGAAGAATACCGGAGCGGGCGGCCTGTTCTATACTTCCCGTGCAATGCTGGCGGGGTATGTTGCGAAGAAGACGGAAGCGCGCATTGCGGAAGCAGGCCATACAATCCGGAAAATCCGGACGCGCCTTGTTCGGCACAGAGTAAAAAGCCGGAAGGCGTGGCGGTGGAATTGGCCGATTGTGTGATCCGCATTCTGGACTATTGCGGGCACGCCGGAATTGACATTGAAGAGGCTATACGGATCAAGCACGAATACAACAAAACCCGCCCATATCGCCACGGCGGGAAGAAATGTTGACCGCGGGAGCGGGGCGGCTGGTATCGCCCTTTGCAAACGATCCGTTCGCGCTGGTTGCGCTGGCCTTCAAGAACCTTTACCCCGAACGGGAATACGCGGCCTATTTTGTGCCGGAGGTAGAAGACGGAAGCGGCGGCGCGGCTTGCGGTGCGACAACCTTTCCAGAAGACGGATCACCGCCCGTTGTGGAAGTATCCGGAGAAATCCCCATTACAGCAGGCGTTGAAATATTCGCGCACGAATTGGCGCATGTCGCCACGCCGGAAGATCGGGAGCATGGCGAAGTGTGGAAGGCCGCCTTTGACCGGATTTTTGAGGAATACAACCGGATCGCGCAAGACCTTTTCGGGGAAGGCGGCGAAGAACCATGCTGAACGAGCGGGAGCAGGCCGCACACGATCCCACGATTGCAGAAACGGAGCAGGGGCTTTCCCTTGCGTTTGAAAAATTGAAAGCCGATATATCACAATCACGCGCCGCCCGCTTTGTGTTGGCGGTGCTGGAAAAATTGAAAGGAGCTATTCAAATGGAAAAGACTTTGAAAACCGGAAAGATCGGACAGTTTGGTGCAGAAAGCCGCGTTACATACGGCGGTGTGAAGTGGGTTGTGCTGGACGCACGCCCGAATATGTCGCTTTGTCTTGCGGAAGATGTGTTGAAGGACGAAAACGGCGAAGTTCGGTACATGGCTTTCGACACGGACAATAAGAACGATTTTGCCGCCTCTTCCGTCCGCGCTTTCCTGAACGGTGATTTTCTGGAAGAGCTGGCCGCCGCGGGTGCGGACAAAGAAGCGTTTGTGCCGATCGTCCTTGACCTGACTTCCGACGATGGTTTAGACGATTACGGCACGGACAGCGCAAAGATCGGGCTTATCACGGATCAGATGTACCGCGCATTCCGCAAAATCATTCCGAAAGCGTCGGAAGACTATTGGACTTGTACCCCGTTTTCAACCGAGCGGAACGGCTATAAAAGTTTTGTGCGCAGTGTCGGCACTTCGGGCGCGTTGTTCAGCGACAGCGCGTGCTACGGCAGCAGGGGCGTGCGTCCGCTTTGCGCTCTGAAATCTGATATTTTGGTATCTTATGACGAAGACGAAGTGAACGAGCGCAAGCCGTCGTTCGGTGAAATGATCGGGAAAGCCCTTGCGGAAGGGCTGAACAAGGCCATTTTCGGGGAAGGTGAAGAGCCGAAGGGCATTCTTGCCGAAGTGGAGGCGCAGGCCGCCCGCGAAAAGGAACAGAAAGACGAAGAGCAGAAGCGCGCGGACGCGGTGGACATGATGAAGCACATTGCCGCCGCCTTCGATATTCCGGCCACAATCGGAGAAGGAAAACAGGAAGAGCAGGAAAAAGAAGCAAAACAGCTTTTCGGCTGGTATTCGGAGCTGAAAAAGGCCGGATTTACCGACGCGCAGGCGTTCGAGCTTATCAAGGGATAACAGAAAAGGCCGCCCCGCACGATGGGGCGGCCTATCCCCTATACATTATATATAGAAAGGACGGGTTCAAAATGACGGCGTTTGAATTTATGGTTGCCGCCTTTTATGCGCTTGTCGGCGTGGTTTGCCTTTCCGTGGCGGTTGTGATCGCGTATGCCGTTGTGGTAGGCATTTACAGAGGATTGAAGGGCGGTGGACACCGTGGAAGAAAATAAAACCTTCAACGAAGAAGTCATTATTGAAATGGCGCACACGATGGGTTTTGACCTTGCGCACGCGTGCGCGGCGGCGGCTGACGCATTCGCCCGCGGCGTGGCCGATGGCTTCGCCGCCTATGCGCAAGAGCTGGCCGCCGAAAACGGAGGCGTTGAGCTGGTACACGATGAAGAAGACGAAGAACCGGAGTTGAAAACGGATATTCAGGATTGCCGCCGTTGCTGGTGCGACACATGCGGCAGACTGGAAGAATGCGAAAAGCACCGCGACGGCACACAGCCGGACGGCTTGCGCCCGCTTCCGTGTATCGGGTGCGTGAATGGCCTTCGGTTCAAGCCGAAGGAAGAAGAGCCTTGCGAAGAGTACACGGAGGCCGCGGGCTTCAATAACGGATAGAAAAGAAGAAGGCGGCTTGCGTTGCCTGCAAGCCGCCTTTCCCCCTTCGCGTCGCCGCGAAAAGAGCTATTCAAACTAACGACAGTATAACACCGCGGCGGCAGAATGTCAAGAAACGCCGGAACACGGCGTATTACGGGCTTGTAATGGGTATTAACACATGGACGGAAAAGCAGAATTCCGGAAGTGCTGGTTTGTATTCAATTCCCCGTCGCCTGCTTTATCAGGATCACGGAGGCGGCAAGCTGTCAAGGGTGCGACAGCACCGCGAAAGCGGCTTGCCCTTGATGGGTTGTTGCCGGAGTGATAGAAGCAGGAAAGGCGGCGGGGATAAATACAAACCTTCCGGCCTTGCGTGTTCAATTCCTTTGAGCCTGCTTCCCCCTTTAGGGGGACGGGAGGGGGTGAAACCTTTACCACGAGCAGGGAGGAAACAACATGCCGTACAACAGCGCAAAATATGAATTCCTCTTTGACCTTTCCGGAGAGAACACCGAAAGGGCGTTTGATCGGTTCCGGCACAGGAATGTTTTTCGTTATCGTACCCGCACGATCAAGGCGGGAAATGTGCTTGAAGTTGAGATATTCCCGATATGGAACACGCAAAACGAGGTTCGAGAGGCAAAGAAGCACACAACACGGGAAGCACAAAAGAACCTGAATGATAAAAACGCAAAAAAGAAGTTCATTCGGAAGATCAATGCGAATTTCACAGAAGAAGACCTTTGCGTAACGCTGACATATTCAAACGGCTTTGTTCCGGACGAAGAACAGGCGCGCCGCGATATTCGGAATTACCTTCGCAGGGTGCGGGAGTATCGCCGGAAGAATGGCCTTCCAGAATTGAAATACGCCTATGTGATTGAGTTCGGCGGGAAAGATGGGCGGCGCAAGCGTGTTCACCATCATGTCATAATGTCCGGCATGGATCGGGACAAAGCCGAAGCCCTTTGGAATGGCCGCGGGTACGCAAACGCCCGCCGCCTGCAACCGGACGATTACGGATTAGAAGCCCTTGCGCGCTATATGACGAAGGAGCCAAACGGCGGCAAACGGTGGGCGGCAAGCAAAAACCTTGTTGATCCGAAAATCACGGAGGCCGACACCAAAATAAGCCGCCGCAAGGTGGAACAGATGGCCGAAGACTTCGAGGCGAAACCCGCCGCGATCTTCGCCGCGCTTTTCCCTGAATACAGCTTCAACGAATGCGCCGTGCGGTATTCGGATTTTGTGGCGGGCGCGTACATATACGCAAAATTGCACCGGAAGGCCGCGCCGCCGCAGAAGCAGAAAAAGAAACGGAGGGAGAAAAACGAATGAAGATCGGGCTTATAGACATGGACAATATAAGCAAAAAGCGCGTTTCTTTTCCGAACCTTCCGTTGATGAAATTATCGGCATACCACAAAAAACATGGGGATTGTGTTGACTGGTGGCTTGCGCTTGAAAAATATGATCTTGTTTATAAAAGCAAAGTCTTTGACTTCACGCCGGAAATTGAATACCCGATTTATGCGGATCGCGTGGTTGAAGGCGGTTCAGGCTATGGGCTGGACAATCATTTGCCGGACGAAGTGGAACACATAATGCCGGATTACTCTTTATACCCGCAATTCAACGCGGCATACGGTTTTCTTACAAGGGGTTGCCCGCGCGCTTGTCCTTTCTGCATCGTTGCACCGAAAGAAGGGGCGCGATCCGTAAAGGTGGCCGATCTTTCTGAATTCTGGAACGGGCAGAAGCAAATAAAACTTCTTGATCCGAATTTGCTTGCCTGCAAAGAACACGAAGACCTTTTGCAACAGCTTATCGACAGCGGCGCATGGGTCGACTTCACACAGGGGCTTGATATTCGGCTTGTGACGAAGGAAAACGCGGAATTATTGCGGCGAATAAAGGTGAAAAATATTCATTTTGCTTGGGACAATCCAAAACAAGACCTTTCGGCGCAATTTAGGCGGTTCAAAGAGTTTTCGGGAATTGATTACCGGAAATTAGGCGTTTATGTGCTGACGAATTTTGATAGCACACATGAAGAAGACTTATACAGAATTTACACGCTTCGGGATTTGGGATATTCGCCCTATGTGATGATCTACAACAAGGCGACAGCACCGAGAAAAACAAGGTTGCTTCAAAGATGGGTAAATAACCGGATTATCTTTAAGACTGTACCGAGATTTGAAGATTACGACGCAAGGAGGGGTTAAAATGGTTCAAAATCCGGAGATTGGCGGGCAATATTGGTTTGTTACGGACATTTGGGAACACTTCTGCCCTGTCCCCGTGACAATCGTTGCCGTGAACGAAGAATACGGCGCGTTACTTGTCCGTTGGGATATTGGCGAAAGCGAATACTTCGAGCAATACGAAGGCGTTTGGCCGAACGAGCTATACGAAACACAGGCAGACGCGGCGGCAGAATGCCGAAGAAGAAACGCCTTGCCGTGTGGATATGTGGAAAAGGTGGTGAATTATCTTGAAAAATAACGCCCCTTCCCTTCCGGTTCCAACGGAGAGCGTGGAACAACAATGCCTTTTCAGGTGGGCGGCATTTCAAAGCGGGCGATTCCCTGAATTGGCGTTGCTTTACCATGTGCCGAACGGCGGGAGCCGGAAGAAAGCGGAGGCCGGACGCTTCCGCGCCGAAGGCGTGAAGGCGGGCGTGCCGGATTTATGCTTGCCCGTTGCCCGTGGCGGCTTTCACGGCCTTTACATAGAGCTAAAGCGGCAGAAAGGCAGTAAAACAAGCGACGATCAAAAAGCGTGGTTGTCAAACCTTGAAAAACAAGGCTATTTTGTGGCCTTGTGCAAGGGGTGGGAAGCCGCCGCGAAGGTGATTACAGAGTATTTGACAATGGGAGGAAAAGAAGGTTGAAAAAGAAGCGGTTTTTGAAGCTGGTTATGTCTTACGGTATCCAGCGGGACAAAGCGGCGCGCATGGCCGCGCGCGTTGGCGAATTCGGATCGTATGAAGCCCTGTTTTTGTCTTTGCGTCCGTCGCTGGCATTCTGGCAGATGGGCGCGGCGGCGCGTAGAGCTGGCCGGACGATCCGGCAGGCCGCCCGCGCTTTTGGCGATATGTTCGCCGCAATGGGGACAGCCCTTGCCGCCTGTTTTTCCCCTGCTTTGCGCGGGTATGTTGAAGGCACGAAGGAGCGGGAACAGAAACAAGCGGATTTTTTGGCGGCGGGAAATATGTTATTGCCGTCAACGCATGAAATCATAGCGGGCGCACAGCCCGAAGAGGAAAACACCGCGGCGCGCTGGTGGGTAAAGACACCAAACCCGAATTACGGCAAGCCGCAGGCAGAAGAAAGGCGGGGTTAAACATGGCGAAAATGTCTATGCGTGTGATTTTGAAGAGCGGCGCGGAATTTACGGTGAAATGCGATAAATTCACGCTGAAAAGGAACGGGCTTGAACAGGTAACGGGATACAATATCAGCGGGATAACCGAAAACAAGCCCGTGTATCTGGATTTTGACGAAGTGGCCGCGATCGTCCGTGTATTTTCGGACGAAGCGGACGCGCCGCCCGAAGATGGCGGCAACGAAGAGTAAACGGAAAGCGAGGGTTCAGACATGGGCAAGAAAAAAACGGGCTTGATTACTGACGAAGTGCGGGAGCTGATAAACGAGGTTGCGCGGGAAACTGCTTCTATGGCCTATATTGACGGCGTGGGCGGCGAAGTAAATTATTTCCGCGCAATGGAAAGTTTGCTTTTTAATTATAAAAAGCTGGCCGCGCTGGTGGCCGATTATGAAGCCTATACACATGTGGAGCTTCAAGGCCGAAGCGCAAGTATTTCAAGCTATTCCCCTTCGAGCGGGTACACATACCGCACGGAGGAAGATATACTTGACGAAATGAAGCGGGATAAAATCATATCTTACCACAGGACGCGGGCACGCTTTGAAGAGATTGACCGCGTTGTAAAGCTATTTGCAGAGCGAAAAGAATTCCATGTGATCCGCATGTATTACTTCGGAGAGGACGCGCAGGGCAACGAGCGTCCGGCAGGCGCGGAGCCGTACACATGGGAAGCCATAGCCGCAGAGCTGGAGGAAATGGGGTTGATCCGCGACGCGAAGAGCGCGCGCAGATGGCGAAACAAAATCGTTAATGACATGGCCGTGTGTATGTTCGGGAAACCCGCGGCGGTTGGCGTGGGTACATACCGGAAGGAGCGGGACAGAGGTTGAAGGATTGTGCCGCATACTTGCGGGCAGGAATGAAGAGATAAAAACAGGCCGAAAAATGCCCGTTTCGCGCCCGTTTCGCGCCCTTGTGTGTACCGTCCATATATGCTATAATTATTACGCTGATTAAATGCAAATAAACAGCGCACTTCACAAGCCTTCACGGGTTCGCCCGTGAGGGCTTTTTTATTGCCCGAAAGGAGGCGACAGGCGTGAAGGCATGGGCTGAACAGTTCTATAATTCGGACGCGTGGCGCGCGTGTCGTGAAGGCTTCTTGCAATCAAAGGGTTATCTTTGTGAACGATGTTCCACGCCCGACAATCCAGTTGTTGCGAAGATTGCACACCACAAAATCTATTTGACGAAGGAGAATATAAACAATCCGTACATTGCGCTTTCATGGGATAACTTGGAAGCACTTTGTCAAGATTGCCACAACAAGGAACACCACAGAGGCGAACGGAAGAAGCGTTATTCTTTCGACGCAAACGGCAATCTTGTATATCCCCCCCATTCGCCGCCGAATTAGGGAGGGTGAAACACCGAGGGCGGGAGGTTAAAAAAACTCCGCAGGCGCGCGCATAACGGGTGTACCCGTGGGGGGGGTGTGGTTGACGGTGCAGAAAGGGGGGCGTTTTTTGTGGCGACAAAGAAGGAGCTTACGAAAGAACAAAAGATCAAAAAAGAGATTGCCCGATTAAAGCGGGTTTTCAAAGACCTTGACAAAAACAAGTTGCAAACCGTGGAAAGCCTGATAAAAAACGCCGCATTCATGGCCGTTTCGCTGGAAGAGCTACAAGAAATCATAAACGCCGAAGGCTATGTTGTGGAGTACCAGAACGGCGAAAACCAGAAAGGCACGAAGCAAAGCGACGCGGTAAAAACCCATATAGCAATGACGAAAAACCATGCCGCAATCATTAAGCAGTTGACCGATCTTGTGCCGCCTGAAAAGAAAAAAGAAAGTAAATTGCAGGCATTGAGGGACGAATAATGCCCTTTGCGAATTACATTTACGAATATTTTTCAGGCATTCAGAGCGGGAAATATACGGTTGGCAAATGGGTTCGGCTGATTTATGAAATCATCATAGCGGGGCTTGAACGGGGCGAATATTTCTTCAATGCGAAGAAGGCAAACAAAGCGATCAAGTTTATAGAAAACTTCTGTCACCATTGCGAAGGCCGCGAAGACCTTTTGAAGCTGGAAGTGTGGCAGAAGGCTTGTGTTTCCGTTATCTTCGGGATCGTGGACGCGGACGGCTTGCGCGTCTTCCGTGAAGTGTTTATTGTCATAGGCCGGAAGAACGGCAAGACGCTTTTTGCGTCGGCCATTATCGCATATATGGCGTATCTTGATGGAGAATACGGCGCGAAAATATATTGCCTTGCGCCGAAGCTGGATCAAGCGGCCATTGTTTACGATAACTTTTACCAGATGTTGAAGAAAGAACCGGAGCTTGCGGAGCTGGCGAAAAAGCGGCGTTCCGATATTTACATAGAGGACACGAACACGGTTGTTAAGCCGCTGGCGTTCAATGCGAAGAAAAGCGACGGCTTCAACCCGCATTTGGTTGTTAATGATGAGGTTGCAAGCTGGCGCGGCGACGGTGGTTTGAAGCAATACGAGGTTATGAAATCCGCGCTTGGCGCACGGCGGCAACCGCTGATCCTGTCCATTTCCACGGCGGGATACGAGAACGACGGAATTTACGATGAATTGATGAAACGAAGCACGGCTTTCTTGAAAGGAAATAGCAAGGAACGCCGCCTTTTGCCGTTCCTCTACATGATCGACGATGTAGAAAAATGGAACGATATTGAAGAGCTGAAGAAGGCAAACCCGAACATGGGCGTTTCCGTGTTCCCTGACTTTTTCCGCGAGGAAATAGCGGTTGCGGAAATGTCCGCAAGCAAAAAGGCCGAATTCCTGACGAAGTATTGCAATATCAAGCAGAATTCTTCTATTGCGTGGCTTGACGCGCACATAGTAGAAGGCGCAACGGCAGAAATCACGCTTGAAGACTTCCGGCATTCTTACGCCGTGGGCGGCATTGACCTTTCGCAGACAACAGACCTTACCGCGGCAACCGTCATTGTGGAGCGCGGCGGCAAGCTATACGCGTTCACACAATTCTTTATGCCTGCAAACCGCGTCGAGCGGGCAACGGCGATCGACGGCGTACCCTATGACATATTTGTGAAAAAAGGCGTTGTTACCCTTTCCGGCGAAAACTATGTAGATTACAAAGATGTTTATAACTGGTTCGTCATGCTGAAAGAAAAATATGAAATCTATGTGCTGAAAGTTGGGTATGACCGTTACAGCGCGCAATACCTGATTGACGACATGGCGGCATACGGATTCCACATGGACGATGTTTTTCAGGGTGAAAACCTTGCGGGCGTGATCCGCGAGTTTGAAGGGATTTTGCTTGATGGCAATTTCAAAATACCGGATAACAGCTTGTTAAAGTCGCATTTCCTGAATGTGGCCTTAAAGCACAACATGGAAACGCGCAAGTTCCGGCCTGTCAAGATTGAACAGCGGGCGCGGATCGACGGCTTTGTATCAGTCATTGACGCAATGACCGTCCGGCAAAAATACTATAACGAAATCGGCGTAATGCTGAAAAATGCGGGGTGATTTGAAAAATGGGAGTGTTTGAAACTATCTTCCGGAGGCCGCGGAACAACCTTGTTCCAACGGGATACTTCAAAATGCTAAACGGGTACACGCCCGTTTTCACAAACGCGCCCGAAAGCGTGTACGAAATGGAGATCACGCGGGCGGCTATTCATTCGTTCGCTACTTTTTGTAGCAAATTGAAGCCGGAAATTACGGGGAGCGCGAAAAAGCACCTTGAACGAACATTGCAGTTCAGGCCGAACCCGTTTCAAGACACGACAAAGTTTCTTTACAGGCTGGCGACAATCCTTGCCGTGAATAACACGGCTTTCATTGTGCCTCTTGAAGACGAATTCGGCGGCATAGCGGGTTATTATCCCCTATTGCCGCAAAATTGCGAGGTTTTAGAGGTCGGCGGCGCGCCCTTCTTGCGGTACACCTTTTCCAACGGGCAACGGGCGGCAATCGAGTTTGACCGCGTGGGGATTTTGACACAATTTCAATATTCAGACGATTTTTTCGGAGAGGACAACCGCGCCTTGCGGCCAACAATGCAGTTGATCCACGCGAACAATCAGGGCATTATAAACGGCGTTAAAAATTCGGCTTCGATCCGGTTCCTTGCCCGTATCGCTAACATGCTTTCACCGGAGGACATAAAGAAGGAGCGGGAACGCTTCACCGAAGACAACCTTTCCGCGGACAATCAAAGCGGAATGATTATCTACGATCAGAAATTCGCAGATGTAAAACAGGTTGATAGCAAGCCTTTCACCGTCAACGCGGTTCAGATGGGGCAGATTAACGAAAATGTGTTTAACTACTTCGGCACTTCGGCGGGGATCATTCAAAATAAATACACCGAAGACGAATGGAACGCGTATTACGAAGGGAAAATAGAGCCTTTCGCCCTACAATTATCCCTTGTCATGTCAAATATGACCTTTACGCCGCGGGAAATCGCCCACGGAAACGCAATCGTGTTCACAGCGAACAGGCTTCAATACGCAAGCAATCAAACGAAGCTGAATATTTCCACACAGCTTTTCGATCGCGGGTTGCTGAACCGAAACGGCGTTATGGACATTTGGAACATGGCGCATGTGGAGGGCGGCGAAAAATACTATATCCGCAAGGAATACACCGAAATTTCACAACTTGGAAAGGAGGCGAACACAAATGCCGGTAATGAAGGATCGGGAATATCGGTCGATGGTGCTTCCGTTGACAGCGGCGGCGAAGAAGGCAACGAAGAGGTTTGACAGCGAATTTTATGTTGAAGGCTATGCAACCACCTTCAACAAGCCGTATCTTCTCTATGAGTTCGACGGGGTGCAATACTTTGAAGTCATAGACCGAAACGCGCTTGTTGGCGCGGACATGTCCGATGTTATCATGCAATACAACCATGAAGGCAAAGTGCTTGCCCGACAATCGAATAAAACGCTTGGAATAGAGGCCGACGAAAGCGGCCTCTTTACTTTTGCCGATTTATCGAAAAGCCGTGCCGCACAAGACCTTTATGAAGAAATCAACAACGGCTTAATTACAAAAATGTCGTGGGCGTTCAAGGTTTTAGAAGACGCATACGACAGGGACACGCACACAAGAACCATTTTGAAGATCAAGAAGGTTTACGATGTTTCGGCGGTATCTTACCCCGCAAACAGCGATACCGAAATATCCGCGCGTTCTTTCTTCGACGGAGTGATCGAAGCAGAGAGGCGGGAGGCGTTAGCGCGGAAAGCACAGCTATTAAAACTAAAAATCATGTTGGAGGTATGACACAATGAACAGATTACAGGAAATTGAAGCCCGCCTTGCCGCGATCGCAAACGAGATCGAGCAGAGAGGTTCGGAGCTGACCGCGGAGCAGTTGACCGCGTTTGAAACCGAAGTGAACAACCTGAAAACCGAGCGGGCGGGGCTTGTGGCCGCCGCCGAACAGCGCAACAACCTTCTGAATTCCATTGCAGAGGGCAGAAGCGGCGGCGCGGTTGTCCGCACCTTCCCTTCCCCCTCTTCCCCCGCAGGCGGTGAACAGAGGGACGAAGCCGATCCGCTGGACAGCATGGAATACCGCCGCGCGTTTATGGCATACGCCCTTCGCGGCACGCCTATTCCCGCAGAGTTCCGCGTGGACGCTGTTTCCAAAACCGCCGAAAACGGCGCAGTGATCCCGACAACCGTTCTTAACCGGATCGTTGAGAAAATGGAGGCCGTGGGAATGATCCTTCCCCTTGTTACGCGCACCGCGTACAAGGGCGGCGTTTCTATCCCTACTTCCAGCGCGAAGCCCGTTGCCTCTTGGGTAGCAGAAGGCGCAGGGAGCGACAAGCAGAAGAAAACCACGGGAAGCGTTACTTTTGCTTACCACAAGTTGCGTTGCGCCGTGGCCGTTTCCCTTGAAGTGGACACTATGGCACTTTCGGCCTTTGAAAATACCCTTGTCAACAATGTTGTCGAGGCTATGACGAAGGCAACCGAACAGGCCATTGTATCCGGCACGGGTAGCGGACAGCCGAAGGGCATTCTTACCGAAACCCCGAACGAGGGACAGAAGATCGAGAGCGACGCGCCCACATACGAAGACCTTGTGAACGCCGAAGCCGCATTGCCGCAGGCATACGAAAACGGCGCGGTGTGGTGCATGGCAAAGAAAACCTTTATGCAGTATTACGGCCTTGTCGATGAAACCGGACAGCCCGTAGGACGCGTGAATTACGGTATTGCAGGCAAGCCGGAACGCGCCTTGCTTGGCCGTCCCGTCATTTGTTGCGACTATGTGCCTTCCGTGGCAACCGCGGCGGCTGGCGGTGCGTATGCGTTCCTGTTCAACTTCAAGGACTATGTGTTGAACACCAACTACACCATGACCGTGAAGAAGTACGAGGACAACGACACCGACGACATGGTAACGAAGGCGATCATGCTTGTTGACGGCAAAGTGATTGACAAGAATTCCCTTGTTGTCGTCGCAAAGACCGGAGGCGCGTAATTCAGGAGGGATAAACCATGCTTGACAAGGTGAAAAACGCCTTACGCGTAAAAACGGCGGCTTTCGACGATGAAATACAAGACCTGATCGACGCTTGCAAAGCGGATTTGCGCCTTGTCGGTGTGAATGTTCCGGAGGATACGCCCGCCGAAGGCAAAGAGGCCACGGCGGGCGATCCTCTTATCACGCGGGCGATTGTTCTTTACGCAAAGGCAAACTTCGGATATTCCGAAGACAGCGAGAAATACCGCGCGGCCTATGATTACTTGAAATGTTCTTTAAGTTTGGCGGGTGATTATCATGCGTTGGGGTGATGAAATTACCTTGATCGCGCAGAAGCCGCCCGACGAAGCGGTAAACGCAAACGGGTTCCAGAATGAGCCGGAAGAAGTGCGGAAAGCCATTTTTTGCAATGTGAAATCCGCGGGTTATTCCGAGTTCTACAAGGCCGCGCAAGCGGGCTTTCAAGTGGAATTAAAGGTTGATGTTTACACGGAGGAATACGAGGGGCAACAGGCCGCGGAGCTGAACGGGAAGCGATACAAGGTTTTGAAAACCTATGTCAACAAAAGCGGAGAAATTACCGAATTGACGCTTTCCGATCTTCCGGTCGAAGGAAGCGAAGAGCAGGACAGCGGCACGGAAGGAGGCGGCGGCAATGGCGCGGTTTGAGGTATCCGGAATTGAAGCGGCGCAGGAAGCGTTTTTGCGTCGGAGCGAACGCGCAACAAAAGCCGTTCCGAAGATGTTAAAAGCTGGCGGCGCGGTGCTTGTGAAAGCTGAACAGGAAGAAATACGACGCACATTTACAAGTAACCGCGTTACTGGCGATCTTGCAAATTCTATCAAATGCACCGCCGTAAAGAAGCGGGGTTCGGGACAATGCGTGGAAGTGTACCCACACGGGAAAAACCGCCGCGGGGAGCGGAACGCAACCGTTGGTTTTGTCCACCAATACGGGCGAACCAATATGCCCGCGCGCCCGTGGTTCACGCGTTCGCACCAGAAGGCAACGCCGGAAGTTCAGGCGGCTATGCGGCAGGCATGGGAGGACGAACAGGAATGATAGATACAGTTGACAGCCTGTTAAAGACCACGCTTGACGCGATTTGCCCGAATGTGGCGCGCCTCTTCTTCCGTGGGAAGGCTGGTACATATATCACATATCAGCTTGTTTCTTCGGAAGATATGGCCGCCGCAGACGATGAAACACACGGCACAGAATACACATACAGGGTTGATATTTACTCGAAACGCGATTATATCGCCCTTTTGCGCCGTGCGAAGCAAGCGTTGAAGGCGGCGGGCTTTTACGGGCTTGTAATTGATCCGGAAGTGTACGAGAAGGACACAGGGTTTTACCATGTCCCGATTGAAGCAAAATATTACGAACAAACGGAGGTATAAAAACTATGGCAACTATTGGTTTGCGCGATCTTTACCGTGCGCCGATTACGGTTGAAGAGAGCGGCGAAGAGAAATACGGAACGCCCGTGCGCATGGCGAAGGCCATTAGTGCGGAAATGTCCGTAGAGGTAGCGGAAGCGATCCTTTACGCAGACGACGGCGCGGACGAAGTGGTAAAAGAATTCGTTTCCGGAGAGCTGACACTGAATGTAAATGATCTTCTGCCTGCTGATCTTGCGGCCATTTTGGGACAGACGCAGGACGACGATCAGGTTGTATATGCGGGAGAAAACGACGATCCCCCGTATATGGCAATCGGCTTCCGCGCAAAGAAAGCGAACGGAATGTATAAATACATTTGGCTTTACAAGGTGAAGTTCGCTATTCCTTCGGAGAATTACCAGACGAAGGGCGATAGTATCGAATTCACCACGCCGGAGATCACGGGACAGTTTATCAAGCGGCCTGACGGACTTTGGAAGGCCGAGCATGTCGCCCTTCCTTCCGAGAGCGCGGCGCAAAGCTGGTTCACGGAAGTTCGGGAACCGAACAACGCTTCTTCTGGCGGCTAATATGAGCCGCTAAACACAAGACAAAATACGAAAAGGAGGTACGGGGAAGCCCTTTGACGGGGCTTCCCCTATTTTGCTATGAGCGCGATTAAAGACGGGCGTTTGCCGATCGTCCTTGATAAAGAACGGCATTTGCTGTTTTCCCTGAATGTCATTGACGAAATGCAAGACAAGTTCGGGGGCTTTGACAAGCTGGCCGAAATGCTGAAAGGCAAAGACGGCATTAAAAATCTTCGCTGGCTTCTTACCCTGCTTCTGAATGAGGGAGCGGACGACGGCGAAGAGCAGTTGACCGAAAA
Organism: uncultured Acutalibacter sp.; assembly: GCA_963559705.1. Lineage (GTDB taxonomy): Bacteria > Bacillota > Clostridia > Oscillospirales > Acutalibacteraceae > Acutalibacter. The sequence continues at coordinate 140,681 of CAUWLU010000001.1, forward strand.
ACAGGTAGGAAAAATGATCCACACAGGCAACTTCAACGAGGTTAAAACCGCGATTTTCAAGGCGTTTGCAATGGGAAACAGCGGCACAACGGAGCCGCCGCAGGACGATGAAGACGACGAACCGGAATACGCGGAAGAAGAGAGAAAAAACGCGCAGGCGGGCAAGGAGTAATAGACCTTGCCCGCCTGCTTTATATCGGCGTTACGCTTCTACACTGGCCGGAACGCGAAGTGTGGCGCATGACACCGTATAAAATTCTTGCCTTGTTCCGAATTCACAGGGAATTCAATCCGGATCGCTTCAAACCGGAGGAAAAAGAAGCGGACATTGACGATGTGTTAGGGGGGTTATAAGTGGCCGGAAAAGAAGACCAGATCAAAACTGAAATTGCCGTTGACGGCGAACAGGAGTACAAGAAGGCTTGTAAAGAAATCGACGCTTCTTTGAAGGCCATTGCGTCCGAAATGAAGGTTGTTTCGGCAACTTTCGAGGGCAACGCCGACAGCATAGAGGCAATGACCGCGAAGCAAGATGTTTTGAACAAGCGGCTTGAAGAGCAGAAAAAGAAGGTTGCCGAAGCGGAAGCCGCCTTGAAAAAGTATCAGGACGCGGGGCAAGGGACTTCCGAAGCGGCTAAAAAGATGGAAACAAGCCTGAATTACGCCCGCGCCGCGATGATTAAAACGGAAAACGAGATCAGAAACCTTGACGCAGGATTAGAAGAGGCGCGCAACGCTTCAAACGATTTTTCGGACGGCTTGGAAGACATTTCGCAGGAAGCCGAAAGCACGGGCGGCGCGCTGGACGGATTGGGCGGCAAAGTTTCGGGCGCACTTGGAACGGGTTTGAAAACGATTGGCGTAGGCGTGGCCGCCATTGGAACGGCTATGGTTGCGGGGATCGGGTACGCCGTGGGCTTCGCTGATGAAGTCAAAGGCGCAATGAACGATTTTGAAGCGTCAACAGGCATTGCGGAGGCCGCCGCGAACGGCTTTGAAGACGCAATGTTGCGTATCTACAACAACAACTTCGGGGAGAACATGGACGATATAGCCGCGTCAATGGCAACCGTGGCGCAGACTTCCGGCGAAGTTGATCCGACGAAAATTGAAGAGCTGACACAAAATGCTTTGATGTTGCGCGATACATTCGGCTTTGATATTCAAGAGCAAATGCGCGCCGTCAATATGCTTATGGATCAGTTTGGGCTATCTGGTGAAGAGGCGTTCAACCTGATTGCGCAGGGAGCGCAAAACGGCCTTGATAAAAACGGGGATTTGCTGGACAGTATCAACGAATATTCCGTGCATTTCAAGTCGTTAGGGCTGGACGCGGAAGACATGTTCAACAGCTTTGCAAACGGCGCGGACGCTGGCACATTTTCCGTTGACAAGTTGGGCGACGCGGTAAAGGAATTCGGGATCAGAGTTAAAGACGAAAGCGACAGCACAATGCAGGCGTTCAAGGATATAGGATTGAACGCCGATGAAACCGCGGCGGCCTTTGCCGCAGGCGGGGAGCAGGCCGCAAAAGCCTTCGACGATGTGACAACCGCCCTTTTTGCAATGGACGATCCGTTAGCACAAAACGCCGCAGGCGTGGCCTTGTTCGGTACAATGTGGGAAGATTTGGGCGTTGAGGGCATGGAAGCATTGACGAACCTTAACGGGGAGATCAGCACCACAACCGACGCGCTTTCCAAAATCAACGCCGTTAAATATGACGACTTCGGTTCCGCAATGTCGGGGCTTGGCCGTGTGCTGAAAACAAATTTTGTTCTTCCGATTGGCGAAGAAGCGTTGCCCGCCCTTTCCGATTTTGTCAACGAGCTTTCAGCGGGCGCAGCTTCCGCGAATGGCGACATTTCCAAAATGTCCGACACATTCGGGACAGCCCTTGCGGGACTGATTGAAGACTTTTCGACAATCCTTCCGCAAGTAACGGACTTTGCAACCGAAATCGTGTTAGGGCTGGTCGATGGGCTTGTAGCAAGCCTACCGCAGATCACAACGGCGGCGGTGGACATGATAACCGCACTTGTGCAAGGGCTGGTTGCCGCGCTTCCGGCGATTGCGCAGGCCGCAACACAAATTCTTCTTGCCCTGATTGACGGGTTGATCGCCGCCCTTCCCCTGCTTGTCGAAGGCGCGTTGCAAATTGTCCTTGCGCTGGCAAATGGGATCGGACAGGCGTTGCCGCAGTTATTGCCGAAAATCGTTGAAGTGGTCGTTGCTATGGTGCAAACGCTGGTTGAAAATATCCCTATGCTGATCGACGCGGCGTTGCAGTTGATAACAGGGCTTGCGCAAGGGCTGATTGCCGCGATCCCTGTTCTGATTGCGGCCATTCCACAGATTATTACAAGCCTTGTCGAAAATCTGCTTGCCTCTATCCCGCAGATCATTCAAGCGGGAATTGACCTATTAACCGCGCTGATCGACGCATTGCCGCAGATTATCGAAACCATTGTTACAGCCATTCCGCAGATTATCGACGGAATTGTAACGGCGGTGATCGGGAGCATTCCGCAGATTGTTCAAGCCGGAATTGATTTGCTGGTTGCGCTCATTCAGGCGTTGCCGCAGATCATTCAAACCATTGTACCCGCGATCCCGCAAATTGTGGGTGCGTTGGTGAATGCCATTGTTTCCAATATCCCGCAGATCATTCAAGCGGGCGTTCAACTATTCGTTTCCCTGATCCAGAACCTCCCGACAATTATTGCCGAAATCGTGAAGGCGGTTCCGCAGATTGTAACGGGTATCGTGCAGGCGTTCGGAAGTCTTGCATATCAGATCGTGGAGATCGGCGGCAATATTGTTTCCGGCATTTGGCAGGGTATCCAGAACGCCGCGGGCTGGTTATATGAACAGGTAACGGGATTTTTTAGTGGAATTGTTGACGGCGTAAAGAATTTCCTTGGTATTCATTCCCCTTCGACGGTTTTTGCTGACATTGGCGGCAATATGGCCGCGGGCGTTGGCGAGGGCTTCGGCGGCGGCATGGATACCGTTTCCACAGACATGCAGGGAGCAATGGGAAGCGCGGGAACGCTTACAGCACAAGAGGCCGTAAAAGCCGTAAATGATGGCATTATAGCGAATATTGGCGCGCTGGACGGCGCGGTATCGGCCATTGTGGAGCGGGTAACAACGGGGCTTACAGCGCAAGCGGCGCGCCTTAATCAGATCGGCGTTGACATGACGAAGTATATTGCTTCCGGAATGACAACAGGAACGCCGAATATTACAAACATTATCCCGCAGATCGTCCAGTCGATTATTACCGCATTCACCGCACAACAACCGAAGTTCAACACGGCGGGCGTTGATATTGACAAGGCCATAGCGTCCGGCATGGTGCAGGGCACGCCGCAGATTACGGCGAAAATCCCGCAGATCGTACAGTCAATTTTGACGACGATCAACGGCTTTGTATCGCAGTTCACGGCGGCGGGTGAAGAAATGGTGCGCGGTATCTGGCAGGGCTTTCAAAATATGTCGGGGTGGCTGGAAAGCAAAGTGCGTTCTATGATGCGGTCGATTGTGGCCGCCGTAGAAGCGGAAATGCAGATTGCTTCCCCGTCGAAGGTATTTGCAGGGATCGGCGCATACATGGCCGAAGGTTTAGGCGAAGGCTTCGCCCGTGAAATGCAGAATGTTGAAAAGACAATCCGCAGGGCGACGGCTTCAACCGTTCCGGAGCCGCAAAGACCGTCCGGAAGGATCAGCAGGAACGACAACGCCGCCCGCGGCGTGAAAGTGGTTCAAAATATCTATGCGAACGAAACAAGCTATGCACAACAACAGCGCGAGGCGGCAAAGCAATTCCGCTTGATTGCACGGGAGGTTATGGGCTGATGGCAAAGAAAATCGAAAAGCTGATTTATACGAATGAGCGTGGGGAAAGTATCACCTTTTCCCACGCTTCTATTTTTCACACAAACGAGGTTAGCGGCCTTTCCGATGTGCGCAACGAGATTTACAGCATTAACAGCATGGGACAGGACGGCGACACCTATTTAGGCAACCGCATTCAATCCCGCGAAATCGAGATTGTCGGAAGTATCAGGGAGCGGGACAAGGACAGAATGCGGGATTACAGAAGGCAAATGAACCGCGTGTTGAACCCGCAGTATTCCGCGACGCTGACATACGAATACGGCGACTTCCGGCGCGTGATTGATTGCAAGATCGACAACGCGCCCGCCTTCACGCGGAAGGCTATTTTTCAGGACTTCACAATACAGCTTCTTTGCCTTAATCCGTTTTGGAGAAAAGAGGCAAAGACGCGGGACGATATAGCGACATGGATCGGCGGCCTTGAATTTCCCGTTGAAATCCCCCTTGCGGAAGGTTGGGAAATCGGGTATAGACAGCCTTCCTTGATCGTGAATGTCTATAACGAAGGTGATGTGCAAGCGGGTATTCGCGTAGAGTTCCGCGCGCTTGGCGTTGTCAAAAATCCTTCCCTTTTGAATGTGGACACACAGGAGTTTATAAAACTGAATATAACGCTTCAAGCTGGCGACATTTTGAGTGTATCCACGGGATACGGGGAAAAAGAAGTAACATTGCAACGCGACGGCGTGACTTCTGACGCGTTCCGTTATCTTGATGTGGACAGCACATATTTTCAACTTTCGGTCGGTGATAACCTTTACAGGTATTCCGCGGAAGAAAATCTTGAAAATCTGGAAGTATCCATTTATCACGACGATCTTTATTTGGGGGTGTGACGAATGGAGCTATATATTTATGACCGCGACATGATATTGCACGGCGTAATTGATGAAATCAATTCGTTAATCTGGACGCGGCGGTATTGGTCGGCGGGCGAATTCAAGTTGCTTGTGCCATTCACGAACAAGCATGTTTCCCTTCTGGTAAAAAACAACCTGATAATGAAGCGTGGGGACACCGAGGCGGCAGAAATCAGGTATGTTCACATTAGCAAGAATTCACAGGGGCTTGAAGAAATCGAAGTGCAAGGAAAGTTTATCACGCAATGGATCGGGAAGCGCATTGTACGCGATCAGATCGCCGCAACGAGCGGGACGCAAGATATTTTATACCGGATTATCCGCGAAACGGTCGTTTCCCCGAAAGTGGCCGCCCGCGCGATCCCGAATGTCTTAATTGATCCCACAGACGAAGACACCGGAAGCGGGAAAATAGACTATACTTCCGAAGCCTTCACAAACGCCCTTCTTGCCGTGGAAACCGCGGCGAAGGCCGCAAAATTGGGCTTCCGGTTGCGAACCGATGTGAAGACCGGAAAGCACTATTTCAGTGTGTATAAAGGCCGCGATTTGACCGCAGACCAAACCGAAAACCCGCCGTGTATTTTTTCACAGGAATTCGATAATATCACGGAACAGGAATACACAAACAGTATTGAAAACCTGAAATCAACGGCTTATGTGGGCGGCGAAGAAGCCGAACCGCGCGTTGTGGCCGAAGTTGGCGGCGGCGCGGCTGGCCTTGACCGTGAAGAAGTCTTTGTGAACGCAACGGACATTACGAAGAAGTACACCAACGAGAACGACGAAGAGATCACGCGCACCGATGAAGAATATTTAGCCTGTCTTGAAGAGCGCGGCGCGTCGGAGCTGGAACAATACGCCGAAACATTGAGCTTTTCCAGCACGATAAACACGCACGCGAATTTGAAGTACAGGGAAGATTACGACTTAGGCGATCGCGTGACATGCGTTAATAAACGATGGGGTATAAAAATCAATGTCCGGATAACGGAGGTTGCGGAAACCTATCAACAGAACATGGAGGAAATAGACATTACTTTCGGGGAGAGTTTGCCCGCCCTGATTACGCAGATCAGGCAGATTACAAAGTAAAGGGGTGCAAATATGGAAAAATCAAGTTTTTTCAACAGTGTTTCCGGCGATCGCGTGTACCGCGCGGAAGAATGGGCTGAATACTTCGCTTCATTCATTGGAAACGGCGTGTTCCCTGTCCCTTCCACAAGTCTTCAAGTGGTAGCGGGTTCAGGAATGGCCGTAGCCGTGAAAACGGGAAAAGCATGGATCAACGGATATTTTTATTACAACACAAGCGATTTGCCCGTAACGCTGGCAACCGCGGACGGCGTGTTGAACCGCATTGACCGAATTGTTGTACGGTGGGATTTGACCGAACGCAAAATTTCCGTTGCGGTGAAGTCTTCCGCGCCTGCAACTTCCCCCGTCGCCCCTGCTTTGCAGAGGGACGCAGACGCATACGAATTGTGTCTTGCCGATGTGCTTGTAGGCGCAGGCGTTACGGCCATTTCACAGGCGAACATAACGGATCGCCGCCTTGATGGTTCCTTGTGCGGCGTGGTTGCGGGCGTGGTGGATCAGATAGACACCGACGCATTCAACGCGCAACTTGAAGCGTGGTTTGCTGACTATAAGGAAATGAGCGTTGATGAATTCAACGATCTTGTTTCCTATATGGAGAGTTTGGAGCTTTTGGGCGATCAGCAGTACGCCGCACTTGAAGCCTACATGAACGACTTTAAGGCCGACGCGGAAAACGACTTCAACGCATGGTTCGCAACCTTACAAAATGTCCTTGACGAAGACACCGCGGGGCATTTGCTGAACCTGATCCAGAACAACACGGCGCGAATTGAAATGCTGGAAGCCGTGCTTTTCAATGACATTACAACAAACCCGTTCTTGATCCTCTTTGACGATTTGGACGGCGTGACCGCAACGGGCGTTTGGAACGCGGCGTTGCAACGGATCGAATGTTGACGCGGTGCGCCTGCAAGGGCGCGGAATTGTCGTGCATTATCGGAAATATCTTCACGGAGCTTCGCCCGCCGTGCGACATGTGCGGCGGCGAGGCGGTGACAATCCACGGGATCACGCCCACAGGCCACGAAGCAACAATAACTTTGACGGCGGCGGGCTTTGATTTTGAGGGGTGCGCGGAAGATACCGCGCTTTTGCAGAGGATCAGGAAGGCAAGATGCATTTATGCAGGGACAAGAGAGGGAGCGCAAAGAGCCGTCCGAATTCAATGTGATTGTGAAGGCGAAAGACCTTGTAAAGCATACCTTTACGATCACGAATAGCACGGAGCGTTACCCGAAGAAATACCGTTTTACGCTGGTGAACCGCATACAGGAAAAAGCGGTTGATATTTACGAAATGACGCTTGAAGCGAACGAATTAGATTTGCGGCAAGCGGACGAACACAGACAACGGCAGAGGCTACAAGCAAAGGCGTTGACCTATTGCAAGGAGCTTCTATTTTTTATAGAGCTTTCGCAGGAAATGGGCTTTATTTCTATGAAGAGTTGCGAATATTGGTCGAAACTTGCCCTTGAAGTAAAGTACATGATCGCCGCGTGGAAGAAGCGGGACAAAGCGAGAGCATAAAACCGTTTGGGGAACGCCTTGTAGGTTTTCTTTTCGCCTTCTGCCCGCCCCGCCGCCGAATTCCGGCAACTCGTACAATGTGCGCAATGTCAACACTTCGGGCGCGTTGAACAACAACAACGCGTACAACGGCAACAGGGGCGTGCGTCCGCTTCGGTGGATCACTCGATCGAGTAGGCCACAGGCCGAAAGCAATGTACCACCATCAAAGGAAGGCGTTTCCCGTCCCCATGCTATCCACGGCGGGGACAAATACAGGATTGCCGATACCGGAGCATTGCCCGCGGGTATGGCCGAGGTTATACACGGCAAGGAGATTTTTTAACATGACCGACTTTGAAAAAGTCTATAATTTTGAAAACCTATACCGCGCGTACCGGAAGGCGCGCCGCGGCAAAAGGTGGAAAGGAGCGGCGGCAAAGTTTGAAGTTAATTTGCTGGAAGCCCTGAACCTGTTAAGCGTGCAGTTACAGAGCCACACATACCGGCTTTCACCATACAACACATTCAAGGTTTACGAACCGAAAGAACGGGTTGTAATGTCGAACAGCTACAAAGACAAGGTTGTGCAACATGCGCTTTGTGATAATGTCCTTGAACCGAGGGCGCAAAGCACATTCATAAAAGACAATTACGCTTCACAGGTTGGAAAAGGTACGCACTTCGGCCTTGAACGGCTGGAAGGATTTATGCGGAGGTTTTACCGTGTACGAGGTGTTGACGGGTGGGTATTGAAATGCGATATATCAAAGTATTTCTATAATATCAAGCACGACGCGTTAAAATCCTTAATCCGCAAGTATATTTCCGATCCTGATTGTCTTTGGTTGCTGGATATGATAATAGACAGCACCGAAGGCAATGTAGGAATTCCGATCGGCAACCAGTCTTCACAGCTTTTCGCCCTTCTCTATCTTTCTTCGCTGGATCACATGATAAAAGAGAAGTTAGGCATAAAATTTTATGGCCGATATATGGACGATTTTTATTTGATCCACGAAGACAAAGAATATTTGCGCTATTGCTGGAAGGAGATTGAAAGACATGTAAACGAATTAGGGCTTTCGTTGAATGCGAAGACAAATATTTATCCGTTGAAAAACGGAATTGATTTTTTGGGCTTCCATTCGTATTTGACCGAAAGCGGCGCGGTGATCCGCAAAGTACGCCGGAAGTCAAAGAACAACGCCCGCCGCCGTTTAACCAAAATGCGCGGGTTGCTGGAAGCCGGAAAAATCACGCCGGAAAAGGTGGAGCAATCCTATAAAAGCTGGCGCGGCCACGCGTCGAAGGGGAATTGCTATCACCTGATCCGGAACATGGATCAGCATTACAACAAATTATTCGGGCAGTACGCCGCCGCGGGCAACCGTGGCGGCGTTGCTGTTTCCGAAGAAAAGGAGGAAGGCAAAGAATGGCGAAACAATTAAGCACGCTTGGCGTTGGGACAACCTTTGAAGTGCCTGTAAAGTCGGCTTATCGGTCGTTCTTGGGCGATTATGTCGTTTTCAAAATGGCAGACAAAAACCATGCGGGCTATCCGTCCGGAGCTATTACCCTGATTACCGACAAGATCATAGCGTTGCTTTGTTCCGACGCAAAAGAACCGAGCAATAGCAATTCGGATCGTCGGAATTACGGCAACAACAGGCATATTCATTCCAATATCCTTCAATGGCTGAACAGTAACGCCGCGGCGGGGCAATGGTACAGCGCAAAGCACGCGCAGGACGCGCCGCCGTCAAGTGCAAATGTATGGGACAATGTAAACCCCTATGACACATGGGCGGGGTTCCTTGCTATGCTTGACGACGATTTTGTAGCGGCACTTATGACAACCACGCTTACCGTTGCCAAAAACACCGTTACAGACGGCGGGAGCTATGAAACATTTACCGCAAAAATGTTCCTTGCAAGCACAACGGAAGTCGGACTTGCAAACGAAAACGGGATTGCAGAGGGTTCAAAGCTGGCCTTGTTCAGCGACAACACAAGCCGCCTTGCCTATTGTACGCAAGCGGCCATTGATAAAAGCAACTATTCGAGCGATCCGACAACTTCGCAGGCGTGGTATTGGTGGCTTCGCACGCCGTATTCCGGCTACTCGTACTATGTGCGCAGTGTCGTCACTTCGGGCGCGTTGAGCAGCGGCAGCGCGTACAACGGCAACGGGGGCGTGCGTCCGCTTTGTAATTTGAAATCTGATATTTTGGTATCTGATAACAAAAACAGCCGCGGAAACTATGAATTCCAGTGGAACGCCGCACCGAGTACACCGGACGGAATTTCCGTGCCGGAAAGCTGTTACAGCACGCAAAACATAACCGTGACATGGGGAGCTTCCACCGATCCGGACGGCGACACGATCACCTATGTTCTGGAACGGTCGGTAAACAACGGGAGCTATACACAGGCAACGGCAACAGCCGCCCGCACCTTTACGGAAACCGTTTCGACAAGCTGGAACACGATCAAATACCGCGTGAAGGCGCGGGACACCTACGGGAACGAAAGTGCGTATGTGACTTCTTCCGCGGTTCCAGTAGTTCACAATCAGCCGCCCGCCATTTCCGGACAAAACGCCGATCTTGGAACGAAAAGCGGCGACTTCTCTTACAAGTACACCGTGACCGATCCGGACAATGACAAGGTGACAGTGGTTGAAAAGGTGAACGAAACCACCTTGCGGAGCTACACGCCCACGCTTGGAGAAGAAAACACGATGAATGTTGCGGGGCATGACCTCACCGCCCTTTCCAATGGCGCGCACACGATCACAATTACCGCAACGGACACCGTGGGAAATAAAGCGGTGCGCACGCTGACCTTCACAAAGCAGATCAGCGGTTTTGTTATCACACTGGCCGCGCCGCTGGAAGCGGAGGAACAGCCCACGCGCGCAAATGTGAAAGTAACGCGGGAAATTCCAGCGGGCGCAACCTTCAAAGTGGAGGCAACGAACAATCCGTTTGATCCTTCCCCCGCGTGGGAGGATTGCACGAACGCCGTAATTCAAGGCGTGGCACATGTCTTCGAGAACACAATCAACACCGCCGTTAAATTTGGCCTGAATATTCGTGTAACGGTGGAGCGCGGCGACGCTATTTCCGCGTGTTGGGTATCTTCGATCGGGGGGAATTTTGAATGAGCGTAACATACAGACCGGACAAGCCGAACGAAACCGCAGAATTGAAGAAGGAAGTTGAAACCGTGAAGGCGGCGGGCGAAAGCACCGCCGCCCTTCTTTCCCTTTCATTCAAAGCGCAGATTGTCGCAGACCGCGCCGCGGGAACGAATGCGATCACCGATGAAATGATCCTTGCGTCAACGGATATTGTGGATTATCCGGAGTATCAGGACAACCACGAATACAAGACAAAAGGCGAAATTATCAGGTACGACGGCCTTTATTACGAGATCGTCGCGCCGCATACTTCAAACGCCGTCGCGTATCCCGTGCAAACAACCTTCGCATATTACCGCCTTGTCGAGCTGGAACACGCGGGGACGATTGACGATCCGATCCCGTATCCGGAAACCGCGGGGATCGTGGTAAATGTGGTTGAGGGGCTTTATTACAGCTACAAAGGCGCGGTATATCTGGCAAAGGCTGATATGCCGAATTGCGTTTACCCGCCCGACACGGCGGGTTTGTGGCAATGGGAAAAGGTGTAAAGGTGGTGGAAGCATGGAACAGTTCTTAACCGTTCTTTCCGTAGTTAGTACGGTTTGCGCAATCGTGTTCGGGTATGCGGCTTTTGCCCGCAACCGGAAAAGCGACACGGAAAGCGAGGCGAAAAACGACGCAACCGTACTTACGGAAATAGGGTATATCAAAGCGAATACGGACGAAATCAAGGCAGAACAAAAGGAACAGCGGAAAACAAACACCGAGTTTGTAACGCGCCTGACCGCCGTTGAAGCGTCCGCAAAGCAGGCGCACAAGCGAATTGACACGCTGGAACGCGCACACGAAGAATAATAGCGAAGGAGCGAAAAACAATGGCAGTTATGAAAGCAAGTGAATTTGTTGCGAAACTGAAAGCGGTTGCGCAGAATTACAAAACCCTTTATGTCATGGGGTGCTTTGGTGCGCCCCTGACGGGTGGCAATGTGTCGCGGTATTGTAATAACCACGAATACAACAAGCAGGCCGCCCGAACGCAGATGATTAAAGCCGCCGCAAACCAGAACCCGCCCGTTTTCGGGTTCGATTGCGTGTGCCTGATTAAAGGCATTTTGTGGGGCTGGAACGGCGACGCGTCCAAAACCTACGGCGGCGCGTCCTATGCAGTGAACGGCGTTCCCGACATTGGCGCGGACACCATGATTACAAAATGCAAGGGCATTTCAACCAACTTTTCCAATGTGGAGGTTGGCGAAGCCCTTTGGTGTAGCGGGCATATCGGCGTTTATATCGGCGGCGGGCTGGCCGTGGAGTGTTCCCCCGCCTTTGACAACGATGTGCAGATCACGGCAGTTAAAAACATGGGGACAAAGAGCGGGTATAACGCCCGAACATGGACGAAGCACGGCAAACTTCCCTATATCGAATACGACAACGCCGCCCCCGTTCAGCCGGACGAGCCGGACACCGGAGCGGACGCAGGCGGCACAATCAAGGCAGGAAGCGTCGTGCGCGTGAAGCAGGGTGCGAAGACCTACACAGGCGGCGGGCTGGCCTCTTTCGTGTATGGCCGCGATCATGTCGTTTCGGAGCTGAACGGAGATCGTGCCGTTATCACCTACGGCGGCGTGACAGTGGCCGCCGTGCGTGTTTCCGATCTTGTTCTTGCAGATGGAAGCGGAGCAGGCGGCACAATCAAGGCAGGAAGCGTCGTGCGCGTGAAGCAGGGTGCGAAGACCTACACAGGCGGCGGGCTGGCCTCTTTCGTGTATGGCCGCGATCATGTCGTTTCGGAGCTGAACGGAGATCGTGCCGTTATCACCTACGGCGGCGTGACCGTGGCCGCCGTGCGCGTTTCCGATCTCACGCTTGTAAAGGAGTAACAAATATAAACACCGACAAAAAGAAAGCGAGGATTTGAAAAATGGATAACATGGTAATTGTTCTTGTGGTTGTGGCCGTCGTAGCGGTCGTTTTCGTGGGGCTGATCGTATTGATCCCCTATCTGGTAAAGAAGGGGATCAATATTTCCGGCGTTCTGACAGGAACGACAACCGTTCTTGACACCGCGGATCATGTGGTCGATACCCTGCAAGAGTTCTTCCCCGAAGTTCCCGTTATCACTGTTATTGACAAGGTGATCGGGTGGGCGCAGAAAGCAACAGAGGCCGCCGAACAGCTTTACAAAACAAGCAAAATTGAAGAGGGACAGCGCAAGGAAGAAGCGACAAAACTTGTATATCAGTTTATCGAAGCGGCAGGAATTGAAATCGACGACGATTTGAAGAAGATTGTTGACGGTGCGATCGAAGCCGCTGTTTTTGCGCTTCCGAAGACGCATACCGACACCGCGGAAGCCCTGAATACTTAATTGCCATTGCGCCGCACGCGGGTTTACTCCTTTACCGTCCGCGGCTTGATGGAGGCGGCGGCCACATGCCGCCCGCCTGATACACGAAGCCCCCGCTTCCGCTGAACCGCGGCGGCGGGGGCTTATTTCATTACGGGAGGTTTTACGCATGAGCGAACAGAGAAAAAACACAGGCACACGCAAGCGCGCGACGAAGAAGGATACAGAGAACAAAACCACGCGCACACAGAAAAAGGTTGCCGAAGAGCAGGCCGCGCCCGTCCAACAGAACAAGGAAGCCGCGCCGGATCGTGTGGAGGAAGAAGTGGAGAAAACCGCAAATGTGCCGGAACAGATGGCAGGAAAACCGGAGCATGACGGCGCAAAACCGGAACGGACACCGCCCGCGGCGGCTTCCTTCGAGGTTGCCCGCGTGCTGAAAGTAACAAAACCCCTTATGCGCGGCGACGATGTGAAGGCGTTGCAAACCGCCTTGATCGAACGGAATTACCATTGCGGCGCGAACGGAGCCGATGGGACATACGGAAGGTTGACCGCTTACGCCGTGCGGTGTTTTCAAGCGTCAAAAGGCTTGATTGTCAACGGGCGCGCGGATAGATACACGATCGCCGCACTTGGCGGCACATGGAAAGAGTAATAGAACATAGAGAAGCCCCCACGCTGGCCGCTTA
>CAUWLU010000002.1:0-129250 GCA_963559705.1 uncultured Acutalibacter sp.
CATAAAAATAATGGTAGGCACTTTCGTGTCTACCATTATTTTATCACTTCACTCCTTTGTGAGTTCGGCTCTTTTGAGTACAACGCTTATTGCTCCATACGGAAAAGCTCGCTGCCGCTGCTGTCGGTCACCACTGCGGTAAAGCTGCTGGTGGCCAGGTCGGCGTTTAAAGCTGCGATCTGTTCGGCATTCTCCCAACGGAAGGCCATCTTGGAGCCTTCTGCGCTGACGGAGATGGCGGCGTCCTTGCCAAAGACGGGATAGGCGGCCCGGGCTTTCAGCAGCTCCAACTGGCGCTGGACCACAGGCTTTTGCAGGCCCTCTGCCACGGCCTCCTTGGATAGATTGGTGCGGTTGATCTCCTTGTGACCGCCCGCGCCCGCCCGCTTCATGGCCTCATAGTCGTTCTTGCCGGCGAACAGGTCCAGATACCACACCTGGGGCTTGCCGGGCATAAAGAGCTGAATGGCCCGGGCCAGCAGCATCCTCCGGTCGTCCTCGCCCAGGGCACTGTAGTAGGTGGCGTTCACCTGGTAGTAGACGTTCTTGGCACCGTGGAGGTCCTTCACAAAGCCGCCCCGCTTGACCAGGGTGTCGATCAGCCCCTGGATGCGCTCCTCGGGCAGCAGGCCCTTCAAGTCCAGCAGCGGGATGCCGTCGTGGCAGCCCAGCATATTCACCGTTTTCATGTCATGCTCCAAGATCTCATTGGCCCATTTGGCCAGGTCCGCGCCGGACTTCTGCTCAAAGGCGTCCAGCACCAGGCCGGGCAGGAAGAAATCGTAGACCATATAGCCCTTCTTGGCGATGATCCGGTAGGTGCCCTCCTCATAGCTGGCATGGATCTCCGGCAGCAGGGCCACGCCATAGGGCTGGGCCATGTCAGTGATCTGCTGCAAAAACTCCCAGGTGCCGGGGTCGTTGAGGAAGTTCTTTGCGCCCACCTCTTTGGGGGCATAGGCAAAGGCGTCCAGACGGACGATTTTAGCGCCATAGCCCGCCAGGGCCGCCAGGGTCTGCTTGTAGAAATCCAGCACCAGGGGGGATTTGATGTTCAAATCCATCTGGCCCAGATAGTGTTTCCGGCCATTTTCGTCCACGTCCACCTGCTGATAGAAGGTGTTCCAGTAGGGACGCTTGGTGCCGTCAGCAAACTCCACCACCAGCACGGGCAGGCCGGGCTTGCGGAAGAACATCTCCCTGAGGTACTCCTCACGGGGCGCCAGAACGCCCTCCTCATTGAGCTCGCCGCAGCCCTCCCAGAACTTGTTCCAGTCGATGAAGAAATCCTTGTAGGCGGATTGCTCGCCCTTTTCCAGCAGATCCTGGAACTGGTGGGACTGGACGGACAGGTGGTTGAGGATGAAGTCCAGCTTCAGGTCGATATCCATGGCCTGCAGAGCGGTCAAATCCTCTTCCTTGGCGATCTCGCCGTTGATGCTGTAATCCTTCACAGAGAAGCCCCGGTCCAAATCGGTGTTGAACAGGCTGGGCAGAATGTAGAAGGAGGAGAACGCGCCCTTCACGCTGTCCTCTTTCAGAAACTCCACCGCGTCAGAGAGCGTCCCTCCCAGACTGTCGGGATAGGCGTTGAGCATGGGTCCATAGGAAAAAGTCTCTTTCATAGCTGTCACCTGCCCGCAGCCATCAGCTGCTTGTATTCTTCGTGATTCAAAAGTTTGCAGGACTTGGACACGATCACCTTGGCATAGGGAGCCCGAGCCTCCAGCTTCTTCTGTTCCAGCTCAATGACCATGGTGATGAAGGCGGTGTCGGCGTTGGCATCCCGGCCCCGGGAGAGGCGGTACTCACGGGTCTCGGCGGGAGTGCTGGCCAGCAGGATGGGCACGTCCACACCCTGGAACTTGCCGGAATTGCCGTGGGTCCACTCCAGAACCACCACGTCAATGGCGGAGAAGTCCTTCTCCTCGTACCAGAGGGCAGTGTCGTCCCGGCCCATGCGCTTGAGCCAGATCCTCTCCTTGCCCTCCTTAAACTGCCGGAGCACCTCCTGGATTTGATCGTATTCCTGCTCCTGTTCCGTGCCCAGATACCGGGAGAGGGCCTCTTTGCCAGCCTCTAAATAGGCTGCCAGCCAGGGATGCTCCTGACATTGGGCAGGGTCGGAATCCAAATCCTTCTGTTGCAGCTCCTTGAGGGTGGCGGCGTTTTCGCTGTTATAGACTCCTTCCTTGAGCATCCCCCGCACACCGGCCAGGCGGAAGATGCGCATGCGCTCCATATCGTTGAGCTCGGGGTAGCGCTTGGGGTAGTTGTCGCCGGACATGGTAAAGGCCGTCACGTCCAGCTGGTTGAGGTAATAGGTCAACAGGGCAGAGACGCAGGTTTTCATAACGCCGCTGCCGCCAGTGACAGTGATCACCGCTTTATGAGCGGGGTTGTTCTCCAGTGCTTCTTTCAACAAGGGCAGTACGGCGCGGAAGGTCACATTGGCTTTCTCGATGGACAGGGGGCCGATCCAAACCTTATCGCCGGGCATATCGCCCTGGGGGATGTCCTGGGGGACCTGAGGTGGCTGCCATTGATCGATGGCTTCGGAAATTGCTTGTACGGTATTTTTAGACATAGGACGCCCTCCCATTTGGATTAGTTTAACGTTATCATACCATATTTTTCGGGGTTCTTCAACCGTCTATCAGTTCTCGAAGGGAAATTTCCACCGGCTTTCACTTTTGTGTGGGAAGCGTATACCCCAGGGAGTGCGCTTCTCTTGTCCGATGCGTCTGGATGTGCTACAATACAAAAAAAAGGATTGTGGAGGTGGCGTTGTGGAGGATCAGGAACGGTTGGCTCAGCTGCCGGAGCTGCTGCTTGCGTGGTATGATGCTGGTGCCAGGGTGCTGCCCTGGCGGGAGGACCCCACTCCCTATCGAGTTTGGGTGTCGGAGATCATGCTGCAGCAGACCAGGGTGGAAGCGGTAAAGCCCTATTATGAGCGGTTTCTCGCTGCCCTGCCCACGGTGCAGGCCTTGGCCGAAGCTCCGGAAGAGCAGCTGCTGAAGCTGTGGGAGGGCCTGGGGTATTACAATCGCGTTCGGAACCTCCAAAAGGGCGCTCGGACAGTGATGGAGCGCTTTGGCGGGCAGATTCCCGCCTCCTTTGAAGAGCTGCGCGCTTTGCCCGGCATCGGGGATTACACCGCGGGGGCCATCGCCTCCATCGCGTTCCAGATTCCGGTCCCTGCCGTGGACGGCAATGTGTTGCGGGTGATCTCCCGGGTGCTGTGCCGCTATGACAATATCCTGGACCCCAAGGTCAAGCGCCGGGTGGAGGGGGAGCTGCGGCAGATCCTTCCCCGCCGGGTGGGGGATTTCAACCAGTCCCTCATGGAGCTGGGGGCCATGGTCTGCCAGCCCAATGGGCCGCCCAAGTGCCTGCTCTGCCCCTTGAGGCAGCTGTGCCAGGCCCATGCCCAGGGCGTGGCAGAGGAGCTTCCTGTAAAGACGAAGTCCAAGCCCCGCAAGGTGCAGGAGCGCACGGTGTTCCTGCTGTTCTCAAAGGATGGCAGGCTGGCGTTGGCCAGGAGGCCGGAGAAGGGCCTGCTGGCAGGCCTGTGGGAGCTGCCAGGGGCCGAGGGCGTCCTTGACAGGGGGGAGGCCCTCGCCTGGCTGCAGGATTTTTGGGGAGAGGGGGAGCTTTCTCCCGGTCCCAAGGCAAAGCATATTTTCTCCCATGTGGAGTGGCACATGACCTCCTGGGAAGTGACCGGTGTCACGGAGCTTCCTGGGTTTGCCTGGGCCGCGGGGGAGGAGCTTCGGGAGGCGTATCCCCTTCCGGCGGCGTTTAAGGCGTTCCTGCCGGTGATCCATGAGAGGCTGGACGGCAGCGCTGCCGCCGGGGAGTGAGTCCTGGGGCGTTTTCAGAAAAAACTGGAAGCTCTGCCTCTGTTCCCCCGGCATTGACCTTTGGGATTTTTTGGGGTAAAATAAAACTGATTATAGCTTACGATTACGCGGTTGATCCGCACGCTTGCAGGGAGAGCTTATGGCGCAAGACAAAAAACAAAGCTTTATGAAAGGGGCGGCGATTCTCTCCGCCTCCACATTGCTGGTAAAACTACTGGGATTGCTGTTCTCGATTCCCCTGGCGAACTTCATCTCTCCGGAGGGGATGTCCCATTTCTACATTGCTTACAATATTTTTGGGCTGTTTTTGATGCTCTCCACTGCGGGATTGCCTGTGGCGGTGTCCCGTATGGTGGGTACGGCCACCTCTCAGGGCCGCCGCAGGGAGGCGGACCGGGTGTTTTCCGTGGCGTTTTGGCTGTTCTTCTGCCTGGGGCTCACCGGCTGCCTGATTATGTTCTTTGGCGCGGACCAAATAGCTGTTTGGTACGGCAGCCCGGAGGCCAATTTTGCCATCATGGCCTTGGCGCCCACGCTGTTTTTCATCTCCATCGAGTCCTCTCTGCGGGGGTATTTCCAAGGCCGCGCCAATATGGTGCCCACAGCCACATCTCAGATCATCGAGGCGGTTACCAAGGTGCTCATCGGGGTGGGGCTGTCGTTCTATATCATCCGAAAATTTACCCAGGATTCGGACCGTTGGGCTGCCGTGGGAGCCATTGTGGGTGTGTCCATCAGTGCCGCCCTAGGAGCGATCTACCTGTTGGGGTACAAATTCCTCCAAGGCAGCCGCGACCGCAGCCGCGATTGGGCCGAGGAACCGCCCTTGACCACCCATCAGCAAATGCTCATCAACCTGGTGCGGTTTGCTGTGCCCATCACCATTGGCTCCTGCTTTTTGAGCCTGTTGGATACCGTGGACGGCGCCATTTTGCTGCAGCGTCTTCAGGACGGCGCAGGGTTTACCCAGGATATGGCTGACTGGTGGAACGGCACCATTGGGCACGCCAGGAAATTCTTTGACCTGCCCGGGGCTTTTGTGGTGCCCATTTCTACCAGTCTGCTGCCCATTTTGTCCGGCGCCATTGCGGCGGAGGACAAGCATCAGGTGGATCGTATTTCCGCCACTGCGCTGCGGGTGACGCTGCTGATCGGAGTCCCCTCTTCCGTGGGCATGGCGATTTTTTCCCAGCCCATTTGCCAGCTTTTGCTCTACAATCAGCCCGAGGTGGCTCAGGAGGCTGCGCCCTTGCTGACGATGCTCAGCATTGCCATTGCTTTCAGCGGTCTTTTGTTTACCACCAACACCATTTTGCAGTCCTTTGGCAGAGCCACGCGGCCGGTGGTGGATATGGCGGTGGGCGGCGTCATCAAGATTGTCCTGTCCTATGTGCTCATTGGAATCCCGGAGGTGGCGGCCATGGGCTCTGCCATCAGCACAGTGGTATCCTATGTGGTGATGGTCGTCCTGAATATCTTCGCTATCCGGAGCAGCCTGCCCCGCATGGACAGCGTGACCCGCACAGCGCTGCCCCTGGTGGGTTCCGCCGCGGTGATGGGCGGCGCCAGCTATGGTGTTTACTGGCTGCTGGCCCGGGTGTTCAGTCCGCGGCTGGCGGTGCTGCCTGCAATTCTAGTGGCCGTGGTTGTGTATGCTGTGTGTGTGGTGGCTTTCAAAGGCGTCAGCTACGACGACGTAGTCATGCTCCCCAAAGGGAACACCTTGGCGCGGTTGCTGCATATGCAGCCGGATCATCAGGCCGCTCCTCGGAGCGAGGAGGCTCTCCCGGCGGAGGGCGCTTTGGAGGAGCAGCTGGAGAAGCTACCCCAGCGGGAGGAGCTTCCCTCTCCCAGACGGGAGGCGCCTGCCCGGCGAAAGGGCAAATACACGCCCCGCCACATGAGGCGATAATACAAAAACGCAGAGGACATTTGATGTTCTCTGCGTTTTTTGATTCTGGATTGTGTTAAAAAGGGCCGGACGCACTCAGTCAAACGCGGAAGGTCTGTCCCGGCCGGGATACGTTTTGAATGAGTGGAGCGTACTGCTCGTAGTTGGGATTTGTCTGGAAGCGGGGCACCACGGAGTAATTCCCCCACATGTGCATGGGGAACACGCAGCCGGGCTGGACCGTTTGGAGGAACAGGGTCATGCCCTGAGCGTAATACTTCTCCTGGCGGGGGTCCAGGGGGACAAAGGCCACGTCGATCTCCTTGTCCTTGAGCAATTCCAGCTCCGAGGTGTAAGCCAGGACCATCTGATCGTTTTGAACCCTGGGAGCGCCGTCCCACTCCCAGCAGTTCAAATCGCCTGCGTGGTAGAGCCGCTTCCCCTCGCACTGGACCAGGAAAGCCACGCCCATATCCGTGGAGCGGAGGGTGGCGATTTTCAAATCCCCCACCTCATACAGGCGCCGGGGGGATACAAAGGTGATCTGCTCCCGGAGCTGAGGAGGGATCTGCCGGGGCGGGATGTCATCCGAGAGCAGATAGTGGACCTCTTTGCCGGGCTGGGCCAGTTGGAAGATTTCAGGGGAAAAGTGATCCTCATGGCTGTGGCTGGCAAAAACGTAAAGGGGCTTGTTCACCACCTGGGGGATGTCCCCCTGGAAGTAGTCGAACAGCAGGCAGTGGGATTCCAGCTCCACAAAAAAGGAGCTGTGGTCGATGAATGTGACGTTCATAAAAGCACCTCCTGATGGGAAAGGATCAATCGCGGACAGCGGCGTGGGAAAAGCCGTCCTGATCTCGTGTGATGGTGATTTGCTGGGGAATGCGTTCCTTGAGCTCGGCCACATGGGAGATGATGCCGATGAGCCTGCCGCTGGTCTGCAGGTGGATGAGCGCCTGCATGGCGGTATCCATGGTTTCCTTATCCAGGGAGCCAAAGCCCTCGTCGATGAACAGGGAGTCCAGCTGCACGGCCCCGGAGCTTTTCTGCACCACGTCCGAAAGGCCGATGGCCAGGGAGAGAGAGGCCAAGAACAGCTCCCCGCCGGAGAGGGTTTCCACGGCCCGGGCCTGGTTGGAGAAGCTGTCCAGCACCTCGATCTCCAAGCCCTTTTTGGCGTTGCCGCCCCGGACGGCCTTTTGATGCTGTAAGGCATAGCGCCCTTGGCTGAGGCTGCCAAACACCTGATTGGCGCTGACCAGCACCTCCTCCAGCATCACCCCCAGCACGTAGGTGGTGATGGGGATTTTGACCTCCTTGCTCCCGTTGAGGCACTGGGACAGCCCCTCGAGCCGCTGGTATTGAGCGTCCAGGTCCTTGAGCTTGCCGTCCAGGTCCTGGACCACCCTCAGCGCCTCCTGGCGAGAGGCAAGGGTGCTCTCTGCTTTGCCCAGCTCCTGCCGCAGCTTGGGACTTTCCTCCTCCAACCGGCGGATGGTTTCCTCCAGGGCGGGCAGCTCCGGGGGCTCCTCCCAGGGAGTGGGACAACTGCGCCAGGCCTGCTCCGCCTGTTCCCAGGCTTCCCCGGTGAGCTTCAGCCTTGTGGCTGCCTGGGTGCGGGCGTCCTCCCGCGCCTGAATCTCCCCGCTGAGCGCCTTGGAATGCCGGTCGTTTTCCAGGGACAGCTCCTGGTTCTTTCGCAGGGCGGCCTCCACGGCACCGGCGTCCAGTCCATCGCACTTTTGCTGAGCCTCCTGGGCCTGCTCCTGCTTCTGCTGGACCCCAGCCTCCAGTTGGGTGATTCTCACCTGGACCGCGTTTTGCTGGGCGCTGTTGCTCTGTTTTTCCCCTTCCAGACGTTCCAGCGCCTTTTGCCCAGGAGCGTACCTCTCGGCCTTCTTTGCGGCCGAGGCTTCCTCCTGGCGGGCGGCGGCTGTCCGGGTTTGCAGGTCCTCCCGGTTGACGATGCCCAGGAGCTTGTTTTTTTCCTTGCCCTGCTGACCCTTTTGCCGCAGCTCCTCTTCCAGCTGCGCCACAGTGGCTTGGATGGCCGCCAGGTTCCTGGCGGATGCGGTGTGGCTTTTCTGAGCCTGGTCCAGCTGCGCCCGAAGCTTGGAAAGCTTTTGGGGGTCGTAAAGCTCCTGCTTCCGGGTGGGAGCTGGGTGATGCAGGGACCCGCACACCGGGCAGGGCTTTCCCTCCTGCAGGGTGGACGCCAAATCCAGAGCGGCGTGCTGCTGGCGCAGCCGCTCCTGCTCATCCAGGGCCGCTTTCAGGCTTTCCAGGAGGATGCCCTTTTCCTGAAGCTCCTGCCCGGCGGCCTTTTGCTGAAGAGTTCCCTTGTGAAGCCGTTCCTTGAGGGCTGCGTAGTCCCTCCAAATCTCCCCGAAGTCCTCCAGCTGTTTCCGAGCCTGCTGCAGCCCCGGCAGCGCTGCCAGGGCCTGCTCCGCACCCTTGAGGGCGGCCTTTGCCTGCTGCTGCATCTCTTCCAGAGTCTGGGCGGCTGTTTGAAGCTGGGTTAGCTGTTGGCGCAGGCTGTCGGCAGCCTTTTGCTGCCGCTGCGCCTCTGCCCAAGCAGCGTCGGCATTGGCCAGCAGACCCTTCTGCTGATTGAGCGTGACTTTTTCGGCGGCTAGGGTTTGCGCGGACTTTTGCAGCTCTTGCAGCCGTTCTCGCAGGTGCAAAATCTCATGGGCAGAGCTTTCCTGCTTTTCGTGGGCTGCCTGTGCCTTTTGAAAAGCTTCCTGGGCCTGGGTCCTGGCGGTTTCCAGGCGCTGGTAGTTCCGGGCTGCCTGGAACAGCTCCCGCTGCTGCTTTAGGGTCTCCTCAGAGGCCTTTGCCTCCTGCGAGAGACGTTGCTTTTTTTCTTTCAGCTCCGCTGCAGCCGCTTCCAGCTCCGGGGTGTCCGAAATCCCAGCCTGTTCCAGCAGGGAACCACGTTTTTGCCGGTGGTCCCTTCCCTGGGCTTCCAGTTGATTGGCCCGTGTGCGGAATCGCTCGCTGAGCTTGTCCCACAGGCCCACGGGAAAGAGGGTCTTTAAGATTTCCGTTTTCTCCACGGAGTCTGCCTTCAATAAGCGCTGGAAGTCCCCCTGGGGCAGGACGATCACCTGGGCGAACTGCTCCCGTTTCAGGCGGAGCAGTTCTTCGGCCTTTTCCCGCACAGCAAGGCTGCTGCCGCTGGCCAGAAGGCTGGGGCCGTCCTCAGCGAGCTCCCAGCACTCATTGGTCAGCACCTCCCGCAGCTCACCCTTCCGGTTGACGTTGAGCTCCAATTCCCGGCGAAAGCGGTAGCTTTTTCCTTGAAGGGCGAATTCCAGCTCCACCACAGTGGGCAAGCTTTTGGGAGCGTTGTCGCAGCGCATTTGGGAGAATGTCCGCTGCCCGCCGGTAGAGGCGCCGTAGAGGGCAAAACAAATCCCGTCCAGCAGGGAAGTCTTACCGCCCCCCGTGGGACCGGAGATCAAAAACAGGCCGCCCAGCCGGGTGAAATCCACCGTCATTTTCTCTTTGTAAGGCCCAAAGGCCTGTAAGGTCAATCGCAAGGGACGCATGAAAGCCCTCCTCTCAGTTTTCCTCTTGGATCTCTCGGAAGATCTCCTGGAACAGGGTTTGAGCCTCCTCGTCGGCGTCCAGGCCGTAGCAGTCCCGCAGAAAGGAGGTGAACACCTCCAAATCGTCCAGGCCCTTCAACTGTGTGCTTCGGTGGCCAATCACCGATTGGGTCACCCAGGGCTGGGACACTGCGAGCAGATTGGGATAGGAGGGCCGCAGCTGTTCCGCAGGCATCAGCAAGGGGCGCTGGTCGGTGAGCTCCAGCATCACATAATCCTGGCAGGGATTCTCCCGGCCTTGGGCCACCAAGTCCTCCAACAGGCCGGAGAGCTTCCGCACATCCCGCAAGGGCTGGCAGGGAAGAAACTCCCGGCGCATCTCCTTGCCGTCCCACTCCAGCTGGAAAAATCCCTTTTTCTGATGCTCCTCATCCACAGAGTACTTGAGCAAGGAACCGGAATAGCATGCCTTCTCCCCAGCCCTTTGGGGACCGTGCAAGTGCCCCAGGGCCACATAATCAAATGGCTCAAACAGGGAGGTGGGCACCTGGGCGCTGCCTCCCACAAACAGGGGATTCTCCGACTGAGAGAGCTGGCTCCCGGCGGCAAAGCAGTGGCTCACCAGCACATGACCGGCATCCGGCAAAAAGAGAGGCCACAGTCTTTCCAAAATCGCCTCCATGCAGGTGCCCTCTCCTCGGAGAGAGTCGTCCTGCAAAAAGGCGCGGGCCCGAGGGGTGTCAAAATAGGGCAGCAGGAAGATTTGAAGCGTCTCTCCATCCTGCTCCAGCACCACGGGCTCCAACGCGTCGGAAAGGTCCGTGGCAAAGTAGACGCCGCTTTGGCGCAGCACCCGCCGAAGCAGGGTCATGCGCTCGGGACCATCGTGGTTGCCGCTGATGACGCAGACCTTTACCGACAGCTCCACCAGTCGGGAGAGGACGTCCTCAAACAGCTGGATTGCCTCAGCCGGAGGGATCTGCCTGTCGTACACATCTCCGGCCAGCAGGATGCAGGCGGGCCTTTCCCGCTCCACCCAGGGGAGGAACTGATGCTCCAAAAGCCAGCGCTGGTCCTCCAGCAGACTGCGTCCGTTGAGGGACCGGCCCAAATGCCAGTCGGATGTGTGTAATAGTTTCATGGACAACCTCCGCGTCAAAATAAAATTTAGAGGGAAAGGCTTTCTTTTTTTCGAGAAATACGGTAAAATGGGACGGAACCATTATGGTAAACTACGTATTCAAATTATAGCATGACCCGGCGCAAAAGGAAAGAGGCGGCGTCCCGGGAAGTGCTTTGAAATCCCAGGAGTTTGGATAGAAAGGATTTAACTCATGAAAAAACTGTTCGCCGTGTTTCTTGCTGTGGTCTGTCTTGTTTCGGTCTGCGCCATGCCCGCCGCTGCGGAAGGGTTTGAGTTCGGCTGGGACACGGACCCCAAGAATCCCAACGGCCCCCACTGCAAGGCTTATCTGATGCTCAACCTGGATACGGATACGGTGGTGTATTCGGAGAATGCCGATGAGCAGCTTCCCATGGCTTCTCTGACCAAAATCATGAGCTATATCGTCGCCTACGAGAGTATTCCCAACATAGAAAACACCTTGATTACGATTCCCCAAAGCGTGGTGGATGAGCTTGTGGGCACGGGCAGCTCCGTGGCGGAGTTCAGTGTGGGAGAGACCTACACCGGCCTGGACCTTCTGTACTTGATGATGGTGCCCTCGGGCAACAATGCGGCCTTGACCCTGGCAAAATATGTGGACCAGCTCTATGCGGAGGGAAAGCTTGACGGGCAGACTGGGGCGGCAGCCTCCAGCGCTGCGGACAGTTCCGCTCAGTCCGCTTCCTCGAACAGCTCCTCCCAACCCGATTCTTCGGAGGGGAGCCAGACCAGCTCTGCACCCAGGGCAAACGACGACCCGGAGGCGGTGTCCCAGTCCGGCGGCGGGCAGGGGGTGCTGTCCACAGAAGGCTTGGCTCCTGCCTATGGGGAGGAGGGCTTTAACGGCAGCGACTACACGGGCCGCAGCTATTTTGTTCAGCTGATGAACGAGAAGGCCGCGGAGCTGGGCTGTACCAATACCCACTTTACCAATCCCCACGGCCTGCACAATGAGGCCCACTATTCCACTGCCCGGGATATGGTGACCATCACGGAGTATGCCATGAGTCTGCCCCACTTTACGGAGATCACCGGGACCACGGCGTACAATTACGCGCCCCAAGAAAACCCGGACCTGGTCCGCACAGCCAATACCACCAACCAAATGCTGACCAACTATGCCTCGGACGAGGTTTCGTATTACTACGCCTATGCCACGGGCGTCAAGACTGGCTCTCACAATCAGGCTGGCTATTGCATTGTGTCCTCTGCCACTTACGGGGGATACACCTATGTGGTATGCTGCATGGGCAGCCCGATGCTGGACGCCAACGGCGACCGCATTTCCCTCCACGGAGAGATGCTGGACGCCGCCACGCTGTTCCGTTGGGCGCTGACCAGCTTGGGAAAAATGACCATCGTGGCGCAAGGGGCTATTTTGGCAGACATCCCCTTGGAGTACGCTTGGAAGAAGGATACTCTGCAGCTGGTGGCGGGGGAGAACGTCTCTGTCATGCTGCCTTCCAGCGTGGATGTCTCCAGCATCATTGTGGAGACCGATGTGCCGGAAAGCGCCCAAGCTCCGGTGGAGCGGGGCCAGCAGTTGGGGACCGCCACTATGAGCTATGCCGGAGAGGTGATCGCTACCGTGCCGCTGGTGGCCGCGGAGTCGGTCTCCCGCAGTGAGATGATGTCCTTCATCAGCCAGGGGACCTCCGTGCTGACCTCTCCCTGGTTCCTCATCATCATGGGTGTGATCCTGCTGCTGATTATCGTGTATATCATCCTGATTCTTCTGTACCGGAAAAAGCAGAAGCAACTGCGCCGGGTCCGCAAGTATCGGGATCTGTAAAGAAAAAGGACTGCTGCGAAGATGCGGCAGTCCTTTTTTGCGTCCATTGTATGGTCGTTGCTGCAACGGGAAAACCTCCCGCTTCAGCTTATCATGGAGCTATCCAAGCCTTTTTTGCTTGGAAAAGCGGATGGAGCAGCTTGGGATTGTGAACATTCGTGGGGATTCCTGGTTGGTAAGACATCTCCTCACCTCATTCCGGCCAGGACAGGCCAAAGGTGGGTTCGCTGACCCAGAAGCCGTGGGAGGAGAAAAGGCCGGGCAGGAAGATCAGACCCAGAATCACCAGGAACACCAGTAAAACCACAGCAGGTTCCGGCGGGTATTCTTTTTGGGCGAGTGCTTTTCCTGGGGTTGACCGTCCACGGAACGATCCCAAAGCATATCCAGTTGATTGTGAACAACATTGTTGATCTTAGGCGGGCCGACCATACGGATTCCTCCTTTCCATGAGACGACAGCTATCGCGAAACAGAAATTCCCTCACTATAATAATACAACAATTTTCCACAGAATACAAGTGATATGTTGAAATGTTTTGCAGATTATAGCACCACATCCTGGCCGCCGGTTTTGGCGAACAGCCGGCGGATCTCCCCGCGAAGCCCTCGGTATTCCGGCTGCTCCAAAGCGTTTTGAGCCAGCAGCTCCTTGGCGCAGGCTTGGGCCTGGCGCAGCACGTCCATGTCCGTGGTCATGTCGGCGATTTTCAGCTGGGGCAGACCGTGCTGCCGCTGGCCGAAGAAATCGCCCGGACCCCGCAGCTTTAAATCAGCCTCGGCAATCTGGAAGCCGTCGCTGGTGTCCCGAAAGAGCTTGAGCCGCTTGAGGGTGTCCTCGTTTCTGGCCTCGGTGATCAGGATGCAGGTGGACTTGTACTGTCCCCGCCCAATGCGTCCCCGGAGCTGGTGCAGCTGGGACAGCCCGTAGCGCTCGGAATTTTCGATCAGCATAATCACAGCGTTGGGCACATCCACGCCCACCTCCACCACGGTGGTGGACACCAATAGCTGGAGCTTCCCCTGAGAGAATTCCTCCATGACCTGTTCCTTTTCAGAGGGCTTCATTTTGCCGTGAAGCACTCCCACAGTGGCGGAGGGGAGCGCCTTTTTCACCAGCTCCCCATACTTTGTGACGCTTTGCAG
This sequence comes from uncultured Acutalibacter sp., assembly GCA_963559705.1. Lineage (GTDB taxonomy): Bacteria > Bacillota > Clostridia > Oscillospirales > Acutalibacteraceae > Acutalibacter. The sequence goes on from CAUWLU010000002.1 coordinate 13,414, forward strand.
GCCGCTTTCATCCTCCTCAATCAGCGGACAAATCAAATACCCCTGCCGCCCCTGATCCAGATGCCGCTGGACATATTGGAAAGCCCGCTGGCGCTTGCCAGGGTCAATGAGATAGGTTTCGATTTTCTGCCGTCCAGGGGGCAGCTCGTCCAAAACGGAGATGTCCAAGTCGCCGTAGACCATCAAAGCCAGGGTGCGGGGGATGGGGGTGGCGCTCATGACCAGAAGGTGGGGAGAAGCGCCCTTCTGAGCCAGCGCAGACCGCTGCCCCACGCCGAAGCGGTGCTGTTCGTCAGTGATGACCAAGCCCAGGTTTTGAAATTCCACCTTGTCGCTGATCAGCGCGTGGGTGCCGATGACAAGCTGGATACGTCCGTCTGCCAGGGCCTGATAGATCTTTTTCTTTTCCGCCTGCTTCGCAGAGCCTGTCAGCAGGGCCACGGTAATCTTGGCGGGCTCCAGCAGGGCGGAGAGGGAGCTGTAATGCTGGGCGGCCAGAATCTCTGTGGGGGCCATCAGAGCCGCCTGCATACCGTTCTGAATCACCGACCAGCAGAGGGCGGCGGCCACAGCCGTTTTTCCGCTGCCCACATCGCCCTGAATCAGCCGGTTCATGGGGGAGTCCCCAGCCATGTCGGCCACAGCCTCTGTGATCGCCCGCTTCTGGGCGCCGGTGAGCGTGAAGGAGAGCAGCTTGGTGTAGCCCTCCGGGAACTGGTTGGGGATGGGATGAAGGTTGGCGCTTTTCCGGCCGCGTTTGATCCGCAGCAGCCCCAACTGCAAAACCAGGAACTCCTCGAAGGCCAGACGGAATCGGGCGGTGTCCACTTCCTCCGGGGTTTTGGGGAAGTGGATGGCCTCCAGTGCGTAGCGGAGGGTGCAAAGATGATAGCGCTCCCGCAGCTTATCGGGAATGGGGTCGTGGATCTGTTCCGGCAGCAGGGCCAGCGCGTTGGCCACAGCAGCGGAGATCTGCCGGGAGGACAGTCCTGCCGTGGCTGGATAGACTGGTTGGATGGCCAGCTCTTTGTCCTCTGACAGAAACTCCGGGGAGAGCATCTCCCGCTTGAACAGCGTTCCGGAGACCTTCCCCCGGAACAGGTATGTGCGGCCCTCTCGCAGCATGGAGGGGATGTAGCGGTTGTTGAAGAAGGTGAGGGCCATATCGCTTTCCCCGTCGGTGATGCTGGTTTTGTACAGGGTCATGCCCCCGCGGACCCGCTGCCCCGTGGGGGCGCGCAGCACCGTGCCCTTGACCACGGCAACTTCTCCCAAAACCGTTTCCCGAATGGCGGTATGAAGGCTCCAATCCTCATAGGCGCGGGGGTACAGCCGCAGCAGATCTCCCACTGTGGGGGCGCCCAGCTTCTCAAAGAGTTTTTTTCGCTTTTTGCCGACGCCTTTCAGGGTCTCGATGTCCTGTTCGAACAGGGATGCCATAGCGTGCCTCCTTTGCGTCAATGGGGAAGATTGTGGAGAAACTGTTCCAGCTCCTCTTGGGACCTGACCACAGTGAGTTTGTTGGAATACTGTTCTGCCCGGGCGCGGACGCCGTCCTCGCCGGTGTTGTAGTCCCTGGTCCAGAGGAACATATCCTTCAGCATAGTCCAGGTGGGGCGATAGGAGCAGGGCTCCTTGCCCAGGTTCTGCCGCACCCACCGGAGAAGGATTCTGCCCAGCCGGACCCAGGTGGGCGGCTCCAGCAGCAGAATGTGATCCGCTGCTTCCAGCCCCTGGGCAAAGCACGGGCGGCCGGTGTCCTCCAGGATGAAAGCCTCCCGCGCGAGAATGCCCTGAAAAATAGCGTCCCGCTGAGCTTCCGGCCGTTTTCGATTGCCGATTTTGGCCGTGCGGTCCCGCTGATGAGCCACCTGATCCAGGTGAAAGCGGGGGACGCCCAGCTCTTTGGAGAGCCGACGGGCCAGTGTGGTTTTTCCGCTGCCCACCGGCCCTACGATGTAGAGTTTCATGAAAGCGCTCCTTGAAAAATGCCTTTACAGGCCTTACAAAAAGAAACCTTTCTTGGGAAGAAAGGTTTCTTAAAAAGCTTTGGTTCTAATTGTAGAAAGCGGCAGAGGACTTACTCCACGGAGATGATGAAATAATACACCGGCTGACCGCCGTTCACCAGGGTGATCTCCACATCGGAGTGGAGCTTATTCTCCAGGGTGCGCTTGGCCTCCTCCGCCTGCTCCTGAGCAACTCCCTCACCGTAGATCAGCGTGATAAAGGAGGTGTGCTTGGAAGCAAAGGAGCGGGCGACCCGCACACAGGCAGCGACAGGGTCCTTCTCGATATACTCCAATTTGCCGTTTTTCAGGCCCAGGATGTCTCCGTGGCGGATGGTGTGCCCGCCGTATTCCGAATCCCGTGCGGCAAAGGTCACCAGGCCGGTGTCCACGTTGCCGGCGGCCTCCAGCATGGTCTCTCGGTTGGCGTCGGCATCGGCGTCGGGGTCAAAGGCCAGCATGGCGGACAGGCCCTGGGGGATGGTCCGGGTGGGAATGACGATCACTTCCCGGTCGGTAACCAGGGGCACAGTCTGCTCCGCAGCCATGATGATGTTCTTGTTGTTGGGCAGGATAAAGACCTTTTTGGCGGGAGTTGCCAGCACGGCTTCCATCAGGTCCTCGGTGCTGGGGTTCATGGTCTGACCGCCGCTGACCACATTGGCGCAGCCCAGGTCCAGGAACAGCTCCTTCAAGCCATCGCCCGCAGCGACGGAAATGAAGCCCATTTCCTCCGTGGGCTCCTGGGGCTCCCGATGGACCTTTTCCGCAGGCGCTGCCTGAACAGCTGCCTTCTGGGCCTCGTTCTCCTCAGCGGCCTTGCGGTGCTGTTCCTTCATGTTTTCGATCTTTACGGTGAGCAGCTGGCCGTACTGCAAAGCAGCCTGCAGCGCATCGCCGGGATTTTCTGTATGCACGTGGGTTTTGATGATTTCCTCATCATCCACCACCACAACGCAGTCGCCGATGGTTTCCAGGAACAGTCTCAGTTCCAAGGGGTCCTTTTGGATCTCCGGGTCCCGGCCCACCACAAACTCTGTGCAGTAGGTGAAATTGATCTCGCTGTCAAATTCTGCCGCCACATTGCGGAAGAACTCCGCGGTCTCCTGAGCCTTTTCCTCCTCAGAGAGGTCGCACTCCAGCACAATGCCGCTGCGGAATACGCTGAGCATCCCTTCAAAGATCAGGCACAGTCCCTGACCGCCCGCGTCCACCACACCGGCCTTTTTCAGGACGGGCAGCAGCTCGGGAGTTTCCTCCAAAGCGTCGGCGGCGCCCATGCAGGCGGCGTCCCATACCTGGACGGGATCGCTGCCCAGCTCCAGCGCCTCCCGGGCCCGTTCGGAAGCGACCCGGGCCACGGTGAGGATGGTGCCTTCCGTCGGCTTCATCACAGCCTTGTAGGCCTCGTCCACGCCCAGCTCCATGGCGGCGACCAAGTCCTCAGCAGAGATCTCCTCTCTGCCCTCCAGGCCCTTGGAGATGCCCCGGAACAGCAGGGACAAAATGACGCCGGAGTTGCCTCGGGCGCCCCGCAGCATGGAGGAAGCGGCCTTTTTCGCCACCTGAGCAGCGGTGGCGGCGTCATCCAGCTTTTTCAATTCTTCGGCGGCAGCGCCAATGGTCATGGACATATTGGTGCCGGTATCGCCGTCGGGCACGGGGAAAATATTCAGTTCGTTGATCTGCTTTTTATACTTGGAAATGTTGTTAGAGCCTGATATGATGGCATTTTTTAGTTGAGAACCTAAAATCACGGTTACCACATCCTTCACCACATAGATGGTATATCTTTTATCTAGTTTATCACAGAAATTTAAAAAATACAATCGTTCCCCGGGGATTTCTGAAAATCACGTCAAAAATAACGCCCCTCCGGATTTGGGCGGGGCGGGGCCGTCTTTACGACGCCGGTGAAGCGCTCTCCAGCGCGGAGGGGCTGCTCACATCCGGCACGGTGGTCTCCTCCGGCAGGGGGGGAGCTGCCTCCATAATGTCCATCAGGGGCTGGAAGTAGCCCTCCGGCCCGTGGTAGGTGTTGCCGGAAATCCGCACACTGTCAGTTGTAAAGTAGCCGCCGAAAAAAGCGCCGTTTGGACCGTCCATAGAGAAACTCCACCAGTCTGTGGGGACGTAGGTGTCCTCCTCGATGGATTGGCAGGGGAAGCTGTTGAGCAGCTCCACCGCCCGTTGGACGTCCTCCCGGCTGTTGATTTCCCTTGCCTCCTGCAAATACTCTATATAGAGGTGGGCCACGTCCTCCGCCTCTATATGGTAAGGGTAGCCTTCCGGCTGGGGGATCTCGCCCGGGGTGACGGGAACAGTGCCGTCCGCCATGTCCACCAGGGGCTGGAGATATCCGGCCGGGCCGAAGTAAATGGTGGAACTGCCGTCGTCGTTCCAGATGCGCAGGGTGTCTGCGGAGAAGGTGAAATCGTAGGACCAGGTGTCTGTGGACAGGCTGACCCGGTAGTCCCACCCGACGGCGGGGGGGACGTCCTGGGAGGACAGGCAGGGGAAGCTGTTGAGCAGTTCCACGATCTCTTCCACCTGGGCAGGGTCGGTCACATCCCGCATGTCCCCATAGTGCTGAAGGTACACCCAGGTGACCTGGCCGGGCTGGAAGTGGAAGATCCCTTCCCCCTCAGAAGGCGCCGGGTCCTTTCGGGACAGGAAGAACACGGTCACCGCCACCACAACTGCCAGCGCCAGACATCCGGCAGCCAGGAGAATGGCTTTCTGCTTCACGAGCCGCGTCTTTTCCATAAGTTACAGCTCCTTTCCAAAAAGAAGGTTCCCTCTGCCTTTATTGTACAGCCTTAGAGGGAATTGTCAAGGAAAGTGGCAAACCTGTAACGAATATTGCGAAGGGGTTACAACCCCTCAAGTGATGGACAGCCGTTCCACGCCCGTGCATAGGCCGGTGCGCTCATCGGCTGAAAAGAGGACGCAGTCCATTTTGCAAGGTCCCTTGGCCCAGTCGAACCGGGCGGGCATCTTCGTGCGAAGCTTGCCGATGATGATTTCCGGCTTGACCCCCAATACCGAGTCGATCACCCCGGTCATGCCCGCATCGGTGAGATAGCCGGTGTTGTGGGGCAGCAAACATTCGTCAGCGGTCTGCACATGGGTGTGGGTGCCGAAAAGAGCGGTGATCCTGCCGTCGGCATAAAAGCCCATGGCGCGCTTTTCGCCGGTGGCCTCCGCATGAAAGTCTACCACGGTGATCTTGGGCAGGTCCGGGGTTTTCAAAAGGGCGTCCAGAGTTTCAAAGGGGCAGCGGAGGCTGTCCATATAGGACGTGCCCATGAGGTTGATTACCGCCGCCTGCACCCTGCCCAGATCCACCACGCACAGCCCCCGGCCGGGAGCGGCGGCGGGATAGTTGGCGGGCCGCAGCAAAGTCTCGCAGCTGTCGTAGAGCTCGTAGGCCTCCCGGCGGCGGAAGCAGTGGTTTCCAGTGGTAATCACATCCACGCCGCTGTCAAACAGGTATTCTGCCGAGCTGGGCGTAAGTCCGTTGCCATCGGCGGAGTTTTCTCCATTGGCGATGACAAGGTCCACACCCTTGGCGCGCTTCAGCGCGGGCAGGTGCTTTCGCAGAAATTGGCAGCCTTCGTTGCCCACCACATCTCCGATGCACAAAATGTTCATCAAGCTTGCTCCTTTCTGGGATAGGGCTCTGTCTGGCGCAGCTGTTCCCCGTCCCAACTGGTGGAAAGGGGCAGCTCCGCAAGGGCCCTTTGGGTTTCGTTCATGAAGGGGGGAATGGTTTCCTCCCAGTGGTCTGACCAGGTGTAGCCCAGCAATTCCCCGGCTCGGTGGCTGGCTTGGATGAACAGCCGACAGCTGCTGTCCAGGGCCTGGAACAAGGCGCTCCTTTGACAGGGCGCATAGGTGGCCAGGTACTGTTCCCACACCTGGGGGGATACATAGGCTTGCAGCCCATCCCCGGCTTTTCCTGGGTGAACGGGAAAGCCTCCCTCCCCGCCGGCCATCCAACTGAGCATCAAGCGGAGCATGGGCCGGGTGCAGGTCTCCAAAATGTGCTGGGCATAGAGGAGCTGGCCCCGCCACAGCCCCTTGGACACATAGGGCGCAGTCCACCAGAATTCATTCCGGCATTCCTGAAAGAGCTGGGCATTGGGCCGCTCCACTCCGTAGGCAGAACCGTCCGGAAGGGGCAATTTGGGCAGGAAGCCATCCTTATCCAACAGGACGATGGTGGGCTCCTGCTCCGTGTAGTCTTTCCAAAGCTCCTTGGGGGCCACGGTCAGGTCGATTCGGCTCCCATCGGTAAACTGCATCAGGTAAATGGCCAAATCCGGAAAATGCTCCTGAAATAGCTGGCTTTCATCCGTGCGCTGCATCACCAACACGTCCCCGAAGGTGGGGGAGAGGTCCCCGGTCTTATAGGGCGCCACTTCGGTGACCAGATACACGATGTCGAAGTCCCGAAAAGAATCCAGCGGCGCCTTTGGATTGGTGCGGGACCCGTTTAACAGTACGCCGCGAATCCGCGGGTCCTTTTGGGCAACACCTAGAATAAGTTCGTACATCTCTTGTTGACTGCGCATAAAAGGTTCCTCCTGAAAAAGACAGGGACGCACCTGAAAAAGTACGTCCCTGTGATGTCGTTATGGTTAATGCCGGCATCCCTGTGATGTCAGCATTACTTGGCGTAATCGACAGCCCGGCTTTCCCGGATCATATTTACCTTGATCTGGCCAGGATAATCCAGGTCGGACTCAATCTTTTTGCAGATGTCCCGTGCCAGCAGCGTCATGCGCTCATCGCTGACCTTATCGGGCTTCACCATAATGCGGATCTCCCGGCCGGCTTGGATGGCGTAGCAGCTCTCCACGCCCTCAAAGGAGGAGGCCACTTCTTCCAGCTTTTCAAGCCGCTTGATGTAGTTTTCCAAATTCTCGCGGCGAGCGCCGGGGCGGGCTGCGGAGATGGCGTCTGCCGCCTGGACAATGCAGGCGATAACGGTTTTGGCCTCCACATCCCCGTGATGAGCGGCGATGGCGTGAACCACTGCTTCGCTCTCCCGGTACTTTCTGGCAACATCCACGCCGATCTGTACGTGGGAGCCCTCCATCTCGTGGTCCAGAGCCTTGCCAATGTCGTGGAGCAAACCGGCCCGCTTTGCCACGGTGGGGTCCAGTCCCAGCTCAGAAGCAAGCATTCCGGAGAGGTAGGCCACCTCAATGGAGTGGTTCAGCACGTTCTGGCCGTAGCTTGTGCGGTAACGCAGGCGGCCCAGCAGCTTCACCAGCTCATGGTGCACGCCGTTGACGCCCACCTCCAGCACAGCCCGTTCGCCTTCCTGCTTAATGGTGTTTTCCACCTCTCGGCGAGCCTTTTCCACAGTTTCCTCAATGCGGGTGGGGTGAATACGCCCATCGGAGATGAGCTTTTCCAGAGCGATGCGGGCCACCTCCCGGCGGACCGGCTCGAAGCTGGAGAGCGTGATGGCCTCCGGCGTATCGTCGATAATCAGGTCCACGCCGGTGAGGGTTTCAATCGTGCGGATGTTGCGGCCCTCACGTCCGATGATACGTCCCTTCATCTCATCGTTGGGCAGGGGCACCACGCTGATGGCGGCTTCGCTGACATGGTCCGCCGCGCAGCGCTGGATGGCCAAAGCGATGATCTCTCGGGCAGTGCGGTCTGCTTCGTCCTTGGTCTGCAGCTCAAACTCCCGGATTTTTACAGCCTTTTCGTGGGTCAGTTCATTTTCCAGGTTGGAGAGCAAATACTCCTTTGCCTGGTCCACCGTAAAGGAAGAAATTTTCTCCAGGATGTCGAACTGGCTTTTCTTCACGGCCTCGGCCTCAGCCAGGCGCTCCTCGGCCTTTTTGTTTTTTTGGTCGATCTGGTTTTCCTTGCGCTCCATGGATTCCAGCTTTTTCTCCAAGCTTTCCTCCTTTTGCAGGACGCGCCGTTCCTGATGCTGGATATCCTTGCGGCGGTTTGCCAGCTCCTTTTCCGATTCGTTTCTCAGGCGATGTAACTCGTCCTTGCCTTCCAGCACGATCTCTTTCTTTTTGGCTTCCGCGTTTTTGATGGCATCAGCGACAATCCGTTTTGCCTCCTGCTCAGCGGAACCAATCTCCGCTTCCGCCTGGTTTTTGCGGTAGGTAACGCCCAGAAAGAAAGCTGCTGTGCCTGCCGCAGCAGCGGCAAGAAGGACCAAAAGGATACATAGCCATACAGCAACTTGGCCCAATCAGGCACCTCCTTCTCCTCTTTTGCTGATATTTTTCCTAAATTTAACAGTGGAAATCCTAGGGCAAAGTGCGCCCTGGGAAGTGCAGCGGGCCGCATACTTTTTGTATGAAAAATTCTGAGGTTTCATTCTCAAGCCATTTTTATTGCCTCATTTTCGGACGGAAATCATAGAGTTAAGAAGCCGGGTAAAAAATGAGAAAACTTACCGCTTTGGGCAAAATTTATGAAAAATCTATCAATAAAAAAGAAGCAAAAATGAAAAACAAGGAAATTCATATAAGAAAGCACGGGTGCGCACTCTGCTTTTATTCTAGCTCCATGGGGTGGTGATTGTCAAGAATATTGTACAATTTAATTCCGAAAAACCACGGGGGACTTTTCCCTTGACAAGCAAGCGCGCCAGTGCTATGATGGAAACCATAAAAAATGCGTTGAAAAGGAAGCCCCTTCCACAAGGTTTCCCCATACCAGAGAATGGCTGCCATTGGCTGAGAGCGGCCTGAGGGGCGGGGAATGGGCCACCACCTTTGAGCAGCCCTCCGAACGCGGGACCGGTTTTTCATGCGGTCCGCCCAAGGGGGGACGGCGGGCACCGTTATCGGCCGAAACGAGGAAGCGCGTGTGCGCTTTGAATCCGGGTGGAACCGCGGGTCCCTGGCGAAAATTTTGTATTGCCGGACGCCTGCCCCAGAGCTTAGCTGGGGTAGGCGTTTTTTGCTTTCTCCGGCAGAAAGGAGTATTCAGATGGTAAAGATTGATCTGAAAGGCCAAGTAAAAGAGTTCGAAAATGGAGTGACCGCCGCAGAGGTGGCAAAATCCATCGGCATGGGGCTGTACAAGTCTGCCTGTGCCGCCCGCATCAACGGGGAAGTCTGCGACCTGCGCACCCCCATCGACCAGGACTGCACGCTGGAGATCCTCACCTTTGACAGCGAGGAAGGCAAGCATGCCTACTGGCACACCACTTCCCACATTATGGCCCAGGCGGTCATGCGGCTGTATCCCGGCACCAAGTTCTCCATTGGTCCCTCCATCGACAACGGCTTTTACTATGATTTCGACATGGAGAAGCCCCTCTCCACAGAGGACCTGCCCGCCATTGAGGCTGAGATGAAGAAAATCGTCAAGGAAAACCTGCCTTTGGAGCGATTTGAGCTGTCTGCGGACGAGGCCAAGTCCTTGATGGAGGGTCAGCCTTACAAGGAGGAGCTTATCGACGAGCATGCTGGGCAGGGGGAGAACATCAGCTTCTACCGTCAGGGGGATTTCACAGACCTCTGCGCCGGTCCTCATCTGATGACCACGGGTTGTGTAAAGGCTGTTAAGTTGACGGCCATTACAGGCGCTTATTGGCGGGGCGACGCCAAAAATAAGATGCTCACCCGCGTGTACGGTGTGTCCTTCCCCAAGCAGTCCATGCTGGATGAGCACCTGCAGATGCTGGAAGAGGCCAAGAAGCGGGACCATCGAAAGCTCGGCAAGGAGCTGGGCCTGTTCATGCTGCGGGACGAGGGGCCCGGCTTCCCCTTCTTCCTGCCCAGGGGCATGGTGCTGAAGAACACTCTGATCGATTATTGGAGAGAGGTCCACAAAAAGTACGGCTATGTGGAGGTGTCCACGCCCGTCATCCTCAGCCAGAAGCTGTGGGAGCGTTCCGGTCACTGGGATCACTATAAGGACAATATGTACACCACGGTGATCGATGACGAGGACTTCGCCATCAAGCCCATGAACTGCCCCGGCGGTATGCTGGTGTATCAGAGCGAGCCCCACTCTTACCGGGACCTGCCCCTGCGGGTGGGTGAGCTGGGCCTGGTCCACCGCCATGAGCTTTCCGGCGCCCTTCATGGCTTGTTCCGGGTGCGGTGCTTCACCCAGGACGACGCCCATATCTTCATGACCCAGGAGCAGCTCAAGGACGAGCTGAAGAACGTGGTCCGGCTCTTTGACGAGGTGTACTCCGTGTTCGGGCTGTCCTATAAGATCGAGCTTTCCACCATGCCCGAGGACCACATCGGCACGGTGGAGCAGTGGGAGCATAACCAGGAGATCCTGAAAGAGGCCATCACCGAGATGGGCAAGGAGTATGAGATCAACGAGGGCGACGGCGCCTTCTACGGTCCCAAGCTGGACTTCCACCTGGCGGATTCCCTGGGCCGCACCTGGCAGTGCGGAACGGTTCAGTTGGACAGCCAGCTGCCCGAGCGCTTCGAGCTGGAGTATGTGGGCGAGGATGGCCAGAAGCATCGTCCCGTCATGCTGCACCGGGTGGTGCTTGGCTCCATCGAGCGGTTCATCGGTGTGATTACCGAGCATTTTGCCGGTAAGTTCCCGCTGTGGCTGTCTCCGGTGCAGGCAGTGGTGCTGCCTATTTCCGAGCGCCATCATCAGTACGCTTTGGCCCTGCAGGAGAAGCTGGAAAAGGCGGGCTTCCGTGTGGAGTGTGATATCCGCAATGAGAAGATCGGCTACAAGATCCGCGAGGCTCAGCTGCAGCGCACCCCCTACATGCTGGTGGTGGGTGACAAGGAGTCTGAGGAGGGCACGGTGTCTGTGCGCCATCGCCAGGACGGCGATCTTGGCTCCATGACTTTGGAGGCCTTTGTGGAGAGAGCCCAGGCTGAAGTGGACAGCCGGGAGATCAAGTGAGCGGATGCTCGGCTTTCTTTCCGCAAAACAGTGAATAAGGTATAAAAAAGGACACTCAGGAACTCCTGAGTGTCCTTTTTCCATCTTTGAAGAAGCTAGGCCCATTTCAGGGAAGAGCCGTCAGCCCTCGGACATGGCCACTGTTTCAGCCAGCACCATGGGCTTCTGCTGGTCCTGGGTGAAGGGGGCCCAGAGGGGCAGCCCATCGCCGTTGGGGTTCCCGGTTTTGACAAAGTTGGCCCAATAGCCGGACACGGCCTTGGCCAGCTCCCAATCGCAGTCCTCCCAAGGTCGCCAGCAGCGGGGCAGGGTTTCGAACTCATACCACAGCTCGCAGGAGTGGAACGCGCCGGCGTCATCCCCGGGGAGCTTCCGGTTGAAGAAATAGAAATACCCGGGTGTTCTGCCCAGCTTGAGCTGGTTCTGGCAGAAGCGCGCTCCTGCGTCTTGCAACAGGGCTTCCCCACCGATATCGTCCCCAGTGGAGCCGATCATGTAGGGAATGTTGTGGATAGCTCCCTTTTCTGCCAGAGCGTCGGTGGTGTCGGAGAGCAGCCAGCCGTCCACATGGGGGCACCAGCTAAGCTCCTCGCCTTGAACAGCGTAAGCAGCGTCCCGCAGCTGCAGTGCGGGAACCTTCCGCAGTTCTTCCAGGGTAGAGACCCCCAGATGCTCCATGAGCTTTTTCGAAACCGTCCACAGGGTTTCTTTTCCCGGAGTGGTGTGGAAGGCTTGAATCCCACCCCCGCTTTGGAGGATGGCTCCCCGCAGCAGCCCTTGTGCCAGGGGGGAGGAGACGATGGCCTGCACGCTCATGCAGCCGGCGGATTGCCCGGCCACGGTCACCTTTTCGGGATCGCCGCCGAAAGCGGAGATGTTCTCCTTTACCCACTGCAGGGCGAAGATCTGATCCAAAATCCCGTAGTTGCCGGAGACGCCCTCTGGGTTCTCGGCTTCCAGATCCGGGTGGGCGAAGAAGCCGAACACATTCACCCGGTAGTTTATGGTCACCAGGATCACGCCTTTTTTGGCAAACCCTTCGCCGTCGAACTCCTTTTCCGTGCCGCTGCCGTGCAGGAAAGCGCCGCCGTGAATCCAGAACAGCACGGGAAGGCGGTCTTCGGGCTGAGCGTTGGCAGGGGTCCAGATGTTCAAGTACAGACAGTCCTCGCTTTCCTGCGAGACCGCTTGGTCATAGAATTCCTTGGTGTAAAAGCCCATAGCGGTCAGGTCGCCCTGGGGGCAGCGGGGTGAGAACTGTGTGCAGTCCCAAGCGCCCTCCCAGGGAGCGTGTTCTTGAGGGCGTCGGAAGCGCAGCTCGCCCACAGGGGGCTGGGCGTAGGGAACACCCCGGAAGATCCTGGTTTTCCCATCTTGGCTTACAGTGCCCTGCACAGCGCCCTGCTTTGTGGTGATTACAGTGCTCATGTCAAGTCCTCCTCATCCGACGGAGACTCTGCCTGTTCCTGCGAGGAGTCGGATTTGGGCTTTGCCAAGTCAATGGGCTCCAAGAGGGTGGGGTTCTCCTCAGTGGGGGGCAGCTCGTCCACTTTTAGCCTGGGGATGAACTTGGGGGCGAACCAGCCCTTTCCCCGGCCCAGAATGTACAAAGCGCCGATGATGGAGAACAGCACAGCGCCGATGAAGTTGACCAGCAGGTCCTTCATGGTGTCGTGAAGGCCGATGTCCAAATAAGCGGGCCATTGCTGCCCGTTGACCACTACGCTTTCGATGGTCTCCTGAATGGGCACGTTGCGGCCCTCGGGATTGAGATTGACGGAAGAGATAGCAGTGACCCAGATGTCCTTCTGCATATCCGTGTGGAAGAACAGGTCCATGCCGTACTCAAAGAACTCCCACAGTACGCCAATGGTCATGGAAAAGCAAAATGCTACCAGCGCTACAAAAGCGGGGGACAGGCGAACCTTGAACTTCTGCGACCGGTTCAGGATGTCCACCATGGCAATGCCGATGGCGGCCATCAGGAAGCCGTTTAAAGTGTGGAGCATTGTGTCCCAGAAGGGAATGAGCAGGTAGTATTCCTGGATTTCCCCTAGGATTTCTGCCGAGAAGATGAACAGCAGAATGATGATTTCCAAAGTGTTGGGCAGATCGATGTGCAGGCGATGCTCCACAAAAGTGGGAATCATAAACAGCACCAAGGTCAACCCGCAGAGGAATACATTGTAATAATCCCCCTTAAATACCTCCCGGATCATCACCAGCAGGACCAATACCCGCAGCACCACATAGGTGGTGAAAAGTACGGGATGCTGCCTCACGTCTGATTTTGCTTGCTGACGCATTTCCTTCAGGTGCTGGCGGCGTTCTACTCCAGTGAGCTTGGAGCCTTTCTTTTGATGCATCCGATCCCTCTTTTCCATTTTTTGATTATGTATAACAACATCATACTGATTGCTATCATACCACGATTTTTAAGAAAGAAAAAGCGGTGAGAAAAAATTTTCTCACCATTTTTGGTTTCCCCTTTGCTTCCAGGGGAAACCAAAAATGCCATGGTGAAATACACCATGGCAAAATCGCTTTGTTATGGATATTGGGGAATAGGCCGCGTTCTTCTGAAAAAACGTGGATTTTTGTTCCGTATACGCTTGACGGTCAGTTCTTCAGGCTCTGCAGGGGAGCGGGGATCTTGCCGCCGCGATGGATGAACACGCTGGGAGAGGCAGGATTGACCTCCATGATGGGACCCTTGCCCAAAAGACCGCCAAAGTCCAGTTCCTCACCGGCCTTTTTGCCCACTGCGGGGATTACGCGCACGGCAGTGGTCTTGGAATTGACCATGCCAATGGCGGCTTCGTCGGCAATGATGCCGGAGATGATCTCTGCGGGAGTGTCCCCGGGAATGTTAATCATGTCCAAGCCCACGGAGCACACAGCGGTCATGGCTTCCAGCTTGGTCAAAGTCAGGCAGCCGGAGCGGGCGGCGGCGATCATGCCGGCGTCCTCGGTGACGGGGATGAAAGCGCCGGAAAGGCCGCCCACACTGGAGGAGGCCATCACACCGCCCTTTTTCACAGCATCGTTCAAAAGAGCCAGAGCAGCAGTGGTGCCGTGAGCGCCGCACTGCTCCAAGCCCATGCCCTCCAAGATATAGGCCACGCTGTCGCCAATGGCCGGAGTGGGGGCCAGGGACAGATCTACAATGCCAAAGGGCACGCACAGCCGGCGGGAGGCTTCCTGCGCCACCAGCTGTCCCATCCGGGTGATCTTAAAGGCCGTGCGCTTAATCAGCTCGGCAATCTCCGTGAGGTTGCAGCCGTCGCCGTGCTTTTTGATGGCGGCCCGCACCACGCCGGGGCCGGAGACGCCCACGTTGATGACGCAGTCCGGCTCTCCGGGGCCGTGGAAGGCGCCCGCCATAAAGGGGTTGTCCTCGGGAGCGTTGCAAAAGACCACCAGCTTGGCCGCGCCAATGCACTCCCGGTCGGCAGTGCGCTCTGCGGTTTCCTTGATGACCCGGCCCATTTTCTCTACGGCGTCCATATTGATGCCGGCTTTGGTGGTGCCCACGTTGACGGAGGAGCACACCAGCTCAGTTTCGTCCAGGGCCTGGGGAATGCTCTCGATGAGGGCGTAATCACCGGGGCCAAAGCCCTTGTGAACCAGCGCGGAATAGCCGCCCACAAAGTTGACGCCCACGGTGTGGGCCGCCCGATCCAAAGCCTTTGCGAAGTGAATGGGGGAAGCGGTGGGGCAGGCGCCGGCGATCATGGCGATGGGGGTGACGGAGATCCGCTTGTTGATGATGGGGATTCCGTATTGCCGGGAGATGTCCTCGCCGGTTTTTACCAGGTTTTGGGCATAGCGGCAGATTTTGTCATAGATCTTTTGCGTTGCCTTGTTCACATCCGGATCAATGCAGTCCAGCAGGGAGATGCCCATGGTGATGGTGCGGACATCCAGGTCCTCGTTGTCGATCATATTGATGGTTTCCAAAATTTCGTTGGTGTTCAAAGGAAGGCTCCTTTCAAAAGCAAAGTTGGGGAAAAGAGGTCCGGGGGGAATGGGCCTCTCAGATTCTGTGCATGGAGTTGAAGATATCCTCGTGCATCACGTGGATTTTCAAATTGGAGGCGTTGCCCAGCTTGTCGAACTCCTCGGACAGATCGGCCACCTCTGCAGTGGCGTGGGTGATATCCACCAGCATCACCATGACGAACATATCCTGAAGAATGGACTGGGTGACCTCCAGCACGTTCACGCCCTTTTCGGAGCAAATCCCGGAAACCTTTGCCAAAATGCCCACCATGTCCTTGCCGATTACGGTGATCACCGCTTTTTCCATCTTATCCATGATTCTACCATTCCTTTCGCAATCTCTTATTCTTCATTATGAAGCAACCAGCAGCGTCTGTCAAGGTGACAAAAGGCAGAGAGGTGGTTTTTTCCCTTTCTTCCTTCCCTTTTTCGAGAAACTGTGGTAAAATATCACCATTGCCCTGCCCGCAGCTTCTAAGGCGGCGAAAAGGCTGTGCTTTTTCAGAAAGGAAGTGCCCTGTTTGAAGTACCGTTTTGCCTGTGACAGTCACAATCATTCCAACTGCTCCCCGGACGGGAACGACACGGTTTTGGAGATGCGCCTGCGCGCCCAGGAACTGGGTCTGTGGGCCCACACCTTGACGGATCACTGCGAGTGCCAGAAGTATCCCAACCGCTATCGCCCCAGGGTGCAGCGGGCCTGGGAGGAGATGGCCCAGCAGCTCCCCCAGGGGGCGTCCACCCGGTTTTACCGGGGCATCGAGCTGGGGCAGCCCAATCAGGACGCAGAGGCGGCGGAAGAGGCTTTGCAGGGCCGGGACTATGATTTTGTCATTGGTTCCATCCACAATATCCGGGGCTTTGAGGACTTTTTCTTCCTGGACTATTCCCGGCTGGAGCCGGGATACATCGACCAGCTGCTGACGACTTATTGGCAGGAAGAGCTGGAGGTGATCCGCTGGGGGAGGTTTGACTCCTTGGGACACCTGACCTATCCCCTGCGGTACATCGAGGGGGATCACGGCATCCCCGTGGACCTGGAAAAGCATCGGGACGCCATTGACGCCGTCTTTCGGGAGCTGATCGCCGCTGGCAAGGCCCTGGAGGTGAACACCTCCGGCTACCGCCAGAAGATCGGCCGCCCCCTGCCGGAGCTGTCCTTGGTGCGCCGGTATCGGGAGCTGGGGGGAGAGTTGATTACCTTGGGCAGCGACGCCCACTCCACCCAGGATCTGGGCAAGGGGATCGAGGAGGGCATGGAGATGCTCCGGGAGGCCGGCTTCCGGTACTTCGCCGTGTATGAGCAGCACCGGCCCATCCTGCTGCCTTTGGAGTGAGGCGGGGCTTCCAAATGGAACCCATGGAATCTGCCAGAACGTTTCTTAGTAAAATGTAGCAATAGATAGATCGCTTGGATTGCTTGCGAAAGCTCTTTGTGTAAATCCAGAAAAGGAGGAATTTGCCATGGCAATGGAACGGCTTTTGGAACTGCTGCAGGACCAGGCCAATCTCACCACCGCCCAGTTGGCGTCTATGCTGGGAGAGAAGGAAGAGGACGTGGTGAAGGCCGTCAAAAAGTATGAGAAAGAGGGCATCATCAAAGGATATCATGCCCTAATCAACTGGGAGCGCACCGAAGTGCCCCGTGCCGCGGCCCTCATCGAGCTGCGGGTCTCTCCGCAAAAGGATACCGGCTTTGATGAAATCGCAGGCCGGGTGATGAATTTTCCCGAGGTGGAGAGCGTCTACCTCATGTCCGGCGGGTACGACCTGGCGGTGAACGTCACGGGAAAGACCATGTCGGATATTGCCATGTTTGTGTCAAAGCGGCTGGCCACCATTGACGGCGTGCTGTCCACCGCCACCCATTTTGTGCTGACAAAGTACAAGGATGGCGGCGTGATCTTTGCCAACGACTGTGAGGAAATTGACGAGAGAGGGAGCAATCTGTGTGATTGATTACGAGAGTTTGGTAAACAGCACTGTCAAGCGGATAAAACCCTCGGGAATCCGCAGGTTCTTTGACATTGCCAACGAGATGGACGACGTGATCTCCCTTTCGGTGGGAGAGCCGGATTTCCACACTCCCTGGCACATCCGGGAGGCCGGTATCGAGAGCTTGGAGAAGGGCCGCACCAGCTATACGCCCAACCGGGGCTTTTTGAAGCTTCGTGCGGAGATCTCCAACTATGTGGAGCGCCATTACAATGTAAAATACGATCCCCAAAGCGAGGTCCTGGTCACTGTGGGCGGCAGCGAGGCCATCGACCTGTGCGTGCGTACCCTGGTGAACCCGGGCGACGAGGTGCTGATTCCCGAGCCCAGCTTTGTGTGTTATGTGCCCATTACCGAGATGGCCGGCGGCGTGCCGGTTATCATCGAGACAAAGCCGGAGAACAGCTTCCGCTTGACTGCCCAGGAGCTGGAGGAGAAGATCACAGACAGGACCAAGCTGCTGATTTTGCCCTATCCCAACAACCCCACTGGCGCAGTGATGCGCCGGTCGGATCTGGAAGCCATTGCCCAGGTGGTGGAGCGCCACAACCTGCTGGTGCTCTCCGACGAGATCTATGCCTCGCTGACCTACGGCGCAGAGCCCCATACCGCATTTTCTGCCATTCCCGGTATGCGGGACCGGACCATCCTGGTCAACGGATTTTCCAAATCCCACTCGATGACTGGTTGGCGGCTGGGCTATGCCATGGGCCCGAAAGAGATCATTGGGCTGATGACAAAGCTGCATCAGTTTGCCATTATGAGCGCCCCCACCATGAGTCAGTATGCCGCCATTGAAGCCATGAAGAATGGCGATGACGACATCCAGTATATGCGGGAGCAGTATGATATGCGCCGCCGGCTGATTGTGGACGGCTTGAACAGGATCGGCCTGAAATGCTTTGAGCCGGAGGGGGCCTTCTACGTGTTCCCATCGGTGAAATGCACTGGGCTGACCTCCATGGAATTCTGTGAGCGGCTGATCCGCTCCCAGCGTGTGGCTGTGGTGCCCGGCGACGCCTTTGGCGCCTGCGGCGAGGGCTTTGTGCGGATCTCCTATTGCTACTCCACCAAACATATCATCGAGGCCTTGGAGCGCATGGAAGCGTTCCTCCAGGAGCTGTAATGGCTGGGGAAAAGGTCTGGCTCTCCCGCTGCGGAGGGTACGGTCCCGAAAAATTGCTGCGCCAGGTGGAGGAGCTTTTCACCGCACTGGGCGTGTGGGAGGAGATCCGCCCCGGCATGACTGTGGTCATTAAAACCAATCTGGTGATGACCTCCAAGCCCGAGGCTGCCATTGCCACCCATCCCTCCCTGGTTGCCGCTGTGGGAAAATGCGTGCAAAAAGCGGGGGCACAGGTGCTTATTGCAGAAAGCCCGGGAGGACCCTATACCCCTGCGGCGATCAAGGCAGTGTTTCGCGGGTGCGGCTATACGGACATGGCCCAGGAGTGCGGCTTTACCCTGTACACGGAGTGCAAAAGCCGGGAGGTTACCCTGCCCGGGGCAAAACGGTGCCGGCAGCTCTCTGTGGTGGAGCCCTTCCTCACCAGGGATTACCTCATTGATCTGTGCAAGCTGAAGACCCATTCCATGGTGGGCTTTTCGGGGGCAGTGAAGAACCTGTTTGGCACGGTGCCCGGACTGCAAAAGCCGGAGCTTCACTGCCGGTTCCCGGAGAAGCAGCCCTTCTCGGAGATGCTGGTGGATCTGTGCGACTTCCTAAAGCCCGACCTGTGCGTGATAGATGGAATCTTGGCCATGGAGGGCAATGGGCCCACAGGAGGAAGGCCCCGGCAGCTTGGGGTGCTGGGGGCCAGCAAGAGCCCCTACGCCTTGGACGTGTGCGCGGCGTCCCTGGTGGGGATACGGCCCGAGAGCATCTTGATGCTCCAAGACGCCCATCAGCGGAGATTGGGCCCCATTGCTCCGGAGGAATGTCAGCTGGTCAAGGAGCAGATTGCCGCTTTGGCTCAGCCGGATTTTTTGAAGGCAGAGGCATCCAGCACGGATTTTATTGACCGCCTGCCCAAGGGGCTGCGGCCGCTGGCGAAAAAGGTGGCCACACCAAGGCCGAAAATCCGGCAGAAAGCGTGCATAGGCTGCGGAAAATGCGCGGAGAGCTGCCCCCAGCACACCATCCGTATCCGGGATGGAAAGGCCAGGATCGACTATAAAAACTGTATACGCTGCTTCTGCTGCCATGAGATGTGCCCCAAGCACATCATTGACATCCGGCGGTGGAGCGTGCTGCACTTTTAATGTCCGAAAAAACGGACGGATAGATGTTTCCATGAGATAGGACGGAACGACCCATGAAACTAAAAGCATACGCAAAAATCAATTTGACCCTGGACGTGACAGGGAAACGTGAGGACGGCTATCACACATTGGACACGGTGATGCAGACTGTGTCCGTGTGGGATGAGCTGGAAATCAAAAAAATCAATAAGCCGGGAATCCGGCTGTTCTGCAATCGGGAGTACCTGCCGGTGGACACCAAGAACACAGCCTTCCGGGCAGCACAGTACTTTTTTGAGCATTGCGGCATTACCGGCCAGGGACTTACCATCCATATCCGCAAGTATGTCCCCAGCCGGGCCGGTATGGGGGGCGGCAGCGCCGACGCTGCGGCGGTGCTGCACGGACTGAACAAGATGTTCAAAGCCAATCTCCCCTTGGAGACGCTGGTGGAGCTGGGAGCCAAGGTGGGGGCGGACGTGCCCTTTTGCGTGGTGGGAGGAACCTGCCGCTGTCAGGGAATCGGGGAGCAGGTGGAGCCTGTGGCGCCCATGCCCGACTGCTGGCTGGTAATCTGCAAGCCGCCTGCCGGTATGAGCACTCCCAGGGCTTATGCCCTCATCGACCAGTTCCCACTGACCAGGGTGCAGGCCACGGGCAAGATGGTGAATCTGCTTGCTGGCGGGGATCTGCGCCGGATCGGCGAGGGGCTGGCCAATCGCTTTGACGAAACCATGAAGCTTCAGCAGGTGCGGGAGATCAAGCGGATTTTGCTCAGTGCCGGTGCGCTTGGAGCCAGCATGACCGGCAGTGGGTCGGCTGTGTTCGGCATCTTCGATTCCGAAGAGGCTGCCAGGGCTTCCATGCAGCGGTTGGAGGGCAAGGGAAGGCTGTATCTGGCCAACCCTCTGGACCACGGTTGGGACTATGCCGACAAGTGAAACAAGGCGCTGGGAGACCCCGGCGCCTTTTCTGTTCCATTGACATCGCGTCGCATTGGGCGTACCATGGAGCTGACAAAGGAGGGATTTTCATGAAAAGACTGGGGTTTGCAGGGGCTGTCTGCGGGATTTTGACGCTGCTGCCGATGGTGATGACCACAGTGGCAGTGCTGTGGTTTTTGCCGGAGACCATCCCCGTGCATTACGGCTTTTCCGGTCAGGTGGACCGTTGGGGCAGCAAGTATGAGAGTTTTATTTTTCCCGGGATTTCCCTGGTATTTGGGACGGTGATGCTGCTGGCAGCATGGAGCGCGGCCCGCTCCCCTGGGAAGGACGGGGAGCAGAGCATCAGGATTCTTCTGATTGCCGGAAATGCAGGCATGGCTGTGTTCAATGCGATGACGATTTTCTTTTTATACCTCTTCCGGGCTCAGGTGGAGCATTTGAGCGGTGTCCCGGAAATCGGACTGCGCATCCTGCTTGCAGTGATCGTCGTTTTGCTGCTGATTCTGGGAGCTGCGATGCCCCAAGTAAAGCAGAACGCCTGGTTTGGCATCCGCACGAAATGGACCATGCAGAGTGCAGCTGTCTGGAAGAAAAGCCAACGCTTTGGCGGGAAGCTGTTTATGGCGGCGGCGCTGCTGTGCCTGGCTTCCTTGGCGCTGCCCTTCCCGTGGGTGGCCGGAGTTCATGTCTTTGCCGTGACAGCTGCGGCAGCGGGGTCATGGTACTATTCCCGAAGAGAGGGCTTGAAAGAGAAGTCCCCAAAATCGGACAATTAAAACGGGTGTAAAAACTCCCTGGGAGCAATCCCAGGGAGTTTTTTTCGCAGTTAGGTGTTAGACTGTACGGAAAAACGTGCTGTGATTTCCGCGCCCCCTTGGGGAGCATTCTCCACCTGCAAGGAACCTCCATGCTTCTCACAGAGCACACGACAAAGGTAAAGTCCCAAGCCAAAATGCATTTTGCCCTCCTGGCGGGGATTCTTGTCCGCTCGGTAATAGGGGTCCATGGCACGTTTTAGAGAGCCTGGAGGAAAGCCCGAGCCGTCGTCCCGCACAGTCAGCGTGAGATAAAGGGCGTCTGCTTGTACAGCAGCCCAAATATGCTCTTTGGCGTAGCGGGCTGCGTTGGAAAGGAGGTTTTCGTAGACTTGGAACAACAGCTCACTGTCCAAAAATACGGACTCAATTCCTTGGCAAGCAAAGGAAAAGCCGTGGGCCCCCCACAGGATCTCACCGGTTTCCTTCAATTGGTCGCACAGGGAGGAAAAGAGGACAGCTCGCTTTTGGGGCTTTAAATCGTCCAGCCGCTGCAGGGAGTTCATACTCTCCACATACCGCTGCAGCCGGGTGAGGCTTCGCTGCATGGTCAAAACGGTTTCCACCGTTTTTTCGGGGGATAGATCCCCCGAAGGGAGCGTTTCCAGCAGAAAATCGCTGTAGCCCTGCAGCACGGTCAGGGGCGTGCGGAGGTCATGGGAAAAAGCGGCGTTGAGCCGTTTCCGCTCCTCCACGGCAGCCCAAAGAGAGCGGTTGTTTTCCTCCAAAGAGGCCCGCATGGTTTCGAAGGAGCGGCACAGCCTTCCCAGCTCATCGCCGCTTGAGCAGTCCACATGAAAGTCCAAGTCGTTTTGGGCGATTTTTTGAGAGGCTGCGTTTAGAACGCTCAGCGGCTTTCGGAGCTTCCAGTGATAAAACCACCAGGCATCGGCAGAGAAGGCGAGAATCACGGTGGAGATGATGGTGAACACGGCGATCTCCTCAAAATTGGAGTAAAAGAACCGCAGGGGCCCGGCCGGGATGAATTGTGATGGGTTGGTGGTGTTGATGGGATAGACCTTGCCGGTATCCGGGTCCACATAGGCGTAGGGCATGGTGCTTTTGACATAAAGGGTTCTGCCGTCCTCAGAAACCGTGTAATAACTTTCCCCGTCCGGGGACTCGTTGGCGTAGTAGGGGGTGATATACTTGTAGTACAGCGCATTTCTGGCGCGCTCGAACCCCATGCCCTCCAGCATAATCAGGCTGAAAGCGGCCGCGGCACACAGGACCGTGGTGCATATCAGCGCCAACCGCAGGGAAATCCGTTTGTGCCAGGGCGGCTTTTGGGGCCTCTTTTTGAGGGGTTTTCTCCATTTTATTGCCATTTGTACCCCACACCCCAAACTGTAACAATATGCTCGCTGCAGCCTGCCGCCGCAAATTTAGCCCGAATGCGGCGGATATGCTCGGCCACCACAGAGCTGTCGCCCTCGCTGTCCCAGTCCCATGCAGATTCGTAGATCCGTTCCCGGTCGAACACCTGGGAGGGATGCATGGACAGAAGCTGAACAATGTCGAATTCCTTTTTGGCCAGGTGTACGGGCTCGCCGTTTTGATAGACGCACCGGGCGCCGTAATCGATCACAAGCCCCTGCTGGAATTTGACCCGAGCTTGTCCCTGGCGGCGCTCCTCACGGCGAAGGTGGGCGCCCACCCGGGCCAGCAGCTCCTGAGAGGAAAAGGGTTTTAAAATATAGTCGTCGCCTCCGGCGGCAAAGCCCATGACCTTGTCGGCGTCCTCGATGCGGGCGGTGAGAAAGAGAATGGGACAGTTGATGAAATCTCGGATCTGCCTGCACAGGGTAAAGCCGTCGGTGTCGGGCATATTGACGTCCAGCAGGATCAGATCCGGCCGGTGAGAGCAGAGCGCCAGGGCCTCCTGCCCGTTGTGGGCGGCCAGCACCTGATACCCCCTGCGCTGGAAAAGATCGGTGAGCAGCTGCACGATATCCGCCTCGTCGTCGGCCACCAAGATTTTGTAAGCCATAACCATCACTCCTTTTTCATGGTACAAGCATACCCTCGGAGTATCAACTTTTTTCCTAGCTCAGACCAGCGCGCCACACAAAAGCCCGGTGATTACCGCGCAGACGTAGAGAATCCCGGTGAGCAGCAGGTTTTCCTTGGGGCGCCGGTTGTACTTGAACAGCACAGCCAAACCTACGCCGGCGCCGGTGCACAGCCCGGCCACTGCCGCTCCAAAGGACAGGGCGCCGGAGAGGTACAGCTCGGTGAGGATCACCGAGGAGGCGCAGTTGGGCAGGAAGCCGATAAGGGCGGCTAAAAAGGTCTGCAGGACGCTGCCGGAGAGCAGGAGCTGAGAGATGCGCTCTTCGCCCACAAAGTGGATTGCACCCCCCAATAGCAGATTGATGCCCAGAAGGAACAGCGTGATTTTGCCGGTGTGGATGAGAGCGGAACGGAGGACGCCGTGTTCTTCGCAGCCGCAATCCTTGCACAGATCGGCAAAGGGATGCTGGTCTTTATGGGGCAGACGCTTCCAAACGAAATCCGTGGCTATGCCGAAAACCGTGCCGGAGACCAGCTTGATCCCCAGAAGCATCAGCAGGTCCGGCAGAGCGCCGGGCTGGGAGATGAGGATGGGCAGGGCCTCGTCGCTGGTGGCCAGAAATACCGCGATGAGCGTGCCTGGGGTGATGAGCCGTCCGGCGTAAAAATTGGCTGCCGCCACAGAGAAGCCGCATTGGGGGACCAGCCCCAGCAGGGCGCCTCCCGCAGGGCCGAAGGGCCCCAGCCTTTGCAGCGCCCCGGTGAGCTTTTCACCGGCCCGATGCTCCAAGAACTCAATGAGCAGGTAGGCCCCAAAGAGGAAGGGCAGTGTTTTTAGGGTGTCCAATAGAGCGTCCAATAAAATATCCAGCATAGCGTGACCTTTCCAGAACCGTGTTGTTAATGGAATTTATTATAACATTCCCTGTCAATGGCGCATAAATGGGGATGGATCGGCTCATGCTCCTTCCAGAAATTGGAAAGGACGGCGATTGCTGTGACGGTTGGAAGAGAGAGCCTTTGGAAAAAGCGGATGGTCAAGGCGCTGATCTGCGGTTTTGTGCTGGCGGCCCTGGGGAGCTTCCTCCCCTTTGCCGCCGCCTGTGGAGAGCTGCCCCAGGATGTGGTGCGGCTGCATGTGGTGGCCAATTCTGACTCGGAGGAGGATCAGGCGGTGAAGCTGCTGGTTCGGGATGCCGTGCTGGAGGAGGCTGCAAAGTGGTATGGGGGCGCCTCCACCATGGAGGAGGCCAGCTCTCAGCTGTGTACCCATTTGCAGTCCATCACCCAGGCGGCCCGGGACACCTTGGCAGAGCAGGGGATGTCCTATTCAGCGTCAGCCCAATTGACCGAAATGTACTTCCCCACCCGGGACTATGGGGAGTTCCGGTTTCCCGCAGGGCGGTACCGGGCTTTGCGTGTCACCCTGGGAGAGGGGGCTGGGAAAAACTGGTGGTGCGTGGTGTTTCCCAGCCTGTGCCTGCCCGCCGCTGGTGAGGAGAGTGCCCTGATGACCCTGCCCGAGGGGGAACGCAAGGCCGTGGAAGCTCAGGAGGGTGTGGAGATCAAGCTGAAGGCAGTGGAGCTTTGGGAGGCGCTGCGGGAGCTTTTGCGGGGATGAGCTTTTTTTCTCTCGGGGGCTGTGGTATACTGATATCCACAGGAAAAGAATCCGGAGTAAGCGCGGGAGAGGAGCGGGAAAATGCTGCAGTTTGTCATGGGAAGGGCCGGCAGCGGCAAGACGGAATATCTTCGCCGGATGCTGGCGGACAGGAGCTTGGCGGGCCAGGGCGGCACGGTGATGATCGTGCCCGAGCAGTACACCTTTGAGACGGAGAAGGCCATGCTGCGCTTGGCGGGCCCGGTGCGGGGCAACGCCATCCCGGTGTACAGCTTCACCAGGCTGGCAGAGGCGGTGTTTCGCCGGGAAGGGGGCGCCGTGGGGCGGCGGCTCAGCGACGGGGGCAGGCGCATCCTCATGGCCTCTGCCATCGAGGCCTGCCAGGACCGGTTGGAGGTGTACGCTTCTGCGGCCAAGGGCGGCAGGATCACGGATGTGATGCTCACTGCCATCAGCGAGATGAAGCTGTGCGGCATTGCTCCGGGGGACCTGCAGCAGGCCTCCCGGGAGCTGGGTGCCACCGGACTGGGCAAAAAGCTCTCAGAGCTTTCCCTTCTCTACGATACATACAATGCCCTGGTGGAGACCTCCTACCTGGATTCCCGGGACGATTTGACCCGCCTGGCCCAGGCTTTGGAGAGCAGCTCGTTTTTCCGGGGCTGCACCGTGGCGGTGGACTCCTTTGAAGGCTTTACCGCCCAGGAGCTGACCGTCCTCGCCAGGATTCTTCAGAAAGCGGATCAAGTGGTGGTGGCCCTTTGTACCGATGGCCTGGACCGATCGGGCACAGGGCTGTTCGCCCTGGTGGACCGCACCCGGGCCCGTCTGTCTGCGGCGGCCAAGGAAAACGGCGTGGAGGTGCTGCCTCCGGTGCTGCTTACCGCAGCGCCTCGTTTCCGCAATGAGAACTTGAAGTTGATGGAAGCCCAGCTGTTTTCCACCAGCGCGCCCATGACCTCGGAGGACGGGGAAGGGATCGCCGTGTTTGCGGCCCGCGATACCTATGAGGAGGCGGAGTACGCCGCTGCGGAGATCCGCCGCCTGGTGACGGAGGAGGGCTACCGCTATCGGGAGATCTCTATCATCTGCCGCAGCCCCGAGCGGTATGCCGGCTGCTTAGAGGCCTCCCTGAAAAAGCGGGATATCCCCTGCTTTGTGTCCCAGCCGGACCGGGTGGACGGGGAGCCGGTTATCCGGTTTGCCCTGGGAGCGTTTCAGGCGGTGCAGTCGGGCTATCAAACGGAAAGCCTGTTGGAGCTGCTGAAGACAGGCGTGTCCGGGTTTTCCACAGAGGAGATTTCTGCTCTGGAAAACTATGCCTATCTGTGGCGGCTGACCGGCCAGGATTGGCGCCGGGAGTTTGTGCGTCATCCAAGGGGCTTCGGCCAGGAGCTGACCCAGGAGGACTCCCAGGAGCTGGAACGCCTCAACGGGCTGCGCCGGCGGCTGATGGAGCCCCTGGAGCGCTTTGCCGCCAGGACCTCCCATGCCACGGGGGCACAGCTGTCCCAGGCGGTGTATTTGCTGCTGACCGCCTTCGGGCTGGAGGAGACCCTGCCCGCCTACTGCCGGTCCTTGGAGGAGGCGGGGGAACCCGGCCTTTCACAGAAGCAGCTTCGCGTGTGGGATCTGCTCATGGAGATCCTGGACCAGATGCGGGCCATCCTGGGAGAAAAGCCCATTCTTCGAGAGCGGTACGGCCAGCTGCTGCGGGAGGTGGTTGCCGGGGAGGATGTGTCGGAGATTCCCCAGACGGTGGACCAGGTGCTCTTTGGCACGCCGGAGCAGGTGCGCCAGTCCTCGCCTCGGGCGGTGTTCCTTTTGGGGGTGGCCCAGGGAGAGTTCCCGCTGAATCCCCGGTCCAGCGGGGTGTTTTCCGATGCCGAGCGGCGGGAGCTGATCCGCCGGGACCTGCCCTTGGGGGACCCGCTGGAATGGAAGGCGATGGAGGAGCGGTACCTGGCGTATTCGGTGGCCTGCGCCCCCTCGGAGCGGCTGTATGTCAGTTGGGCGGGCGCTGCCGATGGGGAGGAGAAATCCCCCAGCGGGCTGGTGACCTCTCTGCTGGGGATCTTCCCCGCTTTGAAGCCCCAGCGGGACCTGCCGGACCGTTTTTTTGCCAATACAAAAGAGGCGGCTTTTTCCCGGATGGCCGCCCGCTTCACCGATGAGGATGGGGAGGCGGCGGCTTTGCGCGCCCTGTTTGCGGGGGACCCGGTCTATCAGGGCCGGTTGGAGGCTTTGGAGCGGGCTGCCGGCAGCCGGGAGGAACGGGTGGAGGACTCCGCCCTGACCAGGGAGCTGTTTGGGGACAGGCTGACGCTGTCCCCCTCCCAGGTGGAGAAGTACTATCAGTGCCCGTTCCAGTATTTCTGCCGCTATGGACTGAGGGCCAAGGAGCGCCGCCCCGCAGAGGTGGACGCCCTGCAGTACGGCACGCTGATGCACTATCTGTTCCAGCAGATATTCCAGGTGTCGCGGGAGGAACGGCAGCAGTGGGGCGAGGAGGAGCTGGCCCGCCGCGTCCGGGAGCTGGTGCGGGAGTACGCTCAAGAAAACCTGGGCGGCATGGAGCTGCTCACCGCCCGGGAGCGGTATAAGCTGGAGCGCCTGGCAGAGTCCGCAGGGAAGCTGGTGGCCCGGGTGGAGGAGGAGCTGGCCCAAAGCCGCTTTGAGCCGGAACATCTGGAGTGGCGCTTGGGTTGGGGCCAGGACGCCCCGCCCTTGCGGATTCCCACCAAAAACGGGGAGGTGGCCGTGACGGGCAGCATCGACCGGGTGGACCTGTACATTGCTGCCGACGGACGGCGCTATGTCCGGGTGATCGACTACAAAACCGGGCAGAAGAAATTCCACCTGCGGGACGTACTGTGGGGACTGAATATGCAGATGCTGGTGTACCTGGCCGCCCTGGTGGAGGGAGGAGAGCTTCTTCCGGCAGGGGTGCTGTATATGCCCTCTGTAGAGCCCACGGTAGCTGCGGGCCGTGAGGAGTCCGATGAGGACATCCAAAAGGCTGCGGAGGCCGAGCTGAAGATGAACGGCCTGGTCCTCAGCGACCAGGAGGTGGCCCAGGCCATGGAGGCCGGGCTTCAAGGGCGGTTCATCCCGGCGGCGCTGAAAAAGGACGGCGGCTTTACGGCGTCCAGCACGGTGATCTCCGGCGGGGAGTTTGCCACAGTGCTGAACTACTCCAAGCGGCTGATCGCCACCATGGCCGAGGAGCTGGCTGCCGGGCGGGTCCAGGCGGCGCCCTCCCGGAAGAATCAGGAGTTTTGCTCTTACTGCCCCTACGGAGCAGTGTGCGGCAGGGAGTACGGTCCGAAGGACGTGGAGCGGGACGGCACCAAGGACGGGGAAGCCTTGGCTCGCATGGAGCGGGCTTTGGAGAAAGGAGGGGATCCCAATGGCTGAAAAACGATGGACGGACGGCCAATTGGACGCCATGTCCGCCCGCAGGGGCACTGTGCTGGTGGCAGCGGCGGCGGGCTCCGGCAAGACGGAGGTGCTGGTGCAGCGGGCCATCCAGCGGCTGACGGATTCGGAGAACCCCACCGATGCGGACAAGCTGTTGGTGGTCACCTTTACCAAGGACGCCGCCGCAGGGATGCGGGAGCGGTTGGAGCGCCGGTTCCGGGAGCTTTTGCAGCAGTGTCCCGGGGATGCCCGGCTCCAGCGGCAGAGCATCCTGCTCACACAAGCCCACATTGGCACGGTGGACAGCTTCTGTGCGGAGATCGACCGGGAATTTTTCCACTTGCTGGGGATTGCCCCGGACTTTAAGGTCCTGCCCGACGAGCGCCGCCGGGATATGATGTCCTCGGCGCTGAGCGAGGCTGTGGCAGACTCCTACAGCTCGGGAGCAGGGAGCATGCTGGCGGACGCGTTTTCCGGCGCTCGGGACGACGGCTCCCTGCTGAACATGGTCACCACGATTTACGATTATATGCAGAGCCATCCCTTCCCGGAGCAGTGGCTTCAGGAAAAGACGGATATGTACTTCCCCGGCAAGGGGACGCTTCCGGCAGGACGGCCCACCCCCTGGCAGCAGGTGATTTTGGAGTATGTGGGGGAGGCAGCGGCTCATTGCGCCGCGCTGCTGGACCGGGGCGTGCAGGAGCTGGGGGAGAGCGAGCCTTTGGAGGCAGCCTTCCGCAGTCCCTTGCAGCAGGACCGGGAGTGCTTCCAGGGGATGGAAGCGCTGGCAGCGGCCGGGGATTGGGACGGCCTGCGGGAGGCGGTGCTGTCCTTCAAGCAGGCAGCGGCCCGCAGTCCCAAGGGTTTTGGAGAGGACCCCCTGGCCCTGCGGGTCAAGGCGGTGCGCGCGGAGGTGAAGGACACTGCCAAGGAGCTTTCCAAATACCTGGAAGTGGACAATGCCGCCTGCGCCCGAGAGACTGCTCAGGCCGCGCCCTTGGTCAAGGGGATTCAGGAGCTGGTGCTGGATTTTTCCCGGCGGTACGATGAGAAAAAGCGCCAGGGCGGTTTTTTGGATTTCAGCGATTTGGAGCACTGCGCCATCCGGCTGTTTTTGGAGCCGGACGGCAGTCCCACCCCCGCCGCCCGGGAGGTTTCTCAGCGCTTTGACGAAATTATGATCGACGAGTACCAGGATATCAACGAGGTGCAGGACTCCCTGTTTCGGGCCATCTCCCGGGACGGACGGAACCTGTTCATGGTGGGGGACGTCAAGCAGAGCATCTACGGCTTCCGCCAAGCCATGCCGGAGATCTTTCTGCGCTGCCGGGCGAGCTACGCGCCCTACGACAGGCAGAAGGACGCTTATCCCGCTGCCATCGCCCTGGACAGGAACTTCCGCTCCCGCCGGGAGGTGACGGACACGGTGAACTTCATCTTTTCCCTGCTGATGACTAAGCAGGCCGGGGACATGGATTACACCGGGGACGAGCGCCTTGTCTGCGGAGCGGACTACCCGCCCAAGGAGGGCTGCGAGACAGAGCTGCAGTTCATCGCCAGGGACCGGGGCGCCACCGCAGAGCAGGCGGAGGGCGCTTGGCTTGCCCAGCGCATCCGGCAGATGGTGGAGGAGGGCTTTCCCGTCAGTGACCGGAACGGGGAGCGGCCGTGCGACTACGGGGATTTCTGCATCCTGCTGCGCAGCGCCAACAAGCACGCCCACGGCTATGCTCAGGAGCTGCAAAAGCATGGGGTCCCGGCCAGGGCGTCTGTGGCAGAGGGCTTTTTCCAGGCGGCAGAGATCCGTTTTTTGCTGTCTTTGCTGGAGGTCATCGAGAACCCCAACCAGGATATCCCCTTGCTTTCGGTGCTGATGAGCCCGCTTTACGGGTTCACTGCCGACGATGCCGCCCGGCTGCGCAGCCAGGACCGGGACGTGAGCGTGTACATCTCCCTGACCCGCCAGGCAGAGATGGACCCCCGCTGCGCCAAGGTTTTGGAGGATTTGAGCCGCTACCGGTCCGTGGCGGCCACCATGGCCTCGGACGTCTTTCTGAACTACCTGTACAGTAAGACCGGCTATCAGGAGATCGTCCTGGCCATGGAGGACGGGGAGACCCGCCTGGAAAACCTGCGTCTGCTGGAAAAAAAGGCCCGGGATTACGAGGGCTCCGGCTACCGCGGCGTGGCGGGGTTCGTGCGGTTTTTGGGAAAGCTCCGGGACGAACAGGCGGACCTGCAGGCGGCGGAGCGGGCCCCTCAGGGTCACAGCGCCGTCACGGTAATGAGCGTCCACAAGTCCAAGGGGTTGGAGTTCCCAGTGTGTATCCTGGCGGGCTGCGGCCGGGATTTCAGCTCCAACTCGCGGGGGCAGGTGCTGCTGCACGGCAGGCTGGGCATTGGGGTGAAGCTGCGGGACGGCAAGCGCTCCGCCCAGTTCACCACCACCGCACGGGAGGCCATCGGCCTGGAAAACGACCGGGCCGGCGCCGCCGAAGAGCTGCGAATCCTCTATGTGGCCCTTACCCGTGCCAAGGAAAAGCTGATCCTGGTGGGTTCCGGAGAGAACCCCATGGGCACCTGTCAAAAGATGGCCTTGGCCCTCACTGCCAGAGGTCCCGCGCCCTACACGGTGCGAGGGGCGAAGAATGCCGCCCAGTGGCTGCTGCTCTGCGCCCTGTGCCACCCGGACTGCGGGGACCTGCGTCAGGAGACGGGAGCGCCCGCCGGTTGTGTTGTCACGCAGGATTACACCCCTTGGAAGTTGGGATTCAGCCGGTATGAGGCTGGGGAGGAGCAGGAGGAAGCGCGTCCGGCTCCCCAGGCACCGGATCTGGAGCTGCTGCGCCACCTGCGGGAGAGCGCCGCCCGGACCTACCCTTACCAGGAAACGGTGGGGATTCCCGCCAAGGTTGCAGCCTCCAAGCTGGCGGCAGAGCGGGCCGGTGAGGAGGAGATCACCCTGTCCCGGCCGGCGTGGCTGGGGGAGCAGGGGATGACTCCTGCCGAGCGGGGAACGGCGCTGCATACGTTCATGCAGTTTGCCGATTTTGCCGCCTTTCAGCAGGACCCGGAGGGGGAGCGCCGGCGGCTGGTTGACATGGCGCTGCTCACCCCGGAGCAGGGGGAAGCGGTGGACCTGCGCCGGGTGGAGCGGTTTTTGGAGAGCGATTTGGGGCAGCGGGTGCTTCGCTCGTCCCAGGTGGAGAAGGAGCGGCGTTTCACCGCAGTGATCCCGGCAGCCCTGGCTCAGCCCGGCGCCGGTGAGGAGGAAGAAGTGATCCTCCAGGGGGCTGTGGACTGCACCTTTGTGGAGGACGGGCAGCTTTATGTCATCGACTTCAAGACGGACCGGGTGCGGGGGATGGAGGAGCTGTGGGCACGGTACGAGGCCCAATTGCAGCTGTACGGCTTTGCTATGGAGGAAGTGACAGGGCTGCCCGTGGGCGGGCTGTATCTCTATTCCACCTGGCTGAACCGGGAAAGCTTTCGGCCCGAGTGCAAAAAGTCATTGACATTGATTTGAACTGTGGTAGTATAATCACGAGAGAAAAACTGCAATGCCGGGAAGTTCGGCAGGAGGAATGTTTTATGATAACACAAAGCTTGCATGAAAATTGGAGCATGGAAATTGTCGGGAAAGCGGGAAGCTATCCGACCCAGGTGCCGGGCTCAGTGTACTCCACACTGCTGGAGGCTGGGCAGATGGAAGATCCCTATTACCGGGATAACGAGGGCAAGGCCCTGGCCTTGATGGAGAATGATTTTGTATGGACCCTGCGCTTTGTCCCCGAGGAGAGCGTGCTGGCCTGTGCCCATCAGATCCTGCGCTTTGAGGGTGTGGACACTGTGGCGGATATCCGTTTGAACGGAGTGTTGCTGTCCCATGTGGAGAATATGCACCGCACCTTCGAGTTCGACACCGCCGGGCTTCTCCATTCCGGAGAGAATCTGCTGGAGGTCACTTTCTATTCCCCCACCCGCTGGATTCGGGAGAAGTATGAGGAAAACCCCGCCGAGGGCAGCTCGGACGCCATGCGGGGCTTCGCCAATTTGCGGAAGGCCCACTGTATGTTCGGCTGGGACTGGGGTCCCCATCTGCCTGACGCCGGTTTGTGGCGCCCCGTGACCCTGCAGGGTGTGGATGGCGCCAGACTGCCCAATGTGCTGGTGCGCCAGCGCCATGAGGACGGCAAGGTCACCCTGTCCATCCAGCCTCAGATGGACTATGTGGAAGCTGAGGGGATCGCCTACACGGTGGAGGTCACAGACCCCCAGGGCAATACCCAGAAATGGGAGGGCTCTCCCGAGGAGGTCGTGGTGGAGCAGCCCCAGCTGTGGTGGCCCCACGGCTATGGCGAGCAGCCCCTGTACACCGTCAAGGTGACGGCTTATGCCGGGGACCGGGAGCTGGATTCCTGGCAGAGACGCATTGGCCTGCGCACCATGACCATCGCCCGGGAGAAGGACGCCCACGGCGAGAGCTTTGCCCATGAGGTCAACGGCGTGCAGATTTTCGCCATGGGCGCCGACTACATCCCGGAGGACAACATCTTCCCTCGGGTCACGCCGGAGCGTACCCGCAAGCTGCTGGAGCAGTGTGTGGCTGCCAACTTCAACTGTGTCCGCGTGTGGGGCGGCGGCGCCTATCCCAGCGATGAATTTTACGATGCCTGCGACGAGCTGGGCCTGATGGTTTGGCAGGACTTTATGTTCGCCTGCGCGGTGTACAACCTGACCCCCGATTTTGCTGAGAACATCCGTGAGGAGGTCAAGGACAACGTGCGGCGGCTGCGCCATCACACCAGCCTGGGCCTGTGGTGCGGAAACAACGAAATGGAGATGTTTGTGGATCAGGGCGAATGGGTTCTGAACAAGCGGCAAAAGGCCGACTACATCCGCATGTACGAGTATCTGATCCCCGAGGTGCTTGTGACCGAGGACCCGGACACCTTCTATTGGCCCGCCAGCCCCTCTTCCGGCGGCGGCTTCGACGACCCCAACGATCCCACCCGGGGCGACGTCCACTACTGGTCCGTGTGGCACGGCCAGCTCCCCTTTGCGGAATACCGCAAGCATCAGTTCCGCTACCTCTCCGAGTTCGGCTTTGAGAGCCTTCCCTGCCTGTCCACGGTAAAGACCTTCGCCGAGCCGGAGGATTGGAACCTGTTCTCCTATGTGATGGAGAAGCATCAGCGCTGCGCCAGGGGCAGCATGCTGACCATGTCCTATTTGCAGCAGACCTACCTCTATCCCACGGACTTTGAAACCACCCTGTACGCCTCCCAGCTGCTCCAGGCGGACGCCATCCGCTATGGCGTGGAGCATTTCCGGCGGATTCGGGGCGTCTGCATGGGCGCGGTGTACTGGCAGCTCAACGACTGCTGGCCTGTGGCGTCCTGGGCCTCCATCGACTATACCGGCCGGTGGAAGGCGCTGCACTACTATGCCAAGCGGTTCTTTGCTCCGGTGCTGCTGTCCTGCTGCGAGGAGGGAATGCTCTCCCAGGACCCCAATGTCAACGCCGAGCCCTACGATATGGAGAAGAGCATCCGCCTGTCCGTTTCCAACGAGACCATGGAGGACAAGGCCTGCGTCGTCAAGTGGGCGCTGCGGGATAAGACCGGCCAGGTCCGTCGGGAGGAGACCATCACTCTGAAGGTCTCCGCCCTGACCAGCGTGTGGCTGGACAAGGTGGAGCTGCCCGAGGCGGACATCTTTGAGGATTACGTCAGCTACGACCTGTACTTGAATGACCGGCGGGTGTCCGGCGGCACGGTGATCTTCTCCCTGCCCAAGTACTTCCACTACGTGGACCCGCAGCTGTCCTGCCGTGTGGAGGGCGATGAGATCGTGGTCAGCGCCAACTCCTATGCCAAGAGCGTGGAGATCCAGAACGAGAGCGAGGATCTGCTGCTTTCCGACAACTACTTTGACATGAACGCCGGCGAGACCCGTGTGAAGGTCCTTTCCGGTTCTACGGAAAATCTGCGTCTGCGCAGCGTCTACGACATCCGCTGACCAGCGTGACGCTGGCCCCAAGCTGCGGAGTGCGGCAGACTCTGCCAAAATTCTGGTGGGAAAATCCGGAAAATCCCTTGACAGGGGCGGCAGAAGGGGATATAATGATTTCTCAGTAAAACAAAGTGGAGCGGCTGGCTCCCACCCGTGCAGTTTCGTCTGACACAGGTCGATATCCCAGAAGCGGCCCCAGCGGGCGGCTTTTTTAGGACGTTGATTTGCGGGCAGAAGGAATTCTGCCCGTTTTTTGTCAGCCGCCGCCCGTTGCCAAACAGCTTGAGAACAACATGTGATGGAGGTGCTACCCATTAGCAACAAGGAATTGCAGATCAACGAGCAGATCCGGGACAAAGAGCTTCGCGTCATTGATTCCGATGGCACACAGCTTGGCATTATGCCCCTGCGTAAAGCATTGGAGATTGCGGAGCAGAAGAATCTGGACCTGGTGAAGATCGCTCCCCAGGCAAACCCGCCGGTGTGCAAGGTTATCGATTACGGCAAGTTCCGCTTTGAGCAGGCCAAGCGGGAGAAGGAAGCGAGAAAGAACCAGCGCGTCGTTGATATCAAGGAGGTCCGCCTGTCCCTCAATATCGACACCCACGATTTTGATACCAAGAGGAACCACGCCGTTCGGTTTATTTCCGAGGGCAACAAGGTGAAGGCTTCCATCCGGTTTCGCGGCCGGGAGATGGGACACCCAGAGTTGGGGCTTGACATTATGAAGCGGTTTGCCGATGCTATGAGCGAGGTGGCCAACGTGGAAAAGCCCGCCAAGCTGGAGGGCCGCACGATGCTGATGTTCCTAGCGCCGAAGCCTCAGAAATAACAGTTGTTTCAAAATATCTAAGGAGGACTGTAAAATGCCGAAACTGAAAACTCACAGCGGCGCCAAAAAGCGCTTTAAGCTTTCCAAGAATGGGAAGGTCATCCGTGGTCATGCTTACATGACTCATCTGGCCAACGGCCATGGTAAGACCCCCAAGAGCAAACGTCATGCCCGCGGCACCACTGTGGCCGATAAGACCAACGTTGCCGCCGTTAAGCGGATGCTGCCCTACAAATAAGAGGGTATTTTTCCGAAGAGGGCTTCCCTCTTTCGGAGTTGATTGGACAACAAGCGTTTTCACCATAGAAAGGATGGTATTGGAATGGCCAGAGTTAAGGGCGCGATGATGACGCGCAAGAGAAGAAAAAAGGTTTTAAAGCTTGCTAAGGGATATTGGGGTTCCAAGAGCCGCCATTTTAAAATGGCGAAACAGGCTGTGATGAAGTCCGGCAATTACGCCTTCATTGGCCGTAAGCAGCGCAAGCGTGACTTCCGCCGCCTGTGGATCACCCGTATTTCCGCAGCTTGCCATGCAAACGGCATCAACTACTCCACCTTTATGAACGGCCTGAAGAAGGCTGGCGTTACCCTGAACCGGAAGATGCTTTCTGAGATCGCGATTGCTGACGCCGCAGGCTTTACCGCTTTGGTGGAAAAGGCCAAGGCAGCCCTGTAAAAAAGCTAAAACTGCGCCCGAGGCAAGCTTGCCTTGGGCGTTCCTGTTATTATCACGCAAGTTGCGCGGAGGTAGAATGGAGGCGGTCAGATGGAAAAAATCACAAGCCGGCAAAACAGAATTGTGCGGGACGCCGCAGCGCTGCTGAGTTTCCCTGAGGAGCGCCGCCATCGAGGGGAGTTCCTCTGTGAAGGAGCGCGGCTGTGCGAGGACGCCGTCCGCTCTGGGGTAGAGGTGCTGCGGTGTTTTGTCACCCAGCAGGCCATGGAGAAGTATGCCCGCTATGTACAGCCAGTGCTGAAGGCCGGGCGGGAACAGTATCTTGTGGCAGATCATGTGGCCGAGCTGCTGTCGGATACCCGGCATCCTCAGGGGGTGTTCTGCCAGTGCCGGCGGCCTCGCGGGCTGGGAGAGCTTCCTGCTTTGGGGGACGGCTCTTTGGCGGTGTTGGAGGACCTGCAGGACCCGGGAAATCTGGGCACCATCCTCCGCACTGCAGAGGCGCTGGGCGTGGACCGGGTGATCCTGCTGGGGGATTGCTGCGACCCTCTTTCTCCCAAAGTGCTGCGGGCGTCGATGGGTGCGGTGTTTCGGCTGAGAATCGGCTTAGAGGCAGACAGCCCGGCGCTCTGTTCCAGGTTGGAGCAGGCGGGATACGGGCTGCTGGCCTCTGTGCCGGATAACACGAAGCCGCCGGTGACGTCGGTGGATTTTTCCGGACAAAAATGGGCGGTGTTCATCGGCAATGAGGGCAACGGCCTGCGTCCCGATACCATCGCTCGCTGCCGTCCCGTCACAATCCCTATGGCGGGCAGGGCGGAGTCGCTGAACGCTTCGGCGGCGGCAACCATACTGTTGTGGGAAATGGCGCGAGGAGGGGGGAAAGCCCATGGATGAACGTGTTTACTGGATCTGGCTGCAGCATGCTTTTGGCGCGGGAAGCCGGTTGCCCTGGCTGCTTCACCAGAGGATTCCCGGAGGAGTGGAGGGCTTTTATCAGGGAGGCCCCCGGCTGTGGAACTCGCTGCCGGAGATCAACGATCAGGCAGCTGCAGCGCTGTACTCCTTTTCCTTGGCAGAGGCGCAGGCCCAGCTGGAATATGCCCTCAAGGTGGGCTGGCGGGTGCTCACCCCAGGTTCGCCCAAATATCCGGTGGCGCTGCAGAATATTTTTGATCCCCCTGCGGTATTGTATGGGAAGGGCACCTTGCCCGACGTGGACAGGATTCCGGCGGTTGCAGTGGTAGGCGCCCGGAAAGCAAAGCCGGAATCTGAGAACAAAGCCAAGGAGATCGGCTATCAGCTGGCGATTGGCGGGGCTGCTGTAATCACCGGGGGAGCGCTGGGAATTGACACCGCCGCCGCTATGGGCGTTATGAGCGGCCATGGGCAGATGATCAGCGTTCTGCCGGTTGCGCTTAACAGCTCCTACCTGGGGCGCAACGCCTTTTTTCGAGAGAAGATTTTGGAGCGGGGCGGCGCCCTGCTCACAGAGTATTTTGCTGAGCAATCGCCGGGGTACGGGACCTTCCAGAAGCGCAACCGGCTGATCACCGGGCTTTCCTGCGGCGTGGTGCTGATTCAGGCTGCCCGGCAGAGCGGCACCTCCATGTATGCCGCCTTAGCCAAGGACCAAAACAGGGACGTGTTCGTTTGGCCTGGCATTGCAGAGGATCCGGCGTTTGCCGGAGGGCGGGAGCTGCTGGAGGATGGCGCCAAGGCCGTGGAGCGGGGAGAGGATATTTTGGAGGAATATCTGGGCCGGTTTCAGGATATGCGTAAAATCGTGCCCTTCACAGTCCCCTGGGAGAGCGAGGAGCAGTCTGAGCAGCCTTTGGCGGCTTTGGCAGATCCCGGCAAAGAGAACGTGGACGAAGAGAAATCGGACGAAGAGAACGTGGAAGCGTGTCCAAAACAGCCGGAAACCAAGGCAGAGGGCCTGTCCCCGGAGCAATCCGCCATTCTGAATGCGCTGGAGGAATCCCCCTTGCCGGCGGCTGTTCTGCAAGAGCGAACGGGATTGCCCATGGGGAAGGTGCTGGGCAGCCTGACGGTGCTGGAGCTGAAGGGCTTGGCAAAGTCCTGTCCGGGCAAGCGGTATCGCCGGCTGTGAGCAGTCTTGGATTTTTCATTTGACAAATACACCTCTGTCGGAGTATTGTAAAAGACACCGCTGGTGGGTTCGCCCGCCGGGGGAACATCCTGTCGGAAGGTCCGGCCGGAGGAAAAGGAGTAAACCTGTCAATGTCGAAATTGGTAATTGTGGAGTCGCCTTCCAAGGCGAAGACCATTCAAAAATATTTGGGAAACGACTATGAAGTGATGGCCTCCATGGGTCATGTGCGGGACCTGCCCAAGGCGCGGCTCAGCGTGGACGTGAAGGATCATTTCAAGCCGAAGTACAGCATCATCAAAGGCAAGGAGAAGCTGGTCAAGGAGCTGAAAGAGGCTGCCGCCAATGCCGACGGCGTGCTGCTGGCCACGGACCCCGACCGGGAGGGAGAGGCGATCTCCTGGCACCTGGCGTATATCCTGGGCTTGGACGAGGACGCCCAGGACCGGGTGACCTTCAACGAGATCACCCGCACCGGCGTGGAGGAGGGCATGTCCCATCCCCGTACCATTGATTTGGATTTGGTGAACGCGCAGCAGGCCCGGCGAATCCTGGACCGGCTGGTGGGTTACACCCTCAGCCCCTTCCTGGCAAAGACCATCCGCCGGGGGCTTTCCGCAGGCCGGGTGCAGTCCGTGGCAGTGCGTATGATCGTGGACCGGGAGGAGGAGATCAAGGCCTTTGTCCCCCAGGAGTATTGGACCATCGACGCCAAGCTCACAGCGCCGCCCAGCAAGGCGGTGTTTGCCGCCGCCTTTTACGGCGATGAAAACGGCGAGATCAAGATCAGCTCCAAGGAGGAGTCCGACAAGCTCTTTGAGGAGCTGGAAAAGGAGGACTTCCTGGTCACTGCGGTGAAGAAGGGCAAGAAGAACCGTTCTCCCGCTCCTCCGTTCATCACCTCCACCCTGCAGCAGGAGGCCAGCCGGAAGCTGGGCTTCCAGGCCCGCCGCACCATGAAGGCCGCCCAGGAGCTGTATGAAGGCGTGGAGATCGAGGGCATGGGTTCCATCGGTTTGATCACCTATATGCGAACCGACTCCCTGCGGATCTCCGAGGACGCCATCAAGGACGCGTCCGCCTATATCCAGGAGCGCTGGGGCGACAAGTACCTGCCCGCAAAGCCCCGGCATTTCAAGTCCCGGGCCAATGCCCAGGACGGCCACGAGGCCATTCGGCCTTCCACCATCAGCCTGACCCCGGACCAGGTGAAAAGCTCCCTGACCTCGGACCAGTATAAGCTGTACAAATTGATCTGGGAGCGCTTCATCGCCTGCCAGATGGCCAACTGTGTCATGAACACCACCCAGGCCACCATCAACGCCGGGAAGTACCTGTTCAAGGCCTCCGGGTTCAACGTGGCCTTCGAGGGCTTTACCGCCCTGTATGAGGAGAGCAAGGACGAGGAGGAGAAGGCCGGAAAGGACCTTCCCCCCCTGGAAGTGGGAATGAAGCTGAAGGTCAAGGACCTGAAGGGCAACCAGCATTTCACCCAGCCGCCCCCAAGATACACCGAGGCCTCCCTCATCAAGGCCCTGGAGGAGAACGGCATCGGCCGTCCCTCCACCTACGCAGCCACCATCTCCACCATCACCACCCGGGAGTACGTCTCTCGGGAGGGCAAGGCCTTCAAGCCCACCGAGCTGGGCGAGGTCATCACCAAGCTGATGAAGGAGCGCTTCCCCAAGATCGTCAATGTGAAGTTCACCGCCCAGGTGGAGGATGAGCTGGACGCTGTGCAGCGCGGCGACGAGGAGTGGGTGGACACCCTCCAGAAGTTCTACGACGACTTTGACAAGACCGTCCAAAAGGCCAAGAAGGAAATGGATGGCGTAAAGATCCAGCTGAAAGAGGACGAGACCGACGTTGTCTGCGAGAAATGCGGACGTAAGATGGTGGTGAAGGTGGGCCGGTACGGAAAATTCCTGGCCTGCCCCGGCTATCCTGAGTGCAAGAACGTGAAGAAGATCGTCAACGATACCGGCGCAGAGTGCCCCAAATGCGGCGGGAAGATCATAGAGCGCAAGTCCAAAAAGGGCCGCGTGTTCTACGGCTGCAGCGAGTATCCCAAGTGCGACTTTGTGTCCTGGGACCCTCCCAGCAAGGAGAAGTGCCCCGTCTGCGGCAAGACTTTGATGCAGAAGAAGAGCAAGGATAAGACTTTGTACTGCGTCACGCCGGACTGCACCTTCCCGGGCAAGCGCCCTGCAGAGGAAGACGAGGGCTGATATGGCGGTGAAACACGTGACGGTCCTGGGTGCGGGCTTGGCGGGGTGCGAAGCTGCTTGGCAGCTTGCCCGCCGGGGGATTCCCGTGACCCTGTACGAGATGAAGCCCCAAAGGTATTCCCCCGCCCACAAGAGCCAGGGCTTTGCCGAGCTGATCTGTTCCAATTCCCTGAAGGCCAGCCGCATCGAAAGCGCCGCCGGTCTGTTGAAGGAGGAAATGCGCCGGTTCGGCTCCCTGCTTATGGATTGCACCCAAAGGAGCGCAGTCCCGGCGGGGGGCGCCCTGGCGGTGGACCGGGAGGAGTTCTCCAAGCTTGCCACCCAGGCTATTGAGAAAGAGCCGTTGATTACCGTGGTGCGCCAGGAGGTCACAGGGCTTCCGGAAGGCCCGGTAATTGTGGCCACGGGTCCCTTGACCGCCGAGCCCTTGGCCGGGCAGCTCCGGGAGCTGTGCGGGGGGAGCCTCAGCTTTTTTGATGCGGCTGCCCCCATCGTCACCCGAGAGAGCCTGGACATGGAGCATTGCTTTGCAGCGTCCCGCTATGGCAGAGGGGACGAGGAGGGCCAGGAGGGGGACTATCTCAACTGCCCCATGAACAAGGAGGAGTACGACGCCTTTGCCCAGGAGCTGGTGCAGGCGGAACGGGCCCCCGTCCACAGCTTTGACGCCCGGGACCCCCAGGTCTATGAGGGCTGTATGCCCATTGAGGTGCTGGCTTCCCGGGGGCACGACGCCATCCGGTTTGGCCCCATGAAGCCTGTGGGTCTGCGGGACCCCAGGACGGGTCACCGGCCCTGGGCAGTGCTGCAGCTGCGCACGGAAAACCAGGAGCGCACCTTGTTCAACTTGGTGGGCTTCCAGACCAATCTGAAGTTTGGGGAGCAAAAGCGGGTGTTCGGGATGATCCCGGCCCTGAAAAACGCGGAGTTTGTCCGCTATGGGGTGATGCACCGGAACACGTTTTTGAATTCCCCCCGGCTGCTCGACGGGGATTACTCCTTCCGCGGGCGGCCGGAGCTGTTCTTCGCCGGGCAGATCACCGGGGTGGAGGGCTATATGGAGTCGGCCTCCTCCGGCATCCTGGCGGGGATCAATATGGCGAGGCGGCTTGCCGGACGGGAGTCCCTGGTGCTGCCGGAGACCACCATGATGGGCGCCCTGTCCCGGTACATTTCCGGGTATGAGGGGAAGGACTTCCAGCCCATGGGGGCGAACTTCGGGGTCCTGCCGCCTTTGGAGGAGAAGATCCGAGACAAGCGCCAGCGGTACCTGGCCTTGGCCCAGCGGGGGCTGGCCCATCTGGAACGCTATTGCCAAGAGATGGACGAGCCGTTACAAGAAAGCGCCCCAGGCGCACAAGAGGAGGGGACAACATGAAAATCATCGTGGATGCCTTTGGCGGGGACAATGCCCCCCAGGAGATCCTTTTAGGCTGCGCCCAGGCTCGTCAGGAGCTGGGTGTGGACATTCTGCTCACCGGGGACAAGGCGAAATTGGAGGCCTGCGCCAGGGAGCTGGGCATTTCGGAGGAGCTGTCCAAGATGGAGATCCTCTCCTGCGGGGACGTGCTCACCATGGAGGACGAGCCGGACAGCATCCGCCGGGAGAAGAAGGACAGCTCCATGGCAGTGGGGCTGCGGGCCTTGGCAGAGGGCAAGGGAGACGCCTTTGCCAGCGCCGGCAACAGCGGTGCCCTGGTGGTGGGAGCCACCCTGTTGGTGAAGCGTCTGCCCGGGGTCAAGCGGGTGACCTTTGCCCCGGTGATGCCGGGCACCAAGGGCTTCTTCATGTTGGCCGACGGCGGAGCCAGTGTGGATTGCCGGCCGGAGATGCTGCTGCAGTTCGGCCTGATGGGCTCGGCTTATATGAAGCATGTCATGGGCATCCAGCAGCCCCGGGTGGGCCTGGCCAATGTGGGCGCCGAGGAGCACAAGGGCAGCGACCTGCAAAAGGGGACCTATGCGCTGCTGAAGGAAACCCCGGAGCTGCACTTTGTGGGCAACGTGGAGGGGCGGGATATCCCCTTCAGCGCGGCGGATGTGGTGGTGGCCGACGGCTTTACCGGCAACATGATCCTGAAGGTCTATGAGGGCGTGGCGCTGGCCCTGATGGACAAGATCAAGGGTGTGTTTTTAAGCAGCGTCAAGGGCAAGGTGGCGGCCGCCCTGGTTTATAAGGACATGAAGCAGATGAAAAAAGAGCTGGACTACAACGAGTACGGCGGGGCGCCCATTTTGGGGTGCCGCAAGCCGGTGTTCAAAATCCATGGCAGCGCCAAGGCTTCCACCGTGAAGAGCGCCCTGCGTCTTGCCAGGGATTATGCAGAGTCCGGGGTCATTGACAAGATCGCCGGGGCCGTGGCCAAAGAGAAATGAGGGAGGAGAAGCCCATGCGGCAGCTGGAAGAATATGAAAAGCGCATCGGATACCGGTTTCGGGACAAATCCCTGCTGGAGACAGCCCTGACCCACTCCTCCTACGCCAACGAGCACAAGTGTAAAAGTTATGAGCGGTTGGAGTTCTTGGGGGATTCGGTGCTGGGTTTTGTCACGGCAGAGTACCTGTTTGAAAACTTTCCCAATCTTCCCGAGGGGAAGCTGACAAAGACCCGGGCCTCCCTGGTCTGCGAGCGGAGCCTGTGCGAGTTTTCCAAGGCGCTCCATGTGGGGGACTATCTGCGCCTCAGCCATGGAGAGCGCCATTCCGGCGGCCGGGAGCGGCCCAGCATCCTGGCTGACGTGTTTGAGTCCACCACTGCCGCCATCTACCTGGACAGCGGCAGTTTGGAGGAGGCCAAGAAGTTCATCCTGCGGTTTGTGGCGCCGGCGGCAAAGGCCCAGAGCGTCAAGCCCTTCAAGGACTACAAGACCACCTTGCAGGAGATCATCCAGCAGAACCCGGAGGAGCGCTTGGAGTATGTGGTCACCGGGGAAAGCGGACCGGACCACGACAAGCACTTTACCGTGGAGGTGCATCTGAACTCCAATGTCATCGGCAAGGGCGGCGGCCGCTCTAAGAAAGAGGCCGAGCAGCAGGCCGCCCGGGAAGCGTTGGAGCTGATGGGCTACTGATGGGGAACGTGGCGATTTTCGTGCCCCATGTGGGCTGTCCCCAGCGGTGCAGTTTCTGCGATCAGCACGCTATCACTGGGGACGCCCAAGCGCCCACACCGCAGCAGGTGTGGGAAACTGCCCAGTCCGCTGCGTCCCTTCTGGGAGAGCGGGTGAAGGAGACCCAGATCGCCTTTTTTGGCGGCAGCTTTACCGCCATCCCTCGG
This sequence comes from uncultured Acutalibacter sp., assembly GCA_963559705.1. Taxonomy (GTDB): domain Bacteria; phylum Bacillota; class Clostridia; order Oscillospirales; family Acutalibacteraceae; genus Acutalibacter. The sequence goes on from CAUWLU010000002.1 coordinate 56,501, forward strand.
GCGTATATGTGCGCTCTGCTGGCCCCGGCCAAGGAGGCTGTGGAGCGCTTTGGGTTTGCCGGACTGCGCTGCTCCACCCGTCCGGACGCCGTGGACCGGCCGGTGCTGGAGCTGCTGAAATCCCATCACATGGCGGCGGTGGAGCTGGGCGCTCAGTCCATGGATGACCGGGTGCTTGGGCAAAACCGCCGGGGCCACACTGCGGCGGACACCCAACGGGCCGCCGGGCTGATCCGGGAGGCGGGGCTGGAATTGGGCCTGCAGATGATGACCGGGCTGTGGGGCTCCACACCGGAACAGGATGTGAGCACCGCTAAAGCGCTCATCGCCCTAAAACCGGCCACAGCGCGGATCTACCCCACGGTGGTGCTGGAGCATACGCACCTGGCAGAGCAGTACCGTCAGGGGGAATATCAGCCTCAGAGTTTGGAAGAAGCGGTGGAGCTGTGCGCTGTTTTGCTGCCCCTGTTTGAGCAGGCGGGCGTCCGTGTGATCCGCTTGGGGCTTCACGCCCAGGAGAGCGTGGAGAGCCGCCGGGTGGCGGGTCCTTACCACCCCGCCTTCCGAGAGCTGGTGGAGGGCAGGCTCTTTTTGAAGCAGCTGCTCCCCGCCCTGGAGCAGGCAGGCCCTGGGAGCTACCAGGCGGCTGTCAATCCCAAAGAGCTTTCCGCGGCTGTGGGGCAGAAACGCTGCAATGCGGAGGCGCTGGCCAGGCAGGGGTATTCGGTGCGCTTTGTGCCCGACAGCTCCCTGCCGCGAAGGGCCTTCCGGCTAGAGATCAAGTGAGAGGAGGAACGCCATGATTTTAAAATCTTTGGAGCTGCAGGGGTTTAAGACCTTTCCTGACAAGACCACCCTGCAATTCGAGCGGGGGATCACCTCCGTGGTGGGTCCCAACGGCAGCGGCAAGAGCAATATCAGCGACGCCATGCGCTGGGTGTTGGGAGAGCAGTCCGTGCGCACGCTGCGCTGCTCGAAGATGGAGGACGTGATCTTCAACGGCACACCCCAGCGGAAGGCCCTGGGCTTTGCAGAGGTCACCCTCACCATTGACAACGCCGACCGGCGCCTGCCCTTTGCTGGGGATACGGTAGCGGTCACCCGGCGGTATTACCGTTCGGGAGAGAGCGAGTACCTGATCAACAAGAGTACCGTGCGCTTAAAGGATATCAACGAGCTGTTTATGGACACGGGCTTGGGAAGGGACGGCTATTCCATCATCGGCCAGGGCAAGATCGACAGCATTGTGGCCGCCCGTTCCGAGGACCGCCGGGAGATCTTTGAGGAGGCTGCCGGGATCTCCCGCTACCGCTACCGCAAGGAGGAGTCGGAGCGCCGCCTGAACAAGGCCGAGGAAAACCTGGTGCGGCTGCGGGACATCCTCTCGGAACTGGAATCCCGGGTGGAGCCTTTGCGGATTCAAGCGGAGAAGGCCGAGCAGTTCATCGCCTTTGACAGGGAGAAACGAGAGCTGGAAATCGGCATCTGGATGGAGACCCTGGACCGTTCGGGAAAGCTTTTGCGGGAGCATGGGGAGAAGATCTCCCTGGCCCAGGCCCAGTACGAGGGGCTTCAGGAGGAGCTGCAGGCCATCGCCGTCAAGACGGAGGAGAACTATCGCCGCACCAACCAATGCACAGTGGATATGGAAGAGGCCAGAGGTCAGGCCGCAGACCTGGACGGGGAAGCCGTCCGGGCAGAGGGCGAGGCCAGCCTCTTTGAAAACGACGCTGCCCACACCCGAGAGAGCATCCAGCGGCTGGAGGGCCAGATCACCGAGGCCTCCCGTTCCGGGGAGGATACGGACCGGGAGATCCAAGAGAAGCGCCAGGAGATAAAAGAGAAGGAGCAGCGGATCCAGGAGAGCCGGGACAGGATGCTCACCTATACCCAGCGCTTGGAGGAGCTGCGCCAGGGGGCGGACGAGGCCACTCGTCAGATGGAGCAGGCCGCCCAGGAGCTGGCCCAGTACAACGCCTCCCTGGCAGAGGAACGCATCAAGCTCTCGTCCACCCAGTCCTCCATGGCAGAGATTCGGCTGCGGGCCGGAGCGGTTGCGGACAGCGTCAAGCAGGCCAACCGGCGCTTGGACGATGCCCGGGAGGAAGCGGCCCAGCTCAAAGAGATGCTGGCGGATGCAGAGCAAGCCGTGGCTGCCAGGGATAACGCGGTCAAGGGCTATGAGCTGCGTTTGGAAAGCCGCCGCAAGCGGGCGCAGAACGCCCGGGAGGCCTGGAACCAGCTGACCTTGGACGTCAGCGAGCAGCAGCGCCGGGCCAAGCTCCTGGAGGATATGGAGCGGAACCTGGAGGGCTTTTCCCAAAGCGTCAAGCAGGTGATGAAGGCCGCGGGACGGGGGATGCTCTCCGGAATCTGCGGCCCGGTGAGCCAGCTGCTCAAGACCCCAAGCCAGTACGCCGTGGCCTTGGAAACAGCCCTGGGCGCCTCCATGCAGCACATTGTGGTGGAGACGGAGCAGGACGCCAAAAACGCCATCCGGCTGTTAAAGCAGCGGGATTGGGGCCGGGCCACCTTCCTGCCCCTGTCCACCATCCGGGGCAGTGTGTATGACCCCAGGGATATTCGGGAGATGGCCGGATTTGTGGGCATGGCCAACACCCTGTGCGCCTGCGAGGAGCGGTATTACTCCATCCGGGATTCCCTGTTGGGCCGGGTGGCCGTGGCAGAGGATCTGGACAGTGCCGCAGCCATTGCCCGTAAGACGGGTTACCGTCTGCGGGTGGTCAGCCTGGACGGCCAGGTGGTCAATGCCGGCGGTTCCCTGACCGGCGGCTCCAAGGGGCGCAGCTCCGGCTTGCTCAGCCGCGCCGCGGAGATCCAGCAGGTGCGGGAGAAGGCCGCCGCCCTGCAAAAGCAGGCAGAGGCCGCCCAGCAGGAGTTCCATCTGCGGCAGGAGGAGTTCTCCGCCTCAGAGGCAGAGCTGAACGCTGCGCGGGGCGAGCTGGCCTCCGCCCAGGAGGAGCGCATCCGTATGCAGTCCCAGAGCGCCCAGGTCAGCCGGGAGCTGGAGCAGCTTTCGGAAAACGCAGCCAATCTGCAGCGGGAGCAGGCCGATTCTGCCGGACGTCTGGCAGACCTGTCCCAGCAGGAGCAGACGATCCGTCAGGCCATCGCCCAGTTGGAGGAGCAGGTTGCCCGGGCACAGGAGAAATCCCAGGAGCTTTCCGGCTCTCGGGAGGAGCAAATGGCCCGGTGCGACGGGATTTCTCGGACCATCCAGGAGATCCGCATGGGCGAATTTTCCGCCCAGAAGGACAAGGACGCCCTGGAGGCAGCCGTGGCAGGGCTGGAGTCCCGCAAGCAGGACGCCGCCGGGACCATCCGGCGCCTGGGGGAGGAGATTTCCCTTCTCCGGGAGAGGGTCACCCAGTTGGAGAGCCAAAAGGGCGATGCTCTGAAGCGGTCGCAGGACCTGAAGGAGCAGGCCCGGTCAAAGCGGGAAAGCCTGCAGGCTTTGGGCCAGCAGCGGGCGGCTTTGGAACAGGAGGCTCAAAAGCTGCGGGAGCGGGAGCGGGAGGCAGTTTCCCAGCGGGAGAATGTGGGCCAAGAGCTCTCCCGGCTGCAGGAGCGTTCGGGGAACCTGCAGAAGGAGTACGACCAGATCCTGACCAAGCTGTGGGAGGAGTACGAGCTCACCCGCCGGGAGGCCGAGGAGATGACCAAAAGGATCGACGACCTGCCGGCAGCCCAGCGCCGCTTGGCAGATCTGAAAAATAGGATCAAAGCCCTGGGCGCGGTGAATGTGGGCGCTGTGGTGGAATACAAAGAGGTTGCCCAGCGGTATGAGTTTTTAAAAGGACAGATCGAGGATGTGGAAAAATCCAAGACGGAGCTGCTGGAGCTGATTCAGGACTTGACCAAGCACATGTGCCAGCAGTTCTCCGACCGCTTCACCCAAATCAATGAGAACTTTGGGCGGATCTTCCGGGAGCTGTTCGGGGGCGGCGCGGCAGAGCTGTCCTTCACCGACGACAGCGATGTGCTCACCTCGGGCATTGAGATCAAAGTCCATCCCCCCGGGAAGATCGTCACCCACATCGAGTCCCTCTCCGGCGGTGAGAAGGCGCTGGTGGCCATTGCCATCTATTTTGCCATCATGCGGGTCAATCCGCCGCCCTTCTGTGTGCTGGATGAGATCGAGGCCGCTTTGGACGAGGTCAATGTGGCCCGATTTGCCCAGTATTTGCGGCGTATGGGGGACAGGACCCAGTTTATCACCATCACCCACCGCCGGGGCACCATGGAGGGATCGGACATGCTGTACGGCGTCACCATGCAGGACCAGGGCATTTCCAAGCTGCTGGCCCTGCGCACGGAGGAAGCCGCAGAGTTCGGCACATAAAACCATGTCATTTAAGATACAGAGAGGAAGAAAACTATGGGCTTCTTTGAAAAGATCCGGGATGGGCTGAAAAAGACCCGGGACAATATCAGCGGCCAAATCACCCAGATGGTCAACTCTTTTACCAAGATTGACGAGGACCTCTTTGAGGAGCTGGAAGAGCTGCTGGTGATGGGGGACGTGGGTGTGAACACCGCGGAATACATCTGCGGCCAGCTTCGGGCCAAGATCAAGGAGAAGGGAATCACCGACCCCAGCCTGATTATGGGCGAGCTGAAAGCCATTGTGGCAGAGATGCTCCAGGGGGACGACACGCTGCATATCTCCACCAAGCCCTCCATCATTCTGGTGATCGGCGTCAACGGCGTGGGCAAGACTACCACCATCGGCAAGCTGGCCTCCCGGCTGAGGAGCGAGGGCAGGTCCGTGATCCTGGGGGCTGCGGATACCTTCCGGGCCGCCGCCATTGAGCAGCTGGAGGTTTGGGCCCAGCGGGCCCAGGTGCCCCTTATCAAGCACAAGGAGGGCGCGGACCCCGCTGCCGTGGTGTTCGATACCATCGCTGCGGCCAAGGCCCGGGGCTGTGACGTGATTATCTGCGACACCGCCGGCCGTCTGCACAACAAGAAGAACCTGATGGACGAGCTGGGGAAGATCTCCCGGGTGATCGACCGGGAGCTGCCCGGCTGCGACCGGGAGACCCTGCTGGTGCTGGATGCCGCCACGGGACAGAACGCAGTGAACCAGGCCAGGGAATTCCAGAGTGCGGCAGGGATCACCGGCATTGTGCTGACCAAACTGGACGGAACGCCCAAAGGCGGCGTGGTGCTTCCCATCAAGCAGGATCTGGGCCTGCCGGTGAAGTTCATCGGCGTTGGCGAGCAGGTGGAGGACCTGCAGCCCTTTGACGCAGAGGCCTTTGCAGACGCTCTGTTTGACAACCAGCGGGACGACACTCCGGCCTTTGCAGAGGACCGGGAGCGTGCGGAGCTGGAAGTTCAGGCACAGGCGGAGGAGGAAGCCAGGGCCCGCGCAGAGGAGGAGCGGCAGGAGGCCGAGCTGCTCTCTGAGGAGCTGCTGGAAGAGGCTGCGCCCGAGGAGGTCCTGTCCGAGGAGAGCTTGATCTCCGAGATGGGCGCTGTGCAGGAGGAGGCGCCGGAGGAGGAAGCTCCCGAGGAGAAGCCGGAGAAGAAAAAGCGCCGGTTCTGGCCCTTTGGCCGGAAGCGGGATGAGGAATAACCAGGGAAGGAATGGGGCAAATGAAGATCGTAATCGCCACCCATAACAAGGGGAAGATCGTGGAGTTTCAGCGGATGCTGGAGCCCATGGGCATTGAAGTGGTCACAGCGGAGCTGTCGGAGCCGGAGGAGACGGGCAAGACCTTTATGGAAAACGCCTTTATCAAGGCAGAGTCCGCCTGCAAGGAGACGGGCCTGCCCGCAGTGGCGGACGATTCCGGCCTGTGCGTGGATTATCTGGACGGCGCTCCGGGGATCTATTCCGCCCGGTTTGCTGAGCCCGGCAAGCGGCGGCTGACGGTGCTGGAAAAGCTCCAGGGCGTGCCGGTGGAGCAGCGGGGGGCGCATTTTGTCAGCGCGGTGTGCTGTGTGTTCCCGGGCGGGGAACGGATCGAAGCCGAGGGCAAGTGCTATGGCACCATTGCGGACCAGTCCCGCGGGGAGAACGGCTTTGGCTATGACTCCATCTTCGAGCAGGAGGGCCGCACCTTCGGAGAGATGACCGACGCCGAGAAGGACGCCCGCAGCCATCGGGGCAAGGCTTTCCAGCTGTTTGAGGAAAAGCTTCGGGAGTATTTGAAGCAGAAGGGATAAGCTCTATGAAAAATTACTGTGGCCTGGATTGCGGGGAGTGTCCCGCTGTGGACAGCTGCCCCGGATGCGCCGCCACCGGCGGGAAGCCCTACGGGGGCACCTGCGTCCTGGGTGAGTGCTGTAAGGCAGGGGGATGCGAGGCTCCTGGAAGGTGCTTTTCCGGCGGCTGCCCCTTGAAAGAGAACGTGATTCAGGAGTTTAACGCCCTGCAGATCCCCGGCATGGAAGCCGTGACGGACTTAAACGCCCTGCCCGGGTCCTATATCAATTTGGAGTACACCCTGCCCGGCGGCCAAAAGGTGAAGTTCTGGGATGACAAGCGGGTGTATTTGGGCAATCAATTGTGCAAGCACGACGGCAGCGGCCGGTGCTTTGGACTGACAGCCGATGAAAATTGGCTTTTGGTATGCGAGTACGACGACAACGGCTCCAACCCGGAGATCGTGGCGTACCAGCGGCGAAAGCGGAAAAATACAGGAGAGTAAATGATGTTAACCAGTAAACAGCGCGCATATCTCCGCTCTTTAGCGGTGAACGAGGACACCATCCTGATGATGGGCAAATCCGGCATGAGCCCGGAATTGATTAAGCAGGCGGACGACGCCCTGGAAAAGCGGGAGCTGATTAAGGGCCGGGTGCTGCCGGAATCCTCCCCCATGACCTCCCGGGAGGCAGCGGAGGAGATCGCCCGGCAGACAGGAAGCGACGTGGTGCAGGTGATCGGCTCCCGGTTTGTGCTGTACCGCAGAAAGAAAAAGGACCCCAAAATCGTCCTGCCCCGATGAAGGGGGGAGGACGTTGAAAACAGGCATTTACGGCGGGACCTTCAATCCCATTCACCGGGGGCACATCCACCTGCTGGAGGAGTTTGTCCGGCGATTGGACCTGGACCGGGTGCTGCTGATCCCCACCCATGTGCCTCCCCACAAGGCAGCTCCGGACCTGGCCAGCGGGGAGGACCGCATGACCATGTGCCGCCTGGCTGTGGGGGATCTCCCGCACCTGCAGATCTCGGATTTGGAGATGCGCCGGGAGGGAAAGAGCTACACCGCAGAAACCCTGGAGGAGCTGCACAGGCTCTATCCCCAGGATCAGTTCTACCTGCTGATGGGAGAGGATATGTTCCTGACGGTGGAGCATTGGTACCGGCCGGAGACCATCTTCTTTTTGGCAACCGTGTGTACCGCGCCCAGAAGCGTCCACGGCATGGGGAAGCTTCTGGCCAAAAGGGACGAGTACGCCTCCCGCTATGGAGCCCGGTGCGCGGTGGAGGACATCCCCTATCTGCCCGTTTCCTCCACTCAGGTGCGGCAGTGGGCGGCAGAGGGCAGGGACCTCACGCCCCTGGTGCCGGAGGCGGTGGCCGGGTTTATCCAGCAGCGGGGCATTTACTAGGAAAGGATGGGAGCCATGGACTACCAGGACTATGAGCGGGAAGTGAAACTCCATCTGACGGAGAAGCGTTTTTATCACAGCCAGTGCGTGGCAGAGGAAGCCGCCCGTCTGGCCCGGCGCTATGGAGCGGATGTGGAAAAGGCCCGTCTGGCGGGAATCCTTCACGATATTATGAAGGATACGCCCCCGGAGGAACAGTTGAAAATATTGACCGATTCTGCTATAATACTGACTAACGCTCAACAGCGGAACCGGAAATTGTGGCACGCCCTGTGCGGAGCGGCTTATATCCGGCAAAGGCTGGGGGTCGCCGACCCGGAGATTGTGAACGCAGTGGCCTGTCACACCAGCGGCAAAGGGAATATGACCCTTTTGGAAAAGGTCCTGTTTGTGGCAGATTACATCTCTGCGGACAGAACCTACCCAGGGGTGGAGGAGATGCGTCTGGCGGCGGACCGCAGCCTGGAGGAAGCCATGGTGGAGGGAATCCGGTTCACGGTGGACGAGCTGATGGGCCAGGGGCTGCCGGTGGCGGCGGAATCCATAGAGGCCTATAACGACGCGATTTTTACCTTAGAAAAAAAGGAGCAGCAAGTATGACGTCTTTGGAACTGGCAAAGAAGGCGGCCGCTTTTTTGGACAGTAAAAAAGCGGAAAAGCTCAATGTGATAGAGATTGAAAACATCTCCAGCCTGGCGGATTATTTTGTCATCGCCACGGGCAACAACAACACCCATGTGCGTGCTTTGGCCGATGAGCTGGATGAGAAGATGAAGGCCGAAGGCCTGTACCCCGCCCGCACGGAGGGCTACCGGTCCAACTCGTGGATTCTGCTGGACTGGGGCAATGTGGTGGTGCATATCTTTACCCAGGAGGGACGGGACTTCTATGACCTGGACCGCCTGTGGGCGGACGGCAGGAAGATCGATTGGCAAGAGGAAGGCTGAGATGGAGAGATTTACCGCCTATCACGCCGTGACGGAGCGGCCCATGCACCAGGGGCAGGTGCTCACAATCGGCGAGGGCTGGCAGAGCGGCGTCTGCCGCCGGGTGCTGGAAAAGCTGCCCGTGGTGGAGGAAATCTACCAAAACCCTGCCGCCTGGGCGGGCAAGGAGCTGGAACACCACACGATGGTGGCTTTGCGCGAGCTGGCCTTGGAGCAGGTGCGGAAGGAATCCTTTCCCCAGTGTCCTTCCCGGCTGCACTGCCTCTATGTGACGGAGACCTTAGAGGAGGCCCGCTGGTGGGGGGAGTTCTTCGCGGGACTGGGGCGGCCCGCCTATCACATCGTCAAGCTGCAGGTGACGGGGAGACGGTTTGAGGGCAACGCGAATCTCTGCTTTGACGCAACCCCCTGCCGCCAGGAAAACTTGGCCCTTGCCAGGCGCTATTGGCAGGTGGAAACTCCCGTTGGCGAGCCCCCGGTGCGGGAGCTTTTGGTGGACGGGGAGATCCTGGTGGAGAAGATTGTGGAAGAAATCGGAAAAAACCTGGAAGTGGATTGCAGATAGATATTGACATTAAAACGAAAGGTCTGAGGAATGATGAGATATGATCACAAGGCCATAGAGCCAAAATGGCAGGAAAAATGGGAGGAAACCGGGGTGTTCCACGCCCAGAACGGCTCGGATAAACCCAAGTATTACGCCCTCATCGAGTTCCCCTATCCCTCCGGACAAGGGCTGCACGTGGGCCATCCCCGTCCCTATACCGCCTTGGATGTGGTAGCCCGGAAGCGCCGGATGCAGGGCTATAATGTGCTGTACCCCATCGGCTGGGACGCCTTTGGTCTGCCCACGGAGAATTACGCCATCAAAAATCATGTGCATCCCGCTGAGGTGACCAAGCAGAATATCGCCCGGTTTAAAAAGCAGATCCAGTCCTTGGGCATCAGCTTTGACTGGAGCCGGGAGATCTCCACCACCGATCCCGAGTACTACAAGTGGACCCAGTGGATCTTCCTTCAGCTGTTCAAGAAGGGCTTGGCCTATAAGAAGGAAATGAACGTGAACTGGTGCACCTCCTGCAAGTGCGTGCTGGCCAACGAGGAAGTGGTCAACGGTGTGTGCGAGCGCTGCGGCAGCGAGGTGGTCCACAAGGTGAAGAGCCAGTGGATGCTGAAAATCACCGAGTACGCCCAGCGGCTCATCGACGACCTGGAGCTGGTGGATTATCCCGAGCGGGTCAAGACCCAGCAGAAGAACTGGATCGGCCGCTCCACCGGCGCCGAGGTGGACTTCGAAACCACGGCCGGCGATAAGCTGACCATCTACACCACCCGCCCCGATACCCTTTACGGCGCCACCTACATGGTGGTGTCCCCGGAGCATCCCTATTTGGAGAAGTGGGCGGACAAGCTGCAGAACCTGGATGAAATCAAGGCGTATCAGGAGCAGGCGGCGAGAAAATCCGACTTTGAGCGCACCGAGGTGGCCAAGGAAAAGACCGGCGTGAAGCTTCAGGGTGTGGCTGCTGTCAACCCCCTCACTGGGAAAGAGATCCCCATTTTCATCTCCGACTATGTGCTGGTGTCCTACGGCACCGGCGCCATCATGGCCGTGCCTGCTCACGACACCCGCGACTGGGAATTCGCCAAGAAGTTTGGTTTGCCCATCATCGAAGTGGTCAAGGGCGGCAACGTGGAGGAGGAAGCCTTCACGGATTGCGAAACCGGCATCATGGTCAATTCCGGGATTCTGGACGGCCTGACTGTGGAGGAAGCCAAGAAGAAGATCACCCAGCACCTGGAGGAGCAGGGGATCGGCCACGCCAAGGTGAACTACAAGCTGCGGGACTGGGTGTTCTCCCGCCAGCGGTACTGGGGCGAGCCCATCCCCGTGGTGTACTGCGAGAAGTGCGGCTGGGTGCCCCTGCCGGAGAGCGAGCTGCCTTTGCGGCTGCCCGAGGTGGAGTCCTACGAGCCCACCGATAACGGAGAATCCCCCTTGGCCCACATGACCGATTGGGTGACCACCACCTGCCCCCATTGCGGCGGCCCCGCCAAGCGGGAGACGGACACCATGCCCCAGTGGGCAGGCTCCTCCTGGTACTTCCTGCGGTACATGGACCCCCACAACGAGGAGGCCTTTGCCTCTCCCGAGGCGTTAAAGTACTGGGCTTCCATCGACTGGTATAACGGCGGCATGGAGCATACCACCCTGCACCTGCTGTACAGCCGGTTCTGGCACAAGTTCCTGTTTGACCAGGGGCTGGTGCCCACTGCCGAGCCCTATGCCAAGCGCACCAGCCATGGCATGATCCTGGGAGAGAACGGGGAGAAGATGAGCAAATCCCGGGGCAATGTGGTGAACCCCGATGAGATCGTGGAGGAGTATGGCGCAGATACGATGCGGCTGTACGAGATGTTCATCGGCGATTTTGAGAAGGCTGCTCCCTGGAGCAACGCCGGCATCAAGGGTTGCCGCCGGTTTGTGGAGCGCTATTGGAACCTGCAGAGCATCCTCTGTGAGGAGCAGGGCGTCCGTCCCGACATGGAGGGCGCTTTCCACAAGGCCATCAAGAAGGTCAGCGAGGATACCGAGGTGCTGAAATTCAACACCGCCATCGCCGCTCTGATGACCCTGATGAACCAGGTGACTGCCAAGGGCAGCATCTCCAAGGAGGAGCTGCGGATTTTCACCATTCTGATGAACCCCTTTGCTCCCCATGTCACCGAAGAGGTGTGGGCGGCAAACGGATTGGGCGAGGGCCTGGTGGCTCAGCAGCCCTGGCCGGAGTACGAGGAGGCCAAGTGCAAGGACGACACGGTGGAGATCGTGGTGCAGGTGTCCGGCAAGGTCCGTGCCCGTTTGAACGTGGCGGCGGACATCAGCAAGGAGGACGCCCTGGCTGCCGCCAAAGCTGAGGAGAAGGTGGCTGCCGAGATTGCCGGCAAGAGCATTGTCAAAGAGATCTATGTTCCCGGCAAGCTGGTGAATATTGTGGCCAAATAAAAAAGTGTGCATAAAAAGGGACCGCCCGCGAGTGAACTGCACCCCCTTTGTTATTCAGTATACCATACTGTCTAACAAATGGAGTGCAGTTCACGAGGGAGGTCCCTTTTTTAGTTGTGGCTCTTTCGCCGTTTGTGAGCTTGCCATAGGCCCCAGATCACCAGGACGGCCAGCAGCAAGAAGAGCAGTCCGCATATCAGGAAGTATAAGTCAGTCCAGGGGGAGGAGAGATTCCAATGACCAAAGAGGAGTCCGGCGGCTGTTCGGACAGGCCACAGAATCACCGAGACCACGGAAGAGAGAAGCTCCGAGACCACCTGGAACAGGGCGCCCAGCACTTGAAAGAACGCATTTGCAACAGCGCTGATGAGATCAAATAGAGCGGAAAACATGGATGCAGCTCCTTTCTGTGGAAAATCAGCCGGCAGCTGTTTTTACAATGTTGTAATAGGTCCTGGCGGTGAAAGCGTAGATGACCAGATAGGCCAGCGCAAACACGGCGACACAGCCCAAGGTGGACAGCAGGATGATGGAAACATCCCCCAATCCCATAATCAGCAGGATCTTTTGCAGCATGGGGAAGGCAAAGGCCGTGTGTATCACTGCGGTGAGCAGGGGCAGGAAGAACACCAGCAGGATCTGGCTGTGGATGCTGCGCTTCACCTCCCGGTGGCTCATGCCCACCTTTTGCATGATGGAGAACCTCTTGGCGTCCTCATACCCTTCGGACACCTGCTTGTAGTAGATAATCAGCGCCGTGCCCAGCAGGAACAGCACGCCCAGGAAGATGCCCAGGAAGAACAGCCCACCGTACAGGCTCATAAAATCCTCCCGGGAGGAGGCGCTGTCCTCGATCCACAGGGAGTCGTAAGAGATCCCCTCCCCGGAGAAGTCCCGGTTCCCCAGAGCTTCCGCCAGGGCCATGATGTCCTCTGGGTTTCCTCCGGCCACGTCGAAATCATAGGAGTAGGTGGGGACTGTGTGGGTGCCGCTGGGGGCCAAAATCCGTTCCACAGCGGCAGTGTCCTTTACGACCAGGCAGTATTCCTCATACACTTGCGCCATGGTGGAGGCCCCTGGGAATTTGTAGTTGGAGGGGACGATGGCAAACTCCGCGCCGTCCATGAAAAGGCTCTCGCTCTCTGGGAAGGTGCCCAGGGGATCGAACAGCAGCACCTGATTGTCTGCCAAGTCCACATTCTCGCCGGAGAAGCGCTCAAATTCCTCTTGGGTAAAGACCTGAGTCATTGCGTAGGTGCTGGAGTAGGTTTCATCGGTGGTGGAAAAGGTGTTGTCCTTGCGGGCCATGGTCAGGTTCCAGCTCTCCTGGTCGATGACATTTTCCATGGTGAGCCCCAGCGCGTCCACCTCTTCCGCAGCAGCGGTTTGGAGCATTTCCTTGGTGTTTTGGTTGGCTCCCTGGGAGGACATCAGGATGTTCCGGGGATACCGGGCGCGCAGCAGCCCGTCCATGGAGGTGTACAGGGAGAAGGTGGTGGAAACCGTCACCAGCAGGGCAGTGAACAGCACGCAGATGGAGGCCAGCCCCGCAGCGTTCTGCTTCATGCGGAACAGCATACCGGAGATGGCAGTGAAGTGGTTGGTCTTGTAGTAGAAGTTTTTATTCTTCTTCAGCAGCTTCAGCAGTGCGGTGATGCCGGTGATGAACAGCAGGTAGGTGCCCAAAATCACCAAAATAACCGCCACAAAGAAAAGCAGCAGGGCTTGCAGAGGATCTTGGATGGTGACGGCCATGTAGTAGCCGATCCCCAGCAGGAGCGCGCCCAACACAGCCAGAATCCAATGGGCCTTGGGCTCCTTTTCCCCCTGTTCGCCGCCGTGAAGCAGCTCAATGGGGTTGGAGAGCTTCACCTGCAGCAGGTTGTAGCACAGGGTCAGCAGGAAGATGCACCCGAATAAAATCAGGGTGGCGGTGACTGCGGAGGGGGGGACGAGGAAGGCAATGGGTACGGCGGTTCCCAGCACCAGGCCCAGCACCCAGAACATGGCCCTGGAAAACAGGATGCCCAGGCACAGGCCCAGCCCCATGGAAATGAGAGCGGTGATCAAAGTTTCCCGGAACATGAGGTTTGCAATGTGACGCTTTTCCATGCCCAGGATGTTGTAAAGGCCCAGCTCCTTTTTCCGGCGCTTGATGATGAAGCTGTTGGTGTAAAACAGAAACAGCACTGCAAACAGGCCGATGACAAACTGGCCCAAGCTCAGCATGGAGGTCACCGAGGTGCCGCCGTACATGGCTTCCTGATCGATGCCGCTGACCAGGGCGCAGATGGTGTAGAACATGAGGATGATCCCTGTGGAGGAGAGCAGGTAGGGCAGATAAACACGCCGGTTGTTCTTTAGGTTTGTAAAAGCCAGCTTCCAATAGAAGCCCATGCCGCGCTTACCCATGGACAGCCACGCTCCTTTCGCGCCCGCTGGCAGTCAGTTGCGCCAGGGTTTGGGAGACAGCCTGATACAGGTCGTCGTCGGACATGGAGCCCCGATAGATCTGATGGAACACCTGGCCGTCCTTGATGAACAATACCCGGCCAGCCCGGCAGGCCGCTTGCAGGGAGTGGGTCACCATGAGGATGGTCTGACCGCCCCGGTTGATGTCCGAGAAAATGTCCATGATCTGTCCGGCAGAGCGGGAATCCAGGGCGCCGGTAGGCTCATCGGCCAAAATCAACTGGGGCTGGGTGATGATGGCCCGGGCAATGGCGGTCCGCTGCTTCTGCCCGCCGGAGACTTCAAAGGGGAATTTCTTCAGCAGCTCCCAAATCCCCAGCCGGTGGGCGATGGGGTCCAGGCGCTGCTTGATTTCATCGTATTTCTTTCCTGCCAGCACCATGGGCAGGAAGATGTTGTCCTGGATGGAGAAGGTGTCCAGGAGGTTGAAGTCCTGGAACACAAAGCCCAGATTGTCCCGCCGGAAGGCGGAGATCTCCTTTTCGTTGAGGGTGACGATGTCCCTCATATTCAAAAACACCTGTCCGCTGGTGGGCTTATCCAAGCCTGCCAGGATGTTGAGAAGGGTGGTCTTGCCAGAGCCGGACTCGCCCATGATCGCCACGAATTCGCCCTCTTCCACATCAAAGCTTACCCCGTTCAACGCCTGGACCTTGGCGCCGCCCAGCCTGGTGGTGTAGACCTTTTTCAAATCGTTCACATGTAAAAGCGCCATAAAAAACCTCTCCTTTTTCCGCGTTGTGAAAACGCCTCTCGTATCTCTTTCGGGGAAAAGTATAAAGCTCAAATCTTACAGGTTTTATAAGAGCGCCTTACAAAATGGGGAACGAAACCTTACGGTTTTGAAAGAGGGGCGCAAAAAAAGAGGGCCGAAGCCCTCTTTTTAAGAAGCGTCCTTGGGGTTAAGGGAGCAGCAGCTTTCGGATGCCGTCAAACGTCTCTGCGCGATAGGTGACCGCCAGCCCCTCCGGGACCGGCTGGGACAGGGGCGCATACCACAGGGAGTCCACCCCGGCGTTCTGGGCCCCCTGCATATCCGAGGTGAGGGAGTCCCCAATAAGCAGCGCCTGCTCTGGCTGAAAGCCGGAAATCCGGGCAAAGACATAGTCAAAATAGGCCTTGTCCGGCTTGGCGGCCCCGGCCTCCTCCGAGACGAAAAAGTCCTTCACATACTCCAATAGCCCCGAGCGCTCCAGCCGTGTTTTCTGGCTGGCCGCGTTGCCGTTGGTGACAATGTACAGGGCATACCGGGGGGAAAGCTCCCGCACCAGCTCCAGGGCGCCGGGCAGCAGCGCGCCGCCCTGACCCAGGTTTTCAAAATAGACGCGATTGACCTCCTCCGGGTCCCCGGTGAGGCCGGCCTCTCTCATAAAATCCCGAAAGCGGCCCTCAAAGAGCTGGGGCTTGCTGCATTCCCTCCGCTCAAACTTGTCCCACCAGCGGTTGTTGCAGATCTCATAGCAATCCAGCATGGCCGGTGAGTACGCCCTCTGATTGCCGAAGCAGGCGCGGTAGGTGGCTTGAAAGGCGTGGAGCATATCCGCGTCGAAGTCCAGCAGAGTCTTGTCCGCGTCAAACAGGAGAAAACGATAGGTTTTCACAGGAAGTCTCCTTTCTCTGACATACGGCCCCGCAGGGTCCGCATAGGATATGGTAGCTTTTTCTTGATGATATCCCAAAGGGCGGCTGCTGTCAAGGATCCGGCGGCGCTGGAAAGGACGGACTATGCGGAAATTCTGTGTGAAAAAATACTCCTATCTCATTTTATGGCTGGGCCTGCTGGCTGCTGTGGCTGGGGTGTGGTTTTTTGGCGGCCAGGGCGGGGAATCCCTTCCTCCCACCCAGGAAACTCCCCAGCCAGCCGCCACCGCCACCCCGATGGCCCAAGCCGGTCAGGAAAAAGGGACGCTGGTGGGGATATGGGTGCCCTATTTTTCCCTGTCCACTGGGGAAGGCACCCAGCAGGCTTTTGAGGAGAACTACCGGAAGATTGCCGACACCGCATTGGAAAAAGGCATCAACGCCATGTTCGTCCATGTGCGGCCCTTTTCCGATTCCCTCTACCCCTCCCAGTACTATCCCTGGTCCCACATCCTCACGGGCGCCCAGGGCCAGGACCCTGGATTTGACCCCCTGCAGTTTATGATCGACTACACCCACAGCCTGGGGATGGAATTCCACGCCTGGATAAACCCCCTGCGGATCAAGACCTCCGAAACTCCCGCCTCCCTGGCTGAGAGCAATCCCTATTACACCCTGAGCGCAGAGTCCCCGGACTACCTGATGGAGTGGGAGGGCGGGGTGTACCTGAATCCGGCATATCCCGCGGTGCGGTCGCTGATCGCCAACGGCGCTGCGGAAATTGCAGCCAACTACAACGTGGACGGCATCCACTTTGACGACTATTTTTATCCCAGCCAGGAGGATTCTCTGGACAGCTCTGCCTATGACGTCTACATTCAGTCGGTAGAGGAACCACTGCCCCTGCTGGAGTGGCGAACGGCCAATATCAACGCCATGGTGGCCCAGGTTTACAGCGCCATCAAGCACGTAAAGCCGGAAGTGGTGTTTGGGATCTCCCCCCAGGGGAACATTCAAAACGACGAGGCCATGGGCGCTGATGTGAAGACCTGGGCCGCTGTGCCGGGGTACGTGGACTATTTGGCGCCCCAGCTCTATTTCAGCTTTGAAAACGAGGCCCTGGGCTACCAGGAGGCCTTGGAGGAGTGGGCAGCTCTGCCCCGGCACCAGGGGCTGCGGCTTTACGCCGGGCTGGCGCTGTACAAGGCGGGCACGGATGCGGACAACGGTACCTGGCTTGGCAGGGACGATATCATTGCTCTGCAGGCGGAAGCAGCTTTGGCCGCCGGGTATCAGGGGGTGATTTTGTACTCTTCCGAGTATCTCGATGCGGAGCAAACGGCAAAGGAGCTGCAAAATGCCATGGCTGTGCTGGGCTGATGTTTTTGTGTTGACTTATTACGATTTAAAGTGATATAATATGAAAATTGACAGAAGCAACTGGAATACGAAAAAAGGAGTCGGGTGAAATGTGCGAAATCAATGAGATTGGCTCACGTCTTCGAGAACTGCGGGAGGTCAGCGACTACACGATAGAGCAGCTGGCAGCAGAATTGCAGGTGGCTCCGGAAGTGTACCGGACCTACGAGCAGGACGGGAAGGATATTCCCATCAGCCTGATCTATGAAGTGGCCAATAAATTTGGGGTGGACTTTGCAGAGATCGTAACAGGCGCCCCTTCCCGGCTGGACACCTACCATATTGTGAAGCGGGGCCACGGCCGCGTGGTGAACCGGAATCCGGAGTATCATTTTGAGGATCTGGCCTATCGTTATGCGGATAAGGTCATGCAGCCCCTGCTGGTCACGCTGGAGCCCACAGACGCTCCGGCAAAGCTGATTGCCCATGCGGGTCAGGAGTTCAACATGGTGCTGGAGGGCACCGTGATTGTGACAATTGGAGATAAGGAATTCCCGCTGACTGCGGGGGATTCCATCTACTTCAATCCCACCATCCCCCACGGTCAGCGGTGCGGCGGGCCTGAGAAGGCGCGTTTTATTACGGTGATTGCGGAGTGAGAAGCGCCGGGCGGATTAGAAATGAGAAAAGAAAGGAAGTGGAATCCCCATGGATATGTTGCTGAAGAAGTTCCTCCCCCGGATCGAGTTCGATTCCTATGAGGATTTTAAAGCCAACTATACCGTGAATGTGCCGGAAGATTTTAATTTTGGCTTTGACGTGGTGGACGCCTGGGCGGACGCTGAACCTGAGAAAAAGGCCCTGGTCTGGTGTGACGAAGAGGACGACGAGAAAGTGTTCACCTTCACGGATATCAAGCGGCTGTCCAATAAGGCGGCCAACTTTTTTAAGAGCCTGGGCGTGAAGAAGGGCTCTGTTGTGATGATGATCCTCCGCCGCCGGTGGGAGTATTGGATCTGTGCCACAGCTCTCCACAAAATCGGCGCAGTGCTGATTCCCGGCACTTTGCAGCTGACCAAAAAGGACATTGTCTACCGCGGCAATGCCGCCAAGGTCTGCGCGGTGGTGTGTGTCAACGATCCCTTTGTCATTCAGCAGGTAGAGGCTGCCGAAGGGGATATCCCCAGCCTGAAAAATAAAATTCTGGTGGTGGACCGCCGGGAGGGCTGGCTGGATCTCAACGAGGAGCTGGAGAAATTCTCCGATGAATTCCCCCGTCCCACCGGGGAGGAGGCCACCCGCTGGGACGACACCATGCTGGTGTACTTTACCTCCGGCACCACGGGGATGCCCAAAATGGTGCGGCACAATTTCTCCTATCCGCTGGGGCATATTGTCACCGCCAAGTATTGGCAGCAGGTGGAGGAGAACCATCTGCACATGAGCGTGTCCGATTCCGGCTGGGCCAAGTTTGGCTGGGGCAAGATCTACGGCCAGTGGGTCTGCGGCGCGGTGATCTTCTGCTATGACATGGAGGCCAAGTTCAATCCCCGCCATCTGCTGGAGCATCTGGAAAAGTACAAGGTGACCACCTTCTGTGCGCCGCCCACCATGTTCCGGTTCATGCTTCAGGAGGATGTGACCAAGTACAACCTGTCCAGCATCCACCATTGCTGCATTGCCGGTGAGCCCCTGAACCCGGAGGTCTACAAGAGGTGGCTGGATTTGACGGGCCTGAAGCTGTACGAGGGCTTTGGCCAGTCGGAAAGCTCTGTGATGCTGGCCAACTTCCAGTGGTTCGAGCCCATTCCCGGCTCCACCGGGAAGCCCTCCCCCCTGTATGACATCCAGCTGGTGGACGGCAGCGGCAATCTGTGCGAGGACGGTGAGGAGGGCACCATCGCTGTGCGGGGCGTCAAGGAGCATCCTCCCGTGGGCCTGTTCACCGGCTATTACTTAAACGACGAGATGACCCAGGAGAAGCTGGGAGGGGCCTACTACGACACCGGTGACGTGGCCTGGCGTGACAGCAACGGGTATTACTGGTTCGTGGGCCGCAACGACGACGTGATCAAATGCTCCGGCTATCGCATTGGGCCCTTTGAGGTGGAAAGCGCCCTGCTGGAGCATCCTGCGGTGGTGGAGTGCGCCATCACCGGCGCGCCGGACCCCATCCGCGGCCAGGTGGTGAAGGCCACCATCGTGCTGGCAAACGGCTATGAGGGCACCCCCCAGCTGACCAAGGAGCTGCAAAACTACGTGAAGAAGGCCACTGCGCCCTACAAGTATCCCCGTGTGATTGAGTACGTAACAGAGCTGCCCAAGACCATTGGCGGTAAGATCAAGCGGGCAGAGATCCGCAAAGCGGACGAGGTGTGACATCTTGCAGGGAGGGCCGTCAAGCCCAGGCAGCTCCCGGGAGCCAAGCTGCAAAAAAGGACGCTGGTGAGAACCGGCGTCCTTTTTGTATGCTGTTAGGAAGTGGTCCTGCCCGGCAAGCTTTGCCGGACAAGCCCAGGGGGGGGAGCTGTCATTTACCCCTTGCCACCACAGAGCTTTTCCCGTAAAACGCGGCAACCCGCTGATTCACGGGATTTTCCGGGTCCTCCGAAAGCACGGGCACAGAGGTGGGCAGCAGCAGCTCTGGGCGGTAGGTGAGGGATTCCACCACTGCGTTCGTGGCAGAGGGGTCCTCCAACAGCCGGGCCTGAGCCTGAACCTGAGCGTCATAGCCTTGGGCCTCTCCGCACCACAGGGAGAGGGCTGCACTGACCCCGGTGAGGGAGGTGAAATCAGGCAGGCAAGCCACAGAAAGTCCAAAGGCCACCACCAGTGCGGCCAACAGCGGGGAGGCAGCTGGCTTGGCGGCTTTCACCGCCTTCCAGAGACCGGGCCGGTGGGTGAACCAGCCGCACAGATAAAAGGTGACTCCGGCTGCCAGCAGGCAAAAGGCGTCGTAATAGAGGTTCTCCATGCGTCCGGCGCCAGTGCCGCCCATGGCATAGATGGGCGGGGTGAGCAGCACGCCTAGCAGGCAGACAGCGATTCCCACCGCAGCAAAGGGCAGCGGAAAGCGGAAGGAAAGCTTGGCCGCGTATCTGCAAAACAGGGGGCAGAGGAAGAGCAGCGCCAGCAGGAAGGGAAGGGTGGTCCACTCTGTGATATTGCGGACCGAGGCGCCCAAGGCCAGAAGAACCGCCCGAATCGCGCCGGGGCGATTCTCAAAGTGGGCTTGCCGGACGCTGTTTCCGGGGGCAAGCATGCTGATGGCAAAGGCGGTCAGCTCCAGCAGGAGGAACAGCAGGGTCCCCAGCTTTTGAGGAAGGCCCAGGGGCTTGCAGAAAGCAAAGAGAACTGCCGCGAAAAGCAGGACGCAGGTCAGCAGCGCCGTGGGGTAGTTGCCGCCTCCAAGAAAAAAGCTCAAAAGTCCTGCGCCCAGGGCGTAGGGTAAAGAGCCCGCAAGGTCACGGGCTCTTAAAAACTTTGAGAGAAATCCCAGCATACACAGCATGACCCCGTGGAAAAAGGTGTAGAACAGCGCGCCGTTGTACCAGAAAAATCCCTCAAAGGGGTCCGGGGCAAAGTGGACCATGAAAAAGCCCAGGGCGCAGGAGGTGGTCACCCAGGCCCAGCTGCTCATGGAGAATTGGTGGACCAGCAGCTCCCGGCAGAAGAAAAAAGTCCCGAAAAGCAGGGAGCCCAGCATGATATAGGGCGTGACGGCGTAGAATTCTTCTCCAAAGGCGGCGGGCTGCAGCGCCATGAGGAACACTGCCGAGAAGGTCCCCTGCCAGTCAAAATAAGTTTCCTTGGTCTCTCGTGCGGCGGCGGCCAAAACCTGCCGGAAGGACCCGCCTTCCCGCACAGTCTGGGCAGCGTAAAGGCCATAGCTGTAATCATCCGAACAGGGATGGTCATAAAACGCAATGGTGAGCACCGGCAAAAGCGACAGGGCAAACAGCACGGCGCAGCAGATTGCGATCCGCTTTTCCGTCAAGAGCTTGTCAAAACGATCCCACAGTTTTTTCGTCATAAGCTTGCAAAGCCTCCTTTTATGGACCCGATGGCTTCAGTATACCGGATTTTTCCCTCCGGTGCAAGGCGCGTCTTTTTCAAGGGGCCCCGGAGAGCCTTGTGGGGAGCGTGCCGTGGGAATTTTTTTCGTTTCCACTTTGCAAACCCCCGGCCTCTGTGCTATAGTAGTCCTGTAAAAAATCGGCGGTCTTGTGCCGCGGCGAGAGGAGCATTTTGCCATGTACCAGTTTAACAGAGAGGAGTATCAGCGCCGCATGGCCTGGTACACCGATGCCCGTTTTGGTATGTTCATCCATTGGGGGCTTTACGCCATCCCGGCCCGGGGCGAGTGGGTCCGCAGTGTGGAGGAGATGCCCAAGGAGGAGTATATGCCCTTCTTTGAGGAGTTCAATCCTGTGGACTTTGACCCCAAGGCTTGGGCAAGAGCGGCCAAGGAGGCCGGCATGAAGTATGTGGTGCTCACCGCGAAGCACCATGACGGCTTCTGCCTGTTCGACAGCAAGTACACGGATTTCAAATCCACCAATACGCCCTTTGGCAGGGATATTGTGAAGGAGTTTGTGGAAGCCGTTCGGGGTGAGGGGCTGAAGGTCGGCCTCTATTTCACCCTGCTGGATTGGTACCATCCGGATTACCCCCACTTTGGGGATCAGCACCACCCCATGCGCAACAATCCCGCTTACGGCAATGAGGGCCGGGATTTCTCCCGCTATGTGGAATACCTCCACAACCAGGTGCGGGAGATCTGCACCAACTATGGCAAATTGGATATCCTGTGGTTCGATTTCTCCTACGAAAACGAAAACTATGTCATGCGGGGCGAGACCTGGAAGGCCACCGAGCTGGTGAATATGGTCCGAGAGCTTCAGCCGGGCGTCATCATCGACAACCGCTTGGAGGTCAGCGGCGAGGGCTTTGGCTCCATGTGGGAGTGCGATCCCACCCCCTATCACGGCGACTTTGTCAGCCCCGAGCAGATCATCCCCCCCAACGGCATCCAGGACAAGGAGGGCAACGACCTGATCTGGGAGGCCTGCATCACCATGAACAACCATTGGGGCTATTGCCAGAACGACAGGTTCTTCAAGCCCTCCTCCATGCTCATCAAAAAGCTGGTGGAGTGCGTGTCCAAGGGCGGCAATCTGCTGCTCAACGTGGGTCCCGATGCCAGGGGCAACATCCCGCCCCAGTCTTTGGAGATCCTGGGGCAGATCGGCGCCTGGATGAAGGGGAATTCCCAGAGCATCTACGGCTGCGGCAAATCCGGTATGGAAAAGCCCGACAGCGGCCGCATCACCCGCAAGGGCAACAAGCTCTATTACCATCTGTTCGAGAACACCGTGGGTCCCATGCCCCTGCAGGGCATCCAGGAGGAGCAGGTGGAGAAGGTGCGCTATTTGGCCACCGGCGCTGAGATCCAGCTTTCCAGAAGCTGGATGAGCGGCAATTACCCGGACATTGTGTTCGCCGACCTGGGCGAGGACCCCGTCCTGCCCGATCCGGTGGATACAGTTTTGGAAGTTACCTTGAAGGAGTAAGCTATGGCAGTTCCCTTTGTATTGGAAGCCTGTGTGGACAGCTTGGACTCGGCCCTGGCCGCCAAGGAGGGTGGGGCCACACGGCTGGAATTATGTGCTAATTTAATCATCGGGGGAACCACCCCCATGCCCTCCCTGGTGAAAGCGGTCAAGAGCGGGACCGGGCTGCCCGTCCATGGGCTGCTGCGGCCCCGGTTTGGGGATTTCCTCTACACCCCCCAGGAGCAGAAGATGCTCCTGCAGGACGCCGGCGCTCTTTTGGATGCCGGCGCCGATGCTGTGGTCTCGGGCTTCCTCACCCAGGACGGGGATTTGGATTTGGAGCATCTGGCTCCCTTGGTGGAGCTGTGTCACAGCCGGGGCAAGCGATTCACCCTGCACCGGGCCTTTGATATGTGCAGAGATCCGCTGCTCGCCTGGGAGCAGTGCCGGAAGCTGGGGGTGGATACCGTGCTGACCTCCGGCCAGGGGAACACCTGCCTGGAGGGCCTGCCCCTGCTCAAGGAGCTGTGGCAGCGCCGGGGAGAGGTGGAGCTGCTCATCGGAGCAGGAGTGGACGCTGGCGTCATCCGCCAAATCCGGCAGGAGCTGCCGGAGGCCAACGCCTTCCACATGAGCGGGAAGACCGTGCTGCAAAGCGCCATGACCTACCGCAAGGCGGGGGTGAGCATGGGCTTGCCGGGCTTTGACGAGTACACCCTGTGGCGCACAGATCCCCAGCGGATTCGCGCGGCCGGAAAGGAGCTGATGGAATCGTGAAGTGGTCAAAGGAGCTTATAGACTACACCCACACACAGTTCCGGAGGCGGGAGCCCCTGCTTGGCTCGCGGCGGGAGAAAGTGCGGAAAGTGCTGGAGCAGTGCCAAGAGGACGAGGGGCTGCTGCTGTCCTTCCTCTATGCCACCATGCCCATCACCGACGCGGGGGATTACAGCCCGGAGTTCTTTTTGAACGCGGTGCGTCATGGGCTGCGGCTGCGGCAGGAGTTTTCCTGGTGCGCCGCTTTGCCGGAGCATCTGTTCCTAAAAGACGTGCTCTATCCCAGGATTAACACGGAGGAGCTTTCGGACTGCCGGGAGCTGTTCTGTCAAAAGCTGACGCCCCGCGTGCAGGGGATGACGCTGCCCCAGGCTATCCTGGAGGTCAACCGCTGGTGCTGCGAGGAGGCCACCTACCGCTCCACGGACGGGTGTACGTCCTCGGCGCTGGAGGTGTACCGCCGGGGTTACGGGCGCTGCGGGGAGGAGTCCACCTTCCTGGTGACGGCGCTGCGCAGTGTGGGAATCGCCGCCAGGCAGATCTATGCGCCCTGGTGGTCCCACTGCGACGACAACCACGCCTGGGTGGAGGCCTTCGATGGGGTGGGCTGGCACTATTTGGGCGCCTGTGAGCCGGAGCCTGTTTTAGATCGGGGCTGGTTTACCCATGCTGCGGCCCGGGCCATGATGATCCATACCAGGGTGTTCGTTCAGGGCAGCCGGGAGGAAGCGGCCTTCCTGTTCCCGGAAAGCGCCCCGGAGGACTGGGAGCTCTGCCAGGGAGTGGCCTGCGAAAACATCACCCAGCGCTATGCCAAGACAAAGCTTCTCACAGTGGAGGCCCTGGACCGGGAGGGGAACCCCCTGCCCGGAGCCTGGATTTCTCTGTCCGTGATGAACATGGCCGCTCCCCGGGAGATCCTTCGCCGCCCCACGGACAATCAGGGAAAACTGACCGTCCGCGTGGGAGAAGGCGCTGCTCTATGTACGCTGTGGGATTCCAAGCAGCCCGGCCTGTATGGGGAAATCCTCCTGGGGCCGGAAGCTGTCCTGTGCCAGGTCCGCTTGGGAGAAAACCTGCCCGCTGGGGGAGAGGTGCAGTTTGCCGCGCCCCCGGACGCCGGCTTGACCATTCCTCCCCTGAGTCCGGAGATGGAAGCGGCCCGCCAAGGCTGGCTTGAGACGGGCGAACAGCTGCGCCATGCCAAGGCAGAGGCGCTTTCCTCCGAAAAGCCCCAGGCTCCCACGGGAAGCTTGGGAAGGCTTTGGAATTCCCTCACGGAGAAGGATCGTGACAGGCTGCTCCCCCAGGAGCTGCTGGAAGACGGGGCCGCCGTATTTGCCTGGGAGAGCTCCCTGCCCTCCCAGGCGTTCCAAGAGGGCTTGTTCTCTCCCCGGGTGGGACTGGAAGTGCTCACGCCCTGGCACCAGCTTTTGGCAGAGAGCTTTTCTCAGGAGGAGCAGCAGACCGCCCGAAAAGATCCCCGTCTGCTGTGGGAATGGGTGGAGTGCTCCGCGCCCCTGGATTCGGAATGCTACGGCGACCTGTGGGGCACCCCGGAGGGGATGCTTCGGGTAGGAGCAGCCACCAAGCAGGGCCAGACCCTGCTGTTCTGCGCTGCCTGCCGGGCTTTGGGCATTCCCGCCAAGCTGGTGGACGGACAACCCTGGTTCTGGCAGGATGAAAAGTTTCGTCCCTTGTGGGGCGAGGAGCCTGCCGCCCGGTTGGCGCTCTCAGCGCCCCAGGGCCAGGAGGCTGTCTCCGGCCGGGATTACACCCTTTCCCGCCTAGGCCCTGAGGGGTTCCAGCCCTTGGAAACAGCAGCCGTAAAGAACCGCGAAGCCCTAGAGCTGCTTTTGGCGCCCGGTCAGTACCGCCTGTGGACGGTCACCAGGCTGCCCAGCGGCAGTCAGTTGTGCAAGTGGGAGGAGTTCTCCCTGGAAAAGAGTGGGCCCCAAAGGAGGGAGCTGTCCTTCTTGGAGGGCGCGCCCCAGGACCTGCTGACCAGCTGCCCGCTGCCGGAGTTTACCCTAGAGGATTCCCGGGGAGAGAAGCTGTCCGGTTCCCAGCTGTTGGAGCAGGAGCCTTTGACGGTACTCTGCTTTTTGGAGCCCAATCGTGAGCCCACGGAACACCTGCTCAACGAGCTTCGGGAGGACGCTGCTGCGTTTCAGGAGGTGCCCCTGTGCTTCGCCATGGCAGATCCCGCCCAGAAGGACCGCACCCTGGGACTTGCCCTGGAAGCGCTGCCCCAGGTCAGGCTGTACCGGGCAGATCTGGCCGGAGAAATTTCCGGTCTGGCCCGGCGGGTCTATCAGGAGCCCGGCAGGCTCCCCCTGGTGCTGTTGGTTGACCGAAAAGGGAGTAACCTTTACAACTGCAGCGGCTACAATGTGGGAACGGCACAGCTGCTGAAACGGCTGTATTCTGCGGCAAAATCGCTTTTTTAACAGGATTGAAAACAAGCACTGGAAAGGAGAATGCCTTTATGGAGAACGAGATGCTGGAGCTGTTGATGACCCGGCGCAGTGTGCGCTCCTATAAGCCCGAGCAGATCACGGAGGAGGAGCTGGATGCCGTGACAAAAGCCGGCACCTATGCCCCCACAGGACAGGGAAAGCAGTCCCCGGTGATTGTGGCGGTGCAAAGCCCAAAATACCGTCAGGCTGTGATGGAATTGAACAAGCAGGCCCGGGGCGGCGAGAATGACCCCTATTACGGTGCGCCCACCATCCTGCTGGTGCTGGCAGATCCCCAGCGGGGCACCTGCGTGGAGGACGGCGCCTGCGTGCTGTGTACCATGATGGACGCTGCCCATGCCATTGGGCTGGCCTCCTGCTGGATTCACGGCGAGCGGGAGATGTTCCAGCTGCCCGAGGGCAAGGTGCTCTTGCGGGAGTGGGGACTGCCCGAGGAGCTGCGAGGGGTTGGCTCTTTGGCGCTGGGCTATGCTGCCGGACCGCTGCCCCAGCCCAAAGAGCGCAAAGCGGACTACATCAAAAAGGTGTAACGGCAAGTGAAGCTCAGTCCCAATTTGGGATAAAGGAGGACGGCTCCCGGCGGGGGCCGTTTTCCTTATGTCGTTTTTTCTTGTGTTTTGGCGTTTCTAAGGCTATAATAGGGGCACGGCCGGAGTATGCTCCGGGCCATTCCATTGCGAAAGGAAGGCGAGGCCTTGTGCATAGATTGAAAAAAGCAGCCGCCCTGCTGTTGGCAGCGCTGTTGACGGCGGGGATGCTCTCTGCCTGTACCTCCCAGGAGGAAGTTTCCTCCCAGGTGGAAGACCCCAACCAGCTGGTGCTGGAAAACGACGGTTCCCCCACAGAGCTGGTAATCGCAGAGATTGCATACAGCCAGGAGCGCACCCAAGGGCTCACTGAGATCGCTGAAAAATATATGGCGGATTTCCCCGAGACGGAAATTCGCATTGTCACCGTGGACAGCGGGGAGGAGGCGCAGGCTCTTTTGGAAAAGGGCAGCGCTGACCTGGTGGAGCTCTCTCAGGACCAACTGCCGGAGTCTGTGGAGCAGGGCTTGCTGCTGGATATGACCGGCTATCTGGCCCTTTGGGAGGAACGCTCCGGCCTGACGGCCCCGGCCAAGCAGGTTTTAGACGCCATGGGAGCCCAGTGGGATTATCTGATGCCCGCCACGCTGAATCAAGATTTGGTCTATTACCGCAGCGATTGGTTTGATGCCTACAACGAAGGCCTGGAAAAGGGCCTGGTCTACTGCCGGATTTGGGAGGACTTCCCGGACGCGGCGGAGAAATTGGCGGAAAAAGGCGCTGCCGGCCTGGTGTTCGGCGGCAAAGAGCGCCTGGTGGATCTGTTTGATTCCATGCTGTGGAGCGCGGTGGTGCTGGGCAGGATCTCTGACCCGGCCGCAGCCTATCTCTCTAAGGTGGAGGACCACGCGACGGTGTTCACCCTGGACCAGGCCAAGGCTGCTGCGGATCAACTGCAGGAGCTGATGGAAGGCGCAGTGCCGCGGGAGTCCCTGGACTGGACGGAGGACCGGGCGGTGGAGGCCTTCATCGAAGGAAAGGCCATTGCGCTGCTGGCTGGTCAGGACCGCATGGGCCAGATTGCCTCTGCGATGGATGAGGACGCCTGGAATGTGGCAGCCTATCCGCGGGGGATTGCCGGACAGGCCGTCATTGGGCTGGAATACACCGGCTTTGGCGTGGCTGCCTCCAGCGAGAACCAAGGCAATGCCGTGCATTTTTTGACATACCTGTCCAATCGTGACAACAATACGCATCTGTCCGCTGTTTGCGGCACCGTGCCCATCCACACAGTGGCCGCCGCTTTGGAGCCCGCTTTGGAGGCGTCCCCCTTGGCGGTGAACCTCTTGATGGTCCGCCGGGCGGATTGGTACTATTACGCCCAGGAGCCGGTGATGTATCAGGCCATGGACGGCTGGCGCCAGAGGGCGGACGAGGACCTGCGGGCCTACCTGAATGGCGGGCTGAGCCAAGAGCAGCTGCTGGATGGCTTTGCCGCCTATTGGAGCGAGGCCCTGGAACAGGAGGGCGAGCTGTGGCAGCAGGAGGAGCCGGAAAAATAGCTCCCGCAGGTTTCCCCTTGTGAACAAAGAGGGAATTTGCTATAATAAATGGAATTATGATGGGATAAGGAAAGGAGGAGCACACAGATGCAGGTAAAACTTCTGGCCTATACGCCGGATGCGGAGAAAACTGTAGCAGGTGCTGCCAAGCTGTGCTATGCCGCAGCGGATATCGATACCGTATATGAGGGGCTGACCGAGGAGAAAACAGCCTCCTTTTTGGAGATGCTGCAATCCATCGGCCACGAAAGCCCCATTGAACATGCAAGCTTTACCTTTGGAATTCAGGGGGTGTCCCGGTCGCTGTTGGCCCAGATCACCCGGCATCGCATCGCGTCCTTCAGCGTGCAGAGCCAGCGCTATGTGAAGGAGGATGGGTTCCAGTTTGTGGTGCCGCCGGAGATCGAGCAGATCCCCGAGGCCAAGGAGGAGTTCCTCCGGGCCATGGAGGAGGACCAGCGCCACTATGAGCGGCTGACCCAGCTGCTTGAGGAAAAGCACAAAGCAGAGCTGCTGGCTGCCGGGGAACCGGAGAAATCGGCCCAGCGGAAGGCGGAGAAGCAGGCCATCGAGGACGCCCGTTTTGTGCTGCCCAACGCCTGTGCCACCAAGATGATCCTGACCATGAACGCCCGGTCCCTGCTGAATTTCTTTTCCCACCGCTGCTGCAACCGCGCCCAGTGGGAGATCCGTGAGCTGGCCACCCAGATGCTCAAAGAGGTGAAGGTAGTGGCGCCCCATCTTTTTGAAAAGGCAGGTCCGCCCTGCTTGCGGGGAGCCTGCCCCGAGGGCAAGATGTCCTGCGGAAAAGCGAGTGAGGTTCGGGAAACCTTTCAAAAGCTGTAAGTTTTTCTTGCAGCGTACCCATACTAAAGGATGGGGCGCGTCATTTTCACGAAAAAAGGAGTGGAACACATGAGTTTGATCGTGTTGGAGGGTTTGGACGGCAGCGGCAAGGGTACCCAAGCGGGGCTGCTTTGTCAGGCGCTGAAGGAGCGAGGAACGCCTTTGCGCCAAGTGACCTTTCCCGATTATGCTTCTCCTTCTTCGGCCCTGGTGAAAATGTACTTAAACGGCGACTTTGGTTCCAATCCAGGGGATGTGAACGCCTACGCAGCCAGCGCCTTTTATGCAGTGGACCGGTACGCCGGGTTCCGGCGGGACTGGGGAACGGACTATCGCCGCGGCTCCCTGATTCTCTGCGACCGGTACGCCACCTCCAATATGGTGTACCAGATGGGAAAGCTCCCCCGTCAGGAGTGGGCGTCCTATCTGCACTGGGTGGAGGAGTTTGAGTATGGCAAGCTGGGGATTCCCCGGCCGGATCTGGTGATCTATCTGGATATGCCCATCGAGGTCTCTCAAAAGCTGCTGCTCCAGCGGTACCATGGGGACGATGGGAAGAAGGATATCCATGAGAGCCACCTGGAGTTTTTGCGTTCCTGCGAGGAGTGCGCCCGGTTTGCCGTGGAGCTTCTGGGCTGGCGGGTGATCCCCTGTGCAAAGGGGGGCGAGCCCCTGCCGGTGGAGGAGATCCACAGTGCGGTGCTGGCAGCAGTGGCAGAGACGGTAAACCTGTGAGAAAAGGCCGGAAAAGCGGTTTTGTAAACGGCTTTGGAAAGGATGGTAGTGTAAGATGGTTGTAGTGTTTTTAGCGGACGGCTTTGAGGAAGTGGAAGCTCTGACGCCTGTGGACCTCATGCGCCGGGCAGGTCTGACGGTAAAGACTGCCGGGGTCACCGGCATGGAGGTCACCGGGTCCCATGGGATCACCGTGAAGGCCGACCTGGCTGCGGAGGAAGTGGATGTCTCCCAGGTGGAGGCCATGATGCTTCCCGGCGGGCTGCCCGGCACCCACAATTTGGAGGCTTCCCCGGCGGTGCAGGACTGCATTGACGCCTGTGTGAGGGAGGGCAAGCTGGTGTCCGCCATCTGCGCGGCGCCCTCCATTCTGGCCCACAAGGGATTGCTGAAGGGCA
Organism: uncultured Acutalibacter sp.; assembly: GCA_963559705.1. GTDB lineage: Bacteria > Bacillota > Clostridia > Oscillospirales > Acutalibacteraceae > Acutalibacter. The sequence continues at coordinate 86,337 of CAUWLU010000002.1, forward strand.
GGAACGCCACGGCATTCCCCAATTTCCAGAAGGACCTGACCGAGGGAGGCGCCCTGCTCAGCGAAGCATACGTCTGCCGTGACGGACAGTTCCTCACCGGACGGGGCATGGGTGTGGCCACCCAGTTTGGCCTGGCCCTGGTGGAGGCCCTGGTCTCCCCGGAGAAGGCTGTGGAGCTCCGCGCTTCCATTCAATGGGAGAGCTGAAGGCGGCTCTGCGCAAGGAGCTTGCCGCCCGGCGGAACGCTTTGGCAGACCGGGGGGCAAAAAGCCGGGCCATCGAGAAGCAGGTACTGGCTCTGCCGGAGTACCTGCAAGCGGATAGGCTGCTGCTCTACCTGAGCGCTGGCAGCGAGGTGGATACCTGGGGCCTGCTGGAGAAGGCTCTGTGCCAGGGGAAAGCCGTGTTTGCCCCTCGTTGCTTGGACGGGGAGGGCCGCATGGCCTTTTACCGGGTGCGCTCCCGAGAGGAGCTTAAAAAGGGCAGATTTGGAATCTGGGAGCCGGACCCCTCGGTTTGTCCCCCTTTGGAGGAGCCGGGCGGCGCCCTTTGCTTGGTGCCGGGCCTGGCCTTTGACCGGGCCGGTTACCGGCTAGGCTATGGAAAAGGATATTATGACCGCTTTTTGGCGGCCCATGCCGTGGAGGCTGTGGGGCTGTGCTATGGGGAGCTGCTGCTTCCCCGGCTGCCCCGGCAGCCCTTGGACCGGCGGGTGGGACGGCTTGTGACAGAAGCGGGGGCGAAGGCGGCTGCGGCCCCTGGCCCAGGAAAGGAAGACTGCGTATGAACCAAGGACAGAATCCAAACGGTGGGAACCGCCCCACCGGGAACTTTAAGCTGAATATTGACCAGCGGGATTTGGCCACTGGCAGCATCGATATGCCGGACCGCCGGAACCAGGCGCCCCGGCCGGAGTACTCCGTGAACAAGGCGTATATGACGGAGAAGGAGCGCCGCGCAGAGAAGAGGGCCCACAAAAAGCGGAACCGGCTGAAGGCTCGGAAAAACCGCTGGATCTTCAAGCTGGTTTGGCTGTGCATGGTGCTGCTGGTGTCCTTTACTTTGGCCAGCTATTTGATTCGCGGCTCCAATGATTTCTTTGCGGTGAACCGCGCCGCAGGCTCCACCAGTGTCACAATCCCTGAGAATGTGACGCTGGAGGATCTGACGAAGATCCTCCAGGAGGCGGGGGCCATTAAGGAGCCGAAGTTCTTTAATCTCTATTGCTCCATCACCGTGGACGAGGATGAGATGCAGTACTTCGAGCCCGGCACCTATCAGCTGGAGACCAATATGGACTATCAGGATATCATCAGCACGCTGCAAGGGGGCAGCGAAAGCGATGAGGTGGTGTCGGTCACCTTCCCGGAGGGCGTTACCGCCCTGGAGGCCGCGGCTCTCTTGGAGGAGAACGAGGTCTGCTCCGGCGAGGAGTTCCTGGCGGCGATCAACACCTCCGACTTTGACGAGTATACCATGATCGGAGAGATCTCCAATGCCAATGAGAAGTATTTTAAGCTGGAGGGCTATTTGTTCCCGGATACCTACCAGTTCTACAAGGGCGAGGAGATCGATTCGGTGGTGAGCAAGATGCTTTACAACTTCCAGACCCGCACGGCGGACCTGGAGGAGGACATCGCCAATTCCGGCATGACCATGGATGAGGTCGTGATCTTTGCCTCCATCATTCAGCGTGAGGCGGCCAACTCCCAAGATATGGAGGACGTTTCGGCGGTTCTGCACAACCGTCTGGCCTATGGCGCAGACTATGGCATTTACAGCCTGCAGTGTGACTCCACCATGTTCTATCCGTATAAAACAGCCAAGGACGTCCCTGCTGACGGCGCCAGACCTCACGGCAATTACGACACCTACCAGGTGCAGGGCCTGCCCGCCGGAGCCATCTGCAATCCCGGCTTGGACGCCATTGAGGCGGCGGTGCATCCCAGCACAGAGGGCGATGCTCCCTATTACCTGTACTTCTGCCATGCAGCAGACGGCACGGCCTATTATGCCACCAATGAGGATGAGCACAACTACAACCGGCAGTTGGCCGGACTGACGGAGTGATGATTATGAAACGTCAAAAGCCGGAGCTGCTCTCCCCGGCCGGGGATCGTGAGCGGTTGGAGGCCGCAGTGCGCTATGGAGCGGACGCAGTGTACTTGGCAGGGAAGAGCTTTGGGATGCGTTCTGCACCGGCCAACTTCTCCATGGAGGAGCTGGCAGATGCCGTGGCCTATTGCCATGCCCATGGGGTAAGGGTCTACGTCACCTGCAACACCCTGCCCAGAAACGACGAGTTTGCAGAGATGCCCGCCTTTCTCTCTGCCTGCCAGGATCTGGGAGTGGACGCCTTTATCATCTCCGACCTGGGAGTGCTGGCCCTGGCGAAGAAGGCGGCTCCCCAAGTGGAGCGCCATATCTCCACCCAGACGGGAATTGTCAATTACGCTGCCGCCCAGGTCTGTTGGGAGCTGGGCGCCAAACGGGTGGTCCTGGCCCGGGAGGTGCCCCTCTCTGAGATCCAGGGCATCCGGGACAACACCGACCCCGCTTTGGAGCTGGAAGCCTTTGTCCACGGGGCCATGTGTATGTCCTTTTCCGGGCGGTGCGTCATGAGCAACTATATGACCGGCCGGGATGCCAACCGGGGTCAATGCGCCCAGCCCTGCCGCTGGGAGTACCACATCACCGAGGCCCAGCGTCCCGGGGAGGAATTCACCCTGGTCCAGGAGGAGAAGGGCGCTTACCTGTTCAATTCCAACGACCTGCGGATGATCGACTGTCTGCCCCAGATGATGGAGGCCGGTGTGTCCAGCTTGAAGATCGAGGGCCGTGCCAAGTCCGCCTACTATGTGGCCTGTGTCACGGCGGCTTACCGGCGGGCCATCGACTTTGTGTGGGAGCATCCCGGTGAGCCTTTGCCGAGGGAGATCCTTTTGGAGACGGAGAAAATCAGCCATCGGCCCTATTCCCACGGGTTTTACTTTGGGGGCGAGCCCGGCCAGACCCTGGACCGCAGCCACTATGCCCGGGGGTATGAGCTGGTCGCCATCTGCCAAGGACGGCAGGGGGACCTGCTGCAGCTGACCCAGCGGAACCGGTTTTTCCGTGGGCAGGAGGTGGATGTCCTCCAGCCGGGGAAGCCCTCCTTTACCGCCGTCTTGGACCGGATCTGCAACCAGGACCGGGAACCCATCGACGTCGCCCCTCACGCGGAGATGACCGTGTTCTGGGAGACGGACGCCCAGGTGGAGGAAGGCGCCTATTTGCGGATCAAGAAAAATTGAGTTTCAACAGAAAAAGCTCTGCCGGTGGAAAATCCGGCGGAGCTTTTGTGCGTCATGCTTCTGTTTTTCTTTGGGAACGCATATCCTTTTCCTAACCAGAGAAAGGAGCATCCCCATGAAAAAATTCCGGCTTGGACTACTTGCGGCGCTGACCTGTGCCGCGATGATACTGCCAATCCAGCCTGTTCGGGCAGAGGGGCTGGAGGTCACCGCTCCTGCGGCTGTGCTGATGGATTCTGCCACGGGTACGGTGCTGTTTGAGAAAAACTCCCATGAACAAAGGCCCTGCGCCTCCATTACCAAGGTGATGACCCTGTGCCTGGTGTTCGAGGCCATAGACGATGGCCGGCTCTCCCTGGACCAGACGCTGACTGCGTCCGCCCACGCCGCGTCCATGGGCGGCTCGGACATCTGGCTGGAGGAGGGGGAGCAGATGACCGTGGACGACCTGCTGAAAGCCACGGTGATCATGAGCGCCAACGATGCCGCTGTGGTGTTGGCAGAAGCGGTCTCCGGCAGCGAGGACGCCTTTGTGGCGGCCATGAACGACAAGGCCCGGGAGCTGGGGATGGAGGACACTGCCTTCAAAAACTGCAACGGCCTGGACGAAGAGGGTCACCTGACCAGCGCCCATGACGTGGCCCTGATGAGCCGGGAACTGATTGCCCACGAAAAGGTCTACGATTACACCCTCACCTGGATGGATACCGTCCGGGGAGGGGAGACCCAGTTGGTGAACACCAACAAGCTGATCCGCTCCTATCCTGGGATCACCGGCTTAAAGACGGGCACCACTGGGGACGCGGGGAGCTGCATCACAGCCACGGCCCAGCGGGACGGCCTGGATCTCATCGCTGTGGTGCTGGGGGCGGACTCCACCGACCACCGCTTCCAGGACGCCGCGGCCCTGCTGGATTACGGCTTTGCCGGTTGGCAAAGCGTGCAGCCGGAATCCCCCGCCTTGGAGCCGGTCCCTGTTCGGAAGGGTATGGAGGAGTTTGTCAATCCCGTCATGGGGGAGGTCCCCAAGCTGCTGCTTCAGGCGGGCAGCGCCGGAGAGGTGGAGCAGCAGGTGACGTATCGGGAGCTGGAGGCCCCGGTGAAGCAGGGGGACGTGATCGGCCAAGTGGCTTACAGACTGGGCGGCGAGCTCCTGGCGCAGGTGGAGCTCACCGCGGAAAAGGATGTGGAAGCCATCACGTTTTTTTCGGCTTTGAGCTGGCTGCTGCAAGGGCTGTTCACCCTGTGACGGGACAATTTTTTAACTTTTCTGGAAATAGTGCGGTATAAACTTGCAAAACCCCTCAACTTATTGTAGAATAGAAGCACAAAGAAGAACGCCCTTCCTTCCACGGCGGGAGGCCGGGCAATATCCCGATATCGGGGATCACGATAAAACCAAGGAGGTTTTTTGCATGCCGCTGAAATTGGAAGCCGGCTATTTGAATGGTTTTGTTTCTCAGCATGAGTATGAGGCCATTGCGCCCCAGGTGAAAACCGCTCATGAGCAGCTCATGGCCAAGACGGGTATGGGCAATGATTTTTTGGGCTGGGTGGATTTGCCCACGCAGTATGATAAGGAGGAATTTGCCCGCATCAAGGCGGCTGCCAAGAAGATCCAGGGCAATTCCGACGTGTTTGTGGTCATCGGCATCGGCGGGTCCTATCTGGGCGCCCGTGCCGCCATTGAGTTTTTGAAGTCCGAAAAGTACAACGACCTGCGCAAGGATACTCCCGCCATCTATTTTGCGGGCAACAGCATCAGCTCCACCGCTTTGGCAGAGCTGGTCTCCATCTGCGAGGGGAAGGACGTCTCCATCAACATGATCTCCAAGTCCGGCACCACCACGGAGCCGGCCATTGCCTTCCGGGTGTTCCGGGAGCTTTTGGAGAAGAAGTACGGCAAGGAAGGCGCTCGGGAGCGCATCTTCTGCACCACCGATAAGGCCCGGGGCACGTTGAAGCACCTGGCCGACGAGGAGGGCTATGAGACCTTTGTGGTGCCCGACGATGTGGGCGGCCGCTACTCTGTGCTCACCGCTGTGGGCTTGCTGCCCATTGCCGTGGCCGGGGCCGATATCGACGCGCTGATGGCTGGCGCTGCCAAGGCCATGGAGAAGTACAACGACCCCTCCCTGGACAACAACGACTGCTACAAGTATGCGGCAATCCGCAACATTCTTTACAATAAGGGCAAGTGCACCGAGGTCATGGTCAGCTATGAGCCCTGCTACGCCATGATGAACGAGTGGTGGAAGCAGCTCTACGGCGAGAGCGAGGGCAAGGACAACAAGGGCCTGTTCCCGGCGTCCGTGGTGTTCTCCACGGACCTGCACTCTCTGGGCCAGTATATTCAGGACGGCCGCCGCACCCTGTTTGAGACGGTGGTGCTCATTGACGAGCCGAAGCACCAGATCGCCCTGGGCAAGGACCCCACCGATGTGGACGGCCTGAACTACCTGGAGGGCCGCACCATGGCTTTCATCAATGAGAAAGCTTTTGAGGGCACTGTGTTGGCTCACAACGATGGCGGCGTGCCCAATGTGGTCATTCACGCCAGCGATTTTTCTGAGGACACCCTGGGCCAGCTCATTTATTTCTTTGAGAAGGCCTGCGCGATTTCCGGCTATCTGCTGGGCGTCAATCCCTTTGACCAGCCCGGTGTGGAGAGCTATAAGAAGAATATGTTTGCCCTGCTGGGCAAGCCCGGCTATGAGGAGACCAAGGCGGAGCTGGAGAAGCGTCTCACCCGCTGAGGAAACCCACCTGCATCCCCCCGCTCTTTTGGGGCGGTATCATAAAAAAATAAAGGAGAGTTGTAGAATGATTACTCTTTTGACTGGCAAGAAAGGTTCCGGCAAGACCAAGAAGCTCATCGACATGGCCAACGCTGCTTTGGAGAAGTCCAACGGCAATGTGGTGGTGATTGAGAAGGGTCTGAAGCTTACCTATGATATTTCCCACAATGCCCGTTTGATCGACATTGACGCCTATGATGTGCAGGGCGGCAAGGGCTTGTATGGCTTCTTGGCAGGCATCTGCGCGGGCAACTATGACGTCACCGATATCCTGGTGGATTCCACCCTGAAGATCACCGGCACCGGCGCCGAGGTGCTGGCTCCCTTGGTAGAGGAGCTCAAGCACCTCTCCGAGGAGTCCAAGGCAAACTTTGTGCTTTCCATCTCTGCCGCTGACGAGGAAATCCCCGAGAGCGTGCGGGATTGCGTGGCGAAATAAGCCTGGGCTTTTTTGAGAACGAGGGGGCTGTTGCAAAAGGCGCAACAGCCTTCTTTTGTGCCCGCAGAGAGCAAAAAGAGCTTGACAACGGAAACAGCCTTTATTATAATATATCAGTACGGCATGAAGGTGAAGTTATGACCATGGATCTTCGCAAATATTTTCTTGGCGCCAGCGAAACGCTGGAGTGGGAGATGAATCTTTCCGAAATGGAATTGGGCGGTGTCAAGCCGTTTTGTGCGCCGGTAAAGGTTCATGCAGAGCTGAAGGGCTCGCCCGCGTCGGTGGAGCTGAGCGGCTGGGCAGTCTATACCATGACGATGCCCTGCGACCGCTGCTTTGAGCTGACCACCCAAGAGTACAAGCTGAACCTGTTCCATACGGTGGTGCGGGAGCTCAGCGATGAAGAGGATAACGATGGGGAGTTTGTTCTGGCGCCGGATGATAAGCTGGACCTGGACGAGCTGCTCACAGAGGATTTACTGTTGGATGTGCCCAGCAAATTTCTCTGTTCCCCGGACTGTAAGGGACTGTGTCCCAGCTGCGGCAAAAACCTGAATCAAGGGGATTGCGGCTGCCGGCAGGATACGGTAGACCCCAGATTGGCCATTTTGAAGGAGCTGCTGTAAGGCGGCAAAAGCTTGTGCCGGACAAGTTATGTGAAAACTGAACTGCGGGGTTTGCAATCGCAGGCCTTGCAGCAGGAATATCATCCCCCAGAGATGAAGGAGGTGTACCCCAAATGGCAGTACCCAAGAGAAAAGTATCCAGCGCTCGGCAGAATAAGCGGCGTTCCAATGTGTGGAAGCTCCAGGCTCCCGCCCTTATGAGATGCCCCCAGTGCGGCGAGTATAAGGCACCTCACAGAGTTTGCGGCAATTGCGGCTACTACAACGGCCGTGCTGTGGTGAAGAAGGACGCTTAAATTTGTTGGTATGCTGAGAAGGGAACGCTGGTCATGCGCTCCCTTCTTTATTTTTGCAGATAGGTTTTGCGGAAACTTGGCGAAAAGGGAGGTTCGGTAACATGGCGGTAACGATTGACGGTGTGGCAGAAAAAAGCCGCGCCCAGCGGGCAGGCATTCGGCCCGGGGATGCGCTGGTGTCCATCAACGGCCACGAGATTGCGGACGTGCTGGATTATCGCTTTTTTGAAACGGAGCGGGAGCTGCGGCTGTCCTTGACCCGAGCAGGCGAGGGCTATGAGGTGGAGCTGGTAAAGCCCCAGTACGCAGAGATCGGGCTGGAATTTTCCACATACCTCATGGACGAGCAGCGTTCCTGCCGCAACCGGTGCATTTTTTGCTTTATCGATCAGCTTCCCCCGGGAATGCGGCAGACGCTGTATTTTAAGGATGACGATGACCGCCTGTCCTTTCTGTTCGGCAACTACATCACCCTGACGAACATTGACGACCGGGAGGTTGACCGCATCCTGCAAATGCACATCAGCCCCATCAATGTGTCGGTCCACACCATGGACCCGGAGCTTCGGTGCAGGATGATGCACAACCGCTTTGCCGGGGATTCCCTGCGGCACCTGTACCGGTTGGCCCGGGGCGGCGTCAAGCTCAACTGCCAGATCGTCCTCTGCCCCGGGGTCAATGACGGCCCTGCTTTGGAGCATACCCTGGAGGAGTTCTGGTCCTTGGGAGAGGGCCTTTTAAGCGTGGCGTGCGTTCCGGTGGGGCTGACCCGCTATCGAGAGGGCCTGTACCCGCTGACCCCCTTTAACCGGCAGACCGCCGGAGAGGCCCTGGACATTTTGGAGCGTTGGGGGGACCGGTGGAAGAAAGAGCGGGGCAGCCGTGTGGTGTACGGCTCGGACGAGCTGTACCTGCTGGCCCAGCGCCCCATCCCGCCCCTGGAGTTCTATGAGGATTTCCCTCAGATTGAAAACGGCGTGGGGATGCTGCGGAACCTCCAGGACGAGTTTGATTGGGCCTTGGAGGAGCTGGAGCTGCCGGACGTCCCTCGGAAGGTGACCATTCCCACCGGGGAGTGCGGGTATGCTTTCCTCAATCAGCTCCTTGACGGATTGCGGCAGAAATGCCATAATATTACTATTGACCTGGTGCCTGTGAAAAACGACTTTTTTGGCGGTACTGTGAACGTTACCGGGCTGCTTACGGGCCAGGATGTTTTGAAGAACCTCAAGGGCCGGGAGCTGGGGGATCAGGTGCTGTTGGCCACCAATATGCTCAAAGCCGGGGAGGATGTGTTCCTGGACGACATGACCGTGGAGCAGCTCTCTCAGCAGCTGGGGGTCCCCGCAGTGCGGGTGGGCTCCACAGGGGAGGCGCTGGTTTGCGCTGTTGCTGGCCTGCCCTCGCCGGAAGCGCCGGGCTTCAATCCCTATGAAGGGGCCTGGGAGCATCGCTGAGGATGTTCAAACAACGCAGGGGGGCACCCCTGTTTCCATAGTAGAAAGGATGGACGGGAATATGGCAAAACCCATCGTAGCGATTGTGGGACGGCCCAACGTGGGCAAGTCCACGCTGTTCAATAAGATTGTGGGGCAGCGGCTCTCCATTGTGGAGGACACTCCCGGCGTTACCAGGGACCGGATCTTTGGGGACGCGGAGTGGTGCGGCAGAAAGTTCTCCCTGGTGGACACTGGGGGCATCGAGCCTGCCAGCAAGGATGTGATCCTCACCCAGATGCGTGAGCAGGCGCAGATCGCCATAGACTCTGCCAGTGCCATCATCCTGGTGACGGACATCCGCACCGGAGTTACTGCCACTGACGCGGATGTGGCCAATATCCTGCTGAAAAGCGGGGTCCCGGTGGTGCTGTGCGTCAACAAGTGCGACACCGTCGGCGAGCCCCCCGCTGAGTTCTATGAATTCTACAACCTGGGCCTGGGCGACCCGGTGATGGTGTCCTCGGTGCATGGACACGGCACCGGCGACCTGCTGGACCGGGTCTGCGACGTACTCCTCGATGATGTGGAGGAGGAAGAGGAAGGCGAGATCATCAAGGTGGCCGTTATTGGCAAGCCCAATGTGGGCAAATCCTCCTTGGTGAACAAGGTCAGCGGGGAAAACCGCTGCATTGTGTCCGATATTGCCGGCACCACCCGGGACGCGGTGGACACCACCATTGAGAACAAATTCGGCACCTTCACCTTTATCGACACGGCCGGTCTGCGCCGCAAGAGCAAGGTGGAGGATGCCATTGAGCATTACAGCAATCTGCGGGCCGAGATGGCTGTGGAGCGGGCGGATGTGTGCTTGATCCTCATAGATGGGGAGGTGGGCTTCACCGAGCAGGACTCCAAGGTTGCGGGTATCGCCCATGAGGCGGGCAAGGGCTGCATCATCTGCGTCAACAAGTGGGACGCTGTGGAAAAGGACGACAGGACCATGCAGGAGATGCGGGCGCAGCTGGAGAAGGATTTCTCCTTCATGTCCTACGCGCCCATCCTGTTCATCTCTGCAAAGACCGGCCAGCGGCTGGACCGTATGTTTGAGATGATCAAACTGGTGGCCTCCTCCAACGCCATGCGCGTGACCACCGGCACCTTAAACGACATCCTGGCCCAGGCTACGGCCCGGGTGCAGCCGCCCACGGACAAGGGCAAGCGGCTGAAGATCTACTATATGACCCAGGCTTCCACAAAGCCCCCCACGTTTATCTGCTTCTGCAACGATCATGAGCTGTTTCACTTCTCCTACCAGCGGTATCTGGAGAATCGGATTCGTGAAACCTTTGGCTGGGAAGGCACCCCCATCCGCATGGTGATTCGAGAGCGGGGAGAGAAGGACTGATTAAATACGTTATGGAAGGCGGTAGGATTGGCACATGGCATACGAGGTTTTGGCATTGGCGCTGACGGCGTTGGCGGGTTATTTGCTGGGAAGCATCAACTGTTCCATCATACTTACCTGGTTCTTTAAAGATAAGGAGGACATCCGAAAGTACGGCAGCGGCAATGCGGGTATGACAAACGTGCTGCGCAGCGTAGGCAAGCTGCCCGCTGTTTTGACGTTTGTGGGGGATTTCTTGAAATGCGTGGCGGCGCTGCTGCTGTCCCAGGGTTTTGTGTCTCTGTTTGCAGGCTTAAGCGGGGAGCCGGTCAATGAACTGTACGATGTTGCCCGGTATGTCGCGGGGGTGTCCTGCGTGCTGGGGCATATCTTTCCGGTGTATTATGGATTTCGGGGAGGAAAGGGCGTGGTCACCTCTGCGGCCATGATCGCCCTGACGGATTGGCGTGTGTTCCTGTTGGTGCTGCTGACCTTTGCCATCGTGTTTGCCGCAAAGAGGATCGTCTCCCTGGCCTCAATCGCTTGCGCGGCACTGTATCCGGTGTTCACCTTTTTGTTTTTGTTTTTCGTGGAGTTTTCCGGAAGCCCTCTGCCCCAGCACGGGGAGCACAGCCTTGTCTATCTGCTGTTTGCCACGGCGGCTTCGCTGTTTATCGGCGTGACGGTGCTGGTTAAGCACAAGGCGAATATTGGCCGCCTGCTGCGGGGCGAGGAAAAGCCCATCTCTTTCGGAAAGAAAGGCGGTTGATATGGATTGTACTTTCCGGACCCCTCAGGGAAATTTCAATTACCGGGTGGGGGCCATCATCTGCCGGGGCGACAAGCTGCTGGTCATGCGGGAAGAAGAGATCGGCCACTGGTACTTGCCCGGCGGCCGTGTAAAGCTTCATGAGCCTTTGGAAGACGCCCTTCGCCGGGAGGTGGAGGAGGAACTCTCCCTGCCCGCCCGGATTGTCCGTCCCCTGTGGCTGTGCGAGAACTTCTATGCCATGGATAGTCAGGGTGTTCAGAATGTGCCCTTTCACGAGCTATGCCTGTACTATTTGGCAGAGGTGCCGGAGTCGGGCCTGCCGGAGGGCGGGACGTTTTCCCTGAGGGATTCCGATGGGGTGGAGCATCAGTACCGTTGGTTCTCCCGGGAGGATCTGGAGAGGGAGCAGGTGTATCCCTCGTTCCTGCGGGAGGAGTGGCCGGTGTTGCCGGAGCACATGGAGCTGCGCACCTTGTGGGATTGAGGCAAATTACGTCGGAATTTCCAGGAAAAATCCAGGTTTGAGCCCTTGGAAAGAGGGACCTGATTTTTCTGTAAGCTTTTGTCGCAGAGGTCCCAGAGGCGCTGGATGATATTGACTTTTGGGACGGTATGTATTATTATAATCATCAGTCAAATACTAGTTTTGTAAACTGAAGGCCTACAGGCTCGCTTGTTTTTCAAAGCCGATAGGAAGTGGAATATTTGGAAAAATACGTGATCAAGGGCGGCAGCCGCCTGACCGGAGAAGTGAATATCAGCGGGGCGAAGAACGCTGCCATGGCGATTATCCCGGCCACCATTTTGGCAGACGCCCCTTGCCGCATCGAGAATTTGCCCGACATCTCTGATGTGAAGGCTCTCACCTATATTTTGGAGGGTATGGGCGCCAGCGTGGAATACCTGGACCGCCATACCGTGGAGATCGACCCCCGCTCTGTGGATTCTTACACCGTGTCCGCAGAGATTGCCCGACGGATTCGGGGCTCTTATTATTTCTTGGGAGCTTTGTTGGGCCGCAGCCGCAAAGCAGTGGTCACCATGCCCGGAGGCTGCAATTTGGGTGTGCGTCCCATTGACCAGCATTTAAAGGGCTTTGGGGCCTTGGGCTGTGAATACAGCCTGGATAACGGCATGATCGCCGTATCCGCCCCCAATGATCTTCACGGGGCCAGCGTCTATCTGGACATTGTGTCTGTGGGCGCCACCATGAACATCATTATGGCCGCTGTAAAGGCTCGTGGCCTCACCGTGATCGAGAACGCCGCCAGAGAGCCCCATATCGTGGACCTGGCCAATTTCCTGAATACCCTGGGCGCTGACATCCGGGGCGCCGGTACGGATACCATCAAGATCCACGGGGTGCAGAGGCTGCGCGGAGCGTCCTACTCCATCATCCCGGACCAGATTGAAGCCGGTACCTATATGGTGGCGGCAGCCGCCACGGGCGGGGACGTGACCGTGAAGAACGTCACCCCCAAGCATTTGGAGTCCATCTCTGCCAAGCTGGAGGAAATGGGCGTCTGTGTAGAAGAGGGGGACGATACGGTGCGGGTGTTCTGTAAGGGGCCCCTGCGCCGGTGCAACGTAAAGACCATGCCCCATCCCGGCTTCCCCACGGATATGCAGCCCCAAATCACCGCGCTGTTGTCCGTGGTGAACGGCACCAGCATGGTCAATGAAAGCGTTTACGAGGGAAACCGCTACAAGTATGTGGATGAGCTGCGGCGCATGGGCGCACAGATCACGGTGGACGGCAAAATCGCAATCATCGAGGGTGTGGACCGCTTGAAGGCTGCGCCTGTTCGCGCTTTGGACCTGCGGGCCGGAGCGGCAATGGTGATTGCCGGTTTGGTGGCCAAGGGCACCACTGTGGTGGAAGATGTGCGTTATATTGAACGCGGGTATGAAAACATTGTGGAAAAGCTGGTGGACCTGGGCGCGGATATCTACCGCAGCCAGGAGCCGGAGCAGGCGATGGGAAAAATCGGCTGAGTTCGACAAGTGAAGAACCGGGGCTGCGGCAGTGGTGCGGCAGCCCTTTTGTTTTGGAAAAAAGGTGAAAAGATGGCAAGGTTTTGCCCGCTGTTTTCCGGCAGTGCAGGAAACAGCTACTATATCGGTTCCCGCAGCGCGGGTCTGTTGATTGACGCGGGGCGCAGCGCCCGCCAGCTGGACGGGATGCTGAAACGCTGCGAAGTGGACCCCTTGGCAATCCAGGGAATCCTCATCACCCATGAGCATAGCGACCACATTGCCGGAGTCCGAGTGTTCGCCAAGAAATACGGCTTGCCGGTTGTTGCCTCCCAAGGGACTTTGGCTGCCATGGGGCCTTCCCTGGAGGGGCTGGAGGTCCGGACGGCAGATGCTCCTATGGAGCTGGCCGGCATGAAGATCCGGCCCTTTCCCACGCCCCACGACAGCGCCCAGTCCTTGGGCTTTCGCATCACCACCGGGGATGGCCGGGAGTTTGCCCTGGCCACGGACCTGGGGGAGCTTACCGATGCCGTGCGGGAGCATCTGCTGGGAGCTGAGTTTGTGGTGATTGAATCCAACCACGACCGGGAGATGCTTTGCACAGGAAGCTATCCCGCTTACTTAAAACGCAGGATCTTATCTGGGCGGGGCCACCTGTCCAACGACGCCTGTGCCGCCTTCCTGCCGGAGCTGGTCCGGTCCGGGACCAAGCGGTTTTTGCTGGCCCATCTCAGCCGGGAGAACAACACTCCCGCTCTGGCCCATGACGCAGCCCTGGCCGCATTGACCGAAGCTGGATACGCTGCCGGTTCCGGCTTTTGGCTGGAGGTTGCCCAGCCGGAAAACCTTTCGGGCAGCACGATCATTTTCTAGGGGGGAGCCTTGTGCTGACAGTGAAATTGCTCTGTGTGGGCAAGCTGAAGGAATCCTATTGGCGGGACGCCGTGGCAGAGTATGAAAAGCGCTTGCGCCCTCTGTGCAAATGGGAGCTGATTGAGCTGCCGGAGGCCCGGCTCCCCCAGGAGCCCTCTCAGGCGGAGATCGACGCGGCCCTGGAACGAGAGGGGGAGCAGCTGCTCCGCCGGGCTGCCGGAAAGATCTATCCCCTGTGCATTGAGGGAAAAGGGGTGGACTCTCAGGGGGTGGCCAAACGCCTGGCGGGGGCCATGCAGTCCCCAGGGGCGGTGAGCTTTGTCATTGGCAGCTCCTACGGGCTTTCTCCTGCGGTGAAGGCAGCCGGAGAGGGCATCTCCATGTCGCCCATGACCTTCCCGCATCAACTGGCCCGGGTGATGCTCTGCGAGCAGATTTATCGCGGCTTCCAGATTTTGAGCGGGACAAAATATCACAAATAAAATGGACTTCCGGGTTTCCGAAAGTCCATTTTTGCTGCTTTGGTCACAAATCCAATTTCATGTCGCCGTCCTTTACCCAGCCCAGCTTTCGCAGCCCCAGGTGAATGACCCAGGACAGCACTGCCGGAAGCACAAAGCACAGCAGGATCAGCCCCAGCCAGTCCATGGGAGTGATGGCGGCTTTCAGACCGTTGGCCGCATCGGTCAGCCAGCCGTCGATCACGCCGATCTGTCCCACCAAGCCGCAGGTCCCCATGCCGCTGGAGACCGGCGCGCCGTTCATCTCCAGGTGGAATACACAGGTGGCCAAGGGTCCGGTGATGGCCGAGGCCAGGGTGGGTGCGATCCAGATGCGGGGATTTTTGATGATGTTGGACACCTGGAGCATGGAGGTGCCCAATCCCTGCGCCACCAGGCCGCCCCAGCGGTTCTCTCGGAAGCTGATAACCGCAAAGCCCACCATCTGCGCGCAGCAGCCAGCCACGGCCGCGCCGCCTGCAAGACCGGTCAGTCCCAACGCGGCGCAGATGGCCGCACTGCTGATAGGCAGCGTCAACGCAACACCCACCAGGACCGAGACGAACATCCCCATAAGGAAGGGTTGAAGATTGGTGGCCCACATGATGAGCTGCCCCACCGCAGACGCCGCGCTTCCAATGGGAGGCGCCAGCAGGTAGGCCAGCAGCGCTCCTGAAAGGATAGTCACCAGGGGGGTGACCAGGATGTCCACCGGGGTCTTTTTGCTCACCAGCTTGCCCAGCTCCGCTGCAAGGATGGCCAGCACCAGCACAGCCAGCGGACCGCCGTCCCCGCCCAGGGTGTTGGCGGCGCTGCCCACTGCCGCCAGGGAGAACAATACCAAAGGCGGGGCTTTCAAAGCGTAGCCAATGGCCACTGCCATGGCAGGACCGGACATCGCCTTGGTAAAATTGCCGATCTCAGTGAGCAGGGGCACGCCCAGCTGGGTGCCCAGCGTGGAGATGATGGTGCCGATGAGCAGGGATGCGAACAGCCCTTGGGCCATCGCGCTCATGGCGTCGATAAAGTACAGGCTTAAATAGGATTTTACCGTGTTCCATGCCGACCCCTTCTGCTGAGGGGCGGCGGTGTTGTTTTGGTCCAAAATGATCTTCCCTTCTCAAAAAGAGAGGGGCCGAGGAAAACCGGGGGGCCGGTTCTGCGGCCCATCTCTGTGGTTTCTCCGTGCCGAATCCCGCACCCCGGCACAGGGGATGCTTCTGCGGGGATCTATCTTGGCTATGTTGTCCCGGAGGACTGTCCGCTTTGGGGGGAGGGGATCGCCTGCCGGGGATCTCCCAGCGTGAGTGGTCGTCCCGTATCCTACTGGCAGTACTGTCCAGGGGGGCCGTCTAGGTTCCTGGAGTATGATAGCACACATCCAAACGGAATGGAAGCGGCAGGCAGCATTTCGGTGCTTCCCGGCAAAAAAAAAGAGATCTTCAAGCGATTGCTTAAAGATCTCTTGGAAGAGCTTAGATCGCGCCCTGGGCCAGCATGGCGTCGGCAACCTTGATAAAACCGGCAATGTTGGCGCCCATGACGTAGTTCTTGGGATTGCCGTACTTCTCGGCAGCCTCGTCAGCGTTCTTGAAGATGTTCTCCATGATGCCCTTGAGCTTTGCGTCCACTTCCTCGAAGCTCCAGGAGAGGCGCTCGCTGTTCTGGGTCATCTCCAGAGCGGAGGTGGCCACGCCGCCGGCGTTGGCAGCCTTGCCGGGGGCGAACAGCACGCCGCCCTCCTGCAGGATCTTGGTGGCCTCGATGGTGGTGGGCATATTGGCGCCCTCCGCCACGGCGATGCAGCCGTTGGCAACCAGGGCCTTGGCGTCATCCTCCAGCAGCTCGTTCTGAGTGGCGCAGGGCAGCGCAACGTCACACTTGACGTTCCACACGCCGCGTCCCTCGTGATACTCGGAGTTGGGGCGGTACTTCTTATACTCGGTCAGGCGGGCGCGCTGGACTTCCTTGATCTCCTTGATAGCGTCCAGATCAATGCCCTCGGGATCGTACACCCAGCCGGTGGAGTCGGACATCGTGACCACCTTTGCGCCCATCTGCTGGGCCTTCTGGCAGGCGTAGATCGCCACGTTGCCGGCGCCGGAGATGACCACGGTTTTGCCGGCAATGTCAAAGCCGTTCTTTTTCAGCATGGCGGCGGTGAAATACAGCAGGCCGTAACCAGTGGCCTGGGTGCGGGCCAGGGAGCCGCCGTAAGTCAGGCCCTTGCCGGTAAGCACGCCCTCGAAGGCGTTGCGGATGCGCTTGTATTGGCCGAACAGATAGCCGATCTCCCGGGCGCCGGTGCCGATATCTCCGGCGGGCACATCGGTGTCGGGGCCGATGTGGCGGAAAAGCTCGGTCATGAAGCTCTGGCAGAAGGCCATGATCTCCCGGTCGGACTTGCCCTTGGGGTCGAAATCAGAGCCGCCCTTGCCGCCGCCGATGGGGAGGCCGGTCAGGGAGTTTTTGAAGATCTGCTCAAAGCCCAGGAACTTGATGATGCCCAGGTTTACGGAAGGATGCAGACGCAGGCCGCCCTTATAGGGGCCGATGGCAGAGTTGAACTGCACGCGGAAGCCGCGGTTCACCCGGATTTTGCCGCTGTCGTCCACCCAGGGCACGCGGAAGATGATCTGGCGCTCAGGCTCTGTGATGCGCTCCAAAATGCCGCCGGCTTCATACTTGGGGTTTGCTTCAATCACGGGCTCCAAAGAGGTGAGCACCTCCGTGGCGGCCTGGATGAACTCGGGCTCGCCGGGGTTCTTCTTTTTTAAAAGTTCCAGTTGTTCGTTGACATAGGACATGATATTTTCCTCCATGCTGCAATATCAATTTTTAAATCCTGCAAAATCATAGGGCTATTTTACCATATCAAGCTTAATTTTACAAGAAAAAATTTCAGAAATTCTTTTTGGAGATAAAATTGGAAAAGCCCCTTGGTTTCCATCTCCGAAAATCTTTTGCCAAACGATTGACAATAGGCCAAGATTTTACTAAAATTGAAGCAGAAACATAAGAAGCATACCCACAGTTAAGATGTCCGCTGGAGAGCGGGCTTCTCTCGGTGTGATCCCAGAGAGAGGACGGCAATTCTCCAGGGCTTTCTTGTGTTTGCGAAAAGCGCATACA
Source organism: uncultured Acutalibacter sp. (assembly GCA_963559705.1). GTDB lineage: Bacteria > Bacillota > Clostridia > Oscillospirales > Acutalibacteraceae > Acutalibacter. The sequence continues at coordinate 103,869 of CAUWLU010000002.1, forward strand.
ACAATCATGAAAGGGTTGATCGCAGCATGGCAAAAGATGTTTACGAGTCGCCTTTGTCCGCCCGATACGCGGATAAGGAAATGAAATACCTGTTTTCCCCGGATATGAAATTCCGTACCTGGAGGAAGCTGTGGATTGCCCTGGCGGAGGCTGAGATGGAGCTGGGCCTGCCGGTGACCCAGGCGCAGATCGACGAGCTGAAGGCCCACGCCGACGACATCAACTATGAAGTTGCCCAAGAGCGGGAGAAGATCGTCCGCCACGACGTGATGAGCCACGTCTATGCCTACGGCCAGCAGTGCCCCGGCGCCGCCGGGATCATCCACCTGGGGGCCACCTCTTGCTATGTGGGCGATAACACGGATATCATTATTATGACGGAGGCCCTCAAGCTTATTCGCAACAAGCTTGTGGGGGCGGTGCGGGTGCTGTCCCGCTTTGCAGAGGAGTACAAGGATCTGCCCACCCTGGCCTTCACCCATTTTCAGCCGGCCCAGCCCACCACCGTGGGCAAGCGCGCCACCCTGTGGATTCAGGACCTGCTGATGGACTTGGAGGATGTGGAGTATCAGCTCTCTAAGGCGAAGCTGTTGGGTTCCAAGGGCACCACAGGCACCCAGGCCAGTTTCTTGGAGCTGTTTGAGGGCGACCACGAAAAGTGCCGGGAACTGGACCGGAAGATCGCCCAGAAAATGGGCTATCAGGAGTGCTTTGCCGTTTCCGGCCAGACCTACTCCCGGAAGCTGGACAGCCAGATGTTGAACATTCTCTCGGGCATTGCCCAGAGCGCGGCCAAGTTCTCCAATGACATCCGGCTGCTGCAGCATCTGAAGGAGGTGGAGGAGCCCTTTGAAAAGGGCCAGATCGGGTCCTCTGCCATGGCCTATAAGCGCAATCCCATGCGCAGCGAGCGCATTGCCTCCTTGGCCCGTTACGTCATTGCCGATGCTGTGAACCCCGCCATGACCATGGCCGCCCAGTGGTTCGAGCGCACCCTGGACGATTCCGCCAACAAGCGCATCAGCGTGCCGGAGGCCTTCCTGGCGGTGGACAGCATTTTGAACCTGTATCAGAACGTGTCGGACGGTTTGGTGGTATATCCCAAGGTGATCCGGCAGCACATGCTTCGTGAGCTGCCCTTTATGGCCACGGAGAACATCATGATGGACGCTGTCAAGCGGGGCGGCAACCGCCAGGAGCTTCACGAGCGGATTCGGGTACACTCCATGGAGGCAGCCCGGGTGGTGAAGGAACAGGGCGGCGAGAACGACCTGCTGTCCCGGATTGCAGGGGACCCCATGTTTGGGGTTACCCTGGAGGAGCTTCACGACATCGTAAAGCCCGAAAAGTACGTTGGACGCGCACCGGAGCAGACTGCTCAGTTCCTTGAGGAAGTGGTGAAGCCGGTGCTGAAAACCTATCAGGACGTGGCGGAGGACACTGCGGAGATCACCGTGTGAGCCGCGCAAACTCAAACTATCAATTGAGAAAGGCATGAAGACTTATGGTTAAAGCGATCGTAGGCGCCTGCTGGGGCGACGAGGGCAAGGGGAAGATCACCGACGTGCTGGCAGAGGATTCCGACATTGTTGTGCGGTTCCAAGGCGGCAGCAACGCCGGACACACCATCATCAACGAGTACGGCAAGTTTGCCCTGCATCAGCTTCCTTCCGGTGTGTTCCGTCAGAACATCACAAACATCATTGGCAACGGCGTGGCCCTCTCTGTGGAGAACTTCCTGAAGGAGGTCCAGGAGCTGGTGGAGCGGGGCGTGCCCATGCCCAAGCTGCTGGTATCGGACCGCTGCCAGGTGGTCATGCCCTATCACAAGGAGCTGGACGGCATGGAGGAGGCTCGCTTGGCAGCCAAGTCCTTTGGCTCCACCAAGTCGGGCATTGCCCCCTTCTATTCCGACAAGTATGCGAAGATCGGCTTCCAGATCAGCGATCTGTTTGACGACAAGGCTTCCATCATGGAGCGTATCGACCATGTCCTGGGCCTGAAGAATGTGCTCTACACCGAGCTGTACCATCAGAAGCCCCTGGATCGGGACGAGGTCTATGAGAAGCTGATGGAGTACAAGGAAGCGCTGGCCCCCTATGTGGCGGATACCGCCACGCTGCTGCACACTGCGGTGAAGGAGGGCAGGACCGTCCTGCTGGAGGGCCAGCTGGGCTCTTTGAAGGACCCGGATATGGGCATCTATCCCATGGTTACCTCTTCTTCTCCCTTGGCAGGCTACGGCGCAGTGGGCGCATGCGGCATCCCGCCCTACGCCATCCAGGAGATCGTCACGGTTGTGAAGGCCTATTCCAGCGCAGTGGGCGCCGGCGAGTTTGTCAGCGAGATCTTTGGCGAAGAGGCCGATGAGCTGCGGCGCCGGGGCGGCGACGGCGGCGAGTACGGCGCCACCACCGGCCGTCCCAGAAGAATGGGCTGGCTGGACCTGGTGGCAGCCCGCTACGGCTGCATGGTCCAGGGAACCACTGCAGTGGCCTTCACCGTGCTGGACGCTCTGGGCTATTTGGATGAGATCCCCGTGTGCGTGGGCTATGAGCTGGACGGCAAGCGCATCGACAATTTCCCGCCCACGGCGCAGCTGAAGCGCTGCAAGCCCATTTTGGAGGTGCTGCCCGGCTGGAAGTGCGACATCGGCGGCATCAAGAAGTATGAGGATCTGCCGGAGAACGCCCGGAAGTACGTGGAATTTGCCGAGAAGGAGATCGGGGTGCCCATCACCATGGTATCCAACGGTCCGGCTCGGGATGATATCATTTACCGCTAAAAAAATAGCGCTGCTGTCTGCGAACGGCGGCGCATATTTTTTCCTGGCTTTCCTAAGATAAAGGGGACCGCCCCTGGAAAAGCGTCATGAAAGGAGTAGATGGATATGTGCGGCATTGTAGGATATATTGGAGAGGAGCAAGCGGCGCCCATTTTGCTGGGCGGCCTGCAGAAGCTGGAATACCGGGGGTACGACTCTGCGGGGGTCGCTGTCCACAATGACACGGGGCTTCATGTGGTCAAGTCCAAGGGGCGCCTGAGCGTTCTGGACGGCATCCTGCAGGGGGGAAGAAGCCTGCCCGGTACGGTGGGCATCGGCCACACCCGCTGGGCCACCCATGGCGCACCCAGCGATGTGAATTCCCATCCCCAGGTCAGCGACGGGGGAAAGTTTGCCGTGGTGCACAACGGCATCATCGAGAATTACCTGTATTTGAAAAACCACCTGATCCGCCGGGGTGTGGAGTTCATCTCGGACACGGACACCGAGGTGGTGGCCCAAATGCTGGAATACTATTACAAGGGCGATGTGCTGGAGGCCATTGCCACAGTGATTTCCAAGGTGGAGGGCAGCTATGCTCTTGGGATCATCTGTGCGGACTGCCCGGAGAAGCTCTTTGCGGTGCGCAAGGACAGCCCCCTGATTATCGGTGTGGGTAAGGGTGAGAACTACATCGCGTCTGACGTGCCGGCTATTCTCTCACGCACTCGGGATATCTACCGCCTGAAGGACCGGGAGGTGGCGGTGCTCACCCGGGATTCCATCGACTTTTTCAACGGGGATCTGGAACCCATCCAGAAGGAGCCGGAGCGCATCCAGTGGGATATCTCTGCCGCAGAGAAGGGCGGCTATGAGCATTTCATGATGAAGGAGATCTGCGAGCAGCCCGAGGCACTGCGCAAGACCATCTCCCCCCGTATTCGGGACGGCAGGATCGTCTTGGACGATGTGACCCTCACCAAGGAACAGATTCAGGATTTGAATAAGGTGTTCATCGTGGCCTGCGGCACCTCCTACCATGTGGGTGTGGTGGCCAAGTACGCCTTCGAGCGCCTGTTGAAGCTCCCGCTGGAGGTGGACGTGGCCTCGGAGTTCCGCTATCGGGACCCCATTCTGGATGATAAGACGCTGGTCATCATCATCAGCCAGTCCGGAGAGACGGCGGATACCCTGGCGGCTCTGCGCATGGCCAAGGACCGTGGCTGCCGGATCCTGTCCATTGTCAACGTGGTGGGCAGCACCATTGCCAATGAGAGCGATGACGTACTGTACACCTGGGCCGGCCCCGAGATCGCCGTGGCCTCCACCAAGGCATACAGCACGCAGCTGGCGGTGATCTACCTGATTGCCCTGTATATGGCAGATCAGCAGGGCACGGTGACCCAGCAGGAGATGGCCCAATACTTGGCAGACCTGCAGCGCCTGCCGGACTTGGCTGAGGCATGCCTGGCGGATAAAAAGACCATCCAGTATTTTGCCTCTCAGTACTTCAATGCCCATGATATGTATTTCATCGGCCGGAACGTGGATTATGCTGCCAGCCTGGAAGCCAGTCTGAAGCTGAAGGAGATTTCCTATATTCACTCAGAGGCGTACACTGCCGGCGAGTTGAAGCATGGTCCCATCTCCCTGATTGAGGACGGCACCCTGGTGATTGCCATCTCCACCTATGAAAAGCTGTTTGACAAGATGATGTCCAACGTTCGGGAGGTGAAGGCCCGGGGAGCCGTGGTGCTGGGGATCACTGTACGTGGCCGCGAGGACGCATTGAAGCAGGAGACGGATTATCAGTTCTGCGTGCCTAAGATCACAGATTTTATGCTGCCCAGCCTGAGCATCCTGCCCCTGCAGCTGTTTGCCTACTATGTGGCCAGCATGAAGGACTGTGACATCGACAAGCCCCGGAACCTGGCGAAGTCCGTCACTGTGGAATAATTTTTGCGGAAAAGCTCGGGAGACCGGGCTTTTTTTGTTGTGTGATCGGACCGCGGACGCTCCTGCAGCCCCCTGCGCTTAACGCCGGACCTACCACCGGCACATAATTTCAGCCATCTTGTTCCCGAAATAGAGAGTTGCAGGGAACATCGCCATCCCCTCCTAAAATTTTCTCCGAAGTCTTGTGGATGGGGAAGAACTATATTATAATATGTCATATATGGCCGAAATGTGCCATCAGAAAAGGAGGAAGGCATGGTAATCATGCCAAAACAACTATGAAATACGATTTTACCAGTGTAATTGACCGGCATGGCCATGACGCTATCGCGGTGGACAGCCTCACTGCAGGAGCAAAGCCTCCCAAGGAGGGCTTCGACATCATCCCCATGTGGGTGGCGGACATGAATTTCCCCACGGTCCCCACCATTCCCCAGGCTGTCACAAAGCGGTTGGAGCATCCTTTCTTTGGCTATTTTTCCCCCAGCGATGACTACTATGACGCCATCATCCACTGGCAGAAAGAACGCAACGGCGTGGAGGGCCTGACCAAGGAGTGTATCGGCTATGAAAACGGCGTACTGGGCGGCGTGACCAGCGTTTTGAACGTGCTGTGTTCCCGAGGCGACAATGTGCTGCTTCACTCTCCCACGTATGTGGGCTTTACCGGCTGTTTGACGAACAATGGGTATCACATTGTCCACAGCCCCCTGAAGCAGGATGAGAACGGCATTTGGCGTATGGATTTTGAGGACATGGAGAAAAAGATTGTGGAAAACAAAATCCATGCTACGGTGTTCTGCTCTCCTCATAACCCCTGCGGCCGCGTCTGGGGGCGCTGGGAATTGGAAAAGGCCGCAGAGCTTTTCAAAAAGCATGATGTGATGGTCGTATGCGATGAGATATGGTCCGACCTGATTCTGGGGGAGAACAAGCACATTCCCTTCCAGACCCTTTCTGAGGACGCCAGGCAGCGTACCGCAGCCATGTACGCGCCCTCCAAGACCTTTAACCTGGCGGGCTTGATCGGCAGCTACCATATCATCTACAACAAGGCTTTGCGGGAGCGTGTCGAAAAGGAATCCTCCCTGTCCCATTACAATTCCATGAACGTGCTGTCAATGCACGCGCTGGTGGGTGCCTATACTTCTGAGGGCCAGCAGTGGGTGGACGAGCTTCGGCAGGTGCTCACCGGAAACGTGGAGTTTGCCTGCGATTTCATTCAGAAGCATTTTCCCGGGGTGGAGGTCATGAAGCCCCAGGGAACCTACATGCTGTTTTTGGATTGCACCAAGTGGTGCGAGGCTCACGGCAAGACCATTCAGCAGGTGCTGGATGCTGGCTGGGAAGTGGGCGTCGCTTGGCAGGATGGCCGGTCCTTCCATGGTCCCTGCCATATTCGTGTGAATCTGGCTTTGCCCCTGTCCCGTGTGAAGGAGGCCTTTGAACGGATGGAGAAATACGTATTTGTAGATTGACCGGCGCCTTTTCACAGCTTTGCAGCAAGTTGTGGAAAAAGAAGCTGGAGGGAAGGCCCTGGCGCGCGGGATGCCGCCAGCGTCAAGAAGGCATAAAGAAGCCCCTCAGGGAGCTGCCAGAAAGCGTCAGCCAACAGGCTGAATCACTTCATGGCGGCCCTTGAGGGGGCTTTCTGATGGGTGCTGATCGGGTTTTGAAAAGCAGCGTTAACCGGCCACAGTCACAGAGGTGATGTGGGGATTGACGCCCTCATACCAGTAGAGGAAGCCTTCCGCGTCGAGGGTCTGGCCAACCTGCAGACCCTCCACAGCCTTGTAGACCTCGGAGGAGCTGTCGCAGAGGTAGGACTCCACGGTGAAGGTGTAAACCTCCTCGCTGTCGCCCACAGTGACGTTGAAGTACAGGTCATCGCCCTGGGTGCCGGAGCCGTCGTAGTTGTACAGGAAAGCGGCTTCGCTGCCGTTGGCATCGGTGCTGGGAGCCACGGTCAGGCCCTTGAAGGAGACCTTCTCGTTCTGATGGGCCTGAAGCTCCTCAGTGCCCAGCAGGTCGGTGACGTCCAGAGCGTCGGCCACAAAGGTGTCGCCCTCCACAATGCTGTCCAGCTGGCCGTCCATGATCTCGATCTCGCCGGACCACTCGGCCTTGTAGCCGCTGACCTGGATGCAGGTGCCCTCGGTCATGGCGTCGTAGTCTTCCTGAGAGCATTTCATGTCATAGGCGAAATAGCCGCCGTTCTGATCCTGCAGGTACACAGTGGCAGTCTCCTGCTCGGCATAGTAGGCCTGCTTTGCCTGAACATAAGCCTGGATGGTCACAGGAGCGTCCACCTCAGCGGCCATGTACTCGTCATAGCTCATCACAGAGGCTTCGGTCTCAACCTCGGAGGAGCTGACGGCAGAGCTGCTCTCCTCCACAGCGGAGGATTCGGAGCTGCTCTCCTCTGCCACAGAGGACTCGGAGGCGCTGCTCTCAGAGGTGGAGCTGTTGCCGCCGCCGGCGCAGGCGGTCATAGAAGCGGCAAGGCACAGGGCAAGAAGGGCACAAAGAATTTTACGCATGATTTCATTACTCCTTTGATAAGGTACCGTCAAAGGAGGCCTTCCCGTGGGAAAGCCTCCTTTCGGATTCGGGCATATTATACAACCAAAACGCAGAAAAGTCAATCAGAATGACGAAAAGGCAAGGGTTCGATTCCACCAAGGATACGCTCCTATTTGCCGGAAGAATTGGGCTTTTTTGCAGTAGAGCGCTGCTTTTTCCACCAGCGCAGCCCCAGGTATGCCAAGAGGACTCCCCAGGCCGCGCCAAGCGCTGTCAGCAATGCCACAGCCGTGGCGGGCAGAGGGCCAAGGTCCTTCTTTTCCCCTCCGGAGCTGCCGGCGCTGTCCAGGTGATAGAGGGCTTCCGTATCGCTGTAAAGCTGCTGGATGAAGGCGCTGTCCACGGTCTGATTGCGCCGGGAGGCCTTGGAGACATCCTCGATGAGCTGCCCCGCCGCGTCCCGCAGAGAGGCGGAGCCGTTGAATACCGGGGTGATGAAGGTGTTGTCCAGATTGTCCAGCAGCAGCTTGGCCGCATGGATTTTCACCGGGTAATAGGTGTTGTTGTCCTCTCCGGCCCGGGAGAGATACTCCTGATATTCCGCGGATTGCTGCGCGCGGGTGGTCACAGGGACATAGCCCTCGGTTTGGGAGTAGGCGATCTGGACGGAATCCGTCAGCAGGTACTGCGTGAACAGCCAGGAGGCCAGCACTTCTTGGGGGTCGCTTTTGTTAAAGACGCAGACCGACGGTCCTTGGGAGATCATCTTCGGGTGATCGGGGTCAAATTGGGGGACCATCCGCACCTCGGTTTCAAAGTCCGCGACCTCCTCCTCGGGGATGTCCACCAGGGGGGCATCGGAGCCCATCCAGGTGGCGCCGGCGGTGGAATCCACGGCGAAGATGCACTGGCCCGCGTTCAAGAAGTTGGCGGGGTAGCTGGAGATCTTGAAGGTGGAGAAGGCTCCGCTGGCAGCGTGCTGGCCGATGTTCAGCAGCAGCTCTTCGGTGGTGTCGTTAAAAAGCTCAATGCCGCCGGAGGGGGTGGAGTATCCGGCCCCCAGCTGGCCAAGCATTTGAATCATCATGTTGTCCGTGGATTTGTACAGGAAGGGGATCAGCACTTCCTGGCCGTTGACGCGGTAGATGCCGTCGTCACCCAGAGTGGCGGCAGCGGCCTCGCTGACCTCCCACACAAAGTCCCAGGTGAGCACATCGGGAACGGTGTAGCCCAGGGCCTCCACCAGGTCCTTGTTGACATAGCAGACCTCTGTGGAGCGCATATAGGGCAGGGCGTAGGTGTGCCCGTTCAGCTGACATTCCTCCAAAAATTGGGGGACAAGCTCCGCCTTGCCGGGGGAGTCGAACAGCACCTGGCTGCCCCCCAGACCGTAATCGGGGTCCTCCAGCAGCTGGTCCAGGGGGACCACCACATTGTCGCCGGTAAGGTACGTGGCGATGTGGTCCGGGTAGGTGATGCACACATTGGGGGTGGTGCCGGTGGAGATGTTGGTGATCACATCGTTGTAGATGTTGCCGTAATTGGTGTACAGCCGCAGATTCACCGTGATATTGGGGTACAGCTCCTGAAAACCGGCAATGGCCTGCTTGTAAATATCGGTCTGACGCATATTGGTGTCGTTCTTCGCCCAAAAGGTGACCTCATAGTCCCGGCCGGTGTCGAAGCTCTCCGGCAGGTCAAAGACGGATTGCTCCCGGCTGCCGTGGCACCCAGTCAGCGTCCAGCACAAGGCCAAAACAAGAGCAACGAAAAAAAACTTTCTCATCCTTTGGTACCTCCTTGGGAGACGCCCTCCATGATCTTTTTGCGGAAGGCCAGAAACAACAGGATCAGCGGCACGGAGATGACCACCACAGCGGCCATCATGGCGGGGACGTTTTCCCGGCCGAAGCCGTTTTCCCGGATCTCCTGAATGCCGTTTGAAACCAGATAATAGGCGGGATCGTCGGTGATGAGCCTGGGCCACACGTAGGAGTTCCAACATTCGATGAGCTTTAAGATGGTGATGGTCACCAAAGTGGGCTTGCAGATGGGGATCATGACCTTCCACAGGTATTTCAGGTCAGAGGTGCCGTCCACCTTGGCGGCCTTGTACAGCTCCTCGGGGACCTGCTCGAAGTTCTCCTTCAGCAGATAGATGTAAAACACCGAGGTGATGGAGGGCAGGATCAGCCCCAAAAAGCTGTTGCGCAGGTCCAGATTTGTGATGGTGACAAAATTGGTGATGACCACCAGCTCCGTGGGAATCATCATCATGGACAGGAACAGCCCGAACACCAGGTTCTTTCCCCGGAATTTCAGCCGCGCAAAGGCATAGGCGGCCAAGGTGCTCACCACCACCATGACGGCGGTGGTGGCCAGGGAGAAGATCAGCGTGTTCAACAGATACCCCAGCAAGGGCACTGCTGTGAAGGCGTTCTCGTAGTTTTCCAGCGTAGGAGCCAATGTGAAAAATACCGGGGTCCGCTCCCCGTTGTAGGAGCTGTAGCTTTTCAAAGAGGTGAGCACCATCCAGTAGAAGGGGAACAGCACCACCACAGCCCAGATGCTCAAAAACAGGTAGGTCAGCGCCTTGCGGAGATTGTCCCGTCTGCGCATGGCGTTTTCCTGTTTTTCTTGGGTTCTTTCCTTGGATTCCATTCAAGGTCCCTCCTCTCAGTGGGTGGCCCGTTTGCGGGTGACCAGCAGATTGATGCAGGTGATGGTCAGCACAATGACGAACAGAATGATTGCCGCCGCCGACGCGTAGGAGGGATATCCGCCGCTGTCGCCGTAGAGCATATCGTAAACATAGCCCACGATGGTATTCATCCCAGCGGCGTTGAGGTCGGTGCCGAACAGGGCCACTGCATCGCTGTAGGCTTTGAACGCGCCGATGAAGCCGGTGATGACCAGGTAGACGATCATGGGGGAGATCATGGGCAGGGTGATGCGGAAAAAGATCCTGGTCCGGGAGGTGCCGTCCACCCGTGCGGCCTTGTAGTATTCGTCATTGACAGAGGCCAAGGCGCTGGTGAGCACCAGAATCTTAAAGGGCAGCACCACCCAGACCGTGTAAAAGCACAGCACGAACATCTTGGCCCAGTGGGGACCGTTGATGAAGTCGATGGGGCCTGTGCCGAAGAGGGCCAGCACCATATTGATCAGGCCGTCGGTATACTCCGTGCGCTGGAACAGCACCATAAACACCAAGCCCACGGCCAAGGTGTTGGTCACGTAGGGGAGGAAGTAGATGGTCTGAAACAGCTGCCGCAGGGGCTTGATGGAGGACAGCGCTGTGGCAATGACAATGGCCAGCACGGTGGAAATGGGCACGGTGATAATCACCAGGACAAAGGTGTTCTCCACTGCCTGCAGAAAATAGGGGTCATGGAGCACATAGGAGTAATTGTACAGGCCAATCCCCTGGTAGGTCTGAGAGGCGAAATTGTAACATTCCTCCGCAGAGTAGATCAGCACGTCCAGGAGGGGATAGATCAAGAAGGCGCCCAGCAGAATCAGAGAGGGCAGCAGATAGAGCCATGCCTTTTTGGAGTTGCGGTCCATAGTTGCACGCCTCCTTTACACAGCGGCCCGGTCAAAGGGGATGCGGTGCTGGCTCTGGCAGTGGAAGAGAAAGACCTTCTCCGGGCGCAGGGCAAAGCGGACGGAGTCCGCCGCAGCGCTGATTTCTCCGGCAGAGGGGACGATGGCCCGCAGGGAGTCCTTTTGGCAGGCGGCATGGGTGCAGACCATGCTGGTGTCCCGGCCCAGAACCTCCACCCGGCTGAGCCCGCAGATTACGGGACCTTTCTCATCCGGCTCAAAGCCCTCAGGCCGGATGCCCACCAGGACCTTGCCGTCGGGAGCGCCGGGGACAGCCAGGGCTTTCTGATCCCCCAAAAATAGGAAGCCCTTCTCCACCCGTCCATCAAAGATGTTGATGGGCGGGGTGCCCAGGAATTTGGCCACAAAAAGGTTTTGCGGGTTGTCATAGACCTCCTGAGGGGCGCCCTGCTGCATCAGCACGCCCTCCCGCATCACCACGATTTGGTCGGAGATGCTCATGGCCTCCTCCTGGTCGTGGGTGACAAACAGGGTGGTGATCCCGGTCTTTTTCTGGATCTTCACAATCTCCTCCCGGGTTTGCAGCCGCAGCCGGGCATCCAAATTGGAAAGGGGCTCGTCCAGCAGCAGTACCCGGGGCATTTTCACCAGCGCCCTGGCGATGGCCACCCGCTGCTGCTGACCGCCGGAAAGCTCCCGGGGCTTGCGCTCTAGAAGCTCTTCGATCTGCACCAGCTTGGCGGCCTCCAGCGCCCGGGATTTCATCTCCTTGCGGGAGGGGCGCTCCTTTCCCTTCAGATTTTCCAGAGGGAACAGGATGTTTTGCAGCACAGTCAGATGGGGATAGAGGGCGTAGTTTTGGAACACCATGCCCACGCCCCGCAGCTCCGGGGGAAGGGCGGTGACGTCCTCCTCGCCGAAAAAGATCTTGCCCTGGGTGGGGGTTTCCAAGCCGCAGATCATGTTCAGCGTGGTGGACTTCCCACAGCCGGAAGGCCCCAACAGCCCCACCAGCATCCCATCCGGGACTTCAAAGCTCAGGCTCTCCACAGCGGTGACCTCGCCCTGGGCCTTTCTGCCCCGAGCCGGGAACCGCTTGGTGAGCTTTTGCAGTGTGATATTCATAACTCAGTTCATCTCCCTGCCTCACTCCGGGAAAGGACGGGAGGTCCTCTCCGGGATCTTCATAGTTACCAGGAAGATTATAGCAGAGTGATGGGAATTTCTCAAGTAAAATGCACTTTGGATGACGGTGGGGGGGCGGCGTCCTGCAAAAAAAGGGAGCTGCCTCACACAGCTCCCTTTCATGGATTGTCACAGCTTTTTCACGAACAGCGCCCGGATGGCATTGAGCACCGCCAGCACCATCACGCCCACGTCGGCGAAGATGGCCAGCCACATATTGGCCATGCCCAGCGCTCCCAAAATCAGGCAGAGCAGCTTGATGCCAATGGCAAAGACAATGTTCTGATACACGATGCCCAGGCATTTCCGGCTGATCGCAATGGCCTTGGCGATCTTTCTGGGGTCGTCGTCCATCAGCACCACATCCGCGGCCTCAATGGCAGCGTCAGAGCCCATGGCCCCCATGGCAATGCCAATGTCGGCCCGGCCCAACACCGGCGCATCGTTGATGCCGTCGCCCACAAAGGCCAGCTTGGCGTTTTTGGGCTGCTGCCGCAGAAGGGCCTCCACCTGCTCCACCTTCCCTTCGGGGAGCAGCTCGCTGTACACTTGGTCCACCCCAAGCTGAGCGCCCACGGCATCGGCCACCTTTTCCCGGTCCCCGGTGAGCATCACGGTCCGCTGAACGCCCGCCCGGCGCAGAGCGTCCAGCGCGTCCTTGGAATGGGGCTTCACCACGTCGGAGATCACAAGGTGTCCGGCATAGCTCCCGTCAATGGCGATATGGACAATGGTGCCCACGCTGTGGCAGTTGATGTACGCCACACCCAGGCGCTCCATGAGCTTGTCGTTGCCAGCGGCGACTTTGACGCCGTCCACGGTGGCGATCACGCCGCCCCCGCTGATCTCCTCCACCTGGGAGACCCGGCTGCGGTCCAGCTCTTTGCCGTAGGCGCGCTGTAAGCTTTTGCTGATGGGGTGGGAGGAGGCGCTCTCTGCCAGAGCGGCAAGCTCCACCAGCTTTTTGTTTTCCACTTCATTGTGATGGATGCCGTTGACCTCAAAGACGCCTTGGGTCAGAGTGCCGGTCTTGTCAAAGACCACGGTTTTGGTCTGGGAGAGGGTTTCCAGGTAGTTGGAGCCCTTCACCAGGATACCGGCGCGGCTGGCTCCTCCGATTCCCGCGAAAAAGGACAGCGGGATGCTGATGACCAAAGCGCAGGGGCAGCTGATGACCAGGAAGGTCAGCGCCCGGTATACCCATTGATCCCACAGGGCGGGGAGCCCCAGGGCCAGGCTCACCAGCGGGGGCAGGACTGCCAGCGCCAGCGCTGCAATGCACACAGCAGGGGTGTAGACCCGGGCAAACTTAGAGATGAACGCTTCGGATTTGGATTTGCGGGAGCTGGCGTTTTCCACCAAATCCAGAATCTTGGACACGGTGGATTCCCCAAACTCCTTGGTGGTGCGGATCTTCAGCAGTCCCTGCAGGTTGATGCAGCCGCTGATGACCTCGTCCCCGGGGTGCACCTCTCGCGGGAGGCTTTCGCCGGTGAGGGCGGCGGTGTTCAGACTGGAGAAGCCCTCCTCCACCACGCCGTCGATGGGGATCTTTTCCCCGGGCTGTACGACGATAACCGTGCCGGTCCCCACCTCATCGGGGTCCACCTGTTCCAGCTTGCCGTCCTTTTCAAGGTTGGCGTAGTCCGGGCGAATGTCCATCAGCTCGCTGATGTTCCGGCGGCTTTTGCCCACGGCGTAGCTTTGGAACCATTCTCCGATTTGATAGAACAGCATGACCGCAATGGCCTCTGTGTAATTGCCGCTCTGCTCGTAGAGAGCCAGAACCAAGGCGCCCACGGTGGCAATGGCCATGAGGAAGCACTCGTCAAAGATCTGACGGTTCTTGATGCCCTTCACGGCCTTGAGGAGAATGTCGTGGCCGATGATCCAGTAATCCACCAAATAAGCTGCCAGCCGGACGCCGTACCCCAAACCCGGCAGCACCTTGTCCAAGGGGGCGAACGCTGCGCTTCCCAATAGCTGCAGCACCAGCAGCAGCGCTGTGGCGGCCAGAATCCGCACCAGCATTTTGTGCTGTTTTTTCGTCAGGCCGCCCCGCAGCGCGCCCAGAATCAACAGGCCTGCCGCCAAAAGCAGAACAGCGGTCAACAGCCCCAGAATGATAAGTTCTTCCATGGTCTTCCCTCCGATAGCTCTGTGGAACTCTTGTGAATATATGAGAAAGCGTTCATTTGTTTGGGCAAGAAAAAACGCCTGCAGGCGCTTTTTCTTGAGAGGTGTTTTTGCAAGCTTACAGGTAGATTTCGCAGTCGTCCTCCACCCGCTTGCAGTTTTTGCGGACCTGCTCCATCACAGCCTTGGGGTCCTCCCCCTCCTGGAACTCCACGTTCATCTTCAAGGTCATGAAGTTGACAGTGCAGCCTTTGACGCCGGGCGTCTTTTGGGCGGCGGCTTCCATTTTGTTGGCGCAGTTGGCGCAGTCCACATCAATTTTATAGGTTTTCTTCATGGTGCAGGTCCCCTTTCCGATGACAGCGTTTCGCAATAAACGATTAAGTAATTGTTTAACTGTATCCCTATCATACTCTCCTGAAAGAATACCGTCAAGTGGAATTCTTCCAGAGCTTCCACTTGGGCAAAAATAGTTTCTGTTTGGATAAAAAATCCCGGACCGTGGAACAGTTGCGCCGCGGTCCGGGGACTGGTATAATGCTGATTAAGAAAAGTGCGGCAGTATCTCTGGAAACAGGGCCGCAGAAAGGGGAACGCCATGGCAGAGTATCACCTGCCCCACAATCACGGGCAGTGGATTGAACAGGAGCTGGAGGAAATGCCCAGCGTAGAGGAGTTCCAAACCGTATCGGAGATCTTCAAGCAGTTGTGCGACGGCAGCCGGGTGCGGATCTATTGGCTGCTGTGCCACTGCGAGGAGTGCGTGATCAATTTGGCAGCGCTGGTGGGCATGAGCAGCCCAGCAGTATCCCATCATCTGCGGCAGCTAAAGGCTAGCGGGCTGATTGTCAGCAGAAGGGTGGGCAAAGAGGTCTACTACAAAGCCGCAGAGACAGAACAGGCCCAGCTGCCCCACAAGATCATCGAGAAGCTGGTGGAGGTGGCCTGTCCCGGTCAGCCCGGGGGAAGCTCCGCTTCCGGGGATCTCTCCCAGTACAGCCCCCAGCAGGTGGAGCTGGTGCGCAGCGTCCACGACTTCCTGGTGGAGCATCTGGGGGAGCGGTACACCATTGAAGAGCTATCCAAAAAGTACCTGCTGAACACCTCCACGCTCAAGGAGCTGTTCAAGGCAGTGTATGGTCAGCCCATTGCCGCCTATATGAAGGAGTATCGCATGGAGCGGGCCAAGAGCCTCCTCCGGGAGACGGGGGACAGCGTGGCCGCCATTGCACAGGAGGTGGGCTACGGCACCCAGGGCAAATTCACCCAGGCCTTTAAAGAGCATACCGGCGCACTGCCCACAGAGTACCGCCGGCAGTTCCGAAAATAGGAATCCGGGCTGAGCTTACCACTCGCCCACCAGGGGACGGGGCTGGTACCACCACTGCTCAAAATCCTCCACATACCGGGCAAGGATCACGCTGTGCTCCGTGGGGAACTGCCAGGTGGTCCAGTCAAAATAGGCCTTGGCAAAGGCTTCCAGATCCTCGTCGGCCAGCGTGTCGGCAGCTTTGCGGCCCAGCTCCACAATGCGCTCGGGCTTGCGAGGGGCGGCCTGCACAGTTTCCTCCAGACGCCGGTTGCAGGGGAAGAGAATCTCGTTTTCCTGCAGGATCATCCGATAGACGCTGTAGAGGATCTCGCTGACCGCCCGCAGCCGCAGATAATGCTCCGCCTTGCAGGCCCGGACGAAGTAGTTGTGATTGAGCCAGTAGGTGCCCAAAAAGGAGAGCATTTTGTCCTCCCTCTCCTGCGTTTGGAACACGCCGATTTTCGGCACCAGCTCGTCGATTTCCGGGTCGGAGCTGAACAGCACCCGGGCCTTGACAAAGGAGTTGCGAGTGGGTTCGCTGCCCCGCAGGGCCGCCGTCTTGATGTAATCCTTGGTCATGTACTTGATGTCGAAATAGCCGCCCTCATAGGTGCAATGGCCGGTGACGGTTTCAGCGGTTTTGCCCTGGGCGGCTCTTTCCGCGTAAGCCTCGTCGGTGAGGATCACCAGGGCGTCCAAATCAGAGTCCGGGCGTTCGTTTCCCTTGGCCACCGAGCCTCCCAGCACCAGGGCGATGATTCCGGGGGTGCCGGCAAAATAGGCCTTCAATTTCTCGATGGATTCGATGTGATGCTGATACATAAACATTCCTGCCTTTTTGGGTAGTATGGGGGCAATTGACAAAAAACAGGGAGGGTCTTCCTGCTTTCCGGAAGGCTCTCCCTGCATAAAAGGGGACGCTTGTTATCCTTTTAGGATTTGCTTGTAAAGACGGATGTACTCATTGGCAGAACGGCCCCAGCTGTTGTCGCAGGCCATGGCGCGGTCTACAAGCACATTCCAGCCTTCCCTGTCAGAGTTGTAGGCATAGATGGCCCGGTGCAGAGAGTGGAGCATATCGCCGGTGTTGTAGGTCTTAAAGGTGAACCCATTGCCTTGGCCATCGCCGCTGTCAGTGATGGAGTCCTTCAGACCGCCGGTTTCCCGCACCACGGGGATGGTGCCATAGCGCAGGGCGATCATTTGGGACAGGCCGCAGGGCTCCGACTTGGAGGGCATCAGGAAGATGTCCGCACCGGCGTAAATCTTTCTGGAAAGCTCCGGCACAAAGCCCAGACACATGACGAACCTGCCGGGGTACTTTTCCTGCATCCACTTGAAGTAGTTTTCGTACTCCAAGTCGCCGCTGCCCAGGATGACGACCTGAGCGTTGGAATACTCCATGACATTGTCGATGCCCTCTTTCACCAGGTCCAAGCCCTTGTGAGAGACCAGGCGGGTGACCATGCCCACAATGGGGAGGTCGGGATTCTGCTCAATGCACAGCCGCTCCTGAAGTTTCTGCTTGTTGATGGCTTTACCGGCCTTATCCTCCTGAGAGAATGGGGCGAAGATGTTGGGGTCCGTGGCGGGGTCGTAGCCCACAGTGTCGATGCCGTTCAAAATGCCGGAGAGCTTCCAGCTGCGTTCCCGCAGGATGGGGTCCAGCTTGTGGGCGAACCAGGGGTCCAGGATCTCCTGGGCGTAGGTGGGGCTGACGGTGGAAACCCAGTTGGCGCACTCGATGGCGCCCTTCATCAGGTTTACATCCCGGTTGAACTCCAGCAGGGAGCTTTCGGAATTGGGGATGCCGAACACGTCCTCCAAAATCTCTTTGCCATATTGGCCCTGATACTGGATATTGTGAATGGTGAACAGCGTCTTAATGCCGGAGTACCACTCGTTATTGGCGTAGAACAGCCGGTAATAGACGGGCACCAGGGCTGTCTGCCAGTCGTTTGCATGGATGACGTCGGGCTTAAAATCGATGTAGGGCAGCATTTCCAGGATGGCGCGGGAGAAAAAGGCAAAGCGTTCCGCGTCGTCAAAGTGGCCGTAGATGCCGCTGCGCTTGAAGTAGTACTGGTTGTCGATGAGGTAATAGATGACGTTGTTCACCTTTGCCTCGAAGATACCGCAATACTGCCGCCGCCACGCAACAGGGACGCTGATGCTGGTGACAAAATGCATCTGATCCCGCAGCTCCTGGGAGATCCCGTCATAGAGGGGGACCACCACCCGGCAGCCGATGAGCCTGGCCCGCAGCGCCTGGGGCAGAGAGCCAGCTACGTCCGCCAAGCCGCCGGTGGCGGAAAAGGGCAGCGCCTCGCTGGCACAGAACAGAACTTTCATAACGTTGTAACCTCAGCCTTTCCGCTCACAGTTCAAATTCCATCCCCGCCTCCCACTGTGAGCAGGATGAGTCAACGGGGGCTTTGGATTATACCTTGCTTCCCTTGGACACAAATACCGGATAGGTTTGGTAGCCCATCAAGGTGCGGTTGGGGTCAAAAGTGCTGTCTTTATCGGCGACCACATAGTCCAAACGGCTGTTTTCGCCGATGATGGCGTCCTGCATGATGACGCAGTTGCGCAGCTTGGCGCCCTTGTGGACCTGTACGCCCCGGAACAGGACGCAGTTTTCCACTTCGCCCTCCACCAGGCAGCCGTCGGCCACAATGGAGTTGGATACCTCGGAACCCAGGCCGTAACGGGTGGGCATATCGTCCCGCACCTTGGTGTAGATGGGACGGCTGGGCTCGAACAGCTGAGAGCGGACCTTGGGGTCCATCAGGGCCATGTTTGCCTTGAAGTAGCTTCCCAAAGAGGAGATGCAGTAAGCTGAACCGGTAAACTCATAGCCGGCTACCCGCATCTCGGGCAAATTGCGCTGGAGCAGGTCCCGGTCAAAATCATAGAGGTTGCGGCCCATGCACTCCTCGATCATAGCCATCAGGCGCTTGCGGCCGATGAGGTACATTCCCATGCCGTAATTGCAGTCGCTTTCGCTGCCGCGCTTTACCACCATATCCCGGATAAAGCCCTCGGGGTCCACGGTGTAGACCACGTTCTTATCCGTGTCCGGAGAGACGCCGTGGCGGTAGAGGATGGTGATGTCGGCTTCCTTCTCCGTATGCAGCTGGAAGATCTCTTTATAGTCGATATTGGCGACGGTGTCGCAGTCAGAGAGAAGCACGTACTCCTCGTGGGAGTTCTTCAGGAACCGCATGATGGACGCCAGGGAGCTGATCTTGCCCTCGGTGCGCATGGTTTCGGCGCCGAAGGGGGGCAGCAGGTACAGGCCCTCCCGCTTCCGAGAGAGATCCCATGCCTTGCCGGAGCCCAGATGATCCATCAGGGATTGATAATTCTGCTCTGTAATGACGCCCACCTTGTTGATGCCGGAATTCACCATGTTGGACAAGGGGAAATCTACCAGGCGGTAACGCCCGCCATAGGGAATAGAAGCCATTACTCGGTTTTGGGTGAGCTCGCGCACCCGTTCTTCATGCACATAGGCAAACAAAATGCCGATCACGTCATTGCCGCGCATCACTTCGCCACCTCCTCAGCGTCGATCATAGCCTTGGGGGGCACCGTGGAACCTGCCGGCAGCTTGCAGCCGGGTCCGATAACGGCCACGCCCCAGTCCTCTTTGTTTTCCATATCCTCCGGGCGCTGGCCCACTACAGAGTCTGCGCCGACCACGGAATTCTCTGCAACAATGGCATACTGCACCACAGCGCCTTCTTCAATGCGGGCGCCGGGCATGATGATGGAATCCCGTACCACTGCGCCGGGAGCTACATAAACGCCGGCAAACAGCACAGAGAAGTCCACCGAGCCATAGACATTGCAGCCCTCCGCCGCCAGGGAGTTTTGGATGGCTGCATCCTTGGCCACATAATGGGGGGGCATGACCGGGTTGCGGGAGTAGATGCGCCACTCAGAGTCGTTCAGCTCCAGGGGGACGTTGGGGTTCAGCAGGTCCATGTTGGACTCCCACAGGCTTTCGATGGTGCCCACGTCCTTCCAGTAGCCCTCAAAGCGATAGGCATACATGGCCTCGCCGGCGTTCAGCATGGCGGGCAGAACGTTCTTGCCGAAGTCGTTCTGGCTCTCGGGGTCGTTTTCGTCCTGTTCCAGATACTTGCGCAGCTTCTCCCAGGTAAAGACATAGATGCCCATGGAGGCCTTGTTGCTTTTGGGAACCTTGGGCTTCTCATCGAACTCATAGATGGAGCCGTCCTCGTTGGTGTTCAGGATGCCGAAGCGGGAGGCCTCTGCCATAGGCACTTCGTACACCGCGATGGTGCAGGCGGCGTCCTTTTCCTTGTGGAAGGCCAGCATCTTGGAGTAATCCATCTTGTAGATGTGGTCACCGGAAAGCACCACCACATAGTCGGGGTTGTACCGCTCGATAAAGGGGATGTTCTGATAGATGGCATTGGCAGTGCCCTTGTACCAGTCTGTCTTTTTTTGCTTTTGATAAGGCGGAAGTACATGTACGCCGGCGTTGTTGCTGTCCAGGTCCCAGGGCTGACCGTTGCCAATGTAATCGTTCAGTTCCAGGGGCTGATACTGGGTGAGCACACCCACGGTCTCGATGCCGGAGTTTACGCAGTTGGAAAGGGGAAAATCGATGATGCGGTATTTCCCACCGAAAGGCACCGCGGGCTTGGCGAGATTCTTCGTCAGCACGCCCAGGCGGCTACCCTGGCCACCAGCAAGCAGCATGGCCACAACCTCTTGTTTGGGTAACATTGTTCAGCGTCCTCCTAATCTTTAACAGTGATATTGCAAAAAGCAGCGATCCTCCCCCGGTGAATCCGGAGGGAAAGATGATTCGCTTCTCTTACCGAGAATTTGTCAGGGGGCTTTGGCCCCCGCCTTTTTGGTCCGGGACCTTGACCCCGTCCCCGCCTTGGCCGCGGCCTTTTTGATCGCAGTTTTTCGCACCCGCTTGGGGGTTTCCTTCACGCACTCCAGGAAGAAGACGGAGCAGCCGGGCAGCGTCAGAGAGACGCTCTGCTCACAGCCGTGCATGGGCACATCCTGGGTTTTGATCTCCTTGCCGTTGGTGACGCCTTCGCCGCCGAACTCCTTCTGGTCGGAGGAAAAGACCTCGGACCAGACGCCGCGCAGGGGAACGCCGATGCAGTAATTCTCCCGCTGGACGGGAACAAAGTTGCACACGCACACCAGCTCGCGGCCGTCTTTGGCCTTGCGCCGGAAGGCGATGACGCTCTGCTGGTAGTCGTCGTTGGAGATCCACTCAAAGCCTTCCCAGGAGAAGTCGGCCTCCCACAGCTCCGGGCGGGAAAGGTAGAAGTAGTTCACCGCCTTAAAGAAGGCCTGGGCCTGTTGATGCTCTGGATATTGAAGCAGGTTCCACTCCAATTCCTTTTCAAAGTTCCACTCGTTTTTCTGGGCGAATTCCGTTCCCATAAACTGGAGCTTCTTGCCGGGGTGGGCCATCATATAGCTGACAAAGGCCCGCATTTGATCGGCCTTCATCTTGTCATCCCCGGGCATCTTATTGATGAGGGAACCCTTTCCGTAAACCACCTCGTCATGGGAGATGGGCAGGATAAAGTTCTCGGAAAAAGCGTAGAAGAAGGAGAAGGTCAGGGCGTCGTGGTTGCCGCTGCGGAACAGCGGGTCCATGGACATATAGCGGAGCATATCGTTCATCCAGCCCATGTTCCATTTGTAGTTGAACCCTAACCCACCCATGTAGGTGGGCTTGCTCACCATGGGCCAGGAGGTGGACTCCTCTGCAATCATCATGCAGTCGGGGGCCTCGGCGAAGGCGGCCTCGTTGAGGGCCTGCAGGAAGGCCACAGCCTCCAGATTTTCCTTGCCGCCGTCCTTGTTGGGAATCCACTCCCCATCCCGGCGGTTGTAGTCCAGGTAGAGCATGGAGGCCACTGCGTCCACCCGCAGGCCGTCGATGTGGAATTCCCGCAGCCAGTACACAGCGCTGGAGATGAGAAAGCTCTGCACCTCCGGCTTGCCGTAGTCAAAGACCAGGGTGCCCCACTCCTTGTGCTCACCCTTCCTGGGGTCCTCGTACTCGTAGCAGGGAGTGCCGTCGAAGAAGGCGAGCCCTGCGGCGTCCCTTGGGAAGTGGGCGGGGACCCAGTCCATGATGACGCCGATGCCGGCCTGGTGGCAGCGGTCCACAAGGCGCATGAAGTCCTTGGGCTCGCCATAGCGGGAGGTGGGGGCAAAATACCCCGCCACCTGATAGCCCCAGGAGCCGTCGTAGGGGTATTCGGTCAGGGGCATGAATTCAATGTGGGTGAACCCCATGTCTTTTACATAGGGGATCAGCTCGTCGCCCAGCTTTTCATAAGAGAATACGCTGCCGTCAGCGTATTTACGCCAAGAGCCTGCGTGCATCTCATAGATGTTTACGGGCTGCTCGTAATGAGGGGACTCCTTTTTGTGGGCGAGCCACTGCTGGTCGTGCCACTGATAGTCGTCGATCTCATACCAGCGGGAGGCGGTGCCCGGCCGGGTCTCTGCATGGCGCGCAAAGGGGTCGGATTTATAGGTGTCCTCCCCGTGGATAGTCTTAATATAGAACTTGTACATTTCAAAGGGCTCAAAGACAAAGTCGGTGAAGCCCTCCCACACAGCGTCGTCAATCTTTTTCAGGGGGTACTTGGCTTTGTCCCAGTTGCAGAAATTGCCCACCAGAGAGACCTCTCTGGCGTGGGGGGCCCACACTCTGGCCACCATGCACTCTTTGCCCTGATGGGTGGTTTTGTGCAGACCGAGATACTCATAGGATCGGCGATTTTTTCCGCTTCGGAATAGGTACAGGGGCGGATTATCCGGCTGCTGTGCTACAGCGCTTTTTGATACATTTATCTCACATTCCATCAGCTGAACGCTCCTTTTCCCCCGGAGTGCCGGGTTCTTTACTGTTATCATACCATAAACCTAGAAAAATTCAAGAGCTTTTTAGTGATTCCCTTTAAATCTCAGTAAAAATATTTACAAACTTTGTGGCTCATGACCAAATCACAAAGCGGTTTTCTGTATAAGACCACTTGACAGGTTTTTCCAGTATAACAGGAGCCTTCGGCGAAATATGGGGTATCCCCTTCTTGGGACAAAAAAAGGCGCTCCCTTTTGGGGGAGCGCCGCGAAAAAACCTATTCCTTTGTGTGCCGTGGAAGGATATCCACCACCTGCAGAGCGCCCTCTGTCACGGTGAAACGCACCTCCATCTGAGAGAACGCCATGCCGTAAACACGGTCCGGGTCCCGCTGGTAGGAGGGGCGGGGGTCCTGGGACAGCACGCCCAGCAGAGCCTCCCGCTCCTGAGGGGGGACCTTTTCCAGCAGCTCCTGGGGGAACTCCACCAAAAGGCGGTCCTCCCGGTGCGCGTCAGAGAACCCGCCCACTGCGTCGGGCCGGCAGTCCGCCAGAGGGACATAGGGCTTCACATCAAAGATGGGGGTGCCGTCCAGAAGGTCCGCGCCCCTCACCACCAGCACCGGCCCGTCAGCGGCGTCGTAGTCCACCTGTTCCAGCTTGACGCAGGACAGCCCCACCGGGTTGGGACGGAAGGGGGAGCGGGTGGCAAAGACCCCCATCCGCCGGTTGCCGCCCAAACGGGGCGGCCGCACTGTGGGGGACCAGCCCCGGCTTTCTGTGAACTGCCACAGCAGCCACAGATGGGAAAAGCCCTCCAGCCCCCGGAAGGCCTCGGGGATGCGGAATTCCCGTTCAAAGACCACCCGGGCGGTGAGCTCCTCCACCAGACCGCTCTGGCGCGGGATGCCGAATTTCTCCGGGAACTGGGTGTGAATGCGGGCAATGGGCCGCAGGATCAGCTCGCTCAAAACAGGGCTTCCTGCAGCTCGGCCGGGGACTCGAAGGGGCCGGGTGTGGGATTGATGGCCCGATGGCGTCCAAAGTAGTCCTGGTTGAAGAGGATGGGCGTGCCGTCGGGATTCTCGAATTTTTCTTCAGGCTCAAAGGCAGCGCCCAGCAGCTCTGTGGAAACTGCGGGGGCCTGGGTCTTGGGCAGGAGGTCGAAGAGATTGGTCTGCAAGGTGTACTTGCCGTCCTGTTCCGTCAGCTCCAGCTTCACCTGGTCCGGAAGGATCTGGGGTTCCTCCTCCTTGTCCCAGGCCTTGGCGCCGCCAAAGTACACGTTGCCCTGAGCCCAGACGGGCAGGTGCATATAATAGCGGTCGCTGGGAGCGGAACCCATGCCGCAGTAGCCCTCAAATTCCCTGTCCCACTCCTGGAAGGTGGGATAGCCGTTGTAGGGATGGGTGCCCACCTCCACATTCATGTCGTCCCACTCGCTGGGATGGACCTTGGCGTTCTCCATGGCCTGGACCAAAGCGGGATGCACCGGCTGCTGGACGAAGATGTTGTTGTAAAACCGCATATCGCCGTGAAGGAAGGTCATAAAGCCCATGACCTCGGTGCGGTGGGCCACATGATAGGGGGTGTACCGGGGGGAGATCAGCGTCTTGGAGCCATTGTCGGTGCCGCGGCCCACGCAGGTCAAAGCGCCGCCGATGAGGTTGTGCACCACAGCGACGCCCTGGGCCGCCAGCTTCAAGGAGCGGGTGGACAGCAGGATGTTGTTGTCGATGAGGGTGGGACCGTGGCTCACCTCCACAAAGATGTCGTCGCCAATGCCCAGGAACTCCTCCTTGTCGGGGTTCTCGCTGAGGGCGGGCAGGGTGTTGTGGTGGAAGAGGCTCTGGGTCACGCGGGTGCCCTGGGCCTGCCAGTCCAGCCAGATGCCACGGGTGCAGTGGTGGATGTGGTTGCGGCGGAAGATCACGTCGATGGCGGCGTGCATTTTGATGCCGCCGATCTCAGCGCCGGAGAGATTCTGCTTGTTGTTGATGTGGTGGATGTGGTTGTCCTCGATGATGGAGAACACGCCGCCCAGATGGCCCACAATGCCGGTCTGGCCGCAGTCGTGGATGTTGCAGCGGCGGATGATATGGTGGCCGATCCTCTCCTTGGTCCAGCCCTGGATCTGGGCCAGGCAGATGCACTCCCGCTCGGTCTGGGTGCCGTCCTTGTACTTGGTTTTCAGCCACTTGTTGTCATTTTCGGGCTGCAGGAACTTGCCCAGGGAGATGCCGGAGCATTTGGAGTCGGAGACCTCGCAGTCCTCGATGATCCAGCCCTTGGACCAATGGGGGCCGATCATGCCCTCCTGATAGGCGGTGGGAGGCGCCCACTGGGTGGCAGCCTGGCGCACCACAAAGCCGGACAGGGTGATGTAGTTGACGCCAGTTTTGCTGGGGTAGAAGCAGTTGCGGCGGACGTTGATCTCCACGGTTTCCTCGTTGGGATTGGCGCCGTGGAAGTTGGCGTAAATCACGGTCTCGCCGTTTTCCTGGCAGGTGTACCAGCGATAGACGGTGAATTCCGGGTCCCAGGAGGCCTTGTATACCTGGGGATGGAGTACGCCGTCCAGCTCCTCGGCCTCGTACATGGATTTTCCATTTAAGTAGACTTCGCCGGTGTGGAAGGGCTTGGCGGGAACATACCAGTCGCCCTCAATAAGCGTGGTGTAGGGGTTGTAGCTTCCAAACAGGCCGTTGGGAATGCGGGCCACCCACACATTGCCCTCATAGGGCTGCCAGGACTTGACCTCCTCAGCGCCGGTGATCACAGCGCCGCCGGGCACTTCCGAGCGGTAGGTGATGCGGCAGTCATCGGACGTGCCGCCGTTTTGGGGGTCCACCCATTCCCGGTAGCAGCCGGGCAGGACGATGACCTCGTCCCCGGCCTGGGCAATGCGGGCGGCCTCGCTGATGGTCTGGAAGGGCAGCTCCCGAGAGCCGTCCCCGCTGCGTTTTACACTTGCGGAAACATAGATTTGCAACACAATTCCTCCTCGTATAATAAGATTTGCAGACGTTTTTAAGAGAGTCTGCTTAGTTC
>CAUWLU010000003.1:0-94079 GCA_963559705.1 uncultured Acutalibacter sp.
ACAGAACTGATGGTATAAGAGATTTTGTGTCTACTAACTATTGACTACTTCAGCAATCATGCAGCGGCTCTTTTGCAGCCTTGGGCAGGCTTGTCTTATCCGTTGAGAGAGGCCACAATGGCGTTCTTGAGGGCGTCCAGCTGAGCTTTGCTGTCGGCTTTCAGGGCGGACTTCAGGGTGACCACCGGCTCCAGCACGTTCATGTTCTTCATCTCGTCCAGGCGCAGGCGCATCAGCTTGCCGCTGGCGGGATTCCAAGTGCCGTTCTCGATGATGCCCACGGTGCGGTTCTGCACCAGCAGGGCCTTCATATCGTGGAGGAAATTGTGCATGGCCGGGTAAATGCTGTTGTTGTAGGTGGGGCAGGCCAGCACAATGTGGCTGCACCGGAACACCTGGGAGATCAGCTCGGACACGTGGACGGAGGACACGTCGTAGACCTTCACGTCCTTGACCCCGGCGGCGGCCAGGCTGTCCGCCAGCAGGTTGGCGGCGTTTTCCGTGTGGCCGTACATGGAGGCGTAGAAGATGGCCACAGCCTTGTCCTCAGGCTCATAGCGGCTCCACAGGTCGTACTTGCCCAGGAGGTATCCCAGGTCGGTGCGCCAGATGGGACCGTGGAGGGGACAGATGGTCTGGATGTCCAGGCCGGAGAGCTTCTTCAAAGCGGCCTGCACCTGAGCGCCGTACTTGCCCACAATGTTGGAGTAGTACCGGCGGGCGTCGTCCAGCCAATCCCTGTCAAAGTCCACCTCATCGTTGAAGAGGCCGCCGTCCACTGCGCCGAAGGTGCCAAAGGCGTCGGCGGAGAAGAGAATTTTTTCGCTCTCCTCGTAGCTGACCATGACCTCGGGCCAGTGGACCATGGGTGCGGTGTAGAACCGCAGGGTGTGCTGGCCCAGCTCCAGGGCATCGCCCTCCTTGACCACCAGGGCGCGGCTGTCCACGTCAAAGTCAAAGAACTGGCGCATCATCTGGAAGGTCTTGGCGTTGCCCACGATCTTCAGATTGGGATAGTAGGGCAGCAGGGCCTCGATGGTGGCGCAGTGATCTGGCTCCATGTGGTTGACGACTAAGTAGTCCAAGAGCCGGTCGCCCAAGGTGGCCCGCACATTCTCCAAAAATTGCAGAGTGATGGAGGAGTCCGCCGTATCCATCAGGGCGGTTTTCTCGTCCAAAATCACGTAGGAGTTGTAGGACACGCCCCGAGGAATGGGGAAGAGGTTCTCAAACAGGGCCAAACGGCGGTCGCTGCCGCCCACCCATACCACAGAATCGCTGACATTTCTTGTATAGACCATGAAGGGTTCTCCTTTCAAAAAAAGGTTTCCGGTGAAAAGAAAGCTGCACTTTGATAATTTTTTACCAACCACAAAGAGAGTATCATATTTTTTGCAAAATGGCAAGGGATATCCCATTTGGGGACGAAAAAAGGGACCGCGCGAAGCGACCCCTTTTTTGTGGAAAAAGGCTTATTCAGCCAGCGCCCGGCTGAGCCAGGCGTCAGCGATGTCCAAAGCCAGGTAAAGACCGTTTTTCTCGCTGGTCTTCACAATCTGCTTGCGGGTGCGGATCTCGGGGTCGGTGTACATCAGCTGGACGCTTACCTTGTCGGCCACGTCCAGGTCGCCCACTTTCTTCTTGGACTTAATATCCATCTTGATGACGTATTTATCCTTCATGCTGCCATAGTAGATGGTATCCCCGCTGCGCACCAGGGGCTTTCCCTTGTAGGTGGGGAAGCTCTGTTTTTTCTGCTCGCTCAAAGAATCACCGCGCTTTCTAAGATTGTAAAAATCACTCGCCCAAATAAGAACGCACCATGGCTTTCAAAAGCTCGTCGCGGTCAATCCGGCGAATGAGGCTGCGGGCGTTGTTGTGGGTCGTGATATAGGTGGGGTCTTCCGAGAGGATGTATCCCACGATCTGGCTGATGGGATTGTATCCCTTCTCCTTCAGCGCGTCATAGACGGTGAGCAGGATGCGCTTCATGTCCGCGTCGCGCAGGTCTTCCATAGAAAAAGTGATGGTGTTGTTGGAATAATCTTCCGGCATGGGGAACACCTCCGTATCTTCCCAAAATTCCTACCTTATATCATACAGGAATTGCGTGGGGATTGCAAGCCTTTTTTGGGCTTGGCAGCCTTCAACGCCCTGAAAACAGCGGTGGGCCTGCCCTGTCAGGAGCGCAGAGCGGCTCCCACAGCGGCGGCTTTTTCCACAATGCCGTCCACCCAGAGCTGGACCTCCTCCTTGGAGAGGGTGCGGTCCTTGGAGGAGAAGGCAAAGCGCAGGGTCAAGCTCAGCAGGCCCTTCTGCTGGAAGGAGTCGATGAGCGTCACACCGGTGAGGGTGTCGGGGTCCATGTCCGCCCAAGCGGGAGCCAGCTGGCCAAAGGTCAGGCCCTCGGGCATGGAGAAGGACAGGTCGATGTCAATGCCCGGGAACCGGGAGGGCTCCCGATAGGCGATGTCCGTGGTGGGGATGGCGGCAAAACCGTCCATATCCAGCTGGGCGCAGACCACGGCGGCCTTCTTGTCCAGCTTGGACGCCACGGAGGGATGCAGGGTACACAGCCATCCCAACTCCTTGCCGTCATAGGAGATGGCGGCGGTGTTCCGGGGATGCTGCCAGGCGTGGCGGGGCTCCACATTCCGGAAATCAAACTGGACCCGCTTGATATCCCGGCCCAGGGTGGTGAGGATTTCCAGCAGCTCCAAGTACAGCTCCTTTTCGCTGCGGGTGCGGCTGTACAGGGCCAGGCCCAGCTTTTTCCGCTCGCTGCACAGGCCGTCCTCCTTCAGGCCCTCGCAGACACGGCCGATCTCATAGATGCCGAAGTCCGGGGCAAAGGATTTGTTCTCGCCCACAAAGGCCAGCATGGTGGGACCCATGTTGTTCCGCAGGGTCTCCAGGTCGGGGCTTTGGGGGGAGAGGAGCTTGACGTTCTCCTCCACAGAGATGCCCAGGTCCTTGCACTTCTTCTGGTCGAACCAGATGTAGGAGTGGACCTCGTGGAGGTGGAACCGCTGCACAAGAAGATCCTTTGCAAAATTGTCGGCTTTGTTTCCGGCGCTGCGCTTTTCGGGGTACAGCGCGCTGTGGGTGGTGGTGATCTGGAAGTTGTCGTAGCCGTAGATCCGGGTGATTTCCTCGATGATGTCCGCCTTGATGGTCACATCCTTGGTGGCCCGCCAGGAGGGGACCTCCACCTGGAACTGGCTGCCGTCAAACTGGGCGCCGAAGCCCAAAGCCTGGAGCGTGCTGAGGATCCGGTCGTTGCTGATCTCAATGCCGGTGTACCGGTCCACGTAGGCCTTGTCGAAGGTCAGGGACACCGTGGGATAGCGCTTGCAGTACACGTCCGTCAGCCGGGAGATCACCTGGGCGTCGGGGTCGATGTCCAGCAGCAGCTTCAAGAAGCGGCCGATGGCAGTGGTGGTCATCTCGGGGTCCAGGGTCTTTTCGTACCGCATGGAGGCGTCGGTGCGCAGGCCCAGCCGGGTGGAGGACTTCCGCACGCTGACAGCGTCGAAGTTGGCGGATTCCAGCAGCAGGCTGTCGGTGCTGTCCCCAATCTCAGAATCCAAGCCGCCCATGATGCCGGCAATGGCCACGGGCTCTCCCTTGGAGCAGATCATCAGAGTGTTCTCGTCCACCGTGCGCTCCTGGCCGTCCAGGGTGGTGAACTGGAAGGGCTTTTCAAAGCGCTGCACTTCGATCCGGTCCACCTTGGCGCAGTCGAAAGCGTGCATGGGCTGGCCCATTTCCAGCATCAGGTAGTTGGTCAGGTCCGCCAGCAGGTTGATGGCCCGGCTGCCGCAGTAGAACAGGCGGATGCGCATATCCACGGGGCTGACCTTCTTCTGGATGTTGCGCACCTTCAGGCCGGTGTAGCGGTAGCAGAGCTCCTGGTCCTGCACATCGATCTGGATGGGGTCCAGGTTGTCGAATGCTTCCAGGGACACGGTTTCCAGGGGCTTCAGCTCCCGGCCGGTGAGGGCCGCGAACTCCCGGGCAATGCCGTAGTGGCCCCACAGGTCGGGGCGGTTAGTCAGGGACTTGTTGTCCACTTCAAACACGGTGTCTTGAATGGCGTACAGCTGGCAGATGTCCTTGCCCACCTGGGTGTCCTGGGGCAGTTCCATCAGGCCGGAGTGGTCATCGGAGATGCCCAGCTCTTTTTCCGAGCAGCACATCCCATGGGACTCGCAGCCGGCGATAGTGGCGCAGGTGATCTCCTGGCCTGCCACCATGCCCCCCTCCTTGACAAAGGGGACGATCATGCCTTCCCGCACATTGGGGGCGCCGCAGACCACGTCGTAGATCTTATCCCCGCCGTCCACTTTCAGCAGGTGGAGCTTCTTGGAATCGGGATGGTTCTCTACAGAAAGGATCTTGCCGGCCACGACGTCCCGCAAGTCCTCCCCTTTCTGATAGACGTCCTCCACCTCAGCGGTGGAAAGCGTGAAACGATGGATCAGGGCCTCCAGGTCCAAGCCGGACAGGTCCACGAAATCCCCGATCCAATTCATGGAAATATACATGATTTAACTCCCCCTTCCTTATTCGTGCTTGAACTGGGACAGGGCTTTCAGGTTGCCGCTGTTCAGGTCACGGATGTCCTTGATGCCATACTTCATCATGGCCAAACGGGTCAGCCCTAAGCCAAAGGCAAAGCCGGTGTACTCATCCGGGTCGATGCCGCCCATCTTCAGCACGTTGGGGTGGATCATGCCGCAGGGGCACAGCTCCAGCCAGCCGGAGTTCTTGCAGGAGGGGCAGCCCTCGCCGCCGCAGATCAGGCAGGAGATGTCCAGCTCGAAGCCGGGTTCCACAAAGGGGAAGAAGCCGGGACGCAGCCGCACGGTGATATCCCGCTCAAACACCTCGGACAGCATGGTCTTCATAAAATAGATCAGGTTGGAGATGGAGATGTTCTTGTCGATCATCATGCCCTCCATCTGGAAGAAGGTGTTCTCGTGGCAGGCGTCGGTGGCTTCGTTGCGGAAGCACCGGCCGGGGAACACTGCCCGCAGGGGGGCGCCGTACTTCTTCATAATGGCGTTTTGGGCTGCGGAGGTGTGGGTTTTCAGCAGCTGGCCGTTGGAGAGGTAGTAGGTGTCCTGCATATCCCGGGCGGGGTGGTGCTTGGGGATGTTCACCGCCTCAAAGCACTCGTAGTCGGTGACGATTTCCTTGTAATCTTCAATGGTAAAGCCCATGGAGGAGAAGATCTCCTCCAACTGCCGCTGTACCAGGGTGATGGGGTGATAGGCCCCCTCGGACTGGTCCACGGGCAGGGTGACGTCATACTGCTCTGCAGAGGCGATCTGGCGTTCCTCCTCCGCTGTGCGGATGGCCTCCACTTGGCGGGAGACGCCCTCCTCCACCTGGCGCTTGAGCTGATTGATCAGTTGGCCCATCTCTTTTTTCTGATCGCCGGCCACGGATTTCAAACCCTTGAGCAGCTCGGTGACCGAGCCTTTTTTGCCCAAGTAGGCAACCCGCAGCTTTTCCACGGCGTCGCTGTTCTGGGCGGCCTGCAGCTCTTTTTCAAAGCTTTGCCGCAGGGCTTCGATGGTTTCCTTCATGTGTACGTTCCTTCCTTCCTAAAGCAATGGAGATTTTTGGGGACAAAAAAACTCCGCCCCCAGCATAAGGGGCGAAGTGACTTCTTCGCGGTACCACCCAAATTCAGCAGGCCAAAAACGACCTGCCCTTTTTCGGCCTGTAACGGGGCCGGGGCCGTCGGCGCCTACAGGGCCGTATCTCACAGCCGTTCAGCGCCGCCGCTCCAAAAGGAACTTCCCCCCGCTTGCCGCAGAACCGCGCTTGCAGCCGGTGACGCAGTATCTCTGGCTGGGCGAGGCAGGGGTACTTTCTTTCTTCCACGCGTTTTGTTCACTAATCATACCACAAAGTCCCAGGGGATTCAAGGGGGAGGGGGGGATTTTCTCGGTTTGGAAGTGGGGAGGAATTCTTTCGAAATGTTCACAAAAGATTTATTTGAATCCTGACGAGATTTGTGATATGATAATCACCATGGAATGTCGCAGGGGAGATCTGCGGCAATGATGAAAGGATGAAGAAAGAGCATGGGCGACGTATTTATTGAACGTATGATAAAGAAAAAATTTGAAACCAAGGACATGCTGATCCTGCTGGGGATTATTGCAGCCATGATTTTGGTGGTGTTTATCGGGTTTTTCGTGGGTTTTTTTATCATTCCCTTCCCCATGATTACCTTCTTGGTGACATTGGGCGCGGGCTTTGGCGGCTATAAGCTGCTGACGATGCGTCTGTTGGAGTACGAGTACAGCCTGACCAACGGCTTTGTGGCAGTGGATAAGATCATGAACCGTTCTGCCCGCAAGCGCATGACCTCCTTCGAGTGCAGCACCGCCGAGGACATTGGAGAGTATCAAAAGAACGAGGCAAGGCTGAGAAACCAGAGCTTTGACGCGCGGGTGTTCGCCACCCAGTATTCCGATCATCGGAATAGCTGGTATATGATCGTCCGCAGCAGCAAGACGGGGAAAACCCTGGTGGTTTTTGATCCTGACGAGGAGCTTTTGGAGGCTGTGAAGAAGTTTATTCCCAGGACCTTGAAGTTTGAGAAATTCGGGCGGGGTTAAAAACGAAAAAGTTTTTCGGGCGCCTTTTTTCAAAAAGGCGCGACCTTAAAAACGGCGCAGCCGTCAAAGAAATGCAGGTCCCCAGCCGCACGCGCCCGCAGGGCGATAGGCTGGGGGCCGGACCTTTAGTAGAAATCCCGCCATGGGCAGAATACTTATCTTCTACACTTCTGCGCTAAATGAAAAAGGACATCCGAGCTATAAAACTCGGATGTCCTTTTGTTATACACAAAACAGGGCCGCACCTTGGCCTATCTGACTTTGTCAGCGTGCGGCCTGCGGCGCTATATTTTTCTTAACGGCTGCGCCGTTTTTAAGGTCGCGCCTTTTTGAAAAAAGGCGCCCGAAAAACTTTTTCGTTTTCCTTACTTTATGGTTCCTTTAATCAACGGCGAAATCCGCTTATAAATCACAAGGGTGATGAGCACGCTGCACATGGCCTTACAGAAGGTGAAGGGTATATTGAAAACCAGCAGCGCTTGGGGCAGCGTCTTTACCCAGGGGAGAATCGCCTGGTACATGGCCATGACTTTGTCGGTGGTCATCCCGTAGAACACAGCGTAGGCCGGATAGCTGATGAACAGGTTGATGGGCAGGCTGAGAATGGCCATCACCAGCGCCCCCACAAAGGAACCCACCACGGCGCCCGCCCGGTTCTTGCGGTATTTGTAGATCAGCCCCGCCGGCACCACAAAGGTGACGCCCATGAGGAAGTTGCACAGCTCCCCGGCGCCCCCCGTGCCGGAGGCGGGCAGGTTCACCACGTTTTTGATCAGGCATACCGTGGCGCCGCTGACCGGTCCCAGGGTAAAGGACGCGATCAGGGCGGGCAGCTCGGAGAAGTCCATGGACAAAAAGGTGGGGAGAATGACGGGCACGTGAAAGCTGAAAAACATCAGCACAGTGGCCACGGCTCCCAAAATGGCGGTTACTGCCATGGTCCTTACATTGACTTTCTTTTGCATCTTATCCATCCCTTTCGGAAAATATGCAAAAGACCAATGGGGTGTGACGGCGCGAGAACTCATCACAAAACCCCGGAGCCTGCAGGGAGGTTCCGGGGTCTTTTCAAACGACATGATGAAAGGGGGGACTGCTCCCCCGACCTTCTCACATCCGGACTTTGCCGCAAAAGCGGTTCACCGTCGGTGCTGGAATCACACCAGCTCGGCGGAGGGAGGCCCTCCGTTCGCAGACTGTACTGCCGGTAAGGAATTGCACCTTGCCCCGAAGATCATTTGCTGGTATCATTCTATTACAGAGTGACGCGCCTGTCAAGGAGGAGGATACTATGAAGCTCTTTTGCAGAGATGAAATGCAGCGCTTGGAAATGGCTGCCGTGGCTGCGGGGACGCCCCTTTCCCTGTTGATGGAAAACGCCGGGGCCGCTGTTGCCGCCCAGGTGGAGAGCCGCTGCCGTCCAATAAGCGGAAAAAAGGCGGTGGTGCTGTGCGGCCGGGGAAACAACGGCGGGGACGGCTTTGTCTGCGCCGGATGGTTGGCCCGGCGGGGGATGGGCTGCACAGTGGTGCTGGTCCAGGGGGAGCCGCGCACCGACCTGGCTCGGGCGGCGTATGAGGCAATGCCTGGGGAGGTGACGGTCCTCTCCGGGGAGGAGGAAGAGCCAATCCGCACGGCGCTGGAAGGAGCGGACGCAGTGGTGGACTGCGTGTTTGGGTTCAGCTTCCGGGGAGAGCTTTCCGGGACGGCGGGCAGGCTGTTGGGGTTTGCCGCAGGACTGTCCTGCTTAAAGCTCTCTGCCGACCTGCCCAGCGGAGTGGAGTGCGACACCGGACGGGTCAGCGCCGGGGCTTTCCGGGCGGATGTCACCGTCACCTTCACGGGGCTGAAGCCCGCCAATGTGTCCTATCCCGCCAAGGAGTTCTGCGGGGAGACGGTGGTGGCCCAAGTGGGAGTGCCTGCTGCATTGGTGGAGGGCGCCGAGACCCGGCTGTTCCTCACAGACGAGGACTTCCCCAGAGAGTGGCTTGTGGAGGCAGAGCCCCAGGCCAACAAAGGGGACCAGGGCAAGCTGCTGCTGGTGTGCGGCAGTTGGGGCATGGCCGGGGCCTGCGTCATGGCGGCAAAAGCAGCGCTGCGCTGCGGTGTGGGCCTGCTGCAGATCGCGGTGGAGGAGCGGCTCTACCCGGTGATCTCCCAGGCGGTGCCCCAAGCAGTGTACGTGATCCTGGATTGGGAGAACCGCCGGGAGGAGAGCGAGGCCGCTCTGCTGGAGGCCTTGGAGCGCTGCAGCGCCTGCGTCATGGGCTGCGGCTTGGGGGCCCGCTCGGAGCTGGTGTGCCCTCTGGTGTTTTCCCATTGCCGGGTACCCCTGCTGGCGGACGCTGACGCCATCAACTTCCTCAGCCGGCACCCTGGCTTTTTGGAGGGCTTGGAGATCCCACTGCTGCTCACTCCCCATCCGGGGGAGATGGCACGGCTCTGCGACGACACCATCCCGGAGATCCAGTCCGACCGGCTGGGAGCCGCCCAGCAGAAGGCCCGGGAGACCGGAGCGGTGGTGGCTTTAAAGGGCGCTGCCACCGTGATTGCTGCGCCGGACGGCCGGTGCGCCGTGAACCCCACTGGCAATCCCGGCATGGCCAAGGGCGGCAGCGGCGATGTGCTGGCGGGGATGGCGGGAGCGTTCCTGGCCCAGGGGCTGGACTGCTATGAGGTCGCCGTGCTGGCAGTGTATCTCCATGGCATGGCGGGGGATCTGTGTGCCCAGAGGTTCACCCAGCGGGCCATGCTCCCAACGGACCTGCCGGAGCTGCTGCCACAGGTGTTCCGGCGATACCTGTAATCAGGGCCGAAGCATCTGGATGTGGGGGATGCCGTCCTCCAGAAACTCCTCGGAGACTTGGCGAAAGCCGGCACGCTCGTAAAAAGCCTTGGCGTAGGTTTGGGCTTCGATGCGGATGGGGCCGTCCCCCAGCCATTCCCTGGCGGCCTGAAGCCCCCGGCTCAGCAGCTGGGAGCCCAAGCCCTGGCGGCGCCTTTTGCTGATGACCCGCCCCAGGGATGCCTCTGGAAAGGACGCGCCGGGACGCAGTATGCGTAGATAGGCTTGGATGCCCTCCTGGTCCTGGGCGAATACGTGCAGGGCCTGCTGGTCTTTGCCGTCCAACTCGTGATAGGGGCAATTTTGCTCCACTACGAATACATCCACCCGCAGCCGGAGAATTTGATACAGCTCCTCTGGGGTGAGCTGAGAAAAGGTTTTGATCGTCCATTCCATGCCGGTTCGCCTCTCTGTTCTGGGTTTTGCTGTATTGTCATAATAGTATAGCATACTTTGATGGAGAGGGTGGGGCTTGCTTTACAAATGATGCGGAATCTGATAAAATGTCTCTCAACTCCCCAGAATCTGCGTGGGAGCATTGGGAATAGGGGGATTGTAAATGGTATATACATATCTCTGGTGCTTTTTTCTTTTCTCGTTTTTGGGATGGTGTGGAGAGGTTGCTTTTGCAGCAGTGCGGCAGAGGCGGTTCGTCAACCGTGGTTTTCTAAACGGCCCTCTGTGCCCCATCTACGGTTTGGGCGTAGTGGGGATGGATTTTCTGCTGCGGCCCTTTGCCGGAAATCTGGCGATCCTGCTGTTGGGCTCCATGCTGGTGGGCTCTGCGCTGGAGTATCTGGCGGGCTTTTTGCTGGAAAAGCTCTTTCATCAAAAATGGTGGGATTACTCCAACTCCCGCCACAATCTTCACGGGTATATCTGCCTGAAGTTCAGCCTGCTGTGGGGCGTGGCCGGAGCCGTGGTGGTGCGGTATCTGACGCCCCTGGCCCACCGCCTTTTTTCCCGGATTCCCGCGATGGTGGGATGGATACTGCTTCTCCTTTTGGGGAGCTTTTTGGTTGCGGACTTCTTGGTGACAGTGATCGGCTTGATCGGCTTGAACCGCAAGCTGAAAAATCTGGAATATGTCACCAGCCGTCTGCGGCAGGGCTCTGACAAGCTGGGAGAGGATATCTCCAAAGGTGCCATTGCCCTGCACGATAAGAGAGTGGCGGCCAAGGAGGCTTTGCAGAAGGATTGGCAGCGGGAGGCGCTGCGCCTAAAGGAAAAGTACGAGCGCAATATTCAGGAAAACCGCCTGCGCCGCCGGCTGCTCAAGGCGTTCCCGGATTTGCAGCTTCTGAAATACAGCGAACAGCTGGAGGAGTTCCGGCAGAATGTGGACGGGCTGCGCCGCCGTTCCTGGGTGGCCCTGCGCAAACGCAACGAGGATGCCCGGGCAGCGTATGAAGCCCGGCTGGCTCCCGGAGAGGAACGGCCCTTTGCCTTTGGCCTGTGCTATGAGAAGCTTTTCTGGATCTTCATGGTGGGCAATGTAGCGGGCTTTGTGTTGGAGACGCTGTATGCTCTGGCCATGGATCACGAGTTTCAGATGCGGGTCGGATTGGTCTTTGGACCGTTTATTCCAGTGTACGGCCTGGGAGCGGTGGTTATCACGCTGCTGCTGTCCCGGCTTTACAATCAGAAGGATGTCATGATCTTTTTGGCCAGTATGTTCATTGGGGGCGCTTTTGAGTACATTTGCAGTTTTGCACAGCAGGCGATGTTCGGCACCGTGTCCTGGGAGTACAGCGATTTCCCCCTGAACATCGGCGGAAGAACGAATTTGATGTATGCCTTCTTTTGGGGAATCCTGGGGCTTTTGTGGGTGAAGGATATTTATCCCGCCATGTCCCGGGTCATCCAAAAAGTGCCCAAGCGGCCGGGCCGTATTTTGACGGTGATCTTCACCGTGCTGATGGCGGTGGATGTCCTGCTGTCCGTGGGAGCCGTGTACCGCCGAAGCGAACGGATCAATGGGATTCCCGCCACCAATCCGGTCCAGAGCTTTTTTGACGAGTATTTCACAGATTCCTATTTGGATTTCATCTTTCCTCACATGCAGTATGTGGGCAAGCCGGAGCTTCCTGTTCCCATCCCGGACAGGTGAGCCGGTGCAAATAAAGAAGGGCCTCTCCGGTACTCACCGGAGAGGTCCTTTTGCAGGAAGCCGCGTTTTTGAGAGCGGCTCTTATTGACTTTTACACCCGAAGCATCAAATCGCCAGAAAAAACAGAGGACTGGGCAGCGTGGCCCCGGACCCTTTGGTGAGGCGTCAGGCTCTGGGGCTTTTAGAATACCCAGGCGTTGCCGCTTTCTTCCTCGTCATCGGTCACTGCGGCGGGCTGGGGCTTGGGAGCTGGCTTGTATTGCAGCACCAGGGGCAGCAGCTCGTCGTGGAGATTGACCTTGGCCTGGCACTGGTCGTCAAAGACCATGGTGACCAGCTTGCCCTCGGAGCAGGAATCCCACTGGGGCAGGCCGTCGGCATTGGGGTTGCCGGTGCGGGCGAAGTTCACAAAAGCGTCGGACATGACCTGATCCAGCATATCCCCGTTTTCCTGGTGGCAGATGGGGACCATCTCGCCGTTGTGGAAGAAATAGGGGATATCGGAGCAGTGCCAGGCAGCCCGTCCGCCGTCATAGTCGAACACCTTGTTGAACAGGTAGTTGTAAACGGGAGCGCTGGCCTCCTTGGCCTTCTTGTTTACGTAGTCGATGGTGCCGGGCAGGAACATGACGTCCAGGTCCACGGCATAGGATTCGTTCATGCCGGGATAGGCCTTGCGGAAGGCGCTGAGGATTTTCTCGCCGCCCTCTTCGCCGAAGTGTTCCTTCACCATGGCTTCCCGCTGAGCAGGGGTCAGGTTCTTCCGGTCACCGCCGTCCTGGAAGGAGGCGAATTCGGAAAAGACGCTGCCCACCATGGTGGGGATCTTCAAGGACGCGGCGCTGAAATCGCCTTCCAGAGGATCGCAGGTGTAGTAGCTGTTAGGCTGGGGCGCCCAACCCACTTGATAGCCCTTGGCCTCCATCTCCTTGGAGGCCTTGTTCACCGCCCAGATGAACTGGGGCGCCGGGACCTTTTCCAGCTTTTCCACCTGGGTCTCCGGGATGTTCAGATTGTTCAGGATGGCCAGGGCCAGCTCCTTGGGCGGGCAGTTGGAGGAGAGCAGGGGGCCGGTGATGACGCCGGACATGACGATCATCCGGTGGAACAGGCCCTCGGCTTCGGGGATCTGCCCCAGCACGGTAACCTTGCCGCCGCCTCCGGACTGGCCGAAGATGGTCACGTTGTCGGGATCGCCGCCAAAGCAGGCGATATTGTCCCGCACCCAGCGGAGGGCCTCCACCAGGTCGGCCATGCCCACGTTGACAGAGTTCCAATAGTTCTCGCCGAAGTCGGAGAGATCCAGATAGCCAAAGGCGTTGAGGCGATGGTTCACGGTGATCACGACCACATCGTCGTCCTTGGCCAGATTGAAGCCGTCGTAGCAAATCTGCTCAATGCCGGACCCGGAAGCGTACCCGCCGCCATGAATCCAAAACAGAACTGGGCGCTTGGCGTTGGGATCGCAGCTTTTTGTCCAGAGGTTCAAATACTGGCAGTGCTCGGAAGAGGGCCAGAACCGGTGGGGGATCATCACCTCGCCGGTGGGCATGGGCTCATCCAGCACCGGGCAGTTCATGCCATAGCTGCCGGCGTCCTTGATGCCTTCCCAGGGAGCCACGGGCTCCGGCATCTGGAAGCGCTTGGCCTTGGCATAGCGGATGCCGTAAAAATGGTCCACCCCGTCAAAGCGGAAGCCCCGAAGCTTGCCCTTTGGGGTCTCCACAATGGGGGACTGCTTGTTCATGATAAATTCTTTCATAAGTTAAAACACCTCCACTCTTTTATTTTACACGGTTTTTGCTGGTAGTTCAATGATTTTTTGATGTAATAGATGAAAAAAATTGTTACTTTACGGAAAGGGCTTCCTGGAAGAGCTTCCTGGGCAGGGGAGAGGCGCGTCTATTTTTACACCAGCGTCAGCCGCCAGGCCATGGCCCGAGAACGGATCATCCTTCCCGACGGCTGCATCCTTTTAGATGTGGGGGATTCCCCCGTTGCTTCCACATTGGAAGCAACCTCTCCGACTTTTCCGGATATATCGAGTTTCCGTGTCCTCTGTTTTCTTTAAAACCACGTTGGATTGGGACTTGCCTCTGGGAAGCTGCTTTGGCTCTCCCACCCACTATCGCCGTCAGAAGGTTCCTGGTTTTCCAGATAGAGGGATTTTTCCATGGTGGTCCCAAAAACCTCGTCACAGGCCCGGTAGTAGGCTTGGACCACATCCTCCACCAGCACCTCGCCGGTGTTCTGGTCCACCAGGGAGAAATGGAGATCCTCGGGGCTTAGGTTGTGGCCGTCGGGAAGATCCTCGATTTGGAAGAGCGTGACCTGATAAGGTCCGCTGCCTGTGATGTCCGGCTCCGGCAGCGGCTGATGGAAATAACGATAGACACCCTCCTGATAAAAATAGCTCTCATCTTCCGATTTGGCGTTGTATTGCGTCTCGTTCACAGAGGAATAGGTGTTCCAAAGCTCATCGCCCAGGTAGCACTGAAGGCTCACCGGCCGGTCGGGCCGATAGGCCAGGTCCTTGCTGTACAGGGGGATTTGCATATAATCGTTGCCAAATTTTTCAGGCAAGCCGCAGATGTAGCCGTTGACCAGTGTGGGCGTGCGGTCCATGGAGGCGCTCTGGGTGTGATCCAGCTTCTCACGGCCCTGGGCCATGTAATTTTGACTAGGGTACACGGTCCCGCGCTCCAGGTCAATGGTGAACTCCGCAGTCACCCGGTTTTTTTGGGGATTCTCCCGCGGCTCGCCATAGACCTGCGGGTACTCGTACAGGGTGAGGATGAGCTGGGTGGCGTCCGCAGGGGGCGGATCAAAGGTGAAGGCGCCCTGCTGGGTCCGTGAGGTGTTGAAGATGCCGGAGGTGATGCGCTCGGTGGTTTCTTCCAGGGGGAAATCATTGGATTCCAGCTGCTGGCCGTCCTGGGTGGTGAGGACGGGGTAACTGCCCAGGGGTATCAGAGAGTCGTTGTGCTGATTTTCCACGGGTACCATCAGGGTGGAGTTCAAGGTTCCAAAATAGGGGCTGCTCATTTGGGCAATCACAGCCTGGGAGGTGACCTCCACGCCCTCCAAGGCAACGCTGTTGTCCTCCACTGTCTCGCTGTAGGTGAAG
The DNA here is from genome assembly GCA_963559705.1 of uncultured Acutalibacter sp. Classification (GTDB taxonomy): domain Bacteria; phylum Bacillota; class Clostridia; order Oscillospirales; family Acutalibacteraceae; genus Acutalibacter. The sequence goes on from CAUWLU010000003.1 coordinate 14,721, forward strand.
GTGTTCCGCAGGTCCACAGCACCTTGGAAAAGGGCGGTGATCTGGCAGGGGAAGAGCGTGATGGAGGAACTTTGTTGGTCAAAGCCGTGCAGCTCAGGAAGCTCCAAGGAGAAGGAGAGCGGCTCTCCGTGGGGAAGCCCTGACAGCTTTTGGGGCAGACGATAGCTCCAACTGGCGGTAAGGGTGGAGGGATCTCCCGGCTTGCTCTCAGATTCTGAAAAGCTCAAACAGGTCTGCTCCGGGAGCTCCAGCGGTTCTGCCGCTTCCTCGTTCACAAACAGGGTGCTGGTGTTATGCTCCATAGAAAAGTTAGAGCAGGTGCTCAGCGGCGTGCTGTCGGCCATGGCGGGGTCCCAAATCTCCAGTTCCAAATCCAGGGTCAGATAGATCCCGTCGCACCTGGCATTTACCACAGAGAGCATACAGGAATTGTCTGCGGAGATCACATCCACCGGATGGAACTCCGGCACATCGGGGAGCTGGTCCAGCTCCACCTGGCTGGGCTCGGGGGCATCCGGCGTGGGGGTGGGGGTGGGCGTTGGGGGTAGTTCCTCGTGGTGGTTGAGCTCTTGGAAGATCTGCCCAATGCCGGGCATACTCTCCATCAGGCTGGGAGCAGCCAAATTCAAGCCGTAGGCCCCGGCGGCCAGCAGCACCAGGCAGGCGGCGCAGGCGGCAAATCTCCGGAGCATCCGCTGGGGGAGGGGCCGGCGCTTGACGGGAAGCTCGTCGGGCAGGCTGTCCAGCGCGTTCTGTACGGCCTGAAAGTAGGACTCCGGTGGGCGGTCCACCTGGAATTCCCGCTCCAAGTGCTGTTTCAGCCGGTTTTCCCGGTTCAGGTTATTTTTTGCCATGCCGCGCCACCACCTTTCCTGATTCCCGTTGTTCGTACACCTCTCGGAATTTTTTCCTCCCGTGGGAGAGCCGCTGCTTTACGGCGCCTTCGCTGATGCTCAGCATCCCGGCGATGTCCTTGATGGCCAGCCCGTTGAGATAGTAGAGCGTCATCGTCAGCCGGTCGTTTTCTCCCAGGTCGTTCAGTGCCTGCTGCACGTCCAGGGAGGTTTCCCGTTCCTCCGTCATGCCCTCCTCTGGAAGAAGCTCCAGGGGCACCAGCCCCTTTTGCTGCCGCAGCAGGTCGTAACAGCAATTTATCAGAATCCGCGTCAGCCAGGTTTTAAAGTATTTTGGCTGCCTCAGGTCGGTCAATTTATAAAAGGCTTTGCAGATGGCCTCCTGTACCGCATCCTCCACATCCTCTTCCCGGTGGAGGATCGCTTTGGCGGCTCGGTACAGGGCCAGCTGATTCTCTTCAATCAAGGCAACGAAAGCGGCTTTATCGCCCCGCTGTGCCCTGCGTACCAATCGCTCCACAACATCCCTCTTCTCCCTTAGGGGCATACGTCCCCCAGTTTTCCATTTTATCAATAATAAGACGGCTCACCCAGGAAAAAGGTGAGCCGTCCCTAAAATTTTCTGTCGCCAGCCATATTTGGGAGCCTATTCCGAGAGGCTCCTCTCTGTGGATTCAGTATGGCTCAAAACACAGGTTCAGATCCACACTTCCGGAAATGCCCGGCACCGTGCCGCTGGCAGAGTACTGCCAAATGCGGAAATCATAGTACATACTGGGCGCGGGCTGGTACTCTGCATACCAGATAGGGTAGTCCTGAAGGGCTTCCAGATCAAAGGTGTAATAGGCCATGTGCTTGTTGGTGTACACGCAGGCCTCATAGCCGTTCTGCTCGATTTCCTTGCAGAAGGCGTTGGCCATGGCGGTGATCACTTCCCCGGCCATATCGTAGGCCCGCAGGTCCTCGACTGGGAGGGATTCGCTGGGGATGGGAGGCTCCCAGTCGAACACCACGGGGTAGGCCAGCTCCCGGTCGCCGAGAGCGTCCAGCACGTACTGCGCTTCCTCTTTGGCCTCCTTTTGGGTGATGGCCTGAGAGAAGAAATAAACGCCCACCTTCAGCCCGGCGTCGGTGGCTCCCTGATAATTCTGCTCAAAGGTGGCGTCCAGATTCAGGCCGCCTGCGGTCATGCCCCGGTAGCCAAGGCGCAGGATGGCAAATTCCATACCCGCGTCCTTCACCTGCTGCCAATCCACGGTGCCCTGATGCTCAGAGACGTCCACACCCTGGACAGCGCCCTGATAGCAGGTGAGGCTGCCTTCCTGCGTGAATTTGTCGGTGTTGTACTTGTTTTGAGGGATGTCAAATTTGGGGATCAGCCGTTCCCCCTCGTAAATATCGTTGACCAGAAGCTGGTTTTCAGGAACCTGAGAGCTGGACTCTTGATCGCCGGGGTCTTTTCCGCCCAGCAGCGAGATGGCCACCACGACGATCACCACCAAAAGAGCCACTGCTACGCTTGTCAAAAGAATCGCAGGCTGAATCCTGCGGTTGTTGGTATGTTTTGCTGCCATACATCCTCCTGATGAGAAAATGAGAAGCCCGCCAGCGGGTTTGTGTTAGGGCTTGATGGAAGGATAATTCTTAAAAGATAGGGTGATGGGAACCGTGCCGTCGATGCCGGAAACATTTCCCTCCTGGGTGTACTGCCACATGCCGAAGTCATAGTAGAAGCTGGGGCGCTCTCGGGACTCCGTGTACCACAGGTCGAACTTGGTCAGCTGAGAGAGGTCCAAGTTCTCGTAGGCCATGGACTTGGCGGCATAGTAGCAAGCGTTGAACCCAGCCATCTCCACCTTTTTGCAGAAGGTGTTGATAAACCCAGTGACCTGGCTGCCGTTGCAGGCAATGGTCCGGGAGGATTGGTCCTGAGAGCCGTCCTCTGTGGTGTCGTACTCCCAGAAGAAGGCGATGGGCCAGGTGACGTTATAGCCCCGAATCTGCTCCAAAACAAAGGTGGCCTCTGCTTCGGCCTCCTCATTGGTGACAGCCTTGGAGTAGAAGTACACACCCACAGGGATGTCCGCATCCTGAGCGCCGGTGATGTTGGCCTCAAACTGGTTGTCCAACTGGATGTTGCCGTCCTTTTTGCCCCGGAAGCCCACACGGATCAGGGCGAAATCCACACCGGAGTCCGCCACCTGCTGCCAATCGATTTTCCCCAGCTGGGAATTGACGTTGATGCCCACATAGGAGTCCCCGCCCTCGTACACAATGGTCCCGTTGGCGCCGGACTGGAAATCCTGGAGCTTATAGGTGCAGGTGGGGATGTCGTAATAGGGAATGGTCATGCGGCCGTCGTTGAGGTCGCTGACAGTGGCGGTGCCGTCCTGGTTGACGGAGATCAGCTCTACCGAGCTTTCCCGGGGACCGCGGGCGAGAATCACGGCGGAGACCGCCACGATGACGACCACCAAAATTACAGTCGCAGCTAAAAAGAGATTGCGCTTTTTGATGAGATCCATAAGACCCCTCCTTTTTCAAGATCCAGAAAAAGCCCCCAGCGGGCGAAGTGTCTGCTGCAAAGGAAGACGTTTTTTCACATTATACACGAAAAAAGTCGAAATAGCAACTGGGAACAGGTGTTTCCTGCCATTCCCAGAAGGGGCTTTTCTTAATGGCACGGTGATTTTCTTTGACAATTGCGCTGTTGAGGAATATAATATAGGATTAAGGAAAGCACCACGCAGGGAGGAATTTTCATGGATGTCCCACGGCGGCAGGAGGAGAGGAATCTGCCCCAGAATTTTACAAGGGAGCTTGGCAGGGCTGTGACCTTCCTCCACAGGAGCCGCAGCCGCTTTATGACAGAACGGCTGCGGGATTACGGCTTTTCGGGCGCCATGTATTTGATCCTCCTGCACATCGAGCATCACCCCGGCGCTACTCAGGACAGCATTGCCAATCACATGTTTATTGACAAGTGCAATGTGGCCCGCCGCACCAAAAAGCTGGAGGAGCTGGGCTATCTTTACCGAGAGACGGACCGCAACGACCGCCGGCAGAACAATCTTTTTTTGACGGAGAAAGGCCGGGAGCTGGTGCCCGTCATCCGCACCTATTTGGGCCAGTGGGGGCAGGGGATCACCGCCGGTTTGACGGACCAGGAGTGCGCTGCCTTACTGGCTCTGCTCACCAAAATGACTGGGCAGGATACGAAATGAGGAGAGCGAGCTGGATATGAGCGGCAACGGTTGACAAAGCTTTCTAAAGAGGAATATCGTCAGCTTATGGGTGATCGGGACGGACCCTTGTGCTTGGGATATCAGAAATTAAAAAAAGGAGCGCGCTGCATCCAGTTTGCAGCGCGCTTTTCTAAGAGAATCCGTGGGGATGCCGCATCGTTTGGGGCATCCCTTTTACTTTGTGATAAGCTGTACGACATGGCAGACGCCTGGAATGGACTGCCCCTGCTGCGAGGAGGTGGGGGACATCAAAGCGCCGGTAGCGCAGAAGAGGATGTTGTGCAGCTCCCCCCGTTCCAGCATGGGGAGAAGATGGCCGCACAGCACCGAGGCTGAGCATCCGCAGCCGGAGCCCCCTGCGTGGACGTCCTGACGGCCGCAGTCATAGAGGAGCAGGCCGCAGTCCTGGTGAACCGGGCGCAGATCCACGCCTTCCCGGTCCAGGCACTCAAGCAGCAGCTGGGAGCCCACTGCGCCCAGGTCCCCGGTGAAGATGCCGTCATAGTCCTGGGGCGCGGTGTGGGTGTCGGTGAGAAACCGATGGATGCTGTCCGCTGCCGCAGGAGCCATGGCCGCGCCCATGTTGGCTGCGTCCTTTACCCCCAGGTCCTGGATTCTTCCCGCCAGGCCCCGGATCACCTTCACCGGCCCTCCCGTGCCCACCAGGGTGCATCCGGAGCCGGTGGCAGTCCATTGGGCGGTGGGAGAGCGTTGGCTGCCGTACTCCAACGGAAGCCGGAACTGGCGTTCTGCCGAGCAAAAATGAGAACTGGTCACAGCCAGCGCCCTCCCAGCTGCGCCGCTCTCCACCAGGATGGAGGCCATCAGCAGCGTTTGAGCCATGGTGGAACAGGCTCCATACTGCCCCAAAAAGGGGATGCCGAAATCCAGCAGCCCGAAGGTGGAGGAGATGCACTGGTTGAGCAGATCCCCCGCCAGGATGAAATCCACCTGGTCCTCCGAGAGCCGTGCCTTTTTCAGAGCAATGCTCACGGCTTCCCGCTGAAGCCGGGCTTCGGCTTTTTCCCAGCTGTCCTCTCCCAGAGTGGTGTCCTCAAAGGTTTGGTCGAATTCCTTTCCCAAAGGGCCTTCCGCTTCCTTTTTTCCGGTTACGGCGCCATGGCTGAGAATGGAGGGGGGCAGCTGAAATTCCAGGGTGCTTTCTCCGATTCGCCTCACAGAACCACCCCCACAATCCAGAGGATCAAACCGTAGATTACGGATGCGGTGATTCCGAACACCAGCACAGGGCCTGCCACGGAAAACAGCTTGGCCCCCAGGCCGGTGACGAACCCCTCGGCTTTGAACTCGAGGGCCGGACTGACCATGGAGTTTGCAAATCCGGTGATGGGCACCAGAGAGCCGGCTCCGGCGTGCTTGGCGATGTTGTCGTACAAGCCCAGGGCGGTGAGCAGGGCCGAGAGAAAGATGAGACTGATGGACACCCAAGCCCGTGCCTGGGTGAGTTCCAGCCCCATGGATTGATAAAGATTGCACAGGCATTGCCCCAAAGTGCAGATGGCGCCTCCGCTGAGGAAGGCCAGCAGGCAGTTTTTCCCCACTGGGGAGGGCGGGGAGGCCAGCTCCACGTGGCGCTGGTACTCCTCCTTCGACATAGCTTTCATAGGCGTTCCCCCTTTGTGGATAGTATGGGGCGGCTCTTGTGAAAGTATACGCCATGATCTTAGAATTTCCGGATGTTTCGCTGACGGCCGTGTTCCTTTTTTGAGAAATCCGCATTCTTTGCAAAAGCGCTGCATAGGCTGGTATAAAAGCAGAGCATCGGCAGGTTGCTTGCACGCGTTCTTCGAACTTAAGAAAAACTTAACAAAAAGTTGATGGATTTCGCGGGTATCCCCTGCTATAATCAATTTGCAGAGAAGCGTAAAGGAGGGATGCGCCATGGCAGCGCTGCAAATCCAGCCCGCCAGTGGGCGCAATTCCAATCTGTCACAGAACGAAAACAGCGTCTTTTCCAGGAGCCGTGCGTCCCTTTGCCGGTCCCAGGAAGGGAGCGCTGTTTTTTTGTTTATCAGGAGAGGAGAGATTTCTTATGATTCCTTGCCAGTCCGGTTGCGGCCGCTATTGCGAAGGATGCCATAAAACCTGCGCCAAATGGCGGCTTTTGCAGGCCCGAAACAGAATGGAACGTCAAAAGAAAAAGGATTATCTCCAATATTATAACCAGTTGAACAGCGATATGCTGAAGCAGTATCTGAGTATGCAGCCCCATGTCCACTATCGGTGAGAAGGGCGTGGGGAATCAGCAGGAGCTGCGCCGTTCTGCTGGTTTTTAGAAGGTATATGAAGATTCCAACAACCGGGGGAGCTTGCTGTCTGTACAAAGCAGACGGCAAGCTCCTTTTTGCTTCCCTACAAAAAAACACCCCAACGATTAAGCAGCATACCATGCTGTTTAACAATTGGGGTGCCGTACACAACGGACTCAAAAATCTTTGTTAGGGATTATAGAAAACGGAAAAAGAAGAAATACAGTACCAGGCCGAATACGAGCAGCACTACCAGGAGCGCTGGGATAAACACGATGAGTCCGGCCAGAATCATGGCGGTGCGGTCATGCTTTTCCAAGGGGGTCTTTTTCAGATCCTCTTGAAAGCGTTCCTCCGCCTTTTTGACGTTCACTACTCGGTTGAGCTTTTTGTGAAAGAACATGATGTCAGCCTTTCTCGCCCTTCAAAGGGAAGTGGCACGCCACATAGTGGTGATTGCCCATATCCTGCCACTGGGGAGTTTCCTGCCGGCATTTTTCTTGACAGTAACGGCAGCGAGTGTGGAATTTGCACCCCTCGGGAGGATTCACCGGGCTGGGAATATCGCCCTCCAGCAGGATGCGCTCCCTGCCGCCGTTGTCCTCCTCCGTGGTGGGGATTGCAGACAGCAGGGCTTCCGTATAGGGATGCAGGGTGCGGGCAAACAGCTCTTCCGAGTCGGCCAGCTCCACAATGTTGCCCAGGTACATCACAGCAATACGGTCGCTGATGTACTTGACCACGCTCAGATCGTGTGTGATGAACAGGTAGGTCAAACCGGATTTTTCCCGGAGCTCTGAGAGCAGGTTGAGAATCTGGGACTGGATGGACACGTCCAAGGCGGACACGGCCTCGTCGCAGACCACGAACTTGGGGGACAGGGCCAGACTGCGGGCAATGCCGATTCGCTGCCGCTGACCGCCGGAGAACTGGTGGGGATACCGGTTGAACATATAGCTGGACAAGCCGCAATCCTCCATCACCTGGAAGATATAATCCTTCATGGCGGGATCGCCGCGCTTGAAGATCCCGTGGGAGGTGAGGCCCTCCCCGATGATCTGACCAACGGTCATACGGGGATTCAGAGAGGAGTAGGGGTCCTGGAAGATCAGCTGAAGATCCTTTCGCAGGACGCGCATCTCCTCATAGGGGAGCTTTTTCAGGTCGATCTCTTTGCCGTCCTTGTAATAGAGGATATCGCCGTGGCTTTGCGGATACAGCTGCAAAATCGTCCGGCCCAAGGTGGACTTGCCGCAGCCGGATTCTCCCACCAGGCCCAGGGTTTCCCCCTCGAAGATATCCAGGTTAATGCCGTCGTTTGCCCGCACATAGCGCTGTTTTTCCCGGAACTTCGTCTTTTTAACCGGGAAATACTGCTTGACATCCTGCAGGTGCAGCAGCACTTTCTTTCCGTCTACCACCGGCTGAGAGGAGCTTTGCGCCCCTGTGTTTCCAGTGGTTGGTTTTTTATTCTCATTCTCCATGTTCTTTTCTCACCGCCTTTTCCGCATAGAAGCAACGTACCAGATGGCCGGGTTCCACCTCGCTGAGAGGCGGTTCTGCCTCCTTGCACTTTTGCGTGCAATACTTGCACCGGGGGGCAAATTTGCAGCCCTGGGGCAGGTACAGCGGGTTGGGCACCGAGCCGGGGATGGCGTCCAGCTTTTTCCCTTTGGGGGTGGTCAGCTGAGGGATGGAGGTCATCAGCCCTTCGGTGTACGGGTGGGAGTAGACCGAGTCGTGGAAGATCTCCCGTGCGGAGGCCTTTTCCACAATCTGTCCGCAATACATGACGGCCACATCGTCAGCCATCTCATGGATGACGCCCAGGTCATGGGTGATGAACAGGATGGAAGTGCCGGTCTCCTGTTTCAGGTCGTTCATCAGCTTCAAAATCTGGGCCTGGGTGGTCACATCCAGCGCAGTGGTGGGCTCGTCGGCGATCAGCAGCTTGGGCTTGCAGGCCAGGGCCATGGCGATCATGACGCGCTGCCGCATACCGCCGGAGAGCTGGAACGGATATTGCTTTGCCACCCGCTCCGGATTGGGGATCTTGACATCAGAGAGCAGCTCGATGGTCTTTTTGCGGGCCTGGGCCTTGTCCATGTGCTGATGGATTTTCAGGGTCTCGCCAATCTGACGCTCCACAGTGAACACAGGGTTTAGGGAGGTCATGGGCTCCTGGAAAATCACAGAGATCTCATTGCCCCGGATGTGGTACATCTCCTTGTCGGTGCAGTTGCGGATGTCCATGCCGTCAAAGGTGATGTCGCCGCTTTCGATATAGCCGTTGCCGTCCAGCAGCTTGATGATGCTCATGGCGGAAACGCTTTTGCCGGACCCGGATTCGCCCACAATGCCCAGGGTTTTTCCGGCCTCCAGCGAATAGGTGACGTCATTGACAGCCTTGACGATGCCTTTTTTTGTTTTAAAGTACGTGTGAAGGTTCTTCACTTCCAGCAAACTCACAGTGCTCACCTCTCTTTCGATTTGGGGTCGATGGCGTCGCGCAGGCCATCACCCACACAGTTGATGCTGATGGTGCAGATGCCCAATGCAGCAGAGGGGAATACCCAGCGCCACCAGTAGTTTTCGATGACCTGTCCGTTTTGCGCGCCGTTGAGCATATTGCCCCAAGTGGCGTTGGGCTCGCTGACGCCGAAGCCGATAAAGGACAGGGAGGATTCCGTCAGCATGCAGGTGGCAAAATCCAACGTGGCGTTGACAATGATTACGGTGATGATATTGGGCAGGATGTGGCGGAAGATGATGCCGAACTCCTTGACGCCCAGGGCCTTGGCTGCGGTAACGAATTCCTGTTCTCTCTCAGCCAGCACGCTGCCGCGCACCAAGCGGGCGATGCCGGGCCAAGAAAGCAGGCCTAGGATGAACATAATCAGGATGATGCGTTGGGCCTCGGAAATACTGTTGCCCAAAATGCTGGACAAAATGATACAGAAGGGCAGGAAGGGGATGGAGGAGACGATCTCCGTCAGACGCATCAGCAGGTTGTCGATTTTACCGCCCTTATAGCCGGAAATACCGCCAACCGCAATGCCGATGATGGTGGAGATGATTACGGCGATGGCGCCCACCGTCATGGTCATGCGGCCGCCCACCAGCAGACGACGGAACACGTCACGCCCAAAGGCGTCCGTGCCCATCAGATAGCCGTCCAGGCCCCAGCTCTTCACAGTGCCGTCCTCCAGCACAGCGTAGTTGCTGTAATAGCCGGAGGAAAGAGCAGCCACGTTGGCGCCCATCTTGGGCACATTGGTCTGGCCGAAGTTGTCGTCGCCCCAGGAGACCACAGTGCCGTCGTTCAGCAGAGCGCTGTAGTGGTAACGTCCGGCGGACAGGGCAGTGACCTTGCCCTGGATCTCCTCGGGGATCTCCATGGAGTGGTTGATGTTGTTGCCCCAGAGGTGGACGTAGCCGTCATTGGTCACGGCGGCGGCGCTCTCATCGGTCAGGGCAATGTCCACCACGTTCCCTTGGATCTCCTCGGGCACTGCTGTAAAAGCAGAGGTCTTGGAGGAGAGGGGGACCACCTTGCCGTCGTTGGTCAGGGCGATGACGATGTTGGTGTTGTCATCGAATTTTTGGATGTTGCCCTGAACGCCTTCGGGGAAGGTGATGTTCAGCAGATAGGCGCTGCCCCAGTTGTAGAGGCGCCCGCCCTCGGTGAGGGCCAGGGAGATCTGATAGCCGGCAGAAATCTGCTTGATGGGGTCGGGGGACAGGCGCATCTCCACAGGAAGGTTCGCCAAGCCCATGCGGTCGTTGCCCCAGGTGAACAGCTCGCCGTTTTCGTTGACAGCCAAAATGTGGTCCAATCCAGCGGAAACCTGGGTCAGCTTGCCCATCTCCGAGGCGGAGGGGATCTTCTTCAGCTTTTCCGTGGGGAAGGTGCCCCATTCATACACGTTCCCGTCCTTGTCGATGCCCACGGAGAAGGTGCTCCCGGAGGAGACCATCTGGGCGTTGCCCTGCAGCTGAGGGGGCACCTTGAGCATCCCGAAGCCGGGGGCCACGTTGGATTGGGTCACGTCCTGATAGTACAGATTGATAGGGAAGAAGAAGGGAAGGATGATGCAGCAGAGAAAAATCAGCAAAAACAGGACGAAGCCTGTGATAGCCACCTTGTCGTGCAAAAAGCTTTGCACCACCATGCGGACGGGGCTTTGCATCAACTCTTCTTCCTCCTGAGGCAGGCCGCCGATCATCATGCGCTGAGCGGCTGCGGCAGCAGTGGATTTCCGGCTGCCGAAAAACTTTTTCTTAGCCATAAGAGGACCTCCTAGTTTTCAAGCCGGACCCGCGGGTCGACCAGGGTGTAGGCAATGTCCATAATAACGTTGCCGGCGAGAGAAAGCACCACGTAGAACATCTGCATGGTGAGCACAATGGAGAAGTCCCGCTGCATCAGGCCGTCGATGAGCATTTTGCCAAGGCCAGGCCACAGGAACACGGACTCGATGACGATGGAGCCGCCAAACAGGGACACCACCCAGGCCGTGGCGATGGTGACCACGGGGATCAGGGCGTTGCGGAAGGCGTGGATGTAGATCACGGTCTTTTCCCGCAGGCCCTTGGCGCGGGCGGTCTTGATATAGTCCATACGCAGCACGTCGATCATCGCGGCGCGGACGTACCGGGTGATGCCGCCAATGCCGGAAATGGACATGACCAGCACCGGCAGCGCCATGTGCCACATGGTATCCAGGGCCATTTCGAAGGAATTGCCCGTAAAGCCCGCCGATCGCACGCCGCTGATGGGGAAGATGGGAATCTTCACAGCAAAGGCGAAAATGGCAAGCAGTGCGATGATAAAGCTGGGCAGACTGTAGCCGATGATGGTGACCACCTGAATGGTCTTGTCGAAAATGCCGTTTCGCCGCACAGCGGTCGCAATGCCAAGGGGCACTGCAATGAGAAACACCACCAGCATGGAGAACAGGTTGAGGGTCACGGTGTTGCGCATGGGCGTGCCGATGACGTTGATGACCTGCTGCTTATACTGGGTGGAATAGCCGAAGTTCCCGGTGAGCATATTGCCGATCCAGCGGAAATACTGTTCGACAATGCTGCCGTTTAAGCCCAAGCTCTCCTTGGTGCGCTCATACAGCTCTTGATAGGCGTCGGGCCGCATATTGTTGCGGGCGTCGCCCAGCATCAGCGTCACCGGGTCTCCTGGAATCATCTTATAGATAAAGAACATCAAAATGGAAATGATAAAGAAAACGAAGACAATATAGATCAATCTCTTCAGCAGATATCTGCCTTTTCCCACTTGGATACCCCCATTTCTCTGGTTATTTTTTAGAAAGGACCGGCGGTCCCCAGCACTTCAGGGGCCGCCGGTCTTTTCTCAAGGCCCCGAAGGGAGCCTGCTTTCGCTCTTCGCTTTCCGCGTTTATCAGTCTGTCACCCAAGCTTCCAGAACAGCGTTCTGCCAGCCCCAGGTGGCGGTGTTGTCCCAACCCTGCACACGGGGGGAGTAGAAATCGTAGTACTCGTCGGAATACAGAGGCACGTTGGGCAGCTTCTCGTTCCAAACCTTGATGAAGTTCTGCCAAGCGGACAGCCAGCCCTCGCGATCCTCATAGGGGATGCTCTTCATGGGCACAACAGCGTCGTTGAGCTCCTGGTCGGCAATCCAGTTGGTGTTGTAGTTGCCCATCCAAGCCTCGTCGCTGGAGAAGTAGTACCAGGGAGAGTTGGCAGAGGCAAAGCCGGTGGCCAGGTTATACATGTTGTACTGAACGTCGCCGCTGTGGAGGATAGCGTTCTGCAGAGTACCGAAGTCCGTGGTGGTGGGCTGCAGCTCCATGCCGGCCTCGGTCATAGTGGAGGGCAGCATGGTGGCCAGCAGCTCAGAAACGGGGTTGCCCTCGGAGTTGCACCAGGTGATGACCAGGGGCTTCAGCTCGCCGTTGACATCCTTGTAGCGCAGGCCGGTGCCGGAGTAGGGAGTGCCGTCAGCGTTCAGGGTCCAGCCGTCCTCTTCCAGCAGCTTCTTGGCGTTATCAACGTTCATGTCGTAGGTGTTCAGGTTCTCGTTGATCCAGTCGCTGGACTCAGCGAACTCCCACTGAGCCAGGCCGTAGTAGGAATGCACCACAGAGCCATAGCCGCCGGTGTACTGACGGGCGAACTCGCTGCGGTCCAGGCAGTAAGCAATGGCCTGACGCACCTTCTCGGAGTCGGTGGGGAACACGCTGCAGTCGAACTGCAGCTGGCCGTAGCCGTTACGCATGTAGGTGGTGTCGGCAGCCTTGCCTTCTTCCACCAGGTCCAGGCCGGCGTTGATGGTGTCGCCGCCGGAGCAGCTGTACAGCAGATCCACAGAGCCGGACTCCAGCTCGTTCATCATGGTGTCGGAAGAAATGGTCTTGATGATCAGAGTTTCGATGGAGGGCTTCACGCCGCGGTAGTCGCCCACGAACTGGGGGTTGACCTTCAGGGTTGCCTGCTGGCTGGCCTCGTCGAAGCTTTCGAACAGGTAGGGGCCGCAGGTGACCTTGGGATTGTAGCGGTAGCCGCTCTCCACGTTGTTGATGGTCTCCTGGAGCAGCTCGGTGGTAAAGTCGCCGGTGATGGTGGCGCCTTCCTCAGTGTCCTCCACGTCGCACTCGGGAGCGATCACATGGAGGGGACGGGGACGACCGCCGGCATAGGTGATGTCGTAGTGATAGGGCAGCTCCTCGGGCTTGATGGTGATGGAGTAGGTCATCTCATCCACCAGATGGATGCCGGCAAAGGCAGCGGCGGAGCCGTCCAGCCACTGCTCATAGCCCACCACGGAGTAGCCGCTGTTGCAGGGATAGCCGTCCACAGCAGCCATCTCGTCGCTGTTTTCCAGCAGCATGGCAAAGACGTAATCCTTAGCGGTGATGGCGGTGCCGTCGCTCCACACCAGGCCGTCCTTAATGGCGATGGTGTAGGTCTTGGAGCCGTCCTCGTTCTCAGCTTCCTCGTGGCTGGCCACGACGGTGTCGTTATACTGGAACTCGCCTTCCTTGTTGAAAATCACGGTGTCATAGCTGCCGTGGATCAGGTCGTACATGTTGTAGTTGGTCTCGGAGGTGGAAAATCCGGTGTCATAAAACTCGTTGAGCACCTGAGTGATGGAGCCGATCACCAGCTGGCCGCTGGGCTCGGAGGGGCGCTCGGCGTCAGTGCCGGAGCTCTCAGTCTGAGAGCTGGAGTCTTCCACCGCAGAGGGGGTGGAAGAAGCGTCCTGGTCGTTGGTGACAGTTTGCTGCTCGCCGCAGGCTGTCACAGAAAGAGCCAGAATCCCTGCCAGCAGCAGAGAGAGGATCTTTTTGGTTTTCACTGTGTTTCTCCTTCTTTCCTTAACGTTGAATGTGATGCGTTGTCTTTCATGCAAAAACAAATCTGAAAGATCACCTTTTGCGAAAGCTATTTTATATTAGCAAATTCTAGGCAAAAGGTCAAGATGTTTTGCGGTTTCTGGGGGCGTTCGCGGCAAAAAAATGAAGGAAATAACCGGCGATGTGGCAAATCTGGGAAATTTTCCTATGATTTTATGGGAAGCCATGGTATGCATGGAAAAGACAGCTATTTTTAAATAGTATCATATTGTGTAAGGTTTTATCATGGAAGCCATCAGAAAAAGTCGGATGCTCCCTTGGCGGGTCTTGCTGCTTTGCAGGAACGCGGCTTGCAGCCAGCATCCTGGGTATAGAAATCCCCTGCCTGGGAGTCCTCCCGAGCAGGGGCTTCTTTGTGAAATGGGATCAAGCTCCGGTGACCAGCACCTGGCCGTCGGCGCCGGGGAGATCCCGGATGATCTCGCCCACGGCGGGCAGGGTGATGCGGCTGCCGGACAGGGGATTCTTCACGCTGAGGACGGGGGCGGTCAAGTCGGCCTCCACCTGAGAGCGCTCAAAGGCCAGGTCGCAGTCCACCATCTCGCAGCCGATGAGCTTCAAGCCCTGGCAGTAGCACAGGGGCTGGGTGCCGATGATCCTGCAGTTTTCAAAGGTGACGTTCTCGCAGTACCAGGCCAGGTATTCCCCCTTGATGACGCTGTCCTTTATCACCACGTTTTTGGCGTGCCAAAAGGCGTCCTTGGTGTCGAACCGGCAGTTCTCAAAGACGGAGTCCTGGATGTATTGAAAGGAGTACTTCCCCTTCATACGCACATCCCGGAAGTGAAGGTGGGAGGAGCGCATCATGAAGTATTCGGATTCCGCATCGCAGTCCTCCATCTGGATGTGGTCCACGGACCAGCCGAATTCCGGAGAGACGATGTGGCAGCGGCTCACGGTCACATCGCCGCACTCTCTCAGGGCCTTGATGCCGTGGAGCTTGGTATCCTGGATGGTGATCCGGCGGGAATACCACAGGACCGCCCGGCAAAGCTCCGTCATTTCAGAATCCCGGATTTTCAGCCCCTCATCGTGCCAGAAGGGGTACCGGAGGTTGAAAAAGCAGTGCTCCGCCTCCACGTCCTGACATTCCTTGAAGGCGCTTTCGCCGTCGGCGGGGCCGTCAAAGGAGCAGTTCTTTACCAGGGTGCTGCGAAGCCCATAAAGCGCCCGTTCCTGATCCAGGGTTTGATTTTCTATGAGTTCCATGTTGAAACCTCCCATGCAGTGTTACTGTTGTTTCTCGATTTGATACACAAGATAGTCCAGGCAGTGGATGGAGCGTTCTGTGCGATGGACTTCCTCCAGCAGCCGCCGTCTGTGCTGAGAGAGGAGGCGGAGCTGCCCGCTGGTGTCCCCTTGGGCGCCCAGCACCAGGAATTCCTCCACGATCCTCCCGCTGCACCCAGCGTCCCTCAGATTTTGGATGACAGCCTTCTGGGAAGCTTCCATGGGGAGCCCTCCTTTCCTCGTGCAGCTTGTGGACGGCACGGGCCGCCCGCTGTTTTCTATGATCTTATGATAGCACAGTTTTTTTAAATAGCAAATACTTGGTTGAAATCCTGGTGCATAATTGATTTTTATGAAAAACTGTGCCATACTGGTTGCGGAAATGAGAAGGAGGGGGGATTCCATGGAGATCCGTGTGCTGCAATATTTTCTTGCAGTGGCCAGAGAACAGAGCATCTCTGCGGCAGCCCAATCGCTGCACCTGTCCCAGCCCGCGCTGTCCACGCAGCTGAAAGCCTTGGAGCAGGAGCTGGGGCGGCAGCTGCTGATCCGGGGGACCAAGGGCAGCCGCAAGGTGACCCTCACGGAGGAAGGGATGGTCCTTCGCAAGCGGGCAGAGGAGATCCTGGCCCTGGTGGACAAAGCCCAGGAGGAGATCATCCACGGGGACGGGGAGGTGGAAGGAGAGATCTCCATTGGCGCGGGCGAGACGGATGCTGTGAGGCTCTTTGCCAGGGCGGTCGGCAAGCTGCGGCGGCAGCATCCGGGCATCCGTCTGCGGATCTCCAGCGGAAACGCCGAGTTTGTGTTGGAGCAGCTGGATAAGGGCCTGGTTGACTTTGGTCTGCTGTTCGGCAAGGTGGACTCTCAAAAGTATCAGTCCATGCCCATCCCCCAGCAGGATACCTGGGGCGTTCTGATGCGAAAGGACGCCCCCTTGGCAGAGAAGGAGGCGATCTCCCCCCAGAATCTGTGGGACAAGCCGTTGATCGTCTCCCGCCAGAGAGGGGAGATCTTCCAGTGGCTGGGCCGGGAGCCCTCTCAGCTTTCCATCGTGGCCACCTACAATCTGGTGTACAACGCCTCTCTGCTGGTGGATGAAGGGCTGGGCTATGCCCTGAGCTTTGACAAGCTCATCCATACCCAGGGGAGCAGCTTGACCTTCCGCCCCCTGAATCCTCCCATGCTGGCAGGGGCCACAGTCCTCTGGAAGAAATACCAGGTGTTTTCCAAGCCCGCCAGACTGTTCTTGGAGGAGCTTGGGAAGCTGCTGCAATAAAAACAGCCCCTGCCGGAAGGCGGGGGCTGTGCTGTTAGGGCTCAGGCTGCCAGCGGGCGGGGGTGTCCGGGCAGCGTTGGAGCTTTTTTGCAGCCCGGACCTCTGCAAAGCAGCCGCACAGGCTGCACATCCCGTTGACCAGGTGGACACAGGCCCTGCAGAGGCTCAGCCGGGCGCGATAGGTTTCCGGGTCCGCCTTTTGCTCGGCGGGCAGATTTTGGATGTATTGGTAAATGGACTGGAAGTATTCCCCATCCAGCTCCCGCAGGAGGCAGCGCCTGCACTGGCGTTGGCTCATGCCAGGGTGATCTCTGCCACGGAGCAGGCGGGCAGGGTGAACTTCACCGCGCCGTCCTCCAGCGCAATGCCGTCCATGGCCTGGATGGTCACCCGGTCCGGAGCGTCAAAGTCATTGTAGGCGTCCACAGCGCCGGTGAGGATTCTTCCCGTGGCGCCGGCGGCCTGGCCGCCCTGGAGGGTCAGCTCCACAGGGCAGATATCGGTAGCGGACAGATTTGCCGCGGTGACATGCACCACGCCCTGGGCGTCCTCAGAGGCGGAGACGGTGAGCATGGGGATGGTGTTCTCGCCGGAGCCTGCCCGGCCCTCCTGGGTGAAGGTGCCCAGCAGGGTGGCGTCCTGATGGTTCTTGTACAGGTCAAATACGTGATAGGTGGGGGTGAGCACCAGCCTGTCGCCCTCGGTGAGCACCACTGCCTGCAGCACATTGCACAGCTGGGCGATGTTTGCCATGACCACCCGGCCGCTGTGGCGGTTGAAGATATTCAGGGTCAGGGCGGCCACCATGGCGTCCCGCATGGAGTTCTGCTGATAGAGGAAGCCGGGATTGGTGCCGGACTCTACATTGTACCAGGTGCCCCACTCGTCCACCACCAGGCCCACCTTGTGGTCGGGGTCGTATTTGTCCATGATCTGGCTATGCTTGGTCACCAGTTCCTCCATGTAGTATGCCTTGCGGAGGGTGGCGTAATATTCCTCTTGGCCGAACTGGGTGGCAGAGCCCTTGTCGTTCCAATCCTTGGGCACGGTGTAGTAGTGGAGGGACAGGCCGTCCATGTACTTGCCGGCGATCTCCATCACGGTTTCGGTCCAGTGATAGTCGTCGCTGTTGGGGCCGCAGGCGATGCGGAACACCTTGTTGTCCCCGTAGTCGCGCACGTAGGTCTGGTAGCGGCGGTACTGGTCGGCGTAGAACTCCGGCCGCATATTGCCGCCGCAGCCCCAGTTCTCGTTGCCCACGCCGAAGTACTTCACTTTCCAGGGCTCTTCCCGGCCGTTCTCCCGGCGGAGGTTTGCCATGGGGGATTCCCCATCAAAGGTCATGTACTCCATCCACTCGCTCATTTCCTGCACAGTGCCGGAGCCTACATTCCCGTTGATATAGGGCTGGCAGCCCACCTGGCGGCAGAACTCCAGAAACTCATGGGTGCCGAAGGAGTTGTCCTCCACCACGCCGCCCCAGTGGGTGTTGACCATGCGCTTGCGGGTCTCCTTAGGGCCGATGCCGTCCTTCCAGTGGTACTCGTCGGCAAAGCAGCCGCCCGGCCAGCGCAGCACGGGCAGCTTGATGTTCTTTAGGGCCTCCACCACATCGGCGCGCATCCCATTGACGTTGGGAATGGGAGAGCCCTCTCCCACAAAGATGCCGTTGTAAATGCAGCGGCCCAGATGCTCTGAGAAATTGCCGTAGATGTTCCGGCTGATCTTGCTTTGTTTATCCAGCCTGTTGACAATGATTTTGTTCATAGGATCGTTCCTTTCTGTGATCACAGGCGCCTCCTCCCCGAAAAAAGAGGTACGTACCTTTTTGCTTAGAATAGCGAAAACGCTCCTTCCTTGCAACTGGCAGATTGAAAGAAAACAACCGCCTGTTTTTGGCAGATCTGACAGGGCGCGGGAAGGGCCTGCCGGGAGGAGCGGGCTGGTTTGAGGGAGCCGCAGTTTGTGCAGACGCAAGCTTCTCAAAGCTTTCTGGAAAACGATCCGGGGAAGCTTTTACACCCGGAACATCAAATCGCCATAGGAGGGATAGGGCCAGAAGTCCTCGGAGGTGTCCGTTTCCATTTGGTCCACCACAGCCCGAAGCTCTGCCATGGCGGGGATGATAACGTCCTTGTGGTAGGCGGCGGCTGCCAGGGTGTTGTGACTCTGCGCCTTGCCGTCGTTGACAAGAGCGTCCAGCTTCTCCACCTTCTCATAAGCGCTGTCCAGCAAATGGGACAGCTTCTGAATCAGCGCCGTCTCCGCACGGCAGGGCAGGTCCGCGATCACGGCCCTCTTAGCGCCCACAGCCTTCGCCAGATTGGCAATGTATCCGCTCACCGCGGGCAGAATGTCCCGCCGGGTCATCTCGCTCATGGTCAGCGCTTCAATGTTCAGCGTCTTGGCGTACTCCTCCAAAATCGTTTCGTAGCGGGCCTCCATCTCAGCCTCTGTGTAGATCTTGTGAGAGGTGAACAGCTGGATGTTCTTTTGGTCCAGATACCGGGGCAGCGCGTCCACGGTGGTGGCCAGGTTCAAAAGTCCCCGCTTGGCGGCCTCCTGGGTCCAGGCGTCCGAGTAGCCGTCCCCGTTGAAGATGATCCGCTTGTGCTCCTTCATCACCCGCTGTACGATTCTTCGGACATCCTTCTCCAGGTCCGCAGAGCCTTCCAGCTCGTCTGCAAACTGCCGCAGTTCCTCCGCAGCAATGGTGTTCAGCATGATGTTGGGGCAGGCGATGGAAATGGCAGAGCCCAGCATCCGGAATTCAAACTTGTTTCCGGTGAAGGCAAAGGGCGAGGTCCGGTTCCGGTCAGTGGTGTCCATGCTCAGGTCGGGCAGCACATGAACGCCGGTTTCCAGCTTCTTCTCCTCAATGCCAAGATAGGGCTCATCCTTCTCAATGCTGTCCAGAATAGCGGACAGCTCATCGCCCACAAACATGGACACAATGGCCGGAGGCGCCTCGTTGGCCCCCAGCCGGTGATCGTTGCCAGCGCTGGCAACCGAGATCCGCAGCAGATCCTGGTACTCGTCCACGCCCTTGATTACCGCCGCCAGGAACAGCAGGAACTGGGTGTTCTTCGCCGGCTCCTTGCCGGGGTCCAGCAGATTCTTGCCCGTGTCCGAGGAAAGGGACCAGTTGTTGTGCTTGCCGCTGCCGTTGACCCCCTCGAAGGGCTTCTCGTTCAAAAGGCACACCAGGCCGTGCTTGGCGGCCACGTTCTTCATGGTCTCCATGGTCAGTTGGTTGTGGTCCGTCGCAATATTTGTCGTAGTGAAGATGGGGGCCAGCTCGTGCTGGGCAGGGGCCACCTCGTTGTGCTTTGTCTTGGCCAGAATCCCCAGCTTCCACAGCTCCTCGTCCAGGTCCTTCATGAAGGCGGCCACTCTGGGCTTGATTGCGCCAAAGTAGTGGTCGTCCAGCTCCTGGCCCTTGGGAGCCTTGGCTCCAAAGAGAGTCCTGCCGCAGAACCGCAGGTCCGGGCGCTCCTCGCAGAGCTTTTTGTCCACCAGGAAGTACTCCTGCTCCGCGCCCACGGTGGTGATGACGCGTTTGGATTTCTGATCTCCAAACAGCCGGAGAATCCGCACAGCCTGGACGCTCAAATCCTCCATGGAGCGCAGCAGAGGAGTCTTTTTGTCCAGGGTCTCGCCGCTGTAGGAGCAGAAGGCCGTGGGGATGAACAGGGAATCCCCCTTGACAAAGGCGTAGGAGGTGGGGTCCCAGGCAGTGTAGCCCCGAGCCTCAAAGGTGGCCCGCAGCCCGCCGGAGGGGAAGGAGGAGGCGTCGGGCTCGCCCCGGACCAGCTCCTTGCCGGAAAACTGCATGATGACCCGGCCGTCGGAGGTGGGGGAGATGAAGCTGTCGTGCTTCTCGGCGGTGACGCCGTTGAGCGGCTGGAACCAGTGGGTGTAATGGGTGGCGCCCTTTTCCACGGCCCAGTCCTTCATGGCGTTGGCCACAGCGTTGGCCACGTTCAGGTCCAGGTCCTTGCCCTCGTCGATGGTCTTGCGCAGGGACTTGTACACGTCCTTGGGCAGCCGCTCCTGCATGACGTCGTCGTTGAACACCGAGGTACCAAAGAGCTGGGGGATGCTTTTGCGGGTTTGTGAACAGGTCATAGCCATAACCACACTTTCCTGAAAATTGCGCAAAAATGGCGGAAAACAGCAGCCGCTGCGCTGATATCACGAAAGGCGCTGAGGGAGTTCCCTTCAGCGCCTTTGCTGTTCTGTGAGTATTCTATACCTGCGGCAAAGGATTTGTCAATCCTTTTTTCCTCTCCCATCCCCTTTCTCCATGCTCCACAGTTGCCCGGCAGGGAAAGGACTCTTTTTTTATCTATTTTTTTGGGGAGGATCAGCGGTTTTGCTGCCGGATGCCTGCATTTGCAGAAGGGGAACGGCGGGCACTATTTTTTGCACCCGGCGGGATGAATTAAGTTTTTATACGGTGAGGGGGATGCTTTGTGAAAATGGGAGAATTGAAAAATACTCTTGCTTGTTTTTTCAGTATCGGGTATGATATACTATTGATAACTGCAGACAGGGGCTTTCTGATGGCTTCCCTGGGGAAAGGAAGCCGCCGGGAAGGGCGTCTGTTATATGACAAGAGAAAGGGTTGAGTCTATGGGGAAAACCGGGTACCTTGTGCTGGAAAACGGCAGAGTCTTCCAGGGGGAACGTTTTGGCGCCGATGGTGAAATGACTGCTGAAGTGGTGTTTACCACTGGCATGACGGGCTATTTGGAAACGTTGACAGATCGCAGCTATTGGGGGCAGATGGTCGTGCAGACCTTCCCCCTTATTGGCAATTACGGCGTTATCCCCGCCGACTTTGAAAGCGACGTCATTGGTCCCTGCGCGTATATCGTAAAAAATTGGTGCCAAGCTCCCTCTAATTTCCGTTGCGAGGGCAGCCTTGACACCTTTTTTAAAGAACGGGGCGTCATCGGGCTGTCCGGTATCGACACACGCACGCTGACCAAGATCATTCGGGAGACCGGCGTGATGAACGGCAGGATCACCGATGATCCATCCTCTGTGGATAGGGAGGAGCTGAAGAGCTACCGGGTTACGGGGGCTGTCGAGGCTTCTTCCACTCCGGAGCGGTATGTGGTCCGGCCGGAGGGGAACGTGAAAAAGAAGATCGCCCTGCTGGATTTCGGCCTGAAGAGGAATATCTATCGGGAATTGGTGGACCGGGGCGCGGAGGTCACGGTGTGTCCCAGCACCACCACCGCCCAGGAGATCCAGGCGCTGGGCGCGGACGGCATCATGCTGTCCAACGGACCCGGAAATCCCGCTGAGAACACCGAGATCATCGCAAATCTCAAGGAGATCTGCAAGCTGAACATCCCCATGTTCGGCATCTGCTTAGGCCATCAGCTTCTGGCCCTGGCCCACGACTTTAAGACCGAAAAACTGAAGTACGGCCACCGTGGAGCCAACCAGCCCGTGAAGAACGTGGAGACCGGCCGGGTGTACATCTCCAGTCAGAACCACGGCTATGCGGTGGTGAGCTCCAGCATCGACAGCCGTGTGGCCAAGGAGCTGTTTGTCAATGTCAACGACAATACCTGCGAAGGTATTCGTTATACGGACTGCCCCGCGTTTTCCGTGCAGTTCCACCCGGAGGCCTGTGCCGGCCCCTTAGACACCCAGGAATTGTTTGACCAATTTTTTTCTATGATGAAGGAGGAGGACTCATATGCCACTGAATAAGGACATTAAAAAGGTATTGGTTATCGGCTCCGGCCCCATTGTGATCGGCCAGGCCGCAGAATTTGACTATGCAGGCACCCAGGCCTGCCGGGCTTTACGGGATGACGGCATCGAGATTGTGCTGGTGAACTCCAACCCTGCCACCATCATGACGGACAAGGCCATGGCGGACAAGATCTACATCGAGCCCCTGACCTTGACCACGGTGAAGCGGATCATCGAAAAGGAAAAGCCCGACAGCATCCTGTCCGGCTTTGGCGGTCAGACCGGTCTGAACCTGTCCATGCAGCTGGCCAAGGAGGGCTTCCTGGCAAAGCACAATGTGCGGCTGCTGGGCGCCTCCCCCGAGACCATTGACAAGGCCGAGGACCGGCAGATCTTCAAGGACACCATGGAGAAGATCGGCCAGCCCTGCATCCCCTCCAAGGTGGTGACCAACGTGGAGGACGCCGAGGCTTTTGCCCTGGAGATCGGCTATCCCGTCATCATTCGGCCCGCCTTTACCCTGGGCGGTACCGGCGGCGGCATTGTCAACAACCAGGAGGAGCTGCGGGAGATCGCTGCCAACGGCCTGGCGCTTTCCCCCATCACCCAGATCCTGGTGGAAAAGTCCATCGCCGGATGGAAGGAAATCGAGTTTGAGGTCATGCGCGACGGCAAGGGCAACGCCATTACCGTGTGCTCCATGGAGAACCTGGACCCGGTGGGCGTGCATACCGGTGACTCCATTGTCATCGCTCCCACGGCCACCCTTTCGGATAAAGAGTACCAGATGCTGCGCACCGCTGCCCTGGACATCATCAACGAGCTGGGCGTAGAGGGCGGCTGCAACTGCCAGTTTGCCCTGCATCCCACCTCCTTTGAATACGCCGTCATCGAGGTCAACCCCCGTGTGTCCCGTTCCTCCGCCCTGGCTTCCAAGGCCACCGGCTATCCCATCGCCAAGGTGGCCACCAAGATCGCCATCGGCTACACCCTGGACGAGATCAAGAACGCGGTCACCGGCAAGACCTACGCGGCCTTCGAGCCTGCCCTGGACTACGTGGCAGTGAAGTTCCCCAAGTGGCCCTTTGACAAGTTTGTCTATGCCAAGCGCGACCTGGGCACCCAGATGAAGGCCACCGGCGAGGTCATGTCCATTGCCGACACCTTTGAGATGGCCCTGATGAAAGCTGTCCGCGGCGCGGAGATCTCTCTGGACACCCTGAACCTGCCCAAATTCGCCACAGAGACCGACGAGAACCTGTGGCACATCGCCGTCCATGCCACCGACGAGCGGCTGTTCGCCGTGTACGAGCTGCTGAAGCGCGGCGTGACCGTGGAGGAGATGCACGAGGCGACCATGATCGACTGCTGGTTCCTCAACAAGCTCATGAACTTCTTGCACTACGAGCGGGAGCTGGCGAAGGGCCAGCTCACCGAGGAGCTGTACACCCAGGGCAAGAAGCTGGGGTATCCCGATTCCGCCATTGCCCGGCTGTCCGGCTGCGAGGTGACCTTCCAGCGCAAGCCCACCTTCAAGATGGTTGACACCTGCGCCGGCGAGTTTGCCGCCCACACCCCCTACTTCTACGCCACCTACGACACCGAGGAGGCCGGCGGCGAGGACGAGGCTGCGGAGTTTATCGGCGGCGACCGTGAGAAAAAGACGGTCATCGTGCTGGGCTCCGGCCCCATCCGCATCGGCCAGGGCATTGAGTTCGACTACGCCAGCGTCCACTGCGTCATGTCCCTGCAGAAGCTGGGGTATGAGGTGGTCATCATCAACAACAACCCGGAGACCGTGTCCACGGACTTTGACACCGGCGACCGGCTGTACTTTGAGCCCCTGTCCCCCGAGGACGTGCTGGACATCATCAAGATCGAGAAGCCTGTGGGCGTTGTGGTGGCTTTCGGCGGTCAGACTGCCATCAAGCTGACCAAGACTCTGGCGGAGAACAACATCCCCATCCTGGGCTCCTCTGCGGACACCATTGACATGGCCGAGGACCGTGAGCGCTTTGACGAGCTGCTGGAGCGCTCCGGCATCAAGCGTCCCAAGGGCCACACCATCATGACCACGGACGAGGCCTTGAACGCCGCACGTGAGCTGGGCTATCCCGTGCTGATGCGCCCCTCCTACGTGCTGGGCGGTCAGAACATGATTATTGCCTACTGCGATGAGGATATTCAGGAGTATATGGCTATCATCCTCTCTCACAAGCAGGACAACCCGGTGCTTATCGACAAGTACCTGTCCGGCATGGAGATCGAGGTGGACGCCATCTGCGATGGGGAGAACATCCTGATCCCCGGCATCATGGAGCATGTGGAGCGCACCGGCATCCACTCCGGCGACAGCATCGCCGTGTACCCGGCCTCCGACATTGACGACGACATGAGCGCCAAGATCGTCTCCACCACCGAGACCCTCTGCCGGGAGCTGAATGCCCTGGGCCTGATCAACCTCCAGTACATCATCATGGACGGCGAGATCTACGTCATCGAGGTGAACCCCCGGGCTTCCCGTACCGTTCCCTATATCAGCAAGGTCACCGGCGTGCCCATGTGCGATTTGGCCACCAAGGTGAGCCTGGGCTACAAGCTCACGGACCTGGGCTTTGGCACCGGTCTGTTCAAGCCCTCCCCCTATGTGGCAGTGAAGGTGCCGGTGTTCTCCTTTGAAAAGCTCACCGATGTGGACACCCACCTGGGGCCGGAGATGAAATCCACCGGCGAGGTGCTGGGCATCGGCAACAACCTGGAGGAAGCTCTGTACAAGGGCCTGATCGCCTCCGGTCACAAGATGACCAAGGGCGGCGGCGTGTTCATCACCGTCCGCGACCAGGACAAGCCCGAGATCGGCGAGATCGCCAAGAAGTTCGCCAAGATGGGCTTCGAGCTTTACGCCACCACCGGCACTGCCATGGTGCTGGCCAAGGTGGGCCTGTCCGTGAAGATCGTGGACAAGATCCACGAAAGCTCCGTGAACACCATCACCCTGCTGGAAAGCGGAAAGCTCAACTATATCATCTCCACCTCTGCCAAGGGCCGCAACCCCGCCCGGGACAGCGTGAAGATCCGCCGGAAGGCAAGCCTCCTGGGCATCCCCTGCCTGACCGCCCTGGACACTGCCAACGCGCTGGCCGACTCCCTCATGAGCCGGTACACTCCCGAGAATACGGAGATCATCGACATCAACAACCTCAAGGAGCGCAAGCAGGAGCTGCGGTTCACCAAGATGTCCGCCTGCTCCAACGACTATATCTACATCAATTGCTTCGAGCAGGGCAATGTGGTGGCCTCTCCGGAGTTCCTGTCCATTTTCCTCTCTGACCGGCACAATGGTGTGGGCGGCGACGGCGTGATCCTGATCTGCCCCTCGGAGGTGGCCGATGCGGAAATGCGGATGTTCAACCTGGACGGCAGCGAGGGCCTGATGTGCGGAAACGGCATCCGCTGCGTGGCAAAGTACCTGTTTGACAATGGCATCGCCCAGGGCGAAAAGGTGGGCGAGGGCCGCTATAAGCTTCACATCGCCACCAAGAGCGGCGTGAAGGAGTGTGTGGTAATCACCAAGAACGGCCTGGTGTCCAAGGTGACTGTGGACATGGGCAGGGTGGAGCTTGCTCCTGAGAAGATCCCCGTGCGGCTGGAGGGGGAACAGGTGGTCAACAAGCCCATCTCCATTGGGGGCAATGTGTATTGGATCACCTGCTGCTCCATGGGCAATCCCCACTGCACGGTGTTTGTGCCCTCTGTGGACAAGCTGGATCTGGAGGACCTGGGTCCCAAGTTTGAGCATGACCCCATGTTCCCGGAGCGTGTCAACGTGAGCTTTGTGGAAGTCATTGACAAGCACACCCTGAAGGCCCGCATCTGGGAGCGGGGCAGCGGAGAGACCATGGCCTGCGGCACAGGCACCTGTGCTGCGGTGGTGGCGGCCACGCTCAACGGCCACTGCGAGAAGGGCAAGGATATCCGCGTGATCCTCAAAGGCGGAGAGCTGAAGATCAACTACACGGACGAGAAGGTCCTGATGACCGGCAAGGCCGAAAAGGTCTATGACGGCGTGGTGGAAGTGTAAGCTTCGCCTGCCGCGAGGGCTCCTTTGCATTTTGAAAAATACAGTTCCAGAAAGGACTTTCCCCTTGGAAAGTCCTTTGTGGATTTCTAGTGAGAAATCAAGAAAGGGGAAGGCAATGGCTGAAAAAATTCTGCGCTTTACAAAAATGCACGGCTGCGGCAATGATTACGTCTATATCAACTGCTTTGAGGAGCAGGTGGAGGACCCCAGCGCCTTGGCAGTGCGGCTTTCCGACCGTCACAAGGGTATCGGCGGCGACGGCGTCATTCTGATTTGCCCCTCGGACACGGCGGACGCCAAAATGCGGATGTTCAACCTGGACGGCAGCGAGGGGAAGATGTGCGGCAACGGCATCCGCTGCGTGGCAAAGTACGTGTACGACCACGGCATCGCCCGGAAAGAGGAGCTGAAAATCGAGACCCTCAGCGGCATCAAGACCTGCCTCATCCACGCGGAGAACGGGGAAGCTCAAGCCGTCACCGTGAATATGGGGGACGCCATCCTCGCCCCGGAAGAGATCCCGGTGAAGCTGCCCGGCGAGCGGGTGGTAAGCCAAAACGTGGAGGTGGCCGGGGGGATCTATGAGGTCACCTGCGTCAGCATGGGCAATCCCCACTGCGTCATCTTCTGCGAGGAGCCCGACGATTTGGACCTGCCGGAGATGGGCCCCCTGTTTGAGCATGATCCCCTGTTCCCTCAGGGGGTCAACACAGAGTTCATCCAGGTGGTGGACCAGCACACCTTGAAGATGCGGGTGTGGGAACGGGGCAGCGGAGAGACCATGGCCTGCGGCACGGGAGCCTGCGCCAGCGCAGTGGCGGCCATCCTGTGCGGCCATTGCCCGGCCGGGGAGGAGATCCTGGCGCGGCTGCGGGGCGGGGATTTGACCATCCGCGTAGAAGGCAGCCGGGTGTGGATGACCGGCGAAGCGGTCACGGTATTTGAAGGCACTGTCAAACTGTAAAACGGAGGTGGAGAACTTGTCTAAGTATATTTTTGTCACTGGAGGCGTTGTCTCCGGACTGGGGAAGGGAATCACAGCGGCGTCTCTGGGACGCCTGCTGAAATCCAGGGGGCTGAAGGTGGCCGCCCAGAAGTTGGATCCCTATATCAATGTGGACCCGGGAACCATGAGTCCCTACCAGCATGGCGAGGTTTATGTCACAGAGGACGGCCTGGAGACCGACCTAGATCTGGGCCATTATGAACGATTTATCGACGAGGACCTGAACAAGTTCTCCAACCTGACCACCGGCAAGGTGTATTGGAACGTGCTCAACAAAGAGCGCCGGGGCGAGTACCTGGGCGAGACCATCCAGGTGATCCCTCACATCACGTCGGAAATCAAGAATTTTATCTACAGCGTGGGGCAGAAGTCCAACTCGGATATTGTCATCACGGAGATCGGCGGCACTGCCGGCGACATTGAGAGCCAGCCTTTCCTGGAGGCCATCCGCCAGGTGAGCCAGGAGGTGGGCAAGGAGAATTCCCTGTTCATCCACGTGACCCTGGTGCCCTATCTGAAGAGCTCTGGGGAGCACAAATCCAAGCCCACCCAGCACTCTGTCAAGGAGCTTCAGTCCATGGGCATCAAGCCGGATATCATCGTCCTGCGCACCGATGAGCCCATCACCGACCAGAGCATCTTCCACAAGATCGCCCTGTGCTGCAATGTGCAGCCCGACTGTGTCATTGAAAACTTGACCATTCCCGTGCTGTACGAGGCCCCCATCATGTTGGAGAAGAACCACTTCTCCGACATTGTCTGCCGGGAGCTGTGCCTGGAGACCCCGGAGCCGGACATGACCGAGTGGCTGGAGATGGTGGAGAAGATCCGCAGCCGGAAGAAGCTGGTTCACATCGCTCTGGTGGGCAAGTACGTCAAATTGCATGATGCTTACCTCTCTGTGATGGAAGCGCTGCATCACGCTGGATACGACCACAGCGCCAAGGTGGAGATCGACTGGGTGGATTCCGAAACTCTCACCGAAGAGAATATTGCCGCCCGGCTGGGCAGCATTGACGGGATCATCATTCCCGGTGGATTCGGCAGCCGGGGCATTGAGGGCATGGTGCTTGCCTGCAAGTATGCCCGGGAGAACAACGTGCCTTATTTGGGAATCTGCCTTGGTATGCAGATCGCCGCCATTGAATTCTGCCGGAATGTGTGCGGCATTGCCGACGCCAACTCCGGTGAATTTGACGAGTACGGTCTGAACAAAGTGATTGACTTTATGCCCGACCAGAATAAAAATATCAATAAGGGCGGCACCCTGCGTTTGGGGAGCTATCCCTGCAAGATCAAGCCCGGTACTAAGATGATGGCGTGCTATGGCAAGGAGTTGATCTCCGAGCGTCACCGTCATCGCTATGAGTTCAACAACGACTACCGGGAGACTGTGGAATCCGCCGGGATGGTTCTCAGCGGTACCTCTCCCGATGGTCGTATTGTGGAGACGGTGGAGATTCCCCAAAACCGGTTTTTTGTGGCGGGGCAGTTCCATCCGGAGTTCAAATCCCGGCCCAACCGTGCTCACCCCCTGTTTAAGGGATTTGTCGGCGCTGCGGTGGAGTACCAGGAGAGCCGGAAAAAATGACCATCTGCCTGGAGATCCAGGATGGACAATGAGATAACTTTCAGAAAGGATCGGAGCACTATGAAATTAAACGGCAATTTCCAGAATTTGGAGCAGAGCTATCTGTTTGTGACCATTTCCAAAAAGTTGGCTGCCTATTGCCAGGAGCATCCGGACAACAAGATCATCAAAATGGGCATTGGTGACGTGACCATGCCTCTGGCCCCGGCGGTGATCGACGCCATGCATAAAGCTACCGAGGAGCAGGCCCACAAAGAGACCTTCCACGGCTATTCCCCCGACAGCGACGGCTATCCCTTTCTGCGGGAGGCCATCGCCAAGTATTATGGGAATTTCGGCGTGGCCATGGACGCCTCCGAGGTGTTTGTGGGTGACGGCGCAAAAAGCGATGTGGGCAACATTGTGGATTTGTTCGATGTGGACAACACGGTTCTGGTGCCAGACCCCGTGTACCCCGTGTATGTGGATACCAACATCCTTTCCGGGCGGAAGATCGCTTACATGGACGCCAATGAGACAAATGGATTTTTGCCCCTGCCCGACCCGGCGGTAAAGGCAGATATCATCTATCTCTGTTCTCCCAACAATCCCACCGGCGCCACCTACAACCGGGAACAGCTGAAGGCTTGGGTGGACTATGCGCTGGCTCAGAACGCTGTCATTCTCTTTGACGCTGCATACGAGGCCTTCATCACCGACCCCGGCCTGCCCCACTCCATCTTTGAGATTCCCGGGGCGGAAAAGTGCGCCATTGAGTTCTGCTCCTTCTCCAAGACCGCCGGCTTTACCGGGATGCGCTGCGGCTATACGGTCATCCGCAAGGAGCTGGTGATCGATGGCGTTCAGGTGTCCAAGCTGTGGCAGCGCCGCCAGGGCTGCAAGTTCAACGGCACCAGCTATATCACCCAGCGGGCTGCCGAGGCCGTGTTCTCCCCGGAGGGCCGGAAGCAGATTCAGGAGACCATCGCCTACTATCAGAACAACGCCCAGGTGATGATGAAGGCCTTCCAAGAAATGGGGATCTGGTTCACCGGTGGCACCAATTCTCCCTATATCTGGATGAAGTGCCCGGACGGCATGGGCTCTTGGGAATATTTTGATTATCTGCTGCACAATGCGGAGATCGTGGGGACGCCGGGCGAGGGCTTTGGCAAAAACGGCGCGGGCTATTTCCGCCTGACTGCGTTCGGCGACGCGCAGAAGACGGTGGAGGCCATGGGGCGTCTGAAAAAGCTGCAAAAGTGATTTGTCTTTTTAGGAGGAGCTTTGTATGTTGGAAGCGTTGAAGGAGCAGGTCTATCAGGCCAATATGCTGCTGCCGGAGCATCACCTGGTGACCTTTACTTGGGGCAATGTCAGCGGCATCGACCGGGAGTCCGGCATCATGGCCATCAAGCCCAGCGGGGTGGAGTACGAGAAGCTTTCCCCGGAGGACATGGTCCTGGTGGACGTTCGTACCGGCAAGAAGGTGGAGGGCAAGTGGAACCCTTCCTCAGATACGGACACCCATTGCGAGCTGTACCGGTCCTTTGCGAACATCGGCGGCGTGGTGCATACCCACAGCCGGTGGGCCACTATTTTCAGCCAGATGGGGCGGGGGGTCCCGGCCCTGGGCACCACCCACGGGGACTACTTTTACGGGGAGATCCCCTGTACCCGCAAAATGACCCCGGAGGAGATCGCCGGCGAGTATGAGCTGGAGACCGGCAAGGTCATTGTGGAGACCTATCAGGGCAAGAACCCCGATGACATTCCAGGGGTCCTGGTCCACAGCCACGGACCGTTCACCTGGGGCACCGATGCCGGCAACGCCGTCCACAACGCCGTGGTGCTGGAGGAGGTCGCCTTTATGGCCTGGCATTCCCTGATGCTGGAGCCTGACCTGCCCCCCATGCAGCAGGAGCTGCTGGACAAGCACTATCTGCGCAAGCACGGCGCAGACGCCTATTACGGCCAGGGCGGCGTGAAATAATCATCGGGAAGAGGGAAAGGGGTCGGAGGAATCTGACCCTTTTTTTGAAAACAAATCCATTTGCTGTCCAGGACAGCAAGCCGTTTGGAGGTGCTTTTATGGTGTACTATCAGGACCAGAACGTCACGGTTCGCCCCATGATAGAATCCGATTGTGAGGAGTTTGTCCGGGGCTTTGCCGCACAGGGCTGGAAGAAGCCCTTGGAGCAATATCAGCGATACTTTCAAGAACAGCAGGAGGGCATCCGTAAGATTCTGGTGGCTGCCTGGCAAGGGGAAACTGCCGGATATGCCACGCTGCTGCCCCAGGCTTCCGTGGGACCTTTTGCGGGCAAGGGGTGGCCGGAGGTGTCGGATTTCAACGTTCTGCAAAAATTCCAGCACAGGGGGATCGGCAATAAGATCTTGGATGTGGCAGAGGATTTGGCCCGGCCCCAGGGCGCGATCTGTTTGGGCGTTGGATTGTACGACGGCTATGGGACCGCCCAGCGGATGTACGTGAAGCGGGGCTATGTGTTTGACGGCTCCGGGCTGTGGTATCAGGATCGTCCCCTGGAGCCTTACGCCCCTTGTCTGGCGGACGATGATTTGATCCTCTACCTGTCCAAACCCTTGGAGAGCCGGGAGCTTCGCCTCCTGGAGGCCCCCGAGCTGACGCCGGAGCTGTTCCGGTATTTCGACCGGTTCCAGGTGGTGGAAAGGTGCTGGAGAAAACAGCAGGGCCAGTGGGTGATCCGGGACGTTCCCTTCACGGAGCGCTGGAGCGATGAGGAGTATCAAGAATTGTGCGGCTGTTTGAGGGGAACGCTTGCTGGGGGCGGCCGTGTATGGGGCGCCTTTGTGGACGGCAGGCTAAAAGGCTTTCTGTCCGTGGAAGGGGAGCTGGTGGGCTCCCGAGGCCAGTACGCCGACCTCACCAGCATCCACATCTCCGCAGACGCCCGGGGCAAGGGGTTGGGCAGGAAGCTGTTCCGGCTGGCGGAGGAGTTCGCCCGTCAACTGGGTGCAGAGGCGCTGTACATTTCCGCTCATTCCTCGGTGGAGAGCCAGGCTTTTTACAAATCCATGGGGTGTGTGGAGGCCAGAGAGCCGCAGCAGGGTCATGTGGAAAAGGAGCCCTGTGACTGTCAGTTGGAACGGACCGTGTAAAAAGATGTACAAAAGGGCTGTTGGAAAAACAACAGCCCTTTTGAATTTACAGGGGGAACGCGGCTTCCGTGAAAATACGGGCAGCATCAAAGGACATTGCGCCTTGGGAGGGAATCCTACTCCCTGGCCCCGTCCCGATCTCGGAATATGAGCGTGATGCACCACAAAGCGGCGATACCTACCAGCGTGTAAACGACTCTGGCGAGGATGGCGGCTTGTCCGCCGAAGCACCAAGCCACCAGGTCAAAACGAAAGATGCCCATCAGGCCCCAGTTGATGCCGCCAATGACGACCAAGGCCAGCGCGATCCTGTCTAAAATACTCATGTGTGACTTTACCCCTTTTGCGTAGATTTCCCGGCAGTTTGGCCGGATTGGGTCCCGGAGGTAGTGTGTCCGTCTTTGGCAGATTTATGCGCGGAGTCCTGAGAATCTGTTTTCGAAAAAAACTCTCGCAGGCCTACTGCCAGCAAAAAAATCCCAAATGCCCGCCGCAGCAGAGAAACCTCCAACTGGGACGCTGCCAGGGACGCGGCCACACAGGCGGGCACCCCGGCCAAGGCGCTCCACAGGGCGGCGGATTTGTCAACCAGTCCCCGGCGCAGATGACCCCACAGCGCCGGCAGGGCGCAGGCCGCGAAGTAGATCAGGTTGATTCCCCCCGCCTGCAGCTGGCCCATTCCCTGGACCATGGTCAGCCACAGCAAAAGCAGCGTGCCCCCGCCCACGCCGAATCCGGAGAGAACTCCCGCCGCCGCGCCGATCAGGAGGGAGACCAGCCAGCTCACAGCGCCAGCACCGCCCGCACCCCGCCATAGAGGATCAGCAGGGCAAAGGCCCGGCGCAGCCAGGTGAAAGGCACCTTTTGAAACACCTGCCCCGAGAGAAGCCCGCCCAAAAAGCCCCCCGCCAAGTAGGGCCATGCAGCCGAAAGCTCCAGCCCGCCCCGAAGCCAGTAGATTCCCGCCGACACCAGGGACAGGGGAAGAATCACTGCCACAGAGGTTGCAAAGGCTTTGCGTTGAGGAAGCTTGGCCCAGCGGGTGAACAGCGGCACCAAGATCATCCCGCCTCCGGAACCGAACAGCCCGTTGGCCAGGCCGGCCAGCGCCCCTGTGACAGTGTATCTCCAATTTCCAGAGCAGCGGCTTGTTTTTGTCATGGCGATCCCTCCCTTTCAAAAAAAGTCTGTCCGCAGCGCGAAATAGTATGCGTTGCAAGAACTGGAAGAATGCATTTTTTCTTGGAGGAGGACCATACTGAAAAGAAAAGGGGGCGTTTTTATGCGAACAAAGGCGCGGTTTTTTCTGGGATTTTTGGGGTTGCTGTTGGCGGTGAGCTGCATATCCCTGGCACGCTCCTCTCAGGGGGAGGAATATGTGGCAGCCGCCGGGGCGCAGAGCTTGTACCGGCTGGACATTGCCAAATCCCGCGGGACGATCTATGATTGCAGACTGCGTCCCCTGACCGGGTCCGGAAACCGGTACGTGGCGGCAGCAGCGCCCACCATTCAGGCCATCGGCGCTTTGGAGAAGGCCACCGGAGGTCAGTACCGGGATCAGCTGGCACTGGCTTTGGAAAATGGAAAACCCTTTCAATTGGTTTTGGAAAAGCCGGTGACCGACGAGAGGATTGATCTGTTTCGAGTGCCCAAGCGGTATGAGGAGGATCAATTGGCTCCCCATATTGTGGGGTATTTGGACAGCCTGGGGGGCGGCGCCGCCGGGGTGGAGCTGGCCATGGATGATGCTCTGCGCCGGTATGGGGGAGAGGCCGCCGTCACCTACCGGGTGGATGCCCTGGGGCGGGCCATCGCCGGAGAGGAGCGCCAGGTGACCAACACCCTTTCCCGCTCTCAGGGAGGGGTGGCGCTGACCTTGGACAGCGGGGTTCAAGCCTTGGCAGAGGAGGCCGCTGCCGGTCTGGGGAAGGGGGCTGTGGTGGTGACCGAAGCGCCGGGCTGTCAGATTCGGGCAGTGGCCAGCGTGCCGGATTTCTCTCCCCTGGATTTGGCAGGCGCCTCGGAAAGCGAGGACGCTCCCCTTGTGAACCGAGGGTTTTCCGCCTATGCTCCCGGTTCGGTGTTCAAGCTGGTGACTGCGGCTGCTCTGCTGGAGGAGGGCTTGGGGGACAGCGTTTTTTCCTGTGTGGGCTCCCTGAACGCTGGGGGATTGCAGTTTCACTGCGTGGATAATACCGCTCATGGAGAGCTGGATTTGAATGGAGCCATCGCCCAATCCTGCAACTGCTATTTCATCAATGCGGCTCGGGTTTTGGGCGGTCAAAAGGTGGCGGCCATGGCCTATAACCTGGGCTTTGGGGAGGAGCAGGAGTTCGGCCGGGGCCTGTGGACGGCCTCAGGGGAGCTGCCCACTCTCCGGACGCTGCAAAACCCCAGGGCCTTGGCCAATTTTTCCTTTGGCCAGGGGGAATTGACCGTCACGCCCCTGCAGGTCTGCGCCATGCTCAATACCATTGCCGGGGACGGGATTTCCGTTGCGCCCCGGCTGATCCTGGGCCTGGTGGACGAGGGGAGGGAGCTGGAAGAGGTGGACCCTCCCACAGCGGAGCCTGCGCGGGTGATGAGCATTTCCACTGCCAGGAGGCTTCAGCAAGCCATGCTCCAAACGGCCCGGGAGGGCACCGGACAGGCCGCAGCGCCGGAGGGTGTTTCTGTGGCGGTCAAAACGGGCACAGCCCAGACCGGCGTGTACGAAGGCGAGGAGGAGCTGCTGCACTTCTGGTACTGCGGCATTGTTTGGGAGGGGGATTCCCCCCGATGGTGCGTGACGGTGCTTAAGGAGTCCTCCCCCGACGGCCAGGAGGACGCGGCGGCGGCCTTCCGCCAGGTGGTTCAGGGGTTGTTGGATTTGGCGGAATGCGGGGAGAAAAAGGAGATTCTTCCCAGGGATATCCCTTGACAGGAGAAGGGGGGACGGCTATAATGAAAGCACAGGTCTGATAGAGGAAAACTGCGCGGAGAAGATGCCGTTGATCCCTTTGCAGAGAGCGCCCGGTAGGTGAAAGGGCGCAGGGGAGAGAACGGACAGGCCGCTCCGGATGGATGCAGGCCGCGAAGAGCGGCACGGTGTTCCCCCGTTATCGGGAAGCAAGAGGTTTGCATTTTTTCAAAAATGCAGGCAATTTGGGTGGTACCACGGGCTTTTCCGTCCCATTTGGGAGGGAAAAGCCCTATTTATTTGGAGGTGTGCCGTGAAAGAGATTTTACGCACCCGGCGGCTTCTGCTGCGGGAGATGGTCGAGGAGGATATCCCCGACCTGGAGGAAATGATGCTGGACCCGGAGGTGACCTACGCCTATCCCCACAGCTTTACCAAGGCGGATGTGCAGAACCGGCTGGCCCGCCAGCAGGAGCGCTACCGCCGGGATGGCTTTGGCCTGTGGGCAGTGGTGCTGCTCTCCACGGGGGAGATGGTGGGTCAGGTGGGGCTCACCTGGCAGGACTGCGAAGGCCAGCCTGTGCTGGAGGTGGGCTATCTGCTGAAGAAGCGCCATTGGCACAAGGGCTATGCCAGCGAGGCTGCCCAGGCCTGCCGGGATTACGCCTTCCGCGTACTGGGGGCGGAGAAGGTAAGCTCCATCATCAAGACGGACAACCTGGCCTCCATCCAGGTGGCAGAGCGCAACGGGATGGTCCGAGAGAAGGAGTTTACCGCCCACTTTTACGATGTACCGGTACCCCATTATTTCTATACGGTTTGGAAGGATGATATCATGGATATGACATACTGCGTGGAGCAAGTGAAGGCGCTGTGCGCCATCGACAGCCCCTCGGGCTTTACCGACCGGGCGGCCGAGTACCTGATGGAGGAGCTTTCCCGGCTGGGGTATGCTCCGGAAAAGACCCGCAAAGGGGGCGTCACCGTCTGTCTGGGCGGGGAAGGCCGGGGCCTGCTGCTCATGGCCCATGTGGATACCCTGGGGGCCGTGGTCCAGACCATCAAGGGCAACGGACGGCTGGTGCTTTCTCCGGTGGGAGGCCTGCAGCCGGAGAACTGCGAGGCAGAGAACTGCCGGGTCTACACCCGCTTTGACGGAGTGTACACCGGATGCCTGCAGCTCAATGACGCCTCCGTCCATGTGAACTCGGATTATGCCGGCAAGGGCCGGAAATTCCAGGGCATGGAGGTCGTGCTGGACGAGAATGTGAAAGCCGCCGCGGATACCCGGGCGCTGGGCATCTGCGAGGGGGATATGGTCTGCTTCGATCCCCGCACCGTGGTGACGGAGTCCGGCTACATCAAGAGCCGGTTCCTGGATGACAAGCTCAGTGCGGCCATTCTTCTGGCCTATGCCAAAGAGCTGAAGGACCGGGGCCAGGCTCCCAAGCGGAAGGTATACCTGCACTTCACTGTGTACGAGGAGGTGGGCCACGGCGCGGCAGCTTCTGTGCCGGAGGATGTGGAGGAGCTGGTCAGCGTGGACATGGGCTGCGTGGGCGAGGGCCTGCAGTGTACCGAGCGGGAGGTCTCCATCTGCGCCAAGGATTCCGGAGGGCCTTATGATTACGCTGTGACCACCGCTCTGGTGGAGGCTGCCAAGGTCGCAGGGGCCGCCTACGCAGTGGATGTGTACCCCCATTACGGCAGCGACGCCGAAGCGGCTCTGCGGGCGGGGTACGATGTACGCCACGGCTTGATCGGCGCGGGGGTGTACGCCTCCCACGGCTATGAGCGCTCTCATGTAGAGGGTGCGGAGAACACGCTGAAGCTGCTGTGGCAGTACACCACAGCGTAAGAGAAAGAGCAGAAAACAGGGATTGCTCAAATTATATTTAGATAGAGAGGTTTTAAGACAATGCAGTGGACAGGATTGAACGAACTGAGAGAAAAATTTCTGGAATATTTTGAATCCAAAGAGCATCTGCGGCTGCCCAGCTTTTCGCTGATTCCCCAGGGGGACAACAGCCTGCTGCTGATCAACTCCGGCATGGCGCCCATGAAGAAGTACTTCACCGGCGAGGTCACTCCTCCCCGCCACCGGGTGACCACCTGCCAGAAGTGCATCCGCACCGGCGACATTGAGAACGTGGGCTACACGGACCGCCACGGCACCTATTTTGAGATGCTGGGCAACTTCTCCTTTGGCGATTACTTCAAGCGGGAGGCCATCTCCTTTGCCTGGGAGTTCTTCACCCAGGTGCTGGAGATGCCCACGGAAAAGCTGTACGTTTCCGTGTACGAGAACGACGACGAGGCTTGGAACATCTGGACCAAGGAGGTCGGCGTGGAAGAGAGCCACATGAAGCGCTTCGGCAAGGAGGACAATTTCTGGGAGCATGGCTCCGGCCCCTGCGGCCCCTGCTCCGAGATCTACTTTGACCGCGGCGAGAAGCATGGCTGCGGCAAGCCCACCTGCGGCTTTGGCTGCGATTGCGACCGTTT
Organism: uncultured Acutalibacter sp.; assembly: GCA_963559705.1. Lineage (GTDB taxonomy): Bacteria > Bacillota > Clostridia > Oscillospirales > Acutalibacteraceae > Acutalibacter. The sequence continues at coordinate 51,913 of CAUWLU010000003.1, forward strand.
TGTGGAAGTGTGGAACCTGGTGTTCTCTCAGTTTAACAACGACGGTCAGGGAAACTACACCGACCTGGTGCAGAAGAACATCGACACGGGTATGGGCCTGGAGCGTCTTGCCTGCGTCATGCAGGACGTGGACAACCTGTTCCTGGTGGACACCGTGCAGAACATCATGAAGAAGATCTGCGAGATCGCTGGGGTGCAGTACGGCGAGGACGAGAAGAAGGACGTGTCCCTGCGGGTCATCACCGACCATATCCGCTCCACCGTGTTCATGATCGGTGACGGCGTGCTGCCCAGCAACGAGGGCCGGGGCTATGTGCTGCGCCGTCTGCTGCGCCGCGCCTCCCGCCATGGCAAGCTCCTTGGGATCTCCGGGGCCTTCCTCCAGGATGTGGTGGACACCGTCATCCAGGAGAACCAGCGCGCCTATCCGGAGCTGGTGGAGAAGCGCGAGACCATCAAGAAAATTGTGGCATTTGAGGAGGAGAGCTTCCAAAAGACCATTGACCAGGGCATGACCTTGCTCAACACCCTGATCGATAAGGCGGATTCCAAGATCTTCTCCGGCGAGAACGCCTTCACCCTCAACGACACCTATGGCTTCCCCCTGGACCTGACCAAGGAGATCTTGGCAGAGCGGGGCATGGAGGTGGACGAGCAGCGGTTCCGCCAGCTCATGCAGGAGCAGCGGGAGCGCGCTCGCAACGCCCGCAAGGACGCTGGCGCTGACGCCTGGAAGGGCGAGGGCAGCGCTGCCTCCGGCTTGGAAGAGACGGTCTTTACCGGCTATGACCGGATGGAGGACAGCGGCAAGGTGATCGCCATTATCCAAGGCGGCCAGCGGGTGGATTCCGCTGCGGAAGGCGCTGAGGTGTCCGTGGTGCTGGATCGCACTCCTTTCTACGGAGAGGGCGGCGGCCAGGTGGGCGACAACGGTGTTTTGGAGGCGGAAGGCGTCCTGGTGGATGTGATCGACACCACCAAGCACGAGGGCGTGTACCTCCACCGTGCTGTGGTCAGCGAGGGCACCCTGAATGTGGGGGATTCCCTCACCGCCAAAGTGGACGCTCTCCGGCGCAGCGCCATCATGCGCAACCACACGGCGGCCCACCTGCTCCAGGCGGCCCTGCGGAAGGTGCTGGGAGGCCATGTGGAGCAGGCCGGTCAGCTGGTCAACGAGCAGCGCGTGCGGTTTGACTTCACCCATTTCTCCGCTCTGCGGCCGGAGGAGCTGGCTCAGGTGGAATTGCTGGTCAACCAGGAAATCCTCAAGGCGGTTCCCGTTTCTATGGTGGAAATGGCCATTGAGGAGGCCCGCCAGAGCGGCGCCATGGCTCTGTTTGGCGAAAAGTACGGTGATGTGGTTCGGGTGGTTTCCGTTGCCGATGGTTTCTCCAAGGAGTTCTGCGGCGGCACCCACATGGACAACACTGCCCGCCTGGGTCTGTTCAAGATCGTGTCCGAGTCCTCCGTGGCCTCCGGTGTGCGCCGGATTGAGGGCGTCACCGGTATGGGAGTGCTGGAAGTGATGGGCGCTCAGGGCGCTACGCTCCGAGAGACTGCCCAGGCCATGAAGGTGGCCAACGCCATGGAGCTTCCCCTCCATGCCAGCCAGGTCATGGCCCAGCTCAAGGAGAAGGACAAGACCATTGAATCCCTCAACGCCAAGCTTGCCCAGAACCGCTTGGAGGGCGTGTTCCAGAACGCTCAGGAGGTGGACGGCGTCAAGGTGGTCTATGCTTTGCTCTCCGGTACGGGCTCCGATGCGCTGCGCGCTCTGTGCGACAAGGCAAAGGAGAGGAACGAGGCGATTGTGGCGGTGTTTGCCGGTGTTTCCGAGGGCAAGGCTACTCTGGCTGCGGTGTGCAGCAAACCCGCGCAGGAACTGGGCCTGAAGGCCGGTATGCTGGTGAAGGAAGTGGCCCAGCTCTGCGGGGGCAACGGCGGCGGCCGTCCTGATTTTGCCATGGCTGGCGCCAAGGATCAGTCCAAGCTGGATGACGCTCTGGCGGCTGTGCCGGAGCTTGTGAAAAAGCAGATCGGCTAAAGCAGCCGGTTTTTAAAGAATACATGACACAGGAAAGGAGCATTCCCATGAACGATTGTATTTTTTGCAGGATCGCCCAAAAGCAGATCCCCTCGAAGATCGCCTATGAGGACGATGCGGTCATTGCCTTTTACGATCAGGACCCCCAGGCGCCGGTTCACGTGTTGGTGATCCCCAAGGAGCATATCGCCTCCGCCATGGAGGTCACCCCGGAAAACAGCGCTCTCATTGCCAAGGTATGGGAAGCCATCCCCAAGATTGCAAAGGATCTGGACCTGGACAACGGCTTCCGGGTGGTGAACAACTGCGGTAAGGATGGTATGCAGACGGTTCAGCATCTGCATTTCCATCTGCTGGGAAAGAAGAAAATGGGCTGGCCGCCCTTCCCGCCCACCGCAGAGTAAGCCGCGCATCGTGAGGAAAAAGCAGCGGCAATATCGGAGAGGGTGAATTCCCACCTCTCTCAACCAGCGAAAAACCGCGGGAGCAAAACGACGCGCCCCAAGCGCGACGAAAAACCGTGGGAACAAGCTTGCCCATCGCACCGCGCGAGCAAAGCGACGCGCCCCAAGCGCGACGAAAAAAACCGTGGGAGCAAGCTTGCCCATCGCACAGCGCGAGCGAAGCGACGCGCCCCAAGCGCGACGAAAAAAACCGCGGGAGCAAGCTTGCCCATTGCACAGCGCGAGCAAAGCGACGCGTCCCAAGCGCGACGAAAAAGAGCGCGACGGAAAAAAGGAGGAAAATCATGGGAGAAGTTTACAAAATGAACATAGCGGGGTGTGAGCGGGAACTGCCCATCTGCCCCATTGACGATCACCTGGATATTGCAGGCTTTGTGATGTTCAGCGATGTGGAAATCACCGAGCGGACCGCAAAGGCGTTGATGGAAAAATGCCCCGAGCATGACGTCATCGTCACTGCGGAGAGCAAGGGGATCCCCCTGGCCTATGAGATGGCGCGCATCGGCTGCCGGAATTACGTGGTGGCCCGCAAGGGCATCAAGGCCTATATGGAGGACCCCATCCATGTGGAGGTGAAATCCATCACCACGGATCATGTGCAGAAGCTGTACCTCTCCAAGGCGGATTGCGAGAACCTGAGGGATAAGCGGATTTTGATTGTGGACGATGTGATCTCCACCGGCGAGTCCCTGGCCGCAATGGAGGAGCTGCTGCACGCCATCGGCGGCAAGGTAGTGGGTAAGGCTTGCGTCTTGGCAGAGGGCGACGCCAAGGACCGCACGGATATCATCTATCTGGAGCCCCTGCCCCTGTTCTTCAAGTAAGACCGTGATCCGTCCCTTTGCCCTGGTGGGATTTTCCGCATACGGCGCTTTGGTGCTGTGCGCCGCAGTGGGACCTGGGAATTCCTGGGTCCTGGCGCTGCTGTGCCTTGGCTTGGCCTGCGGGATTGCCCTGTTCCGGCTGGGCTTGGGGATTGCAGCGAGAAAAGAGCTTTCGGAGAGATCCCCGAAGGCTCTTTCTGCTGTGGGGAGATTGTTTTGGGCGGCAGCGGCTTTGGTGGTGGCCGGTCTGCTCTGCGGCCGGTGCGCCCTGGCTTGGGAGGGGATTGTTCCTTTTCAGCAGCTGGAGGGGAGGGAGTTCCAGGTGCGCGCCCAGCTGCTGGACTACCCGGAGGAGCGCTATCACCGGTACTATTACAAGCTACGTGTGGAGGCCATGGGCGGGGACGAGGACTCCCTTGCCCCAACCCAGCCCTTCACCCTGCGGATGTCATCCTCCCTGCCCATTGTGGCAGAACCCTATGATTGGGTGGAGTGCGGTGTGACCTTCTCTTCCTTTGACACCAGCGGGCTGTATTCCGCCCTCAATTCCCGGCTCTCCGATGGGATTCAGGCGGGCGGGTACCTGTCCCAGTTTGGCGGGATTTCGGTGGAGAAAAATCCCGTGCTGCCTCCTGGGGAAATCCTTGCCAGATTCCGCGCACAGGTGGGCCGGTCCCTGGACCGGCTCCTCCCCCGCCGGGAGGCAGGATTCCTCCGGGCCCTGATTCTGGGGGACAGCGGAGGCATCTCCGAGACGGATATGGCCAATTTCCGGGCGTTGGGTGTGTCCCATGTCCTGGTGGTGTCCGGTATGCACATGACGGTTTTGGCAGGCTTCCTCCAGCTGTTTCTCCGCAGACTGCCTGTGCGGAAATCCGCAGCCAATCTGCTGACCGCCCTGGCTCTCTTGCTGTACCTGATGCTCTCCGGCTTTCAGCCCTCTGCCAGCCGGGGCGCGGCCATGTACGGCGTGCTGCTCCTGGCGGATTCCACCGGCCGCCGCAGCGATGGACTCAACTCCCTGGGACTGGCTGTGCTTATGGTTTGCCTGTTTAACCCCTTCGCCGGCGGGGATTTGGGTTTTGCCCTCTCCGTTACTGCCACCTTGGGCATTGTCCTGATGTACCGCCCCTTGGAAAGCCTGTTTCTGAAACGTCTCTGGAAGCCGGTGGGAGCTTCCCTGGCGGCTACGGTCTCGGCCCTGCTGGGGACGTTCCCGGTGCAGCTGGCGGTGTTCGGCGGGTTTCCCTTGCTGCTTCCCTTGGCCAATTTCCTCATGGTGGTCCCCAGTACAGCACTGCTGTACCTGGCCTTTTTGGGTGTCTTTTTCGTGCTGCTCCCAGCTACGGCTCCCATCGCCAAGGTCTTTCTTTGGGCAGCGGGCTGGCTGGTCCGGTTGATGCTGTGGATCGTGGAGCAACTGGCCCAAGTGAAAGGCATGTTCCTGCCCGTCCGCACGCCGGGAGCCTTGGTGCTGCTGGCAGGAATGTTGGCGGTGATTGCAGTGGCCCTGTGGAACCGGGACCGCCTGGTCCGCCGGGTGACTGCCTGCTGTACCGTTCTGCTGGCAGCGGGTGTGATGCTCCTCTCCTGGGGGTTGGGTGATGGCTTGGCTGTGTTGGTGGCCCCGGCCACAGAGGGAGAGTCCTGTGTGGTGCTGATTCAGAACGGCAGGGCGGCAGTGCTGTCCCTGGGCGGATACCGCACCAATGCCGTCAGCGAGGTGCTGCGGCGGTACAATATTCGGGAGGTGACGGCGGTCTGCCTGCCGGTCTCCACCCAGGAGGGCCGGGAGGCCGCTGTCCAGGTGATGGACGCCTATGACTGCGGCTTGGTGTTGCCCCAGGACAGCTATGTGGGGCGGGATCTGGAATTGGCCCTCCATGGGAAAGCGCCGGAGTTTCTGGAAGCCGGGGAGCGCTTTCAGCCGCTGCCCGGGATCATCGGAGAAGTGCTGCCCCAGTGGACTGGCCTTGCGCTGAAGGTCAACGGCGTGGACGTGGCGGTGGAATGGGCAAGCTCCGGGGAGGGGGAATACCAGGTGCTGTTCACCAATCAGGGGGGAACGGCGGTAAATTCTTCGTTGTCTGTTTTGCAGAGCAATGCTATAATAGGAACAAAGGGCGCGCCGGTCCGGGAGGGCGTGGCAGCGCCTGTGGAGGGCGGCAGCTTGGCGGTGGAGATCCATCCCCAGGGCACACTGTCCCTTCGGCGGGAGGACTGAAACGGGAGGAGCGTATATGCCCACTGTCAATGAAAACACCTTGAAGAAGATGATCGCCTCGGGGGAAGTGCCGGGGCTGTACGTGATTGCCGGAGAGGAAAAATATCTGGTGGGAAGATTGGCCAAGCAGCTCATCAAACGGGCGGCGGGGGAGAATTTTCCCGAGTTCAACGATCAGTCCTTTACCGACGATTCCTCCCTGGACGGCATTGCGGACGCGGCCCAGGCCCTGCCTTTTTTTGCCCCGCACAAATGCGTCTCCGTGGCCGATTTTGATGTGGAAGCAAAGTCCGCCACCGACCTGGACAAGCTCTATGAGCTGTGGGAGCTCTGCCCTGAGACCACCACCCTGGTGTTTTGGTACCCCACCCTGGATTTTGACGGGAAGCGCTCCTCCAAGTGGAAAAAATTCCTCAGCCAGGCAGAGGCCCGGGGCACCGTGACCATGTGCGTTCGCCGCACCCAGAGTGATTTGCAGCGGTACTTGGCCCAGGAGGCTGGCCGCAACGGCTGCACCATGGAGCGTCCCGCCCAGCGGAAGCTGCTGGAGTACACGGGTCCTGATATGACGGCGCTGCACAGCGAGATGGAAAAGCTCTGTGCCTATGCCCTGGGCAGCGGCAGCACCGAGGTCACGCCGGAGATGGTGGAGGAGCTGGCCGCCAAGTCTGCGGAGACCACTGCCTTCCTCATGGCGGGAGCTTTGGTGGCGGGCCGGTACGACGAGGCCTATCGGCTGCTGGACCTGCTGTTTTACCAGCGGGAGGACCCCATCTCCATTGCCGGGGCGCTGAGCTCCTCCTATCTGGACATGGTGCGGGTGCGGGCCGCCCTGGAAAACGGCGGCACCTTTGCCGATGCTGCCCAGTACGGCGACTACAAGAAAAAGCAGTTTGTGCTGGAGCGCGCCCAGAAAAATGGGAAAGGGGTGTCTCAGCAGGTGCTGCGGGAGAGCATCCATCTGCTGGTGGAGGCGGATCTGGCGCTGAAAAGCTCCCGCCTGGATCAGCGCCTGGTTCTGGACGAGCTGATTGCCAAGCTGCTGCTGGCTGCCCGGGGGGATCGGGCATGATCCGGGTGAAGGAGGCCATCGTGGTGGAGGGCCGCTATGACAAGATGAAACTTTCTTCGCTGGTGGATGGTGTTATCATAGAGACAAACGGCTTTGGAATCTTCAAGGACCGTGAGAAGCTCCGCTATCTGCGGACTTTGGCGGCAAAGCGGGGGCTGATCGTCCTCACCGACAGCGACGGGGCGGGCTTTCTCATCCGCAGCAAGCTGTCCTCGTCCATCCCGCCCCAGCAGTTGAAGCACGCCTATATTCCGGACATCCTGGGCAAGGAGCGCCGGAAGGCGGCCCCCTCCAAGGAGGGCAAGCTGGGGGTGGAGGGTATGGAGCTATCTGTGCTGCGCCAGGCGCTGGAGCGGGCAGGCGCCACAGTGGAGAACGCCCCGTCCCCCGGCCAGCGGCCCGCGCCTTTGACAAAGGCCGACCTGCTGGAATGGGGGCTTACCGGCGCACCGGACAGCGCAGCCCGGCGAAAGGAGCTGCAAAAGCGGTTGGGTCTGCCGGAGAGGCTGTCCACCAACGGACTGCTGCAGGCGCTCAACGCCCTGTATGACAGGGAGGAGGTTCTGGCCGCCATCAAAAAGGAGGGTACGTGAAATGGATCATGCAAAGGAGGCCGTGCAGGGCGCCCGGTTTCAAGCCAAAGGCAAGTGGTACTTGGCTGAGGATGTGGACCGTTTTTTGGAGGAGCTCACCGTGCGCCTGGCAGAGGATGACCGGGAGCAGGCAGCGTTGAGCAGCCGAACTCAGTCCCTCCAGGAGGAATGTCAGCGGCTGCAAGGGGAAGCTGACCGTTTGCAGAAGGAGCTGGCAGAGCAGAAGGCAGCGCCTCCCCCAGCGCCCCCGGCAGAGAGCCGGCGGCAGCGTTGCTGGGAGCTGGAAGCGGAGCGGGACGAGCTGATTCAGGATATCAAAGCGCTGCTGCATTTTCGGGAGGAATTCCGGCAGGCAGTGCAGCAGGACGTGGAAGGGATTTTGGGCCAGTTGGACGCATTGTCCTCACAGAAGCTGCTGTAGTAGACGATTGAATCGGAACAGGGGGATGCCCAATGGATGGGGAGCAAAGCCGCATTGACGAATTTTTAGACCTCTACAAACAACTGGAGGACGAGCTGGAGGACAAATACCGGAACACCCGGCGGCATTATTCCAGCGTGGTGTTCGAGTTTATCAAGGATACGGACAGCGAGCCTGTGCGGGATAAGCTGGAGGTCTGCCGGGAGATCCGCAACCTGCTGACCCACAGCGCCAACCTGGGGGGCGAGCCCATTGTGGAGCCCTCAGGCCCCGTGGTGGAGGCCATGGCAGAGGTGCTGGAGTTTGTGCGGCGGCCTCCCCTTGCCCTGGAATATGCCACCAAAGGGGATCAGGTGATGAAGGCCCACATGCATCAAAAGGTGCTGCGCCTGATGGAGGTCATGGATAAAAGCGGCTATTCCCACATCCCCGTTATGGAGGACGGACAGTTCAAAGGGGTGTTCAGCGTGGGCACCGTGTTCCAGTACATTCTGCGGACCAAGGGAAAAAGCATCCAGCCGGACACCACGGTGGCAGATCTGGGCAAGCACTTGGACGTGGCCGCTCACATGGAGAATTATCAGTTTGTGCCCAAGGACGCCACTTATCTTTCAGTGCGCCGGGTGTTTGACCGAGTGCGCGGAAAGAATCAGCGGGTGAGCGTGGTGTTTATCACCGAGAACGGCAAGCCCGGAGAGCCTCTGCTGGGGATGCTGACCCCCTGGGACGTGCTGCACTGACAAAAAAAGACTGCTGCAATTTGCAGCAGTCTTTTTTTAATCCAGTCCCTTGCGCTGACGGTATTCCCGCCAGACGTTTTCAAACCAGCCCTCTGATTTGGGCAAGGGCCGCACCCCCACAAAGCGAGAGCTGACCTCCGGCCCGCTCAGCTGCGTTTCCACCCAGTCCTCCCGGTGAGAGCCGTTCCCCCGGCGGAATTGGATGGCCAGTCCGGGCAGGGCTTCCCCTTGGGGGTCCGCCACCAACGCGGAGCCCCGGCTGCCGCAGGCCTCTCCTGTGAGGGTCATAGCGGACAGCATGGCCCGCTGCGTCAGAAGCATCTCCCGATTTTTCAGCGCTGCCGGAAACTGCTCCGGCCCGGTGACCCCGGTGTCCTCCCAGAAGCGGGCCAGCGCTTGGGCGGCCTCCCGGTCCAGCGCTTCCATCTCCGGCAGAGAGCGGATATGCCCGGCCCACAGGCTCATGCCCTCTTGAAAATGGCGCCGCTGCTCTCCCACAGGCTGACCGCCCTGAAGCAGCTGCCCCAGCCGGTCCAGCAGTCTTTCCACCTCTTGACGCTGGCAGGTGGTCAGCTCCTCTGGGACTGTGTGCTGCGGGCAGGTGTCGCAGATATGCTCCGCTGCCCGCTGGGACCCCACCTGGGTGGAGTTCAGCGCGCTTCCCCCCGGCCGGGACACCCCAAAGGTCCCCGCAGCCTCCCCGGCGCAGTACAGCCCTTCCAGGGTGGTCTGCCAGTTGGCGTCCACCGCCAGGCCGCCGTTGCAGTGCTGGGCACAGACGGCCACCTCTAAGGGCTCCCGGTGCAGGTCGATGCCGTGAGCGCGGTACAGCTCCACAGCGCCGGGATTCATGTGGCTGAGCCGCTCAATAGGCGTGGCCTGGTCTGCCCCAGAGCGTTCCAGGTACTCCTTGGCCTCCGGCGGCAGGGAGGAAACCGTTCCCATCCCCTGGGGGTTCTGGCGGAAGTCCAGATAGACGCGATTGCCCTTGCGGGTTTCCTCATAAACGCACAGGTCCACCAGGGAGGAGCCGGGCAGCTTCTCCGTGTCAAAGGGCCATTGATAGCCCTTCAAAAAGGCAAACTCCAAGGGCTTCTGCCCGGGCAGGTAGTCCGGCAGGAACTCCCGTTCCCGGCCCTGAGGGTCCTGGGCAAGATAGCGGGGCAGGGCCTGCTGGTAGGTGCCGGAGACATTCCAGCGGAATTTCACCGAGGCCAGCCCGTACTGCCACTCTTGCAGGTTGCAGGCGGCGGCTCCCGCTTCCAGGGCGATGCCCGTGGACCCGGTTTGACTGGGCGGGTAGACGGTGCGGCTGTAGGCAATGGCCGGTCCTCCCGTGGCCAGGATCACCTGATTGCACAGAAAGAGGCACAGCCCCCAATCCTCCCGGGAGAGCCGGTTCTTGTCCAGAGCCAGCAGGCCCCGTACCCGATGGTTTTCCGTCACCAGGCGCACGGCTTGAAAGCCGTCAAAGACCGGCACCCCTTTTGCGTGGACCGAGGCCTCCAGCTTTTCGGTCATCACCTTGGAGGTCAGCGGCCCGCAGGAGGTGGCCCGCTGCCGGGGATCGTGGTCCGTCCGGTAGCCCACGTACTCCCCGTACTGGTTGGTGGGGAAGGGAACTCCCAGGTTGACCAGCTTCATAAAGGAGCGCACGGACCCGGCGGCCTCTGCCAGGGCAGTGTCACCATTGACGCTGCCCCCGGCAAACAGATCCCGGGCCAGCTGATAAATGCTGTCGGCAAAGTCCCCGCACAGGGACAGCTTGTAGTAGGTCTGCTTGTCGCTGCCGGTGTTCCGAGAGGTGCCCATGGTCACCCCTTCGGTGAGCAGGGCCACGGAGCGCCGTCCCAGATCCCACAGGGTGTCGGCAGCGTTGAAGCCAGCGCATCCCGAGCCCACCACCAGGGTGTCAAAGCTGTACAGGGCCAGGGGCTGGCCGTGAATGGAAAGAAGTTTCATCTCACAGCCTCCGCAGATGGAAGCCGCCGTCAGCGTTGAGCACGGTGCCCGTGCCGAAGTCCAGCAGCCCGGAGCAGGCCGCCAGGACGCAGTCGGCCACATCCTCGGGGCGGCCGAAGCGGCGAATGGGCGTGACCCCCTGTTCAATGAGCTTCTCGTACTTCTCGTGGACCGGGGCGGTCATGTCCGTGGCGATGATGCCGGGCCGCACCTCAAAGACAGGGATGCCGTAAGCGGCCAGCTCGTCGGCAAAGAGCTGGGTGACCATGGAGATCCCCGCCTTGGAGATGCAGTACTCTCCCCGGCTGGTGGAGGAGGTGTAGGCTGAGATGGAGGAGATGTTCACGATCCTGGGGCGGTAGTCCTCCAGGCTTTGCTGTTGCAGGGCGATCATACGGTTGGCGGCTCCCTGGCACAGGAAGAAAGTTCCCTCACAGTTGATTTTCATCAGCCGCTCAAAGCTCTCGGTGGTGGTTTCCAGGATGTTCAGCCGCTGCTTGCAGGCTACGCCCGCGTTGTTGACCAGCACATCCAGCCTGCCAAAGCGCTGGATGGCGCCGTCCAGCAGGGCCTCCCGGTCCTCCGGCAGAGAGATGTCGCACCTGGTGTAATGGGCTGTCCCCAGACGGTTCAGCTCCTCCAGAAGGCCGGTCACCTCCTCCGCAGGCGTGGTGGCGCAGAGCAGGACCTCATAGCCCTCCTTCAGCAGAGCTTTGGCAATGGCCAGACCGATACCCCTTCTGGCTCCGGTGACAATGGCGGTCTTTTTCATGGGAATCGCTCCTTTCTCAGGCTTTGGCGGTGGCTTCGCGGTAAAGCTGGGTGTAGACGGAATCCCGCACAACGCAGCCCGCCATGGAGCCCAGCCGCATCAGCTGGCTGCACTTGCCGCAGGTGATGCAGCACTGCTTGGAATCCAGCCCCGGACCCAGCAGGTCCTTGGCAAAATTGGGGTAGGCAAAGGCCATGCGTCCAAATCCGGCGATGGAGAACCAGCCCTGCTCCACAGCGGCGGCGGCCACCTGCCCGGCGAACTGCCTGGGGTAGCTGAGCCCGGAGCCGATCACTGCCAGGCTGGGGTAGGCCTGCTGTACGGCCTTGATGCATTGGAGCATCCGTCCCAGGCCCACCAGGGGGGATTCCGGCAGGGGATAGGGCTGAACCTCTGCCGGGCGGTTGACGTGGGGATTGACGTAGGGATTGCCGATGGTCACGTCCAGCAGCTGCAGCCCCAGCTCCTGATGGAGGATTCCGATGAGCTTCAAGGGCTCGGTGAGATCCGGTTCCAGGCTGCCCCCTGGGGCAACGCCAAAGCCGTAGGGATGGGGGAAGCCGTCATAGATGTTCAGCCGGCTGGTGATGAGGAAATCACCGGTGACGGCAGCTTTTGCCGCAGCCACGCTCTCCCGGAGGAACCGGGTGCGGTTTTCAAAGGAGCCGCCGAAATCCCCGGGGCGCTCGTAGGCCGAGAGCAGCTCGCTGCCCAGGTACCGGTGGCAGGACTTCAAATCCACGCCGTCGAACCCGGCCCGCTGAGCCAGATGGGCTGCTTCGCCCATGCGCTCCACCAGGCGGTGAAGGTACTGGTCGGAGACGATCCGCTCTTGGGGGATGGGGTTGTCCTTCTCGAAAATGGGATTGTTGTAGGCGATCAGCGGAGCAGGAGCTCCCTGGGGCTTGCTGTACCGCCCGGAGTGAGTGGCCTGCATGAGGATTACCGGCGCAAAGCCGTTTTCCTTCAGGCACAGCTCCCGGATTCTGTCGTTCATGGCCCGGAAGGCGTCCACGTTTTCCTCCCGAATCCACAGCTGCCGGGGATTGGCACGGCCTTCCTCCCACACGGCGGCGGCCTCTCCCCACAGAAGGGCGGCCCCGCTTTTGGCGAACCTTTCATAGCGGCGCAGGGTCAGCTCTCCCGGCTTGCCGTCGGCAGTGCCGTCACAACCCTCCATGGGCTGGATGGCGATTCTGTTTTGCAGGGTGAAAGCTCCCATCTGCAGGGGCTGTCCCAAGGCGGAGACCCCTTCTCCTGCGGGCAGAGAGACGCCCTCTTTTGCAGCGGCTTCCACCAATTCTTCCAGGCTCTTGTACGAAAACATCCCGGCTCCTCCTTCAATTTGCCATGATTTTAAAAAAAGCAGAGGCACTTGCTTTTTAATATCTTCATGATAGAATAGAAACACGAGAAAATCCAGCTTTTCCTTTGGAAAAACTATGCGAAATTTGCTTTATTAAAATCGGACCTTCCGAGGAAAGCAAATTTTGCATGACAGCAGCCAAAAAAAGGCGATACAGCCAACGCGGTTTTCCGCTATACTGTGGCTGTATCGCCGGTATCAAAAATTTCAGAAAAGGGGGAAGTTCTGTGAAGCTTTCCGCTGGAATCTGTTCGGTCACCTTTCGGCAGAAGGGTTTGGAGGAGCTTGTGGACCTGACTGCCCAAGGGGGCCTGGACTGCATTGAGTGGGGCGGGGACGTCCATGTGCCCCCGGGGGACGAGGCAGCTGCCCGAAAAGCGGCGACCCTCACCAGGGACCGGGGACTGTACGTCAGCTCCTACGGCTCCTATTACCGGGGGGAGGGAGAGTTCTCCCCGGTGCTTGCCAGCGCTTTGGCCTTGGAGGCGCCGGTGATCCGGGTGTGGGCGGGCGCAAAGCCCTGGGAGGAAAGCTCCCACCAGGAGCGCCAGCGTCTGGGGGAGAGCTTTCGCCGGGCAGGAGAGCAGGCGGCAGAAGCCGGTCTGCGCCTGGCCTTTGAGTATCACCGGGGCACGGCCACCCAGACCCTTGCCGGAGCCAAGGCCCTGCTGGAGCTGGTGGACTTGCCCAACGTGGTCTGCTATTGGCAGCCAAACCCGGACATTTCCCAGGAGGAGCGCTTGGGAGAGCTTCGGGGGTTGCTGCCCTGGCTGTGCCATGTCCACGTCTTTGCCTGGACGGGGGCCAATATCCGGCATCCTCTGGTCCAGGGGGAGCCGGAGTGGACCCAGTACCTCTCTCGAATCCAGCAGGCGCCGGGAGAGCGCAGTCTGCTGCTGGAATTTGTCCGGGACGACAGCCAGGAGGCCTTTTTGCAGGACGCCGCCGTGCTTCGCCGCTGGGTGGAAGCATGGAGCTAAAGGAGGAGCATCATGAAAGAAATCGCCGCGTATATCAATGCAAGCGCTGACAACAAACTGTCCATTGTCTACGACCGCGCCACCCGGGAGAGGCTTTCCGACCGGCTGGAGTTTTTGCCCGGGGTCCTGCTGCCCGAGGAGCTGGAAGCCCGGCGGGAGGAGCTGAAGGGCGTGTCCTATCTCTTCTCCACCTGGGGAGTGCCGGAGCTGTCCCAGGAGCAGATCCGCACCTACTTTCCCAACGTGAAGGCCCTGTTTTACGCTGCGGGTTCTGTGCAGCAGTTTGCCAGACCCTTCCTTCGGGCTGGGGTGAAGGTGTTCAGCGCCTGGGCGGCCAACGCCGTCCCCGTGGCAGAGTTCACCGCGGCCCAGATTATCCTGGCTGGAAAGGGGTATTTTCAGGGCCTGCGCCTTCAGGAGCAGGGGGGCCGGGAGGCCTTTGACCGGTACAGCAATTCCTTCCCCTGCAATTATCATGTGAAGGTGAGCGTGCTGGGCGCCGGCATGATTGGCTCCCTGGTGCTGAAGCTGCTCCAGTCCTACGATCTGGAAACCCTGGTGTACGACCCCTTTGCCAGCGATGAAAAGCTGGCCTCCCTGGGTGCAAAGCGTGCCACCCTGGAGGAGATTTTCTCCCAGTGCCAGACCGTGACCAACCACATTGCCAATCTGCCCGCCACGCAGGGAATGCTCACCTATGAGCTGTTCTCCAAGCTGGGCAGGAACGCCACCTTTATCAATACGGGACGGGGGGCCCAGGTGGTGGAAGCGGACCTGATCCACGCAATGCAGGAGGAGCCCGGCCGGACCGCGCTGCTGGACGTCACCTGGCCGGAGCCGCCGGAGAAGGACAGCCCCCTGTGGACGCTGCCCAATGTGTTCCTCAGCCCCCACATCGCCGGGAGTATGCACAACGAGGTGGCCCGCATGGGCTTGTACATGGTCCGGGAGTATGAGGCTCTGTCCCAGGGCAAGCCCTGCCGCTATGAAGTCACAGAGGCGATGCTGGAGACCATGGCGTGAGCAGGCGATCCCCCTTGATTACCCAGATGCGGTTCAGCCAGGAGGGCCAGCCGCTTCACAGCCATTTCCACTTGGCCAGCGAGCTGGTATTCGTCCTGGAGGGGGCGGCGGAGTTCACCATCGGAGAGCAGAGCTATCCGGCGGAAGCAGGCTCCCTGGTGTTCATCAGCGGGTATGAGGAGCATCGGGTGCAGGTGCTCCGAGAGCCTTACCGCCGGTATTTTCTCATGGTCCAGGCGCAGGAGCTGGAGTCCGCCCTGGGGGACCCTGTGCTGACAGGGGTGTTCCGGGACAGGCCGGAGGGCTTCCGCCATTGTGTGCCCTTGGCCGGGGCGTCCCCGGACCCGGAGCGCATCTTTGCCCGGCTGCTGCGGGAATGGGACAGTCCTGCTCCCTACAGCGACGCCATGGTCAAGACGCTGCTGGAACAGCTGCTGATTCTGGCCTATCGTGTCTGCCCGGGGAATTTTACGCCTTTGGATGCCGGTGCTGCGGGCCGTGTCCGGGAGATTCAGCGGTACATCGAGGCGAATTTCCGACAGGATCTGCGGATTTCCCAGCTGGCGGCTCACTTTTACATGAATCATTGCTACATGACCCATCTGTTCAAAAAGCAGGTGGGGTGCAGCCCCAAACAGTATCTGCTGCTCACCCGGCTCTCCTACGCCAAGGAGCTGCTGGAGACCACCCCCCTGCCCGTCTCCCAGATCGCCTATCAGAGCGGCTTTGGAGATGTGAACAACTTCATTCGCGCTTTCCGAGAAACCTGCGGAGTTCCCCCAAACCAGTACCGCAAAGAGGGAGGCCTCCCGGAAAAAGAGGACAGCCAATAAAATCCCCCTGATGCAGCAAAGCTTCTGCACCAGGGGGGATTTCTATAGTTCCATCAAATGGAGCGGGATGTCATCCTCAGCGGGGTTCCAGCCACAGCAGGGTGAAGCCGTAGAGATAATTCCCCTGAGAAATGCGGTATTCGGGATGGATGTTCTTGGTCCAGCCCGTGTCGCCGCCCAGTCCGGCGTGGAAGCCGTCCAGGTTGAGGGAGACCCCCTGGCTTTCCGGCAGATCGTCCTCATAGGGGGCTTGATCGTATTCCTCCACAGTCCAGGGGAGGGCAGAGAAGTGGAACAAATCCCTGCCAATGACCTTGACGCCGTACCCGTCCGAATCCGTCACTTCCAGCCAGCGGACGTCCTCGCGGCCGCCGCATTCACAGGGCTTCACATAATGCTCGTGCATATCCTCCACAGTGCCGGTGTAGATCCCGACAAAGGCGCTGCTCTTCCGGTCGGCATAGCACTCCTGGGGGCCTCGGCCGTACCAGTGCAGGTGGTTGTATTTCTTTTCCAGCAGGAAGCTCTGCCCAATGCGGGGGAGGGTTTCCAGCTCTAGGCCGTTGGCCACGTTGGAAGTGATCTCCATGCCCGCCCCGGTGATCTTGTATTCCCGGGTGACGCGCACCCGCCCCTGGCAATAAGACAGGCATTCCTCCACCAGGACGCACTGAGGGCTGGGCAGAACCCGGAAGGCTTCCACAACGGGCGTCAGATGGTTCAGTCCGGCGGTGTGCCAATCCATGCCATAGCTGTTTTCCAATTGACCCTCGTCAATGCCGGTCATGGCCCGGTACAGTCTGTCCTGCCCATGGGAGAGCAAAAGCCGTCCGTTGGCCTTGCAGGTCACAATCCCGCCACCGGATTTGCTCAGCACGACCTCTAAGCCGTCCCTGGTGATGGAAACCGAAGCGTCGTTTTCCACAGTTTCCAGGGGGATTGTGGAAACAATGGGATTCTCCTCCCACCAAATCCCGCTGCCCTGTGCGGGGAATTGAGCCTTGTAGACCAGCCGTCCTGCCCGGTCCCAGAGGGAGTCCGCCTTGGTGCGGAAGTACAGATTGCAGAAGGCCTCGCCGGAAACCAGCTCTCGGCTGTAGGGCAGCTCCAGGGGGATCTCCGTTCCCGGAGCCACCCGGAGATTCTCCAAAGCGCCGGTCTCCGCAACCTTGCCGTCACAGACCAGCTCCCAGGTGACCTCCAAATCCGACAGGTCCGAAGAAAGCTGCTCATTGTGCAGGTGATAGGCCCCGTGGAGCCCGTGCCAATGCTGATAATCTATGTAGATGGGCGCCTGGCAGTTTTTCGCCTCTTCGGCGCCGGGTTTCTCTTTCAGGTCCGCGAACACAATGCCGTTGAGGCACATATCCGGGGTGCGGTCCACCACATCCTCTCCAAAGGCTCCGGCATACCGGAAGTGGAGCTGTCCCTCTTGATCGGCCTGGACCAGTGCCTTGTCCTGGAAGTCCCAAAGGAACCCGCCCTGGAACCTGGGGTACTTCCGCACCAGCTCCCAGAACTCCCCAAAGTTGCCGTTGGAGTTGCTTTTGGCGTAGGCGTATTCGCACATGATAAAGGGGCGCAGATCCCCATTGCTCATGCACTCCTCCACCCAATCCCGAGAGGGGTACATGGGGGCCAGAATGTCGCTGGTGCCCTTGGGGGACCCACCGGACTCGTACTGCACGGGCCGGTTGTCATAGAACTTGAGCCAGCCGTACATGGCCGCGTGGTTGGCCCCGGCTCCCGACTCGTTGCCCAGGCTCCACACGATGACGCAGGGGTGGTTCTTATCCCGCAGGCACATCCGAGTGCCCCGAGACAGGTAGGCGTCCAGCCACCGGGGGTCGTCGCTGAGCCCGCCGCCGTAGCCGTGGGTTTCGATGTTGGCCTCGTCCACCACGTAGATGCCCAGCTGGTCGCACAGGTCATAGAACGCGGTGTCCTTGGGATAGTGGCAGGTGCGTATGGCGTTGAAGTTCAGCTCCTTGATTTTTACAAGCTGTGCCCGCAGCTCCTGGGCAGAGACCGTCCGGCCGGTAAAGGCGCTGTGCTCGTGGAGATTCACCCCTCGGACGATCAGCCGCCGGCGGTTCAGCTCCAAAATCCCCTCCCGGATGCGCACCTCCCGGAAGCCCACCCGGCAGCTCTCAATGTCGATGCAGGCGCCGGTTTCGTCCAGCATTTCCAAGGTCAGGGTGTAGAGGGTGGGGGTCTCGCAGTTCCACAGCTGGGGGCTGGCCACTGGGATCACTTCCTCCAGCACGGAGAGAGGCTGCAGATACACCCCATACTCCCCAAAGGGCTTGGAGAGGAATTCTGCCACCTGGTTCTGGAGGCTGTCAAACAGCCGGAACCGCACCCGGCACTCCCCGTATAACGGGGCGGTTTGATCCGGCCACACCCGGACCCGCAGAGCGGCCTGCTCCAAGGTCTCCCCAAACTGGGGCTGCACCTGAAAATCCACAAAGCGCCGGATTCCCTTGCAGTACAAGGACACGCTGCGGTGGATGCCGTGGAGATGCCAGTAGTCCTGGTCCTCCAGATAGCTGCCGGGGCTGAACCGATGCACCTTGACGGCCAGCAGGTTCTCCCCCGGCTTCATAAAGGAGGTGACGTCAAATTCTGCGTCCAGCTTGCTGTCCTCAGAGAAACCGGCCTCTACACCGTTTACCGCCGCGGAAAAAGCGGTTTCCACGCCGCCGAAGTGGAGGATCACCCGCTTGCCCTGCCACGATTCCGGCAGCTGGAAGGTCTGATAATAGCAGAGAGTCAGATTGTCCTTGGGAACAGCAGGAGCGCACAGGTCGAACTGTCCCTTGCGGGTTTCGACTTCAAAGCTCCTGTCCTGGCCGTCCCGGTGGAAGGGGTAGGGCATATTGGTGTACACCGGCTTGCCGATCCCATGCATCTCCCAGCAGGAGGGCACCGGCATGGCGTCCAGGGCTTCCCGTTGTTCCGCCGAAGGAGCTGCCCACTGGGCGGGTACCTCCTCCGCAGTGGGGTAGACGGCGTACTTCCACAGGCCGTCCAGGCTGAGGAAGGAGCTGGAGCCGGAGTTGTCCCGAGCCTTTGCCTGCTCTAAGGTATCAAAGGCGCCAAAGGGCGCGTGGGACGGCAAGCGGTTCTGCGAGCTGATGATTTCCTGATAGTTCAAAACAATCCCTCTTTTCCCAAAATTGACGCCGGAAAGCTCCGGCGAGAACCCGGAAGGACCTATTTTCCCCCCGGAGTTTAAGGCAATCATACCATAAAGTGGGCATGGTTTGCCACAGAAAGATTTCCTAGTCCTGGGCTACAGTGTGATGGAAGCGGGGAAGTCCTCCTTGGCCAAAACATTCCACATCCGGTCAATGTACTTTAGGGTGTAAAAGCCCTCGAAGTAGTGATAGGCAAAGACGCCCTTGGAGGTCAGGTGCCAGCGGCCCTGGAGCTGTTCCACCCAGCCCATCCGCTGAGCCAGCCGGAATTCCAAGCCATAGCAGTCGGAGAGCTTCTCGCCGAAAAAGTCCTGGAATTTGCCGGGGTCCACCCAGGTGCTGTAGGCGGTCCAGAACAGATAGTACAGCATCCGCTGCCGCCGGGTGAACCGCAGAGTCAGGGCTGTGGGAAGCTCCTTTTGGGCGATCCGTTTTCCGTAGGCCTCCGGTGAGAAGGTGTTGAGCTTGAACTGCCCTTCCAGCAGCGTGGTCGCAGAGCATCCAAATCCCAGGAAGTTCTCCCGGGTCATGGAGGAATAGCAGGCGTCCTTTTCCCGGGCAAAGGTCCACAGGGAGGTGCGGGTGCAGCCCAGGCGCTCCATGTAGGCGGTGATGCCGTCCAGAAGCTGGCGTTTCTCCCGGTTGCTTCCGGCAGGTAGGGAGCTTTTGGTAAAGGTGAAGTCAATGAAAGGGTACAGGGCCACGTGATTGGCCCCGGACTGAAACGCCAGCGCCACATCCTGCTGCAGATCTTCCAGCCTTTGGCCGGGCAGAGCAAAGATAAAGTCAAAGGAAACTGTCACAAAGGGCACGGCGGCAAGGGCTTTTTGCAGCCGTTCCGGGGAGAGGATCCCCCGGCCCAGCAGGCTTTGATGGGCTTTCTGAAAGGACTGGATGCCAATGCTGAGCTTTGTCACGCCAGCCCGGCGCAGGGCTTCCAGCACGGGGACGGTCACATCTTCCGGGTGAAGCTCTACGCCGATGCCCTGGGTGATGGTAAAGTGTTCCTGCAAAGCCCGGATGATCTCGCCCAGCCTGTGGTACAGCAGAGCCGGTGTGCCCCCGCCAAAGTAGAGGCTGGTCGCCTCCCGCTTTGGGTGGCCTTGGGTCACCAGATGGATCTCTTGCAGCAGGGCATGGAGGTACGCGTCCGCCCGGTCCTTTTGGTAGGGAACCTTGCAGTAGGGGCAGAAATCGCAGAGGGACCGGCAAAAGGGAATGTGTACATACAGCCCCAGCTGGGAACAGCCGTCATAGGGAAGGACTTGGTCGTATTCGTTTGTGAATTGAAAGGGCCGCAGAGAGCGGGTCAGCCACATACGGGCTGGGGTGGTCCAGAGTGCCATGGCGTCACCTCACAGATAGCGAAGGTAGGTGGTGAGCATTTCCAGCAGCACCGGCAGCTTTCCTTGAAAGAGCAGGGTGTACTCTGCCACGAAGAAATAGCCGCACTGCTGGCAGAGGCCGGGGACCTCGATGCACCGGCCGCACACGCTGAGCTTGCCGTTTTCCATCACCACGCATTGATAGCAGGGAGTGGGGAAGGAGTTGTCGATCAAATAGGGGAAGGCGCTGACCAAATTGAATATGGGAGCGCCGGCCTTTTTTGGGGCGGCGATCTCCCGGCAGCAGGCGGCCTTGTCCTCCCGGGAAAGGGCCAGCTCGGCAGTGTCCGGATAGGGTGTGTGGAAGTTGAAGGACACAGCGGAGACATGGGGCGTCTCCTTCGCCAGCCGGCACACCTCCCCAACAGTGTGCTTGTTCAGCTGGTTGATGGCCATGTAAAAGCAGATATTGTCCCCGGCGGCGCGGCGGACGTTTTCCAGGATGAGGTCAAAGGTGTCCCCACGGATCAGATTGTGATGCTCCCGGTCGCCGTCAAGGCTGAGGAGGATCAGGTCCGCTTCGGGAAGCTCCAAGGGAAAGGTGCCGTTGGTGACCACATTTACAAGGAGGAACCCCATTTCCTTGGCCTCAATCACCAGGTCCCGCAGCGTTTTTCCACAGTCCTGCCAGAGGAAGGTCTCCCCGCCGCAGAAGAACAGAATGCGGATGCCCATGCGGTAAAGCTGTTCCATCTCCCCGCGGATTTGGGAATAGGGCGCAAGGACGGCCAGGTGATTGTTGACGGAGCAGTGCTTGCAGTGGAGATTGCATTTGTCGGTGAGGATGATGGTCCCCAAAATGGGGTCCCGCTTATGAAAGAGGATGGTTCGGATGCCGAAGGAGGCAAAGTGGAAGAAAGAGGAGAGCTTCATGTGGGTTTCCTCCCAGAGGGGTGGATTTTCTAGGATTATCATACAAAATCCAGGGAGAAAAAGCAAGGGGCACGCCCGGGGGGATTACCCGCCGGACGCGCCCAAGCTGCCTTGTGGTGCAGAGAATGGATTCTATAAAGGGAGTCCTCAGTGCTGGGGGACCAACAGCTCCAGGCACTCCAGGTACTTTTCCCGAGTCTTAGCCACCACGTCCTCGGGCAGCTGGGGAGGCGGGGTGACGCCGTCCAGATGGTTCTCGGTGAGCCAATCCCGGAGGTACTGCTTGTCGTAGCTCAGGGGGGAGGTGCCCACCTGATACTCGGCCTTGTTCCAGAAGCGGCTGGAATCGGGCGTGAGGACCTCGTCGGCCAGCACCAGCCTGCCGTCCTCGTCCAGACCAAACTCCAGCTTGGTGTCGGCAATGAGCATGCCCCGCTTTTCGGCGTAGTCAAAGCAGGTCTCATAGACCTTCAGGCAGGTCTCCTCCAACTGACGGGTCAGCTCCTCGCCCAGGTCCTTCACCATGCCCTCGTGGGTGACGCTGTACTCGTCATGGCCTTCGGTGGCCTTGGTGGAGGGGGTCAGGATGGGGCGCTCCAGCTTCTGAGCCAGCTGGTAATCCCCGCTGATGACCTGGCCGCAGAAGGGCTCCCCGGCCTTGTAGGCCTTCCACATGGAGCCGAACATATAGTCCCGGATGATGAACTCATAGGGGAGCATCTTCAGCTTTTTCACCAGCATGACCCGGTCCTTGTACTCCTCCTTGGAGAACTCCTCAGGCATATCCTTGGGGTCGATGGAAACCACATGGTTTGCCACAATGTCCTTGGTCAGGTCAAACCACATCAAGGACAGCTGATTGAGCACCCGGCCCTTGTCCGGAACGGGGGTGGGCAGGATCACGTCGAATGCGGAAACCCGGTCGGTGGTGTAGATGACAAGCTCCTTGTCGGAGACTTCGTAGATCTCCCGAACCTTGCCGCTGCCAATTTTTTTCATGCTGCAACTTCCTTTCTTTTGATGAAACGTCCTTGCGGATTTAATACAATCGGAAAAGCCCATGCGCCCCAGGGAGGCAGCCTTCTGCAGCTGCCCGGACCAGGGCGCGTTTTGGGAGCTGCCGTGTTACCGGTTCTCCTCCCCCAACAGGGCGTTATAGATGCTGTCCACTTTGCCGTGCTTCAGATAGACCCGCGGCACTCGTTTGGACAGGCCGCAAACCACCTCATAATTGATGCTGCCCTCCAAAGCGGCCAGCTCGTCGGCAGTGATTTCCTCTTGACCATCCCGGCCGATGAGGGTGACCGTGTCGCCCACCCGCACCTCCGGGAGGTCGCTGACATCGGCCATCAGCTGATCCATGCAGATCCTGCCCAGAATGGGGCAGCGCTTTCCGCCGATAAGCACCTGAGCGCCCTTGGCAGAGAGAATCCTGGGGTAGCCGTCAGCGTACCCAACAGGGACCGTGGCAACCTTCCTTTCACAGTCGGCGGTGAACTTCCGGCCATAGCTGATGGTGGCTCCGGGCTGCACCGTTTTGATGTGGGACACCACGGATTTTAGAGAGAGCACCGGGGCCAGATTCGGGCGGCTGCGCAGCTCCCCGGAGGGGTACAGGCCGTAGATGACGATGCCCGCCCGCACCATGTCCAGGTGGGAGAGGGGATAATCGAACACGGCGGCAGAGTTGGCGCAGTGGCGCACCTCAAAGGAGATATCCTCCCGCAGCAGGGCTTCGATCATCTCCTTGAAGCAGCCGAACTGCCGCATGGTAAAGGCGTCGCCCTCCTTGCCCTCGTCAGAAACGGCGAAGTGGGTGAAGATTCCCTCGGGGTACAAGCCGGGCAGGGTGCAGGCAGTCTTGACCTCCTGAACCGTGGCCTCGTCCCGGCTGATGTCCTGATAGTAAAAGCCCAGGCGGCTCATGCCGGTGTCGATCTTCACATGGATGTTCACCGTGACCCCGGCCTCCACTGCGTACTGGGAAAGCTCTCGGGCGTAGTCCAAGCTGTACACGCATTGCGAGATGTGATACTTCGCTAGAGCGGAGGCCTCCTCAGGAGGCGTGTAGCCCAGCACCAGCACGGGCTTTTGGAGCTGTGCAAAACGCAGCTGCAAGGCCTCTTCCAGATTGGAGACGGCAAACCAGTCCGCCCCCAGCTCTTCGAACTCCCGGGCCATTCGCACAGCCCCGTGGCCGTAGGCGTCGGCCTTGACCACACAGCACACCTTGGCCTGAGGATTGGCGGCCTGCCGCACTGCCTGGAAGTCGCGGGCCAGGGTGTCCAAATCGATTTCCGCCCAGGTTCTACGCAATATCTCTTTCATAGGAAATAGGTCCTTTGCTTATTTAAAGTACTTCACGCCGCTCTCAAAGAGCTTCTGATCCTTTTCGCCGGGAACGTTCTTATAGAGGCTGCGGCCCTTGCGCTCGGAGTGGCCCATCTTGCCCAGCACCCGGCCGTCGGGGCTGGTGATGCCTTCGATGGCGCAGACAGAGCCGTTGGGGTTCCACTGGATGCTGCCGCTGACAGTGCCGTCGGGGTCCACATACTGGGTGGCGATCTGGCCGTTCTCCATCAAAGCCTGCAGGGTTTTCTCGTCGGCCACAAACCGGCCCT
Source organism: uncultured Acutalibacter sp. (assembly GCA_963559705.1). Lineage (GTDB taxonomy): Bacteria > Bacillota > Clostridia > Oscillospirales > Acutalibacteraceae > Acutalibacter. The sequence continues at coordinate 75,310 of CAUWLU010000003.1, forward strand.
CGCCGTGGGACACAGGGATCGCGTGGATATCCCCAGCGCTGACGCCAGCCATCCAGGGGGACTTGACGCTGGTGATCCTGGTGTAGACCATGCGGGATACGTGACGGCCCAGGGTGTTGAAGGTCAGGGTGGGATCGTCCTCCTTGGGCTCGGTGATCTTGCCGTAGGGAACCAGGCCCAGCTTGATGAGAGCCTGGAAGCCGTTGCAGATGCCCAGCATCAGGCCGTCACGAGTTTCCAGCAGGTCGGTGACTGCCTGGGCGATCTTGGGATTGCGGAAGGTGGTGGCGATGAACTTGCCGGAGCCCTCGGGCTCGTCGCCGCCGGAGAAGCCGCCGGGGATCATGATGATCTGGGCACGGCGAATGGCCTTCTCCATCCGGTCGATGGTCTCCTCGATGTGGTCAACGGACAGGTTCTTCACCACCAGGATCTCAGTCTCGGCACCGGCCTTTTCAAAGGCACGGGCAGAGTCCACTTCGCAGTTGGTGCCGGGGAAGGCAGGGATGAACACCCGGGGCTTGGCAACCTTGATGGCGGGAGCCTTGCCCTCCCGCTGGGTGTACAGGGGCACATTGGCTGCCACGGAGACCTGCGGGGCGTTGTTGGGGAAGATCTTCTCCAGGGTATCCATCCAGGCGGCACACAGCTCCTCCAGGGACATCCTTTCGCCTTCCAGCTTCACATCCTCCTTGCTGGAGGTGCGGCCCAGAACAATGGGGGACAGGGCGGGATCTGCGGAGAGATCCGCCTCGCTGGACAGGGCCACCACCAGCGCGCCCTCCTGAGGCGCGTACAGGGTCTCCTTGGACAGGCCCTCGGCAAAGCGGAAGCCCATCTTCTCGCCAAAGCACATCCGCAGTACCGTGGCAGCGGCGCCGCCCTCTCGGACCACGCCGGCAGAGATGATATCTCCCAATTCCATATGCAGCAGCACGGCGCGGTAGTACGCCTTCAAAGCCTCCCAGTTGGGCATACCGTTCTCGTCCTCGGGGATGGGAAGCAGGGCCAAGGTGACTCCGGGGTCCTTCACTCCGGCGGAGAGGGTCCGGCTGGCCTTGGTCATGGATACGGCAAAGCTCACCAGGGTGGGGGGCACATCCAGGCTCTCAAAGGAGCCGGACATGCTGTCCTTGCCGCCGATGGAGGGCAGCCCCATCCCCAACTGAGCCTCTAAAGCGCCCAGCAGAGCCGCAGCGGGCTTGCCCCAGCGGGAGGGCACGTCGTGGAGCCGCTCGAAGTATTCCTGGAAGGTGAGCCGGGCCTTTAAGGGGTCCGCGCCCACGGCGGCCAGCTTGGAGAGGCTCTCTACCACAGCGTAGGCAGCGCCCTCAAAGGGGGAGTACCGGGCCACGCCGGGAATGTAGCCATAGCTCATGGCGGTGGCGTCGTCGGTCTCCCCGTGGAGCAGGGGAATCTTGGCCACCATGGCCTCTTCGGGGGTCAGCTGATACCGGCCGGCAAAGGGCATCAGCACAGTGGCAGCGCCGATACTGGCGTCAAACCGCTCGGAAAGCCCCTTCTGGCAGCAGACCTCCAGCCGGGCCAGGTTGGCCTTCAGGGCCTCCACGCCGTTCATACCCTCCAGGCAGGCGGGCACGGATTTGCGATAGCTCTCGCCCTGGGGCGCGGTGATCTCTGCCTCAGCGTTCTGGGTGACGCCGTTGGTGTCCAGGAAGGCGCGGGACAGGTTCACCACCTGATCCCCCCGCCATTCCATCTTCAGCCGGGGCTCTTGGGTGACCACGGCCACCACAGTGGCGTCCAGGTTCTCCTCACAGGCCTTCTTCTGGAAGGTCTCCACATCCTCGGGGGACAGCACCACAGCCATGCGCTCCTGAGATTCGGAGATGGCCAGCTCTGTGCCGTCCAGGCCCTCGTACTTCTTGGGCACCTGGTTCAGGTCGATTTCCAGGCCCGGGGCCAGCTCGCCGATGGCCACGCACACGCCGCCGGCGCCAAAGTCATTGCACCGCTTGATAAGGGTGGACACGCTGGGGTCCCGGAACAGCCGCTGAAGCTTCCGCTCGGTGGGGGGATTGCCCTTCTGCACCTCAGCGCCGCAGACCTCCACGCTCTTTTCCGTGTGGGCCTTGCTGGAGCCGGTGGCTCCGCCGATGCCGTCGCGGCCGGTGGCGCCGCCCAGCAGCACGATCACATCGCCGGGAGCGGGCTCTTCCCGGCGGACGTTGGCCTTGGGGGACGCGCCGATCACCGCGCCGATTTCCAAGCGCTTTGCCACATATCCGGGATCGTACAGCTCGGTGACCTGGCCGGTGGCAAGGCCGATCTGGTTGCCGTAGGAGGAATAGCCTGCCGCAGCGCCGGTGGTGATCTTCCGGGTGGGCAGCTTGCCGTGGAGGGTATTCTCAAAGGGGACGGTAGGATCGCCGCTGCCGGTGACGCGCATGGCCTGGTACACGTAGGAGCGTCCGGACAGGGGGTCCCGGATGGCGCCGCCCAAGCAGGTGGCCGCGCCGCCGAAGGGCTCGATCTCGGTGGGATGGTTGTGGGTCTCGTTCTTGAACTGGATCAGCCAGGTTTCGGTTTTGCCGTCGATGGTCACAGGGGCCTCAATCGAGCAGGCGTTGATCTCCTCGCTCTCGTCCAAATCGGGCACCAGGCCCTTCTTGCGCAGGTACTTGCCGCCGATGGTGGCCATGTCCATCAGAGAGACGGGCTTGTCCTTGCCCACATACAGCTCTTCCCGCAGAGCAAGGTAGTTTTTCAGGGCCTTTTCCACAGCGGCGCTGAGAGCCCCCTGCTCCACGTCGATTTTATTCAGGCGGGTGAGGAAGGTGGTGTGGCGGCAGTGGTCGCTCCAGTAGGTGTCGATCACCCGCAGCTCGGTGACAGTGGGGTCCCGATGCTCCTCGTCCCGGAAGTAGTCTCGGCAGAACTCCAGGTCGGACAGGGTCATGGCAAAGCCCATAGAGTCGAAGTAATCCTGCATCTGGGCCCGGTCCCAGCTGGTAAAGCCCGTGACCCGGGCCACATCGGCAGGACGGTCCGCCTGCATTTCCAGCGTCTGGGGCTTTTCCTGGGAGGCCTCCCGGCTTTCCACCGGGTTAATCAGGTAGTTCTTGACCTTGTCAAACTCCTGGGGGGACAGGCTTCCCTTGAGGCCGATCACTTTGGCAGTGGCCACAGCCGGGCGCTCCCCCTGAGTGAGAAGCTGAACGCACTGAGCGGCGGAGTCGGCCCGCTGGTCATACTGTCCGGGAAGGTATTCCATGGCAAAGACCTGATACTCCTCCGGCAGACGGAACTCCTCGCCGTAAACAGCGTCCATGGTGGGTTCCGAGAGGACGGTCCGCGCTGCAGCGGCGAACTGTTCCTCCGAAAGCCCGGAGACGTCATAGCGGTTGAGGATGCGCACCTCCTGCAGACCCTGCAGGCCCAGATTGCCCCGCAGGTCTGCCAGCATCTGCTGAGCTTCGATGTTGTACCCCTGTTTCTTTTCGACAAATACCCGTGTTACCATGTCATTTCCACCTTTCTGAGGCTTTGCTGAGAGAGAATCCAAGAATTTTGTCATCTTTTGTCATCTAAAAAGAAAGAATCACGCCCAGAATACCAGCTTCCGGACGTTTTCACAGGGGCTTTCCCAAAGGAGGAGGCAAACAAAGCACGGCCCCCATGAAAGGAAAAAGCCCCTTGAGTACAACCATTGTAACACAAGGGGCAGAGATTATAAAGGTTAAATTGTAAGATTCCCTGTTTTGCACAGTTCCCCGGGGAGGAAGGGGTCAGAGCTTTCTGTTTTTGCGCAGCTTGCCCAGCTCGGAGGAGGAGACGCTGCCCAAATCGCCAATGGACAGCGCCACGCTGTGCTTGATGGGCTTCCATTGGATGTTCCCGCAGACAGCCATGGCCATGGCAATGCCAAAGCTGAAGATGAAGAAGGGGAAGGTGAAAAGGTAGGCGATCTTCTTGCCGGGAGTGCAGTGGATGCGTTTCCATTCGGTAATCAGGGGCATTGCGCCCATGAGCAGCATCACGAAATAGGAGTTGACAGCCGCAAGCGTCACGGAGGTGAAGAAAATGTTCATCTGGCTGCGGGCGGTGACCATGCCCACGATAAACATGGCGACGTTCACCAGCAGACTCAGCACGGTAATCACCACTGCGGGGATGGTGCACATCAGCATATCGAAGGCGGCGAAGCTCCCGCTGGAGAGCATGGTATGCACCAGGCTCCCGCCGCGCTTGGCAACCACCTGTAAGTAGCCCTTTACCCAGCGGGAGCGCTGGTTGAGGGACTGCAGGAAGCTGGTGGGCTGCTCGTCATAGATCACAGCGTCAGGGCAGTAGGCGATGCGCTTGCCCCGGCAGACCAGGTCGGCGGTGAACTCCAGATCCTCCGTGAGCAGGAAATATTCCCAGCCTCCCACCTCGTCCAGAATGTCCTGGGAGAAGAGGAACCCTGTGCCGGACACTGCACAGCTGGTGTGGAGGAAATCCCTGGGGCGGTTGAGGTATTCCGATTCCCGGATGAAGTACAGCCCATAGCCGGCGGTGATCCAGTTGTCGCCGTAATTTTTGGTGTTGCGATAGCCGGTGACCACCTGCTCGCCGGAGGAGAACACCTTGTTCATCTCGGTGATGTAGTGGGGGTCCAGCAGATTGTCCGCATCAAAGACGAAGAAGCCGTCATACTGGTCCTGGGGGTATTCCTCATGGATTTTTCCCAGCAGGAAGGCCAGTGCGTAGCCCTTGCCCACCTGGGCCTTGTTGAAGCGTTGAAACACCCGGGCGCCGCAGTCCTGGGCGATTTGGGCGGTGTTGTCGGTGCAGTTGTCCGCCACCACGTAGATGTCCACCAAATCCTCGGGATAATCCTGGGAGCGAATGCTTTCAATCAGTTGGGCGATAACAGCGCTTTCGTCCCTGGCGGAGATGAGAACAGCATACCGGCATAGCTTTACAGCGGAAAAGCGCCGGCGTTTTCCCAACAGCCGGACGATGGCAAATACGACCTGATAGCAGCAGCAAGCGGCAAATAGAGCCGCCATAAGAAAGTTGATGGCAGATAATGTCTCCATAGGAAGGCCTCCTTTTTCAAAAGCCAGAGAACAGTTTCCCTAAAAGGAATGATAGCGGAAAGGAATCCACAAATTCTCAACGATGCGGTATTTCGTTTACTGTATCCAAATCATATTGTGAACAAATTAAGTCCAGCCCGATGGATTTCTTACAGGATTCTTAATTTCCGCCTGAAATAAAAAAATTACGCAAAATCAAAAATAGGGCTTGCATTTTTCCGGGGAATCGTGTAAAATAAGCAAGCAGTGCAAGATGACTGTGAAGAAATGGGCGCTTAGCTCAGCTGGCTAGAGCACCTGCTTGACGTGCAGGGGGTCAGCGGTTCAAGTCCGTTAGCGCCCACCAGGTTTACTTGCCAAAAATGATGCAGGTGCGAAAAAACCCCGGAATTCCGGGGTTTTTCGCGTTCTGAGTACCAAAAAAGCCCCGTCACAGCGTGACGTTTTTGAATGATGTAGAAAACATCTGAAGGGATTCGAACCCTCGTAAACACATCAAATAACCGAATAAGTACCAGGCAGAAGCCGGAATCGAAAAAAACTTTTCGACTCCGGCTTTTTTATTTTCAACCAAAGAAAGGGTGACCAAATTGAACCAAGAATATCTGCAGGGTCTGTCAAGCGACATGGACTCTCCGGAGGATGCCGTCTTTTTCAAAGCTACCCCGCATAATATCGCGGCTTTTCTCGCCGCTCACCGCTGGGCGGACATGAGCGCAATCGGCACTGTGGACGAAAAGACATTTTTCACCGCCCGGATGGGACTGATCGATATCTGCCCTGACCAGGAATACCTGGCTTCAAAAATCATCCCCGCCTACGCGCCCTGCCTGATGGACCCGGATAAAACCATGGAGCTTGAAACCGTGCCGAAAGAGGTGGCGCAATCCGCCCCCTGTCCTCAACCCGACTGGAATTATCTGCGGTGGGACGGGTACAGCGATGAAAAGTATCAAGCAATTCAAAGTGGAGATGGTCTGCTGAAGCTTCCCTGGGATGGTAAAACCATCTTCCTGGACTGCCAGGTGCGGTCTTACTACAACAACGGAAACTTGGCGCTGCTTCTGCAAGATTGGAATAATGGAGAACCGGAACCCTGGGGAGATTTAACAGTCAACCTGGGAATTTCCCTGGACCAGGACTGCGCATTTGTGGATGTGAATCATCTGGGCCAGGAAATTCTTCCCTGGCTAGAAGAAGAGGGCCTTGCAACTCCCACGGGCCGCACCCAGCAGAGCGGATTTGTAGCCTATCCTGAATATCGGTTCCATGGGGAGAAATTAGCCAAACTTGATTCAGAAGGGTATCAAAGCTATGTTTCCCTTCGTGACAGTTTTCACGATCATAGCTCGGGAATGTCCATGACATGACCACCAGCAAATTAGAGCGGAATCTGACGAAAAACAGATTCCGCTCTTTTTTATTTCAGCTGAAAGGAGAGAACACCCATGCCCCTCTTCACCACAGATCCAACCGATCAAGCCTTTGAGCGGTTTATGAAACATCAACCAAACTATAAACCAGATACTCCTGAGGCAGATCGCATCCAAGCAGAGTTGGACGCAGAAACGAAACAGAAAGGAAGAACCCCCATGATCTACCGAGATGAGCGCCACCAGCACACCTTTGAAAAAGAACGGTCCATTCGCCCTGAATCGGTTTCACGGAAGTTCCTGGCCGCCCTGTACCTGCTTACGGCAGACGGCGGACTGTGGAACCAAGTTTGGGATCAAGTTACCATCCGCAAAATCTACATCGACGAGATGCGGCCCAAGAACCTGACCGGCACCGGGTATGTGTTCTTCTCCGCTACTAAAGACATCCTCACCGGGTCCGACAACATTCAACTTACGGATATCGCCGATCCGGCGCTGCTGTCCATAGAGGCCTACTTGGTCCTCTGCACTGCCCTGGCCATCCGGGCCTACGGTTTGGAAAAAGCCGTTCGGATTCAGTTTGAAAAAAGATGGGAGTGATTTTCATGTTGTATCAAAGAGATTATGTAGCACACATGAGAGAGAAATACCCGCCCGGCACCAGGGTGGAAGTGGTTTCCCTCTGCAACGAGGAAGAACACTTGAAGCCCGGCACGAAGGGCACGGTGGTGGGTGTGGATGACCAGCCCGCCCTGTTAGTCCATTGGGACAACGGCAGCAGCCTATCCCTTCTTATTGGCCAAGACCAATTCCGGGTAATTCCAGAGCAGGAAGAATCCCACGCCCTGACTATGACCTGAAAGGTCAAGCAGAAAAAAGAAAGGAGGAATGACCTATCCAATCCATCATCCCATGGGTGGGTGGAAAACAAGCCCTGTGTCCCACCATCCTCCAGCGGTTCCCGCCGGGATTTCGCAACAAGATCTACGTGGAAGTGTTCGGGGGAGGGGGCTCCATTCTGCTCAACAAGGAACGCTCCGTGAGGGAGATCCTCAACGACAAAAACGGGAACCTCATCAACTTGTACCGGGTGGTGCGGGAACACCCCAATGAACTGAAAGACCGTTTGCTCTATGTCGTCCATAGCCGGGATGATTTTCAAATTGCCCAAAGGCGGTTAGCGGAATTCTCTTACCAAGATGACATCCTGCGGGCGGCGGATTTCTACCAAGTGATCCGACAGAGCTACGCTGGTAATGGCAAACAGTTCTGTGCTGTGGGACGGAGTATGTGGGCAGGATTTCCCATCATCGACGCAGTCTGTGGACGGCTGCAATATGTGGTGCTGGAAAACGAGGACTTCGAAACCATCCTCACCCGGTACGACTCTCCAACCACTTTCTTCTACCTGGACCCGCCCTACTTTGACACCGAGGATTATTACCCCGGAAAGATTTTCCTCCCCTCGGACCACCGGCGCCTGGCGGACCTGCTGTTCGGGGCGGAAGGTCTGTGGCTGCTGTCCTACAACCTGTGTCCCGAAGTGCTGGAACTGTACCAGCAGCCCGGCATCTTCATCGAGCAGGTGGAGCGGATCAACAACATGGCCCAGCGGTACGAGAGCGGGGCCATGTACCAGGAAGTACTCATCTCCAACTACGACACCACAAAACGCACCCCGGAGCAGCTGTACCTGTTTGCCCCGGAAAAACAAACGGAAAGGAAGATTTTATGGAACGGTCTGTATTGAGGATTTTAGGCAAACGAGGCAGGACCACCATTCCCCGGCCCATCCGGACAGAACTTGACTTCGCCCCTGGTGACGTGCTGCTGTTTGAGTCCGACCCGCCCGACCGGGTGATCATCACCCGGATGGAGATAGTGGAACCGGAGGAAACAGAGGAACCCGAGCTCACCGGCGACATCTTCACCCAGGAATTCCATAAGTTGAGCTACAGCCAGCAGTACCGGCTTTTAACAGCGCTGCTGGCTGAGTTTTACGGCGTTGACAACTGAAAGGAGCAGTTATGGCCACCAGAAAAGAAAAAATCGATATTGAGAACGAAGAGCAGCTCTCCTCCGCCCCAGCGGCGGAGGAAAGTCAAGACCCCGCTTCTCGGGTGCCGCCCTTCACTGTGAGGATCTACCCCTTGAGCAACCCTAAAACAAAACTGCTGGCAACGGCGAGCATCAACATTGCGGACAGTTTCGCGGTAAAAGGGTTTCGGATCTACGACTCCAAAAACGGGCTGTTTGTCAAGGACCCGGAGCGCCGCTACGTCAAAAACGGCACAGAATTGACGGACTCCGTGTTCTTCCCCATCACCAAAGAGGCCAGGGAACTCCTTCACGGCCAGATCCTCAGCTCCTATGAACTGGTCATGGAGCAGCAGGAGCGGCAGCACCCTCAGCAGAAGGACGAGTTGGAGGAATTGCTGGAGGATGACATCCCTTTTGACACCGCCTATCAAAGCGCTCCTCTTCCCACGGATGAGGATGCCCCCGTCATGACCATGTGACCCGCTCCCCATGGAGCAGAAAGGAAAACCATGATACGCACAAAGAAAATACTCGCATTGTTTCTGGCAGTGGTGCTGATGTTCAGCGCGCTGCCTTTTTCTGTTTCCGCAGATGAGATCGAGAGCATGATGGAAACGGACGGTCCGGTCCTCTATGCTCAGGACCCGTTCAATACGGTCAAGTCAGAAGTGGAGGGCGGCACAAACTACATGACTTCCGTGGGAGTTACCCGCGAGGCCATCGTCCAGGAGCTGGAAGCCCACGAGCATGATAGTTACTACCTGGGCACCAAGTATGTGGGAGGCGACGCCCAGTCACCAAACGGGAATACCTCCTACAACAGCGGAACCGTGGGAATGAACTGCGGCGGTTTTGTAGCCTACGTCCTCCGCAAGGCCGGACTGGACGCCGAAACCACTATGGAGATTATGCACCGCACTCCCGTCAACCAGTTCGGCTCCGGTCTACCATACGACTGGCTGGCAGGTGCGTCCAACTATAAAAACCTCATTGAGAACGGTCAGATTTCCGCATACGCCTTCCGCACCAAACAAGAACTGTTGAGTTCCGGATTGGCCGAGAAGGGCGACATTATCCTCATGTGGTGGAGTGACAACCCTGGCGCGGATGGAGCGGACAACCACATCGGTTTCTTCTGGGGCGAGGCCAGCGATGACGATGTCATGTGGCACAGCGGCACCGAACCCAGCTCGGGCAACCAGATTTCTGCCATTACTCCCAAGACACCGGGCAGCTTCTATATCCTCATCAAAATCGAGCCCTTGCAGCCCAAAGAGTATGAGGTAACGTTGACTAAGACTTCCGCCGATGTGAGCATCACCCAGGGGAACTCGGCCTACAGCCTGGCAGGAGCCACCTATAATGTGTACAAAGGCACTTCTGGTACAGGTTCTGTGGTGGCGACCTTCACCACGGACGAAGCTGGCCACGCTACGTTGTCCACTCCGCTGGAGGATGGCACCTATTCCGTCAAGGAAGTGACCCCGCCCAAGGGGTACAAGCTGGACACCAAGGTGTATACCTTCACCATTGACTGAAGCGACACTTCCCTTTCCGTGGAGGATGAGCCTGGGACCCTGACCCTTCGCCTGAAGAAGAAAGATTCCCAGACCGGCAGCACTCCCCAAGGCAACGCCAGCTTGGCGGGAGCTGTCTACCAGATCAGTTATCAAAAGGGCGGCCAGACCGTCACAGAGGAACTGACTTCAGACGCCTCCGGCAATCTTGGCACTCTGGAGGGCCTGCCCCTGGGGACGGTGACGGTCAAGGAACTCACCGCCCCGGAAGGTTACCGGCTGGACACCCAGGTTCACACTTACACCGTGGATGGAAGCCAGCTCACCGGGGATGTGTACGAGCTGGAGGTCACGGACCTGGCGGAGGAAGTCCAGAGGGGCGGCCTGACCATTCAGAAGAAGGACAGTCAAACCGGTACGACCCCGCAAGGCGATGCCTCTCTTGAAGGAATCACCTTTGAGATCGTTAACGAAAGCCAAAACCCTGTGGTAGTGAACGGCTCCACTGCCGCTCCCGGTCAGGTAGCCATGACCATCACCACCAACGCCAGTGGTGTGGCCACCACCGGGGAGAACGCTCTACCCTACGGCGACTACACCCTGCGGGAGGTTTCCACAAATGAATCCATGCTTCAAACCTTCACAGAGGAAATCAGCGTTTCTATTGACTCGGACAACGTCATGCTGGAGTACGAGGCAGAAAATGATGTAGTCCGGGGCGGCATTGACCTGGAAAAGCAGGACAGCCAGATGGGGACCACTCCCCAGGGCAACTCCTCCTTTGCCAACATCGACTTTGAGATTATCAACCGCAGCGCCAACCCCGTGGTGGTGGACGGCCAAACCTACGCCGTGGGCGATGTGGTCATGACCATCACCACGGACGAAACCGGTCACGCCAGCACCGGCAGAGAGGCTCTGCCTTACGGGACCTATGAAGTAAGAGAGTCTCAGACAAATGAGTCCATGCTGCTGACCTGGACAGGCGAAACCGTTCAGGTGCGGCAAAATGGCCACTCTGTTGCCATTACTGCTGTGAACGATGTGGAACGGGGCGGCCTGAGCGTGGAAAAGCAGGATACCATCACCGGTTCCACACCTCAGGGCGACGCCAACTTCGAGGGGATCACCTTTGAGATCATCAACAACAGCCGGAATCCGGTGATTGTTGAGGGCCAGAAATATCAGCCCGGCGAGGTGGTCAAGACCTTGGTCACCGATAGCGAGGGAAAAGCCTCTACTGCCGATGACCTGCTGCCCTACGGCGAGTACATCCTCCACGAATCCGCCACCAACGAATCCATGCTGCTCACCGCGCCAGACCAGACGGTCCTGGTAGAGGATGACAGCATCATCTACGAGTTTGTTATGGCGAACGAGGTGGTGCGAGGCGGCGTCCTCATTGAAAAGAGGGATCTGGAGTCCGGCCTACTCACCCCCTTGGGCGGAGCCAGCTTGGACGGCACTCTTTTTGAGATCACCAACAAGAGCATCAACGCTGTGTATGTGAATGGTGCTCTGTACCAGCCCGGCGAGGTGTGTGCCACCATTGAGGTGGTGGACGGCATTGCCCAGACAGACGCCCGCGCTCTGCCCTACGGCACCTACCAGATGGTGGAAAGCAAGCCCGGCGAAGGGTATCTCCACACCGACCAGATCGTCCGATCCTTCCAGATCAGGCAGGATGGCCAAGTGGTGGAGTACCGGGACGGCGATGCTGCCTACAACCAGGTAATTCGTGGCGACCTGCAGTTTGTCAAGGTTGGTGAGGGCGGCGAGTCCAATATGCACCGGTTCGCCAATGTGGCCTTCAAGCTCACCAGCCAGACCACGGGAGAAACTCACATGGTGGTGACCGATGAAAACGGCGAGGTGCGTACTACCACCGAGTGGAACCCCCACTCCCGGAACACCAACGGTAATGATGATGTGGAGGACGAAACTCTATGGGATGACCACAACGGCACTTGGTTTGGCCTGACCACCGAGGACTGGATGGTGGATACCCAGGACGAGTTGTGCGCCCTGCCCTATGACCAGTACACCTTGGAAGAACTGCCCTGTGAGGGGAACCAGGGCTATGAGCTGGTGAAAGTCCCCAACATCACAATCTCCCGGAACAATACTACCATCTACCTGGGCACCATTGATGACCAGTTTGAAGGGGTACCGGAAATCGGTACTACTGCCACGGTAGATGGCGAGCACACAGCGGAACCTACTGGAGAAGTCACCATCGTGGACACCGTGACCTACAAGAACCTGAAGGAAGGCCAAACCTACAAACTGAGCGGTGTCCTCATGGACAAGGCAACCGGGGAACCGCTCCTAGTGGGTGAAGATGAGGAACAGTCCCAGGTGACTGCCGAGGTGGAGTTTACTCCCGCCAGTTCTGAGGGCACCGTGGAGTTGCGTTACACCTTGGATGCAAGCGCTCTTGCGGGCAAAGCTGTGGTGGTTTTTGAGGACCTGTACCAAGGAGAAACACTGGTCGCATCCCACGCCGACCTGGAGGATGAGGGCCAGACTGTTACATTTGGGCAACCTTCTATCGACACCACTGCCACCATTGGCGGTGATAAGACCGCCCAGCCAGCAGAACAAATCACCATCACTGACACGGTGGAATATTCCGGCTTGACCATTGGCCAGGAGTACACTTTGAAAGGTATTCTCATGGATAAGGAAACCGGGGAACCTCTGCTGATTGGAGAGGAACAGGTGACTTCTGAGGCCACCTTCACTCCCGCTGAAGCCAATGGGACCATTGACGTGCTCTTTACCTTCGATGCCACTGGGCTGGAAGGGAAGGCCCTGGTGGTCTTTGAGAAGCTCTTCCAGGGCGAAACTGAGATCGCTGGCCATGAGGACTTGGAAGATGAGGGCCAGACGGTCACTTTTGTTGAAACTCCGGAGATCGGCACCACTGCCACTGTAGATGGCCAGCACACTGCCGACCCCATCGGGGAGATCACCATTGTGGATGTGGTGGAGTACACCGGACTTAACCCCAGCCAAATCTATACCGTATCCGGTATTCTTATGGATAAGGGAACTGGTGAAGCCCTCCTAGTGGACGGCGTGGAGATCACAGCCGAAACAGAATTCGTGGCAGAGGAAAGCAGCGGCACCGTAGAACTGACCTATACTCTGGATGCCAGCACCTTGGCAGGCACAACCATCGTGGTATTTGAAACCCTCTATTCCGATGGGGTTGAAATTGCGACCCATGCTGACATCAACGATGAGGCTCAGACCATTACAATCAATCCCAAAGGCGGCCTGCTGATCCAAAAGACTTCTGAGGACGGCGTGCTGGAGGGCTTCACTTTCCTGGTGGAGAGCGAGAACTATTCAGAAATCTTCACTACGGACGGAGCTGGAAAGATCTACATTCGGGACCTGGTCCCCGGCGAGTACACCGTGACGGAGCAGGAGAGCGATCTCACCGCCCGATATGAAATTCCCGCAGGCCAGACAATCACTGTGACAGCCGATGAAGCTACAACTGTAGAGTTCTACAACCAGCTGCTCCGAGGCAAGATCACCGGACATAAAACTGGGGCTGAGCAGGCTCCGTTGGAGGGAGTCACCTTCGGGCTTTTCGATGCGGAAACCACGGAGTTCACCGAAGAAACTGCCCTGGCCACCTCCATCACCGATGAATCCGGAGAGTTCACCTTTGAAGCCCCTTACGGCGACTACCAGGTAGCTGAACTGGAAACTGTCCCCGGCTACGTCACCATGAAGGAAACCATTGCGGTGGAAGTGAACAAAACTGACGTGGATCTGGAGGATATTGCAAACTCCCAGACTGTAGTGCATTTCAGCAAGGTAGACAAGGAAACCGGCGAGGAACTTCCCGGCGCTGTGCTGGAGCTGTACGCCCCGGACGGCTCCCTTCTGGACACTTGGGAAACCAGCGATATTCCCCATGTCATCCCCGGCCTGCCTGTGGGGGAGGGGTATGTTTTGCGGGAAGTCGAGGCCCCGGATGGGTACGAGGTCGCCGGGGATGTGACGTTCAACGTGGAGGACGCCACGGAAATCCAGACCATCACCATGGAGGATGAGAAAACGCCCGACCAACCGGAGGAACCTGACAAGCCTACGCCTGACATTCCCCAAACGGGCGGCAGCCGGGCCGTGGTTTGGGTATCCGGCCTGCTGATCCTTGCCCTGCTGGGGCTGTGCGTCACCATTCCCCTGCTGCGGCACTGCAACAAGCAATAAGTAAAATGACGGTGGGCCGTGGAAACACGGCCCTCTCTTTTTTAGGAAAGGACTCAATTCCATGAATTTCTTTGAGAAAGAACTGCGTGATCTCTTCGGCAGCAGCCCTACGCTCCGGGACGCCCACTATTGCGGGCGAACCTGCCTGGCCAAACTGGACGAGGATCTCCGGGTAAAGCTGCAATTTACCACCACTGGCTATGCGGACCACTATGACGCCATCAAACTGGCTGTCATCAACCGGACCGATGGGGTGGTGGACCAACAGCTCTTCCGATTCTCCGACATCATCGACCAGCAGCACAGTCCCGGAATGATGTCGGTTACCCCTCAAATTTGGGACGATAACGGCAAGCCTGAGTGGTACCGTCCCATTTCCCAGGAGCAGCGTTCCCAAATCGCTAACACCATTCTGGACTATGTGGGAATGTATCAAGGGGAAACCCAAGAGAACGACTTTTCCATGAAACTGTAAAGGAGGCTTTGTTTTGAACAGAAAGAAGAAAATCCTGGCAGGAGCGCTTTCCGCAGCCCTGCTGATGTCTTTGCTGACCATTCCCGCCTTCGCCACCTCCGGGGACGTGGCGGGGGCTGTGGAGCAGACCTGGATCAGTGCCCAGGGGCAGATCAAAGAAGTGGTCAATAACGTGGTGTTCCCCGTTTTAGACGTGGTTTTGGCCGTGCTTTTCTTTGTCAAACTCGGCTCAAGCTACTTTGAATGTGCGCCCGTAGAGGTTGCGTAAGGATTCTGGGAGCAGCGTCCCAGCGGCCAAAAGCTCAGCGCCCGTCGTCAACCGGCTCACCGGAGAGGGAAACCTTGCAAGGGAACATAGCACACCGGCAAACCCGTAAGTTGGGCAGCTGTCAGCCCACGACTGTAACGGGAAGACGAAACGGATGATATGAGGACAAAAGCCATACTGCCTGAAGCGCAGTCCCAGGGGCTTATATAGGAGCCGCGGCGGAAGACAACTATCGCCGCGCCGCGCAGCTGCAATGTATTATTCGAGCATATGCAGGGGAGCTTCTGCGCGGCCCAGCCCTGTAAGGGGAGAACGGACGGAAACGCTGTCCGACAATCATCCAAGCTATCTTTACACAACGAAACGGGGATTGCCTAACCCGAAACGCCGGGACACCGGCTATGCGTAATGCCCAGTTTGGGGGAGAAACCTCAAGGTGTAAAAAGCCAAGAGGGATGACGCTGAATATTCGGTATGGCAACGGAGCCGTCATAGTAGTCCGAGCGCGGTAACGCCGCGTACATGGCGAAGGGCGGCAGCTTGTTATCTTAGCATTGAGAAAGGAAGGTGTGTGAGACACCATGAGAAATCCAATCAACGTGTTGAGCAGTTACCAGAAACACAGCAGCAACCGGTCGTATGCCTTTGAGTGGGTGTATCGGAATCTGTACAACAGGGAACTATTCCTCCTTGCCTACCAGAACATCTACGCCGCTCCGGGAAATATGACCCCGGGCAGCGATGGAAAGACCATCGACGCAATGAGCCTGTCCCGTATTGACAAGCTTATTGCCAGCCTGAAAGACGAGAGTTATCAGCCGCAGCCATCCAGAAGAACATACATCCCCAAAAAGAACGGAAAATTGCGCCCCCTGGGAATCCCCTCCTTTGATGACAAGCTGGTACAAGAATGTGTCCGGCTGCTGTTAGAGGCCATCTATGAAGGCGGATTTTCCAACCAATCCCACGGGTTCCGCCCCGGCAGAAGCTGCCACACGGCCCTGGGCCAAATCCAGACCTGCTTTTCCGGGGTAAAGTGGTTTGTAGAGGGAGACATCAAAGGCTTCTTCGACAATATCGACCACAACGTCATGGTGGAAATCCTGGCGGAACGCATCCACGACCAGAAATTTCTGCGCCTGATACGGAAATTTCTGCGGGCGGGGTATCTGGAAGATTGGACGTTCCACAACACCTACAGCGGAACGCCCCAAGGGGGCATCATCAGCCCCATCCTTGCCAACATCTACCTGGACAAGCTGGATTGGTACATGGAGCAATTAAAAGCCCAGTTTGACCGGGGCAAAAAGCGAAAGACCACGTTCCTAGCCAATTATTACGCCCGGAAGACCACCGGGCTCCGCAAAGAACTGGGGGAAACCCAAAACCCGGAGGAGCGGGAACGCATTGCCCAGGAACTACGCAGGATGGAATTGGAACGCCAGACCGCCCCTTATTTTGAGCCATTCGACCCAAATTTCCGCAGGCTCCAGTACGTCCGTTACGCCGATGATTTCCTCATCGGTGTGATCGGAAGCAAAGAGGATGCCTTGGAAATCAAGCGGAAAGTGAAAGAGTTCACTGGAAGCATCCTCCACCTGGAACTGTCAGAGGAAAAAACACTGATTACCCACTCCGCGAAACGGGCACGGTTCTTAGGGTACGACATCTTTGTCCGGCGTTCCAACGCCACAAAGAGGAACAAGCTGGGTCATCTGCGCCGCCATCTCAACGGCACGGTCTGCCTGGAACTCCCCATGGAAGTCATGCGGAAAAAACTGCTGGACTATGGGGCCATGACCATAGAGCGCACCGTGTACGGCAAGGAAAACTGGAAAGCGAAAGCCCGGTATTTCCTCAAGGACAACGATGACCTGGAAATCCTGGACCAGTACAACAGCGAAATCCGGGGATTCCGCAATTATTACCGCATTGCCAACAACTCGGCAGCTGCGGGTTCTTTTGGGTATATCATGCAATACAGTATGTTCAAAACCTTTGCCACCAAGTACCGCACCAGTATGCGAAAAGCGATTGGAAAGTTTCGGATTGGCAAAAACTTTGGCGTGCGCTTCACCGACAGCAAGGGGAGGAGCAAAACCCGTCTGTTTTACCACGATGGGTTCGCCCGGCAGCCTGTTTTGCGAAAGGGGGCTGTGGACAACATTCCCAACACGGTAAAGCACTCCGCCAAAACCAGCTTGATGAAACGGCTGTCCGCAGGGCAATGTGAGCTCTGCGGCAGAACGGACTGTGAGATAGAGATCCACCATGTCCGCAAACTCAAGGATTTGAAAGGAAAAAGCTACTGGGAGCGCTTTATGATTGCGAGAAACCGCAAGACTTTGGCGCTCTGTACAGATTGCCACCGCAATCTGCACGCTGGAAAACTGGATTGACAAGTGGAGAGCCGTATGCGCTGAGAGGTGCAAGTACGGTTCGGGGGCGAGCGTTTGGAAACCTGCCGGAGAAATCCGGTAAGGCGCCGGGCGCTTAGCCTACATAGAAAACACGGTCAATTCGAATTTGCCGCCCCTGCCATTTTGTTTGCTTGTCTGCTGTTCACCTTGACTGCCCCCCTGTACATTTGGGGTGTAGTAGGAATGTGAGGAAAGCAGGATGAACGAAGAAATCAACGCCCAAAAGTGGGGCAACCTCGCCAAAATGTGTGACCCTGCCGATCTCATGGGCAGTCGGGGACCTCCCTGGTCAATATTCCACTCTCTCCATCTAACTTTTGAAATTTATTAGGAAAGGAGTGATCCCTATGTTCAGCTGGCTGGAGGGCCTTATCAGCAGCATCGCTTCCTCCATCGGATCGGTGTTCGAGGGTATTGGAGAAACCATCGTCAACGCTATATGGGATAGTCTGATGAAGTGGCTGTTCAATGCTTTTTACGATTCCGTTGCCGATGTGTTCACTCAAATGGGCGACATGGGCGCGGAGATCTTCGACCTCTCCTGGATCGAGTCCACCGTCCGGTTGTTTTTCCTCTTCGGCTGGGTGCTGTTTGGTGTGGGTGTGATCGTGGCAGCCTTTGACTTAGCCATTGAATACCAAAACGGAAGGGCCACCATAAAGTCCACCATGCTCAATGTGTTAAAAGGCTTTTATGCCGCCAACCTGGTCACCGTGGTGCCGGTAGAACTTTACAAGTTCTGTATCAGCCTGCAAAACGTGTTCCTCAAAGACCTGGCCGCCGATTTTGTAGGCACCAGGGAGTTCAACCTGGGCGAAGTCGCCTTGAAGGTGTTGGCGGCAAAGTTCGGTCCGCCCACTGTAGGGCCTTCTTTTGGACTGCTCAATCTGCTGACCTTGGTGGCCTTGGCCTATTGTGTGCTGAAGGTGTTTTTCGCCAACATCAAGCGGGGCGGCATTCTGCTCATCCAGATGGCAGTTGGTTCGCTCTATTTGTTCAGCGTCCCCCGTGGCTACACAGATGGATTTTCTCAGTGGTGCAAGCAGATCTTCGCCCTGTGCCTGACAGCTTTCCTCCAGACGGTACTGCTGTTTTTAGGGCTGCTCACATTTCAGGACAATATGCTCCTGGGGCTGGGCGTTATGCTGGCAGCCGGGGAGGTACCGAGAATCGCCCAGCAGTTTGGCCTGGACAGCTCTGTAAAAGTTAACATGATGAGCGTAGTCCACGCCACTTCCACCGCAGTCAACATGACTCGGAATATTGCCAAGGCTTTATAAAGGAGGACTTCATGAAACTTTACATCTATCCCCAAAACCTAAAAGCCACCGCCAACCTGTGGCTGAACAGCACCCCATTTGTTAGACAGTATGATATACTATCTAACAGATGGGGT
>CAUWLU010000004.1:0-85412 GCA_963559705.1 uncultured Acutalibacter sp.
ACCCCATCTGTTAGATAGTATATCATACTGTCTAACAAATGGGGTGCTGTTCATACCGGGGGAGGTTTTTTCGTCAAGTTTCTTTTTCACGGTTTGGTTAGAGTTGCTGGGCGCTTTTTGCGTTGGTCAATCGTCTACATTCCCCAGTGTGACACCATTCAGAAGGGAGGCTTCTGTCACCAGGTTCACAAAAGATTGCGCCTCCTCCTGGGTGAAGGCCACGGGGCTGTGGAAGCCGTCCACCACCATCAGAGTTGGCCCTGCTGCAGGTACAAATCCGGCGCTGTAGGTGGTGAATTCCATGGAACTATCGTCATCGTAGTCCTGGGTGCTGGCAATCTGCTGGGTGGCAATATCCATACCCTGGAACTGGCTGCCTGCCAGAGTCAGCATCTCCTTGGCGTCCTGGCCCCACTGGCCGGTGAGTTCCATATTGTAAAGGCTTACGGAAAATAACTGGTAAGCTTCCGCTGTGGGACTTTCTGGGTTGTCCCGATATCCGCCCACATAGACCTTAATCAGCTCCCCGTCCTTGGAGAAGTAACCATAGGCTGTCACCGTGTCATTTTCCGTGAGCATCCCTTCCCAGGGAAGCTCCCCACCCCAGATGGAGCGCAGTTCCTTCTCGCTGAGTTCGTAGTCGGGTTCAGCACTGTGAGCCGCCAAGTTTTGAGGCTCCAGGTAAAGGGTGGTGAAAGTGTTCCATACATTGGAGAAAGTCTCGTCCTTATCGGGGCGTATAGTAAAGCTCAAATCCAATGGGGATTCCTCTGGAAAGGCTGATGGCCGTTCCGGTGTCTCCGGCTGGGAAGAACTCTCTTGGCTCTCCTCTGTTTGGGAGGACACTGCTCCGGCCCCCTGAAGATACAGATGGCCCAGAGAGATCCAGTGGTACAGACTGTGGCCCACCACGGATTCCACCAATGCTTGGGCTTCCTGCTGAGCCAGACCTTCGGCCTGGAGCTCCTCCGGAGGAGGATTCTCGCTGGCGGATCCACGGGCGTAGCCGTAAACCGATACCGCCACTTGAGCGGGGCTCTCCAGTTGAAAGTACGCATTGTAGAAGATGAGATCTCCCGCGTCTACGGTTTCACCGGTTTCGGGGTCCACATAATAGTTTCTCTGTGTCTTGGTCACGGCATACACATCCTGACCGGCTACCCTGTTGTTGGGTTCTGTGATGATGTCATAGCTCAGCTCCTTGTCGCAAATGGCGTCCCAATCCAGATCCCCAACAGTCAGCTTCACCAGGAACTGGCTGCCGATGGCGTTACATTCAGTGTCCTGGCCGCCGTAGATATAGATTCCATTCAGGCGGCCATCTTTGTCGTAGTTTGCCCAGCCCTCCACAGGAATGTCTTCGTCCCAGGGCAGGTTTCCGTCCCAGATGGAGGCGATCTCCTCCCAGGTCAGCTCCTCACTGGTGGTTCCCTCCGGGAGGCTTCCAGTTTCGTAGGCTTTGGGGAAGTCCGACCGGACGGCCTCCAGGAATTCCTCATAGCTGCCGTAACTCTCCTGGGTCTCCACTGTATAAGGGGCGAAGGTCAGAGGAGCCGATGTCCCTTGGGGACCCAGCATAATGAGGTGGTAGGAGTCGCCAAAGTTCACATTGGGTCTGTCGTTTCCTGTGGGTTCCATCTGAAGCTGATCTACACTGATTCCCTCATAGACTGCCTGGTTGGCGGCCAGGGTGGCCAGATCCACGCACTCTTCCTCAGAGTGGTATTTTCCGTCATGCCCAAGCGGACTGCCAGCTCCTTGTGGGAACAGGCGTACCAGTACCGGCCCAAAAACAGCTGCCTGTCCCGTTGGGAAAGCCCCCTCAGGAAGCCCTCGATGGCGCCTTTGAGTTCCTCCAAGTCCTGATGCTCCTCCGGGGTGGAGGCGTCGGCTAAACAGCCCTCCAGTTCCCAATAGGCCACATCCAGCTGAGAGTTTCGCTTTTTGGCGGTGTTGTAGTGGTAGCGCTTCAGACACAGGTTGCGCACCACCCGCAGGACATAGGGAAGAAGTGGACTGGGTTCGGCAGGTGGGATGCTGTCCCACAATGCAAGGTAAGCGTCATTGACGCACTCTTCCGCATCTTGAGGGCCCAGCAGATTTTCTGCCAGCCGCCGGAGCTGATACCCATACGCCTCCTCCACAGCGTCCACTGCTCCGGGCGCTCGCTGCCAGAACAGCTGGATGATCTCTCGGTCGTTCATCTCCATCACTCCCTTCATCTATATTCTACGGATTCTTGTCAAGATCTTACAGTGCGGCGGAGTTTTTTCTTTTTTGTAGGAAAAATGTTCATTGTTTGTTGATGCTTTTTTGACCTTGCT
The DNA here is from genome assembly GCA_963559705.1 of uncultured Acutalibacter sp. GTDB lineage: Bacteria > Bacillota > Clostridia > Oscillospirales > Acutalibacteraceae > Acutalibacter. The sequence goes on from CAUWLU010000004.1 coordinate 2,325, forward strand.
TTCCTATACTATAACTAAAAGATGAAACGAATGGCTGGAAAATCGACAGAAGCCGGAAAAGAAGGGGACCATCTTTATGGAAAAACAGGGAAAATGGAAAAAGCGGGCGGTGGCGCTGATATGTTTGGGGCTTGTGATCGCCTTTATGGTCGTGGTGTTTTTGTTTGTGGGCAAGCCCATGCTTCAGTTTGTTTCCGAGCCGGAACGCTTTCGGGAATGGGTGGACAGCAATGGGATTTGGGGGCGGCTGGCTTTTATCGGCATGGTGATGTTCCAGGTGTTTGTGGCCATCATTCCCGGAGAGCCCTTGGAGATCGGTGCGGGATACGCCTTTGGCGCTGTTGAGGGCACCTTCTTGTGCATTCTTGCCACCACCTTGAGCAGCATGACGATTTTCCTCATTGTCAAGAAGTATGGCATGAGATTTGTCTCGCTTTTTGTGGCAGAGGAGAAAATCCGTTCTCTAAAATTTTTGCAGAATACGCGCAGGTTGAATTTGATTGCGTTCCTATTGTTTTTTATCCCCGGCACGCCCAAGGATGTGATGACCTACATCGTAGGGCTGACCCCTATGCGCCTTCGCACTTGGGTGCTGATTGCCTCGGTTGCCCGTATTCCATCGGTGGTTACCTCTACCATTGGAGGCGACGCTTTGGGGACGCAGAATTACCTCTTTGCCGTGATCGTGTTTGCGGCGACAGCGCTGATCAGCGGCCTTGGAGTGCTGGCGTACCGCATGATCGCTCAGCATCATCAAAAAAAGGAGCAGGAGCAGGAAGCTGTCAAAAAGCGCGCCAAGGGCGGTGCGGAAAAACCGGTTGTATAATCCAGTGCATAAAAAGGGACAATGGCGTGAAAAGAGCGCTGTTGTTCCCTTTTTTTGCAGAAATAATGAATAAATATGCAAAAAGGGCTTGATTTTTCCCAGGATGGGTGTATAATAGCAAGTGTTCCAAAACAAACGGAAAATGAAAATTGAGTATAAAAAAGGAAGGGACCCATCATGGCAAACGAAATCAAAAAGGTAGTTCTGGCCTACTCCGGCGGACTGGATACCTCCATCATTATCCCCTGGCTGAAGGAAAACTACAACAATTGCGAGGTCATCGCTGTTTCCGGTGACGTGGGCCAGGGCACCGAGCTGGACGGCCTGGAGGAAAAGGCTAAAAAGACCGGCGCCTCCAAGCTGTATGTGCTGGATCTGAAAGAGGAATTTGTTCAGGATTACGTGTACCCCACGGTGAAGGCCGGGGCGGTCTATGAGAACAAGTACTTGCTGGGTACCTCCTTTGCACGTCCCATCATTGCGAAGGGGATTGTGGAGATCGCCAAAAAGGAGGGCGCCGACGCCATCTGCCACGGCTGCACCGGCAAGGGCAACGACCAGGTCCGCTTTGAGCTGGCCATCAAGGCCTATGCCCCCGATATGAAGATCATCGCCCCCTGGCGTATCTGGGATTTGAAGTCCCGTGAAGAGGAGATCGAGTACGCAGAAGCTCACAACATCCCCCTGAAGATCAGCCGCGAGACCAACTACTCCAAGGATAAGAACTTGTGGCATCTGTCCCACGAGGGTTTGGATCTGGAAGATCCCGCCAACGAGCCCCAGTACAACAAGCCCGGTTTCCTGGAGCTGGGCGTGTCCCCCGAGCAGGCTCCCGACGAGCCCACCTACATCACCCTGCACTTTGAGAAGGGTGTCCCCACGCAGCTGAATGGCGAGACCCTTTCCGGCACCGATATGGTGGCAAAGCTCAACGAGCTGGGCGGCAAGAACGGCATTGGCCTGGCAGATATCATTGAGAACCGTTTGGTGGGCATGAAGTCCCGCGGCGTCTATGAGACTCCCGGAGGCACCATCCTCTACCACGCTCACAACAAGCTGGAGGAGCTTTGCTTGGATAAGGAGACCTATCACTACAAGCAGCAGATTGCGCTGAAGTTTGCCGATTTGGTGTACAACGGCCAGTGGTACACTCCCCTGCGTCAGGCACTGTCCGCTTTTGTGGACTCCACCCAGGAGACCGTCACCGGCGATGTGAAGCTGAAGCTGTACAAGGGCAACATCATCGACGCCGGAGTTACCGCGCCCTATTCTCTCTACGATGAGGAGATCGCCACCTTTGACGAGGACGAGGTGTACAATCAGGCGGATTCCGCTGGGTTCATCAACCTGTTCGGCCTGCCCATCAAGGTCCAGGCAAAGAAGGGCCTGACCTACGACAAATAAACGATTGTTGGACATCTGAAAAAAAGACTGGGTGAGGGTGGACACGTGTCTGCCCTCTCCTGCTTACCGGGGAGGGTAATATGGAGCTGATAGACATTTACAACGCGCAGGGCCGTCCTACTGGAGCTGTCCGAGAGAGGGGACAGCGTATGCAGGAGGGGGAATATGTGATGGCAGTGGGCGTTTGGATCACGGACAGCGAGAATCAGATTCTGCTGACCCAGCGCAGCTTGGAGAAAGCCTTTGCCCCCGGTAAGTGGGAGAACACTGGCGGCCATGTGCTGGCGGGGGAGGACTGCGCCGCCGCCATGGTCCGTGAGCTGCAGGAGGAGACTGGGATCTCCGTTTCCCCCGAGGAGCTGATCTATTTGGGGGACAGCGCCCCTACGGGCCATTATCTTGGCAAGAATTACGGCCTCCGCCTGCAGCGCCGCCCTGAGCAGATCGTTTTGCAGCCGGGGGAGACCTGCGATGCCAAGTGGGTCACTCCGGAGGAATTGGGCAGGATGGCCCGGATGAACGAGCTGGCTCCCTCCGTGGTGGATCATCTGGAGAGGGGCTATCTGGCAGCGTTTTTGAAGTTTATCGGCCGTGAAGGCGTCAATCTGTTTGGAAAGGACGAAGGACAATGAAACTGTGGAAAGGCCGCTTCCAAAAGGAAGCCGACCCTAAGACGAACGATTTTAATTCCAGCATCTCCATCGACAGCAGGATGTACCATGAGGATATCCAGGGCAGCATTGCCCATGCCACCATGCTGGGAGAGTGCGGGATCATCGATAAAAGCGAAAGCGAGAAGATCATCGCTGGGCTAAAGGGCATCTTGGCGGATTTGGATTCCGGAGCTTTGGCCATTGACCCGGATGCTGAGGACATTCACACCTTTGTAGAGGGGGAACTGACCGCTCGCATCGGCGACGCGGGAAAGCAGCTTCACACGGCTCGCAGCCGGAACGACCAGGTGGCTTTGGATGTTCGGCTGACCCTGCGGAAGGACTGCGCGGGAATTAAGGAGCAGCTGAAGGACTTCGTAAAGGTCCTCTGCCAGAAGGCGGACCAGTACAGCGCCACGGTGATGCCCGGCTACACCCACATGCAGCGCGCCCAGCCCATCACCTTTGGCCACCACTTGATGGCCTATGCGGAGATGCTGCTGCGGGACCTGTCCCGTCTGGACGACGCCTTGAAGCGCATGGACGTGATGCCCTTGGGCAGCTGCGCTCTGGCGGGCACCACCTATCCTCTGGACCGGACCATCACAGCAAAGCTGCTGGGCTTTTCCCAAGTGAGCCAGAACAGCCTGGACGGCGTCTCTGACCGGGACTTCTGCGCGGAGATCGCCTTTGCCGCCTCCCTCATTATGGTGCATCTGTCCCGCTTTTGTGAAGAGCTGGTGCTGTGGTGCTCCTGGGAGTTCCAGTTCGTTGAGCTGGACGACGCCTTCTCCACGGGCTCCAGCATCATGCCCCAGAAAAAGAATCCCGATATTGCGGAGCTGATTCGGGGCAAAAGCGGCCGGGTCTTTGGCGATTTGATGGCGCTGCTCTCCATGATGAAGGGCTTGCCTCTGGCCTATAACAAGGATATGCAGGAGGATAAGGAGGCTGTTTTTGACGCGGTGGACACCATCAAGCTGTGCTTGACGCCCCTCATCCCCATGGTGGAGACCATGACCGTCAAGAAGCAGAAGATGCGGGCAGCGGCGGCCGGGGGCTTTATCAACGCCACGGACTGCGCCGACTACCTGGTTGCCGAGAAGGGCCTGCCCTTCCGGGACGCCTATAAGATCACCGGAGAGCTGGTGGCCCTGTGCATCCAGAAGGGGCTTACCCTGGAGACCCTGCCTTTGGAGGAGTATCAGAATATTTGCGGCAGCTTTGATGAGGGCGTGTATCAGGCCATCTCTTTGGAGAGATGCGTGGGAGGCCGGAAGGTGCTGGGAGGCCCGGCTCCGGAGAATGTGAAGGCTCAGGCAAAGCGTGTGCTGGGGCTTATGGAGGAAGTGGAGGAATGACCGATCAGCTGAAAGTTGGCGTGGTGGGAGCCACTGGCTATGCGGGCAGCGAGATCTGCCGGCTGATTCTGGGACACCCCCAGGCAGAGCTTGCCGCCATCAGCTCGGTGAGCTTTGAGGGCATGGCCCTCAGCCAGGTGTACCCTGCTTACCGCCAGGTCTGCGAGCTGGTCTGCGGCACCCAGGAGCAGGTGGTGGAAAAGAGCGATGTGATCTTTGCGGCGCTGCCCCACGGCTTGTCCCAGGACCTGGCTGCTCAGTGCCGCGAAGCGGGAAAGACGTTCATCGACATGGGCGCTGATTTCCGTCTGGAGAGCGAAGCGGCTTATCAGGAATGGTACGGCGGCCAGTACAAGGACAAGGACCTTCATCAGGAGGCTGTCTACGGCTTGCCGGAGTTCTTCCGGGAGAAGATCCGAGGGAAGAGGATCATTGCCAATCCCGGCTGCTATACCACTGCGGTGCCGTTGGCTCTGGTCCCCGCCTTGGAGGCTGGGTATCTCGAGCCGCAAGGGATCATCGCTGACTGCAAATCGGGCGTTACCGGCGCGGGAAGAAAACCCAGCCAGTCCAACCACTATCCCGAGCTCAACGAGAGCTTCACGGCCTATAAAGTGGCCAATCACCGCCACACTCCCGAGATCGAGCAGACCCTCACCAAAATGACGGGGGAGGAGGTCAAGGTCACCTTTGTGCCCCACCTGCTGCCCATCAACCGGGGAATTTTAGCCACCTGCTATGCCAAGCTCAAGCCCGGCGTCACCGAGGAGCAGCTTTGGGACGCCTATCACAGCCGGTACGATGGGGAGTACTTTGTGCGGCTGCTGGAAAAGGGTCAGGTGGCCAACGTGAAGAATGTGCGGTACAGCAATTTCTGCGATGTGTCCCTGTTTGTGGACAGCCGCACCGGCACCTTCATCGCCATTTCTGCCATTGACAATATGGTCAAAGGCGCGGCGGGCCAGGCGATTCAGAACATGAACCTGAGCTTCGGGCTGGAGGAGACCACCGGCCTGCGGATTGTCCCCCCGGCGTTTTAAGAGAAATTTGAGGAAGATCAGAGAAAATTAAGTAGAGTAGAGAGAGGGGAAAGAGCGATGAAGATGACCGAGGGCGGTGTTACCGCGGCGAAGGGGTTTGTTGCCGGGGGTATCCACTGCGGGATCCGAAAAAATAAATCCAAGCCGGATTTGGCCATGATTTACAGCGAAACGCCCTGTGCGGCCGCTGCCGTGTACACGCAAAATCTGGTGAAGGGCGCGCCCATCCTGGTGACCAAAAAGAACATTGAAAACGGCTATGCCAAAGCGGTGATCTGCAATTCCGGCAACGCCAACACCTGCAATGCCGACGGTGTGGAGAAGGCGGAAACCATGTGCGCTCTTGCTGCCGAAGCCCTGGGCATTGATCCCCAGGACGTGGTGGTGGCCTCCACCGGCGTCATCGGCCAGGTGCTGCCCCTGGAGCCCATTGCCTCCGGCATCCCGGAGCTGGTGAAGGCGCTGAGCCCGGAGGGGTCCCATGGAGCTGCTACCGCCATCATGACCACCGATACCATTGCCAAGGAAGCGGCTGCGGAAGTGGAGATCGACGGAAAGACGGTGCATATCGGCGGTATCTCCAAGGGCAGCGGCATGATCCATCCCAATATGGCCACCATGCTTTGCTTTGTCACCACGGACTGCGCCATCACTCCCGGGATGCTGGATCAGGCCATTCATCAGGTGACCGGCTGCACCTTTAACATGATTTCGGTTGATGGGGACACCTCCACCAACGACACCTTTGCCATTCTGGCCAACGGTGCGGCAGGAAACCGGGAGATCGCCGCTGCCGGTCCGGAGTACGACGCCTTTGTGGAGGCTTTGGAGGCTGTGTGCCGGAAGCTGTCCAAGCTGATGGCCGGGGACGGCGAAGGCGCCACCAAGCTGCTGATCTGCAAGGTGGAGGGCGCCGCTGATTTGGATACCGCGAAAACCGTCTCGAACAGCGTGATTTGCTCCACGCTGTTCAAAGCCGCCATGTTTGGCGCAGATGCCAACTGGGGCCGGGTGCTGTGTGCCATTGGGTATTCCGGCGCTGCGGTGGACGTGAACAAGATCGACGTCAGCTTCCGTTCTGCGGCAGGACAGGTGGATGTGTGCGTAAACGGCGCAGGGATTCCCTTCTCTGAAGAGGAGGCCGCTCAAGTGCTGAGCGAGCATGATATCGAGATCCTGATTCATTTGCACAGCGGTGAGGAGAGCGCGGAGGCCTATGGCTGCGACCTGACCTACGATTACGTGAAGATCAATGGGGATTACCGCACTTGATAAGGGGGCTGCCCATGAAGAATAAGAGATCCGGTCCGGCCTTGGGGCTTTGGGACGCGGCGGCTTTGGTGCTGGCGGGCATGATGTATCTGGCGGTGCTGGTCGTGTTCCTCCTGCTTCTGCTGGGGGCGGGAATGTGGACCATTGCTCTGGAGGCAGGGATGTTTATCGGAGTGCTGCTGCTTCTGGGAATTGGGTTGTATATTTTTGCCAAGGGCCGGGGGATCGGCAAGCTGGCCCGCAGGCTTCTGCTGGGAGCGCTGTGGGCTGGCGGCGGGATGCTGCTGGTGTTCTGCGGGGCGATGGCAGTGCTGCTGCTGCTGGGCGTTGGCGGCCTTTGATAGGAAGAGGGAGGAATGCGGCATGGAAATTCCAAACAGCGAGCGGGCCAAGGTTCTGGTGCAGGCCCTGCCCTACATCAAGAAGTATGCGGGTAAAACCGTGGTGGTGAAATATGGCGGCAACGCCATGATCGACGAAGCTTTGAAAAACGATGTGATGAACGATATCGTATTGATGCAGCTGGTGGGCATCAACGTGGTGCTGGTGCATGGCGGCGGCCCGGAGATCAACGGCATGCTGAAAAAGATCGGCAAAGAGGGAAGGTTCTTGAACGGCATGCGGGTCACCGACCAGGAGACCATGGACATTGTTCAGCAGGTGTTGGCGGGCAAGGTCAACAAGGACCTGGTGCAGCGCCTGGAGGACGCCGGAGGCAAGGCCGTGGGCCTGTGCGGCTTGGACGGCTCCCTGCTGAAGGCGGACCAGCTGGATGCGGAGCTGGGCTATGTGGGGGAGATCCGTGAGGTCAACACCCGGATTTTGGAGAACGCCGCTTCCAATGGATACGTGCCCATTGTGTCCACGGTGGCGGCTGGCTATCACGGCGAGGTGTACAACATCAACGCCGATGTGGCTGCCGCTCGGATTGCTGCGTCCCTCTCCGCCATGAAATTGATCCTGATGACGGACGTCCGGGGGCTTCTCCGGGACAAGGACAACGAGAGCACTCTCATCCCTGTGGTGAACGTCAGTGACGTCAGCCGTTTGAAGAAGGAGGGGATCATCTCCGGCGGCATGATTCCCAAGATCGATTGCTGCGTGGACGCCGTTCGCCGGGGCGTGGGCAGGGCCCACATCATTGACGGCAGAACGCCCCATTCCATCCTGGTGGAGCTGTTTACCGATGAAGGCATCGGCACCATGTTTTATTGAGGAAAACCAGGGGCAGAGAGCGCGTCAACAAGAGAAGTCCGCGGATTTTACCTGAAATGGGAAGTGATTTTCATGACCTTCGAAGAAGTCAAAGAGCAGGACCAGTCCTATATCCTCCACACCTACGGCAGAGTGGATGCCGCCCTGGTTAAGGGCCGCAACGCCCGTGCCTGGGACGTGGATGGAAAAGAGTATATTGACTTTACCGCCGGCATCGGCGTCAACGCATTGGGCTACAGTGACCCGGAATGGGCTGCCGCTGTGGCGGACCAGGCCGGGAAGCTCCAGCACTTGTGCAATTACTATTACTCCCCGGAGAATACGGCCCTGGCACAGGAGCTCAGCGAGGCTTCCGGCATGGCAAAGGCCTTCTTCTGCAACTCCGGCGCAGAGGCCAACGAGTGTGCCGTTAAAGTAGCCCGGAAGTACGGAGAAAAGCGGGGCGCTTATAAGATCGTCACCCTGGTCAACTCCTTCCACGGCCGCACCTTGACCACCTTGGCTGCCACTGGCCAGGAGAGCTTCCATCAGCTGTTCATCCCTCTTACCGAGGGCTTTGTATACGCCCAGGCCGGGAATCTTGCCGGTGTGGAGAGGCTGCTGGATGGCTCCGTCTGCGCGGTGATGATGGAGCTGGTCCAGGGCGAGGGCGGCGTCATCCCCATGGAGGAAGCCTTTGTGAAGGGGCTTTCCCAGCTGTGCAGGGAGAGGGATGTGCTGCTGCTCATTGACGAGGTCCAGACCGGTGTGGGCCGCACGGGCACTTTTTATGCCTACCAGGGCTATGGCGTCCAGCCCGACGTGGTCACCACTGCAAAGGGCATTGCTGGAGGTCTGCCCATGGCTGCCTGCCTGGTCAGCGAAAGGCTGGGGGATATCCTCACCCCAGGGATGAACGGCTCTACCTTTGGCGGCAATCCTGTGGCCTGCGCCGGCGCGCGGGTGGTGGTCCGCCGGGTCAGCGATCCCGCCTTTCTCCAGAGCGTCCGGGACAAGGGCGCTTATCTCACGGAGAAGCTGGAGGCCCTGCCCCAGGTGGAGTATGTCCGGGGCAGGGGCCTGATGATCGGCGCCAAGGTCAAGGGAAGGGACGCCCACGAAGTGCTGGTGAGCTGTGCCAAGGCGGGGCTTTTGATCCTGACTGCCAAGGACCTGGTGCGGTTCCTGCCGCCGCTGACCATCACGCAGAAGGACCTGGACGATGGCTTGGCCATCTTCCAGAAGGTATTGGAGCAATGAGAGAAAGCCATTGCGCCACCGGCGAATAATCAGAAAGGATGGGGCCTATGAAACATCTGTTGAAGCTGTTGGATTTGACCGGCGGGGAGATTCTGGACATTTTGAATCTGGCCGACCAGTTGAAATATGAGACAAAGCACGGCATTGAGCATCCGTATCTCAAGGGTAAATGCCTGGGGATGATCTTTGAAAAGTCCTCCACCCGGACCCGAGTGTCCTTTGAGGTGGGCATCAACCAGCTGGGGGGCTACGCAGTGGTGATGGGAGCGGAAGGCTCCCAGATCGGCCGCGGCGAGCCGGTTCAGGATACTGCCCGGGTGCTGTCCCGGTATGTGGACGGCATCATGATCCGCACCTTTGGCCAGGATGAGGTGGAGGCCCTGGCCCAGTACGGCAGCGTGCCTGTGATCAACGGTCTCACTGATTTTTGCCATCCCTGCCAGGTGCTGGCGGACCTGATGACCATTCGGGAGTACAAGGGCTCTCTGGAAGGGCTGAAGCTGTGCTTCATCGGCGACGGCAACAACATGATGAACAGTCTGATTGTGGGCGGCCTGAAAGTTGGCATGAGCGTGTCCGTGGCCTGCCCGAAAGGGTACCGTCCTCCCCAGGAGATCCTGGAGTTTGCCGCTGGCTATGAGGACAAGTTTGAGCTGACGGATTCCCCCCTGCAGGCGGCGAAGGACGCCGACGTGGTCATCACCGATGTGTGGACCTCCATGGGCCAGGAGGAGGAGCGCGCCGCCAGAGAGGCAGCCTTCAAGGGCTACTGTGTGGACGATGGGCTGATGGCTCAGGCCAAGCCCGACGCCATGGTGCAGCATTGCCTGCCCGCTCATCGCGGAGAGGAGATCACGGCGGAGGTCTTTGAGGCCAATGCCCAGTACATCTTCGAGGAGGCGGAAAATCGTCTCCACGTCCAAAAGGCTGTGATGGTCAAGACCATGGGCAGCGCCCAGGAACCATAAAAAATGTCATCAGCGGAGAAATCTTCCCCGGCTGATGGAGGAAAGCGGTGCAGGGCAGAGGCCCCGGCCGCTTTTTTGCTGGGGGAATATTTTTGCTCGAGAAGCGCCTTGGGCTTTTCAAGCAGGAGAGTTTCCGGTATAATAGGGGCAGACTCTCAGGAATTGGATCTGACCTGGTATGGAGGAGGTTTTTATGAAATTTTATGTGACCCGCCACGGACAAACGGCCTGGAACCGAGAGAACATTGTCTGTGGTATTTCTGATATCGAGCTGGATGAGACCGGCATGGAGCAGGCCCGGGAGACTGCCTGGAAGCTGAAGAATGTGCCCCTGGACCGGGTGATTATGTCGCCGCTGATCCGTGCCCAGCAGACCGCCCGAATCATCTGCGAGGGCAGGGACCTGCCCATGACCACGGACAACCGGGTGCGGGAGCAGAACTACGGCATCTATGAGGGGGCCTCCCGCTTTGACGAGGGCTTTTTGGCCAACAAGCGCTGCTTTGCCAAGCGCTATCCAGGCGGGGAGTCCCAGATGTCCACCGCCCGCCGGGTGTATGAGTTCTTGGAGGACACTGCTCGGAGGTACCCGGATGAAACCGTGTTGGTGGTTTGTCATGGGGGCATTTGCCGGGTGATCGAGAGCTATTTCCACGATATGACCAACGAGGAGTTTTTTCAGTTCAATGCCGGCAACTGCCAGGTGCTGGAATATGAGCTGGTCCTGCCCGAGGAGGGGGATACATGGTGACGTTTTACGGCGCGGAGATCTGCGGGGATTGCCGGGAGGCCCTGGCGCTGTTTCAGGAGAAGGGGTTTGCCGGCTATGAGTATGTGGATATCACGGCTTCCACGGAGAACCTGCGGGCGTTTTTGAAGCTGCGGGATACCCGCCGGGAGCTGCTTGAGGCGCGGGAGGAGGGCAGAATCGGCATCCCCTGCTTTGTGCGGGAGGACGGTTCTTTGACCCTGGACCCTGCCCAGGTTATGGCGGAGGTGTGACAAGGCTGTTAAAATTTCGGCAAAGCCCTTGAATAAGAAGCTTTTTCCGATTATAATGAACAGAGATTGGTATTTCGGGCGGCATGGCTGGCCCGGAAGAAAACTGAAACCGAAAGGAGTACCAATATGAACTATTCCCATGAAGTGGAAAATATGTGCACGGTGAAGAAGGGTCCCCATCATGGTCCCGCTCCCATCCCGGAGGAAGGCAAGTGGGTCAAATCCTACCAGATTTCTGACATCTCCGGCCTTTCCCACGGCGTAGGCTGGTGCGCTCCTCAGCAGGGCGCCTGCAAGCTGACCCTGAACGTGAAGGAGGGCATTGTCCAGGAGGCTCTGGTGGAGACCCTGGGCTGCTCCGGCATGACTCATTCCGCAGCTATGGCCGCGGAGATCCTCCCCGGCAAGACGCTGCTGGAGTGCCTGAACACCGACCTGGTGTGCGACGCCATCAACGTTGCCATGCGCGAGATCTTCAAGCAGCTGGCCTATGGCCGCAGCCAGACCGCCTTCTCTGAGGATGGCCTGCCCGTTGGCGCCAGCTTGGAGGATCTGGGCAAGGGCCTGCGTTCTCAGGTGGGCACCATGTTCTCCACCGGGCTCAAGGGCGTGCGCTATATGGAAATGGCCGAAGGCTATGTCATCAAGATGGCTCTCGACGAAGAGGGCGAGGTCATTGGTTATCAGTTTGTCAAGGTGGGCAAGATGCTGGAGGATATCCGCCACGGCGTTTCTCCCGATGAGGCCTACAAGAACAACATTGGCCAGTACGGCCGGTTCGACGGCGCTGCCAAGTACATCGACCCCAGAGAAGAATAATTCCCCACGCGGATTGATATAAGGAGGACAAGCAAATGGCTAATGACGTCATGTTTGAAGGCAAGGAAAGAAGAATGCCGAAAATCGAGAAATGCCTGGCCGAATATGGCATTGGCAGCCTCGAGGAGGCCCGGGAGCTGTGCAAAAGCAAGGGCTTCGATCCCTATGAGATCGTAAAGGGCGTGCAGCCCATCGCTTTCGAGAACGCCGGCTGGGCCTATACGCTGGGCTGCGCCGTCGCCATCAAGAAGGGTGTTAAGACCGCTGCTGACGCTGCGGAAGCAATCGGTATCGGCCTGGAGGCTTTCTGCGTGCCCGGCTCTGTGGCCGAGCAGCGCAACGTGGGCTTGGGCCACGGCAACCTGGGCGCTATGCTGCTCCGCGATGAGACCAAGTGCTTTGCGTTCCTGGCTGGCCACGAGTCCTTTGCAGCTGCGGAAGGCGCTATCGGCATTGCCAAGACCGCTAACCGCGCCCGCAAAGAGCCCCTGCGCATCATCCTCAACGGCCTGGGCAAGGACGCTGCTTACATCATCTCCCGCATCAACGGCTTTACCTATGTGAAGACTGAGTACGACTTCTTCACCGGCGAGCTGAAGGTCCTGGAGACCAAGCCCTTCTCCGACGGCGAGCGCGCTGCTGTCAAGTGCTACGGTGCCAACGACGTTCTGGAAGGCGTGGCCATCATGCAGGCTGAGGGCGTGGACGTGTCCATCACCGGCAACTCCACCAACCCCACCCGGTTCCAGCACCTGGTTGCCGGCACTTACAAGAAGTGGGCCCTGGAGAACGGCAAGAAGTACTTCTCCGTGGCTTCCGGCGGCGGCACCGGCCGTACCCTGCATCCCGACAACATGGCTGCCGGCCCCGCTTCCTACGGCTTGACCGACTCCATGGGCCGTATGCATGGCGACGCCCAGTTTGCAGGCTCTTCTTCCGTGCCTGCTCACGTGGAAATGATGGGCCTGATGGGCATGGGCAACAACCCCATGGTGGGCGCCACTGTGGCTTGCGCTGTGGCTGTCTACGAGGGCACCAAGTAAGAGATTCTTTCGGTTTTGTTTTAAGATTGCGGAAAAGTGGTTCCTTCGGGGGCCGCTTTTTGTTTGCATTTGACTTTCCGGCCCTTGCCTGGTATTCTAAAAAAGGTGAAAAAAGAAAGGGGGATTCTCTTTGGAACGGGAAACAAGCTGTTGCTTTACAGGCCACCGGCGGATTTCGGAACAGGATATTCTTTGGCTGCGGCGTAGGCTTCGGGAAGAGATCCTTGCCTTAGTGAAGGAAGGCGTGGGGACTTTTTTTGCTGGGGGGGCGCTGGGCTTTGATACCATAGCCGCCCAAGAGGTTCTGCGAGTGCGCGCCATGGGCCTTTCCAATCTGAGGCTGGTGCTGGCGCTGCCCTATGTGGGCCAGGAGGAGCAGTGGAGTCAGCGGAACGCCGCCATATACCGCAGCCTGCTGCGCCAGGCGGACGAGGTGGTCTATATGGCAGAGGGCTATCGCAGAGGGGTCATGCACCAGAGGGATCGGTATATGGTGGACCACAGCGCCTATTGTATTTGCTATCTGGTGCAGGAAACAGGAGGCACTGCGTACACGGCGCAATACGCCAGGGAACAGGGGGTTCTGGTTCGGAATTTAGCGGAGCCGCCCTGGAATGGCCAGCGGGCATGACAAACAAGATACCCGGCAGGAAAGCGAACTCCTGTCGGGAGTTTTTTGCCTTGTGCTGCTTTGCTGTGATGCAGGATCAGAGTATCTGCAATTCCAAAATCAGCGGGATGCAGAAAGAATGTGTTTCTCACTGAAAAACGTGGGTTGTGGAAAGAAAAATGAATTTTTTCAATTTTTATGATTTTTTGTAAAAAACACATAAAGATGTTGAAAATTGGGCAAGGATATGCTAAAATATAAGTGCATTAAGAGGGAAGGAACCATCCGATTAGAGGACGGTTGTCCTTCAGAAAAACACAAATTTTCCAACCACTGCTTTGCGGAAGAAAGGGAGTAGCATTATGTTCAATTTTGTGGAGCAGCCAGTTTCCATAAGAGATTATGAGTATTCCGGGTTTGCCAAGCGGTCCACTGGGGCATTTGTGGTGCAAAATGGCATTCAGCCGGTGGCGATGTTCCAGGAGGACGTGCGTTCTTTGGAGCGGCCCCAGTCTTTGCTGAGTTCTTTGTTTCGTTTTCACAAGCGCAAGGGATGAGAACGTTCCCATCTCACCCTTGAGGATTCTTCTTTCGCAAAAGAACCCCTGCCGATTCCCGCGGCAAGGGTTCTTTTATGTTATCAGCCGGCTTTTTCCAAATCCCGGCGCAGGCGGTGGATGATTCGCTTTTCCAGCCGGGAGATGTAGGATTGGGAGATGCCCAGCTGATCTGCCACCTCCTTTTGTGTATGCTCCCGTCCGGACCCCAGCCCAAAGCGCAGCACCACGATTTTCCGCTCTCTGGGGGAGAGCTTTTCCACCGCCTTGTGGAGCATGGCGTTTTCTGCCTGCTGCTCGATGTCCCGGTTTACCATGTCGGGGTCGCTGCCCAGCAGGTCGGACAGCAGCAGCTCATTGCCGTCCCAGTCCACGTTTAAGGGGTCATCGATGGAGATTTCCCGCCGAAGCTGGGTGCTTTTGCGCAGATGCATCAGGATTTCGTTTTCAATGCACCGCGAAGCGTAGGTGGCCAATTTGATGTTGCGCTCCACCTGGAAGGTGTTTACCGCCTTGATCAAACCGATGGTGCCGATGGAGATCAGATCCTCCACGCTGGCGCCGGGGCTTTCGAATTTCTTCGCAATGTACACCACCAAGCGCAGATTGTGGGTGATGAGCGGCTCTCTGGCGCCGGGCGTCCCCTGGCGGATCTCTTTAAAGATTTGGCTCTCCTGCTCCTTGGTCAAAGGAGGGGGCAGGGCTTCCGGGCCGTTTATGTAGTGACAACCCTTGGGACATCGGGCGAAAATCCGCAGGAATACCTGGCGGACCCAGGAGAACATGGAAAGCTTCATGGTAAGACCTCCTTTTTATCGGTTGGTTTCATCTGCCAGCTCTGGGAATTGGTCCGGACCGTAGAGCCCTTGGAACTCTTGGTTGGGGAACTGCCGGTCCCACAAAGCCACATAGCAGCGGACCGGAGTCCCTGTTGGGTAGCGGCGGACGCTTTCGGGGCGAAACCCCGGAAGCAGGCCGTTTCCTCCCAAGCTCTCAAAGGGAATGAGCCGATAGCCCGGCAGGAGGGCGGCCTCCTGCTCTGGCGGCAGAAGCTGCTTCAGAGCTACCGCCTGACACACCATCACCGGAAGTCCGGAGAAGGGCTCCCGCAGGGCGCAGCCCGTGTCGGCTTTTGCCCAGAGGACAACGCTTTTTCCGTCCAGGCAGATTTCCACCTGGCACACCCGTGGCGTGAGGTCCTCCCGATGGAACAGCCGTTGGAAGGTCCAAAACACCAGATAGGCACCGGCAGTGCAAAGGAACAGCAGCGGCAGCGACAGATCGAAGTAAACAGCGTGGCCCACCACAGCCAGGCTTCTGGGGGACAGGAGCTGGATGAGGAACAGCAGGAATCCGGCCAGCCCCAGCGAAAGCGCCCAGAAGCACAGCGCCGCCTGGAGAAATCCCCTTCGGGAAAGCGGCAGGAAAGCAGCCGAGGTGGTGAGCACTGCGGTGAGGACCCCCCACAGGAGGGAGGTCCACCAGGATTGCTGCGGGATCAAGCACTCCAAAGAGCAGAGGGCTCCCAGAAGGGCGCCCACGGTGAGCCGCCAGGGTTTCCCCCGGATATGCAGAGTGCGTTTGGTACACCACAGCAGGAGAAAGTCCACGTATAGATTGACGATCACTAACACATCCGCGTAAACGGTCATCGCCATCCCTCCTGGGTCCCATTATATCCCTGGCGGAAGGAGGGTCCTGTCGCTTTGTGGGGCCTCTTTGAGCAGTCGGATAAGAAAATACTGCTGGCTTGCTTAAAAGTAAAAATAATTCTTCTTTTTGTTGTTTTTCCTGGGAAAATGCGGTAGAATAGAACAGAAGCAAAGAGGGGATTTTTTTGGGAAGACTAAAAAAATAACGCGGGACGTCCCGCATTAGTAGAAAGGAAGCGTGAACAGGATGATCTTGAACAAACGGAAAATCGTGCTGGTCGGCACTGGTATGGTGGGGATGAGCTTTGCCTATTCTGCCTTGAATCAGGCGCTTTGCGACGAGCTGGTGCTGGTGGATATTGATAAGCACCGGGCTGAAGGCGAAGCCATGGATCTGAACCACGGCGTGGCCTTTGCGCCTTCCAGCATGAAGATTTACGCCGGAGAGTACAGCGACTGCGCCGATGCCGACATTGTGGTGATCTGCGCCGGCGTCAGCCAAAAGCCGGGGGAGTCCCGCCTGGATCTGCTGAAGCGCAACGCAGCGGTGTTCCAGTCCATCATCGGGCCCATCACCCATTCGGGGTTCTCGGGGATTTTTCTGGTGGCCACCAATCCGGTGGACATCATGACCCGGGTGACCTACGAGCTGTCGGGCTTCAATTCCAACCGGGTGTTCGGCACGGGTACCACGCTGGATACCGCCCGGCTGCGGTACCTGCTGGGGGATTATTTTACGGTGGACCCCAGAAACGTCCATGCCTATGTGATCGGCGAGCACGGCGACAGTGAATTTGTGCCCTGGAGCCAGGCGATGCTGGCCACCAAATCCGTATCGGACATCTGCGCCGATTCCAACGGCAAGTTCTGTTTGGAGGAAATGCAGAAGATCAGCGTGGAGGTCCGGGACGCTGCTCAAAAGATCATTGAAGCAAAGCGGGCCACCTATTACGGCATTGGGATGTCCCTGGTGCGCATCGTCCGCGCCGTACTTTCCAATGAGAACAGCGTGCTTACCGTCAGCGCCCGGCTGCGGGGAGAATACGGCCAGCGGGACGTCTATGCGGGCGTTCCCTGCATCGTCAACCGCAATGGCGTGGACCGGGTGCTGGAGCTGTCCTTGACAGAGGAGGAGCAGCAAAAGTTCGCAGACTCCTGCGCGGTCCTTCAGGAGAGCTACCAGGGCTTGAAGCTGTGAGGTTTTTCCGCAGAAGGTGCGAAAAAGCGGCCAGAGCAGAATGCTCTGACCGCTTTTTTTAGGCTGTCCGCTCAAAGCCGCAGATGGACGCTGCCGGTCCGCGGCGGGGGCAGGAGCTTTACAGCTCTTTTCCCAGCTCCCGGATATCGGCAATGAGCTGGGTTACAGCTTCCTCTCGGGTGGCCCAGCTGGTGCAAAGGCGGATGGCAGTGTGTTCCTCATCCACCTTGGCCCAGATGGAAACCGCGTACTTTTCGCGCAGGCGGCTCAGCAGACGGTTGGGGAAAATGGGGAATTGCTGATTGGTGGGGGAAGGGGCGAAAAAGGCAAACCCCGCTTCCCGGCAGGCGCTGGCAATGCGGTAGGCCAGCTCGTTGGCGCCGCGGCAAATGTCGTAATACAGCCCGTCCTCAAAGAGGGTCAAAAACTGCAGGCCCAGCAGCCGTCCCTTGGCAAGCATCCCGCCGTTCTGCTTGATGGCGTAGCGGAAGTCCGTTTTCAGATCGGGATTTGCGATGACCACTGCTTCGCCAAAGAGCGCGCCGCACTTTGTGCCGCCGATGTAGAACACATCGCACAGCCTGGCCAGGTCCTCCAGGGACACATCGCTGCCCCGGGCTGTGAGGCCGTAGCCCAGCCGGGCGCCGTCCAAAAACAGATAGAGCCCCAATTCCCGGCAGGTCTTGCTCAGCTCTTCCAGCTCGGCCAGGGAGTAGAGGGAGCCGTTCTCCGTGGGGTGGGAGATGTATACCATCTTGGGCTGCACCAGATGCTCTCTGGCTTCGTCGGACCAGTGGGCTTTCACCGCCTGCTCCACCTGCTGGGCGGTGAGCTTGCCCTCCGGGCCGCAGGGCAGAGAAAGCACCTTGTGGCCGGTGGCCTCCACCGCGCCCGTCTCGTGGCCGTTGATGTGGCCGCTGGTGGGGCAAAGCACGCCCTGATGGGACCGCAGCGCCGCCCGAATCACTGTGAAATTGGCCTGGGTGCCGCCCACCAGGAAATGAACGTCCAGATCATCCCTGCCGCATTCTTGGCAGATAAGCTCCCGTGCTTTTTGGCAGTAGGGGTCCTCGCCGTAGCCAATGGTCTGTTCCAAATTGGTGGCAGAGAGCTTTTCCAGGATGGCGGGATGGGCGCCTTCGGTGTAATCGCAGTTGAAATATAACATGGTATGTAATCCTTTCCTTGCTTCGAATCTTCATTGCTTATTATAGGCAATCTGCTGTTTCCGTCAAGAGTTTTCGCAAAAGGAGGGGCTTTTGAGAGAAACATTGAATTTTTTGCAGTCTGTGTTGACAAAGCGGCGGGAATCGTGTATAATTCCTTATGCTGTAAAGAAATTCGCTTTACATATTGCGGGTGGGTCCTTCAAAACCCAGGGAGGTGCTGTGAAATGGCGAAAGATCTGCGGATAAGCTTTCTGTTGGATTTCTATGGGGATATGCTCACAGAGACCCAGCGGGAAGTGGTGGACGCCTATTACAACGAGGACCTCTCTCTGGCAGAGATCGCCCAGGACAGGGAGATCACCCGCCAGGGCGTGCGGGACGCCATCAAGCGCGCGGAGCAGCAGCTTTTGGAGATGGAGGACCGGCTGGGCCTGGCCCGGCGTTTCCAAGAGATTCAAAAGGTGCTGACGCTGATTTGCGACTGTGCCTTGAGCATTCAGGAGCTAAACGAACAGAACAGCCAGGTGACCGGCATTGATCAAAATGCGGCGAAGATCCTGGAGTGTGCCCAGGAGATCTCTGTGGAGGCGTAACGCTTGCCGGGGACAGGACGTATCAATTTCATTCCAGGAGGGAAAGCCGGTGGCATTTGAGGGTTTGGCAGAAAAACTCAGCAATTCCTTTAAAAAGCTGAGAAGCAAGGGCAAGCTCACCGAGGCGGACGTCAAGGAAGCCATGCGGGAAGTGCGCTTGGCGCTTCTGGAGGCGGACGTCAACTACAAGGTCGCAAAGGAATTTACCAAAAAGATCTCTGACCGTGCGGTGGGCTCTGAGGTGATGGAGAGTCTGACTCCCGCCCAGATGGTGATAAAGATCGTCAACGAGGAGCTGACAAGCCTCATGGGCGGCAGCGAGGAGCGGCTGAAAATGCCCGCGCATCCTCCTGCGATCATCATGATGTGCGGCCTGCAGGGTGCTGGTAAAACCACCCATACGGCAAAGCTGGCCTACCAGCTGAAATCCCAGGGGCACAGACCGCTGTTGGTGGCTGGGGATATCTACCGTCCGGCGGCCATCAAGCAGCTGCAGGTGGTGGGCGAAAAAGCCGGTGCGCCCGTCTTTGAGCGGGGCACCCAGGACCCGGTGCTCACGGTTCAGGAGGCAGTGCGCCACGCCAGGGACTACGGCAACGATTACGTCATCATTGATACTGCCGGCCGTTTGCAGATTGACGAGGCCTTGATGGAGGAGCTTCACCGGGTCAAGGAGGCAGTACACCCCACGGACATCCTGCTGGTGGTGGACGCCATGACCGGCCAGGAGGCCGTGAATGTGGCAAAATCCTTTGACGATCTGCTGGACATCACGGGCGTCATCCTCACCAAGCTGGACGGCGACACCCGCGGCGGCGCGGCGCTCTCTGTAAAGGCTGTGACGGGCAAGCCCATCAAATTTGCAGGTACCGGCGAGAAGATCAGCGATCTCGAGGTGTTCCACCCAGACCGCATGGCCAGCCGTATTCTGGGGATGGGCGATGTGCTCACCCTGATTGAGGACGCTCAGCAGAAGCTGGATGAAAAGGCGGCTCAAAAGACCGCCCAGCGGCTGATGCAGAACAAGATGGACCTCAACGATCTGCTGGAGCAGTTCGAGCAGGTGAAGAAGATGGGCCCCATCAAGGGGATTCTCTCTAAGCTGCCCGGCGTGGGCAACAAGCTGGACGATGTGGACATCGATGATCGGGTGATGGACCGAAGCGCGGCCATTATCCTTTCCATGACGCCATACGAGCGCTCCCATCCGGATTGCCTCAACGCCTCCCGCAAGCGGCGCATTGCTGCGGGCTGCGGCATGAAGGTGGAGGATGTGAACCGCCTGCTGAACCAGTTCAAGCAGACCCAGAAGCTGATGAAGCAGTTTGGCGGGATGGGCAAGGGCAAGCGGAGACGGATGCCCAATCTGCCCTTTTAAGTAAAGTATAGGGATATTGCCGGGGCGTGCCCCGTGAACAATATTGCCCGGAGTTCCGGGACACTTAATGAAATTTGAATTTGGAGGAATGAATCATGGCAGTAAAGATCAGACTGAGAAGAATGGGCGCGAAGAAATCTCCCTTCTACCGTATTGTGGTGGCGGATTCCCGTTTCCCCCGTGACGGCCGTTTCATCGAGGAGATCGGCTATTACAATCCCATGGAGGAGCCCAGCGTTGTGAAGGTTGACCCCGAGAAGGCCAAGAAGTGGCTGGCCAACGGCGCACAGCCCACCGACACCGTGAAGGCTCTGTTCAAGAAGCACGGCGTGATCTGAGCCGCTGACGGCGCCCCAGCTTTTTGAAAGGAGCAGCACGATGGAGGCATTACTGAAAGCTATCGCTTCCGGCCTGGTGGATAAGCCGGAGGAGATCGTTGTCACCAGCGAAGAGCAGGAGAATGGCACCACAGTGTATCACCTGCATGTGGCTGAGGACGATATGGGCCGGGTCATCGGCAAGCAGGGCCGCATCGCCAAGGCGATTCGCGTGGTCATGCGCGCCGCAGCTACCCGCAGCGACAAGAAGATCGCGGTCGAGATCGACTGAGTAAAAAGGGCGCAAGCCCTTTTTTGTTTACGCGGATTCCATGGGAGGGATTGGATGAAACAGCCATTTTTAGAAGCGGGAAAAATTGTTCGGACCCACGGCATTCGGGGAGAATTGGTGATGGAGTGCTGGGCCGACTCTCCGGAGTTTCTTTTAGAGGCCAAGCATTTCTATTTTGACGGCGGCAAACGGGACGCAGGACTGCTCTCTGCCAGGGTCCACAAGGGCCGGCTGCTTTTAAAGCTGCAGGGCGTGGACACGGTGGAGCAGGGTGATGCCCTGCGGGGAAAGGTGCTGTACATTGACCGCAATGAGGTCCCTCTGGAAGAGGGGCAGGTGTTCCTGCAGGATCTCATTGGCTTGAAGGCTGTGGACGGCAATACCGGCAGGGAGTACGGCGAGCTCAAGGAGATCCTGCCCACCGGCGCCAACGATGTGTACCGCATTGTGGATGCCTCCGGCAAGGAGTACCTGTTCCCCGCGGTCCGCCACATGATCAAAGAGATCAGCCTGGAGAGAGGCGTCATTGAGCTGCTGCCCATTCCCGGCATTTTTGACGAGGAAGGGGAGGAAGCCTAAATGCGGGTGGACATTTTCACCCTGTTCCCGGAGATGTTCCCTCCGGTGCTGGGGCACAGCATTGTGGGGCGGGCCAGGCGGAAAGGCCTGCTGCAGGTCTGCCTTCACCAGCTGAGGGAGTTTTCACCAGATCCCCGGGGGCGTGTGGATGACACAGTGTTCGGCGGCGGAAAGGGGATGCTGCTGATGGCAGAGCCTTTTGCCCAAGGGATCGATCAGCTTTATGAACATTTAGGGCAGCAGCCGCATATCCTTTATATGTCTCCGCGGGGGAAGGTGCTCACCCAAGCGGATGCCAAGCGGCTGGCGGCAGAGCCGGGCCTTGTGGTGCTATGCGGTCACTACGAGGGGGTGGACCAGCGGCTTTTGGACGCGTATCAGGCAGAGGAGATCTCGGTGGGGGACTATGTCCTCACCGGCGGGGAGCTGCCCGCCATGATCCTCACCGACGCAGTGGCGCGGATGCTGCCGGGGGTGCTTTCTGAGGAGGCCTGCTTTACGGAGGAGAGCCATTATTCCGGCGTGCTGGAGTATCCCCAGTACACCCGCCCCGAGGTGTGGCGGGGCCGCGCTGTGCCGGAGGTGCTGCTCTCGGGCCACCACGGAAATGTGGAGAGCTGGCGGAGAGCGCAGGCCCTGGAGGTGACCCGCCGCGTCCGGCCGGATCTGTGGGAATGCTTGGAGCTTTCTGAGGAGGACAAAAGGCTGTTGAGCAAGTTGGAGGGAAGCTGCTGAAATTTTCCGGATAAATGCGGTTGTTGTATAGACAGGTCCAAAAGCTCCTATGCTCTTTTTGGTTTGGAAATACTGTATATGGTGGAAAGACTTTGTGAAAGAAGTCACAATAAGCAAAAAGTTTTCCACAATCATCACAACTTGCACAAACAAGAGGCGAAAACTGGACCTTGCGGCTGTTCAGGAATCCAAAAATGGGCAATGCGTGTTGACGGCGGCAGGAAATATGCTATAATAAAACCAAATCCTGAGTACTTTGCATCCGTTAGACTATTTTTACGGTGGCAGAAAACCCTTTATAAATTCGTAGGAGAGTGAATTTGCATGTGCGCTAAAGAAGTTTTGGTTCAGAATCAAGTCGGCCTTCATGCTCGTCCGGCTACTTTTTTCATTCAGAAGGCTAACGAGTTCAAGTCTTCTATCTGGGTGGAAAAGGAAGAGAGAAGGGTCAACGCCAAGAGCCTTCTCGGTGTGCTGAGCTTGGGGATTGTCGGCGGCGTTTCCATCCGCATCATCGCTGATGGCGCGGATGAAGAGCAGGCTGTGGACGCCTTGGTGGAACTGGTCAATTCTGGTTTTGCCGAGTGAGTTTGTAGTCAGGAAATGAAAGGCACCGCGTAGCAGCGGTGCTTTTTTCGTACACAAGTTTTGTGAGGTGGTGGCGGCATGGATCAAGCTGAGAAGAAAAAGGAACTGCGCCGCAAGGCCATGAAGCTCCCGCTCAGTCCCGGCGTGTACCTGATGCACGATAAAAGCGGGGAGATCATTTACGTCGGCAAGGCAAAGGCCCTGAAAAACCGGGTCAGCCAGTATTTTGGTTCCGAAAAGAACCACGATAACAAGGTGCGGCGGATGGTCTCCAATGTGGACTGGTTTGAATACATTGTCTGTGACAGCGAGTTTGAGGCCCTGGTGCTGGAGAGCAGCCTGATTAAGCAGAATCAGCCCAAGTACAACATCCTGCTGAAGGACGACAAGGGCTACAGCTATGTGCGCGTCAGTCCCGGCCCCTGGCCCCGGATCACAGAGGTGAAAAAGGTGGAGGACGACGGCGCCGCGTATATCGGGCCGTATATGAGCTCCTGGTCCATCAAGCAGACCATCGACTCTGCCCAGAAGATCTTTAAGCTGCCCAACTGCAATCGGAAATTCCCCCAGGATTTCGGCAAGGACAGGCCCTGTCTCAACTACTATATCAAGCAGTGCAGCGGACCTTGCCGCGGCAAGGTCACGGAAGAGGAGTACAACGAAGCCTTTCAGGAGGCGCTGGACTTTATCAAAGGGGGCAGCTCCACCTCGGTGAAGGTGCTCACGGAAAAGATGGAGCAGGCTGCGGAAAACCTGGAGTTCGAGCTGGCTGCCCGGCTGCGGGACCGGATCAATGCCATCGAGGCCATGCGCGCCCGGCAAAAGGTGGTGGCAAGCCGGGTGGAGGAGCAGGATGTCTTTGCTCTGGCCCAGGGGGAGACTCATACGGCCTTTGAGGTGTTCCGGTTCACGGGCAGTAAGCTCAGCGATCGGGAGAGCTTTCTCACAGAGGGCTGTCAACCGGATGCAGAGGCCCGCTCGGAGTTTCTGCGGCAATATTACGCCATCCGCGACCGAGTGCCGCCCTTGGTGGTGCTGGACGGGGAGGTGGAGGACCTGGAGCTGCTTTCCCGCTGGCTGTCAGAGAAACGGGGGAAGGCTGTAAAGATTTTGGTGCCCCAGCGGGGGGATCAGGCGCAGCTGGTGCAGATGTGCCGCAAAAACGCCGCTGAGAACATCGCCCGTCAGACAGGGAACTCCGGCAGGGACGCCTCTGCTCTGGACGAGCTGAGGAGGCTGCTGGGCCTGGAAAAGGTCCCGGCCTATATTGAAAGCTACGACATCTCCAACCTGGCAGGCGGGGAAAACGTTGCGGGTATGGTGGTCTTTGAAAACGGCAGGCCGTTGAAGTCAGCGTACCGCAAGTTCAAGATCAAAACCGTCACCGGACAGGATGACTACGGCTCCATGCGGGAGGTGATCCGCCGCCGGCTGGAGGAGTACAAGGCTTCTCAGCGCAAAGGGGAGCAGGATGGCTTCGGCCGTCTGCCGGATCTGATCCTTCTGGACGGCGGCAAGGGTCATGTGGCGGCAGTGCAGCCCATTCTGGACGAGCAGGGCTTCGACATCCCTCTGTTCGGCATGGTGAAGGACGACAAGCACCGCACGCGGGCAATCGCCCTCTCCGGGGGAGAGATCGCCATCAATTCCAACCGCAGGGCCTTTACTTTGGTCAGCTCCATCCAGGACGAGGTGCATCGGTTTGCCATTGGATATCACCGGCAGCAGCGGAAAAAGGCGGCGATTTCTTCCACGCTGACCTCCATTCCCGGCATTGGGGAAACTCGGGCCAAGGCGCTGATGCGCCACTTCAAAACAGTCACCGCCATCAGCGAGGCCGATTTGGTGGAATTGGAAGGCGCCCCCGGCATGACAAAGCCCGCCGCCCGCAGGGTTTGGGAATTTTTCCATCCCGAGGCGGGGGAGGAGGGCGGAAAATCCGGGGAAATTCCGCCAAATAGTTGACAGATTTTCCGATTGGTGGGATAATAAGGCGGATATAGCCATCTATACACAGTTCATTTGGGAGAGATGTCATGCGGATCATCACCGGTTCCAAAAGAGGAAAAAAGCTGATCACACTGGAAGGAGAGCAGGTGCGCCCCACTACCGACCGTGTGAAGGAATCCCTGTTCAACATCCTGCAATTTCAATTGGAGGGCAGGCGGTTTCTGGATTTGTTTGCCGGCTCGGGACAGATCGGCCTGGAAGCTCTCAGCCGGGGCGCTGTGCTGTGCGTGTTTGTGGATGCCTCTAAGGAGTCCGTCCGAGTGGTGGAAAAGAACGTCCAGTCCACTGGGATGGGGGATCGGGCCAAGGTGGTCGGCTCTGATTTTGCCGCTTATTTAAGCGGCTGCCGGGAACGCTTCGACATCGCCTTTTTGGACCCGCCCTATCACTCCGGGCTGCTGGAACGGGCGCTGCTTTTGACGGCCCAGAGGATGAATCCCGGCGGGGTGATCCTCTGCGAGCATCCCAAGGACGAGACGCTGCCGGAGACTGCGGGGGAGTTCGAGCTGTTCCGCAGCTATCGGTATGGGAAGATCATGCTCACGTCTTACCAGCGTCGGGAGGAGAGCGGGGAGACCGGAGAGTGATCCCGCTTCGTAAGGAGAATATGCCATGAAACTTGCCGTTTACCCGGGCAGCTTTGACCCGGTTACCCTGGGCCACTTGGATATCATCGTGCGGGCCAGCAGAATTTTTGATAGGTTGATCGTGGGCGTTCCCGTAAATCCGGACAAGCATGCCAGCTTCTCCACAGAGGAGCGCATGGAGCTGTTGGGCCGGGCGGTAGAGGCCGAAGGCCTGAAAAATGTGGAGATCGACAAGGTGGACGGCTTGCTGGCAGATTATGCCAGACGCCGCGGCGCCATGGTGGTTGTCAAGGGGCTGCGGGCGTTGTCGGATTTTGAATATGAATTTCAGCAGGCGCTGACCAATAAGAAGCTCAATCCGGAGCTGGAGACTATGTTTTTGGCCACCAGCGCGGAGAATATGTTTCTCAGTTCCAGCATGGTCAAGCAGGTGGCGGCCTTTGGGGGGGATATTTCCCCGTTTGTGCCGGCTTGTGTGTTAAAGACCATTCAGGACAGACTTTGCGGCAGAACGTGACCGGGCTGTCTGCGGCTTTTCGGGCGGGGAAGCCTGAAAAGAAAACGCCCCTCTGCGGGAAAGAACAGTGCAAGAGAAGAAAGGAATGGGTTCACCATGAGCAATAATCGGGCTACCATTGAGGATCTGATCGACGAGATGTACGATGTTCTGGACAAGGGCTGGAAAATGCCCCTGTTCCAGGGCAAGGTCTTTGTGGACGGCGAAGATGTGCGGCAGATTCTGGACGAGATCAAGGAGGAGATCCCCTCTGAGGTGCGGAAAGCAAGGGCGATTGTGGCGGACCGTTCCCAGATTATCAGCGAGGCTCAGCGGGAGGCGGAGACCATCATCCGCGTGGCCGAGGAAAAGGCGCGCGCCTTGGTGGATCAGGAGGAGATCGTCCGTCAGGCCCAGCAAAAGGCCAATGAGCTGATCGCGCAGGCTCAGCAGAAGTTTAAAGAGATGCGCAAGGCCAGCAACGATTATGTGGATGATTTGATGCGTCGTACAGATGACTCCTTGTCGGAGAATTTGGCTGAGCTGCGTAAAACCAGACAGAGCATCAAAGCCTCCCAGCGCAACCAACAAATCTAAGAATAACTTTTCGTGAAAAATATCTAAAACCTAATAATGTGAATGATTCCCCTCACTAAATGTAGTGAGGGGAATTTTTGTTCCCACACCATAAAGTCGAACAAACCTTCGAACCCCGCATAATTCCTGGGTTTTCCAGCATTTCTGGGTTGCTTTTGAGGTGAGGATGTTCTATAATAAAGGGCATCAGGTGGGTAATGGTGGTGATTTGTACCACGAAGTGGCAGGCCGGTGGGTGAAAGTGCCTCCGGATGCCTGGAGCCCCCTGGATGAGGAAAGGGAAAAGCGCTTATGTTGACAGGCGAGTATCAACATAATATGGACTTGAAGGGCCGCGTCACGGTTCCTTCCAAGTTCCGAGAGGACCTTGGGGACAAATTTTATGTCTGCAAGGGTCTTGACGGCTGCCTGTTTTTGCTTTCTCAAACCCAGTGGGACAAGCTGGTGGAAAAGGTTGCCGCCATGCCACTTTCCCAGGGAAAGGGAATTCAGCGCTATTTCTTTTCCGGCGCCGCAGAGGTGGAGCCGGACAAGCAGGGGAGGATTCTAATTCCCCAAAACCTGCGGGAGCATGCCGGCTTGGAGAAGGATGTCACCGTGATCGGAGCGGCGGTACGGGCGGAGATATGGGATACCGCCCGGTGGAACGCCTACAACGAAAGCCAGACGGACGAGGCGATCGAGGCGTCCATGAGCCTGCTGGATTTCTAAAAGAAAACAGAAAGCAGGTGTGATGATGGAATTTCACCACAAACCGGTATTGTTTGAGGAGACCATTGACTCTCTGGACATTCGGCCGGAGGGTTTGTATATCGACGGGACCATGGGCGGGGGTGGCCATTCCGAGGCCATTCTGCAGCGACTGACCACAGGGCGGCTGCTTTCCATAGACCAGGACCCCGACGCGATGAAGGCCGCAGGGGAGCGGTTGGGGAAATATTCCCAATCCCTGCGGGTACAGGGCAATTTCGCTCAGATGGGGGAGATTGCTCGGGAAAACGGCATCCCTGCCGTGGACGGGGTGCTGCTGGATATTGGCGTGTCCTCCTATCAGCTGGACACACCGGAGAGAGGGTTCTCCTATCACCACGACGCTCCACTGGATATGCGTATGAGCCAGCAGGGGCCCAGTGCAAGAGAGCTTGTGAACAATTTGGGAGAGCAGGAGCTTTCCGCGATCATTTTTCAGTATGGCGAGGACCGCAGCGCCAGGCGCATCGCCCAGGGGATCGTCCGGGCGAGAGAGCAGGCGCCCATCGAGACCACGGCTCAACTGGCGGAGATCGTGAAAGCCTCCGTGCCCGCAGCAGTGCGGCGGGCGGAAGGCCATCCGGCCAGGCGCACCTTTCAGGCGCTGCGCATCGCTGTCAACGGCGAGCTGGACAGGCTGCAGGAGGGCTTGACAGCAGCCTTTGAACTGCTGAAGCCCGGCGGCAGATTGGCCGTGATCACCTTCCATTCCTTGGAGGATCGGATCGTCAAGCAGCAGATGCAGCAATGGTGCCAGGGATGTATTTGTCCCAAGGATTTCCCTGTCTGCGTTTGCGGCAGGAAGCCGCAGGGGAAGCTGCTTTACAGGAAGGGCTTGGCCCCTTCGGAAAAGGAGATTGCAGAAAATCCCAGAGCGCGCAGCGCACGGCTGCGTGTGATTGAAAAGCTGCCGGAGGAGTAAAGGCCGGCACCTTGGTATCAGGAAAGGAACACAGTATGTCCAGATTTTCAACAGAAGCTTATGATTTCTCTCTGTTCGAGGAACACCGGGTAGAGAGTGTGGATGCCGCCGCAGATGCGCCTCGATGGGACAACACCCAGCCCCAGGAGGAGCCGCAGCGGGAACGCAGGGAGAAGCCCAAGGAAAATGTGGTGGAGCTTCCCGGGAAAGAGCAGCGCAAGGCCAAAAAGCCCCGCCGTCACCCCTTGCGGACCATGGCGGCAGTGCTGGCCTGCGGGGTGATGTTTTCCACGGTGACAATGGTGATCTACAACCAGGTGCAGCTGACGGAGCTGACAGAGGAGATCAACCAAACCACGCAGAAGCTGCAAGAGGCGGAAAGCTTGGAAATTCAGCTGAACATGGAAGCCTCTCAAAAAATGGATGGCGCTGCGGTGGAGGAGTATGCTCAAAGCGAGCTGGGGATGAGCAAGGTGGTCGGCGGTCAGGTCACCTATGTGGACTCTGTGCAGGAGGACCAGGGCACGGTGGTCCGAGAGGCCGGCGGCGGTTCTTTTTTTGAGAAGCTGTGGGCAACTGTGCAGTCTTGGTTCCAATAAGGCGCCAGTGGCCTTTTGCGTGTGGCCGCGGGGCGGTTTGGCTCTGCGGAAGCTATGGGGTTTTATTCAATAAACGCTGTTGGGGTGGGGCGTGCGGGTTTTCTAAGGTGCCTTGCACCCGGCGTACAAGGGTGCGGCCTGCGGGAACGCGGGCCGCCGTTTGTTTGCGGAAATCGGGAATTTATGGTATTATTTATAAAAAGCCCTTAGAAGCCGTGTGCTACCGAGGGTGAGGGTGGAATACAGATAGTGCGGGAAGTGGTTGTAAAGAGAGAAGAACCAAGAACAGTCTGAGCTTGTACTTTTTGCGAGCGGCAGAGTGTTACAGAGAGACGGGCGGTGGATGCGATTTGTCAAAGAAAAAGAGATGGAATATGCGTCAAAAGGCGACGTTTTTGGTGGCGTGCCTGGTTTTTTTAGGATTTGGCTGGGTGGTGGTCAACCTGGTCCATTGGCAGATCTTTCGCGGGGAGGACTTGAGCCAGGCGGCGCTGAATCAAAGCCTGCGCAGCACGACGCTCAGTGCTACCCGAGGCACCATCTATGACGCTACCGGAAAAACACTGGCTCAAAGCGCCAGCGTTTGGACCGTGGTGCTGGAGCCGGCTTACTTTAAGGACTATAAGGACCCGGAGGCTGCGCGGCGCACCGTGGCGCAGGGCCTTTCTCAGATTCTGGATATGGACGAGGAGACAGTCTATGAAAAGACCCAGGGCAACGCCTACTTTGTCTATTTGAAGCGCCGGGTGGAGACGGACGTCCGGGATGAGATCAATGAGTTCCTTGAGAAGAACGAGCTCTCGGCCGGTGTGCGGCTGATCGAGGACTATAAGCGCTATTACCCCTATGGCACGGTGGCGTCCACTGTGCTGGGCTTTACCGGAACGGACGGGCAGGGGCTGGAAGGGCTGGAGCTGCAATATGACGCCGAGCTGCGGGGCACTGCGGGAAGATTGATCTCCTCTCAAAATGCGCTGGGCACCGATATGCCCTTTGAATATGAGAAATATGTGGAGGCTGAAAACGGCCACGACCTGGTGCTCACCATTGACGAGACGGTTCAAAGCGTCCTGGAGAAATATCTGGCAGAGGGTGTGGACCAGTTCAAGGTGAAAAACGGCGCTGTGGCGATTATGATGGATGTGGATACCGGTGCCATCCTTGGCATGGCTGCAACCCCCACCTACGACCCCAATGACCCGTTCTCCATTTATGACGAGGACCTGCAGGCAGAGATCAACGCCCTGTCCGGCGAGGAGCAGGATAAAGCATACAATGCCGCGCAGCTGAAGCAGTGGCGGAATAAAGCGGTTTCCGATACCTACTATCCCGGCTCGGTGTTTAAGATGTGTACCTATGCCATGGGCCTGGAGGAGGGTGTGGTCAGCGAGCTGAGCAGCTACAACTGCGGTGGCTCCATCATAGTGGAGGGGTGGAACGAGCCCATTCACTGCTGGCGGCACAGCGGTCATGGAATGGAGAGCTTCCGGGAGGGGCTGTACAACTCCTGCAACCCTTGGGCTATTCATATCGGCCAGCTGCTGGGAGCTGAGACCTTCGGCAAGTACCGGGAAGCCTTCGGCTTTACAGAGAGTACGGGGATTGATCTCCCCGGCGAGGCCACCACGCTGTACCACAGTGTGTCCGATATGGCCAACGTGGCTGTGGACCTGGCCACGGAGTCCTTTGGCCAGAACTTTAGTATCACCCCGGTGCACATGATTACCGCAGCGGCCTCCATTGCCAACGGCGGCTACCTGGTCACCCCCCATGTGGTGGACCGGGTGGTGGACCAGGAGGGCAATATCATTAAGACCGCCGACACCAGCTATCGCCGCCAGGTGGTCAGCGAGGAAACCTCCGCTGCCATTGTGGATATCCTGCGGGAGAACGTGGAGCATGGCACCGCCACCGGCGGATATGTGGCCGGATACCGTGTTTGCGGCAAAACCGGCACCTCGGAAAAGATGGACAAATGGAACGAGGACCGTTCGCAGCCCATGGAGTACATTGCGTCCTATTGCGGGTTTGCTCCGGCCGAGGACCCCCAATACGCGCTGCTGGTGTTCTTTGACGAGCCGGATGGCGAGGAGAACGGCGGATATACGGGCGGCAATGCTGTGGCAGGGCCGTACTTTGCCAAGATGATGGAGGAGATTCTTCCCTATCTGGGCGTTGAGGCACAGTACAGCGAGGAGGAATATGCCGCGCTGGATACCGTGGCTCCCACAGTGGCGGGCTTGACGCTGAAGGACGCCTATGAGAAGCTGGAGAGCGCGGGGCTGTCCTACGCAGTCATTGGCGATGAGGACGACGGAGAAGCCACCGTAACCGCTCAGGTGCCGGAGGGAGGAGGCGCAGTGCCGAAGGATGGCAAGGTGGTCCTCTATACGACTGGATACGACGAGTCCTCCACCTATGTGACGGTGCCGAATTTTGTGGGTTACGATGTGACCAACGCCAGCTATCTTGCCAGCATCAACGGCCTGCAGATCAGCGTCAGCGGTTCTGCGGCCTCCACTGCGGAAGTGACCTCCCAAAGCATCGCAGAAGGGGAGCAGGTGAAAAACGGCACTGTGATCTCCCTGTACTTTGTGGATAACGTCAACGCGGAGACCGGAGAGAATGTGGTGACTGCGGGCTGATTTGGAAAGCAAAACAACGGAAAATCAACGAGAGGGGTTAGAACAATGAAAGGCATGCTGTATCTGATGGTTTCGGTGATCGCCTTTGCAATCACAGCGCTGTTGGGGAAATGGATGATTCCTTTTCTCCACAAGCTTAAGTTTGGTCAAACCATTCGAGAGGTGGGCCCAAGCTGGCATAAGAGCAAGCAGGGCACTCCCACCATGGGCGGCTTGATGTTCATTCTTGGCACGACCGTTGCTGTGATCGCGTGCCTGCCGTTGTTCTACTCCATCGGGGTGGAGGAAACGCCGCTGCTCAAGGTCAAGGCGCTTGCCGGCTTGGGCATGGCTGTGGCCTTTGGCGTCATCGGCTTTATGGATGACTACATTGGGATTGTGAAGAAGCGCAATCTGGGCTTGACGGAGCGGCAAAAGCTGGTGCTTCAATTTGCAGTGGCTGCGGCGTACTTGGCTTCCACCGCAGCAGCGGGGGACGGCACTACCACGACCATTCCCTTTGTGGGCCAGGTGGATTTGGGCTGGTTCTATTATCCCTTGGCAGCAGTAGCGATTGTGGGGATGGTCAATGCGGTGAACTTTACCGACGGCATTGACGGACTGAACACCACCGTGTCCTTTTTCGTCTTTTTGTCCCTGGCTGTCTGCGGGGGGATTCTGTCCATGACAGGGCTCTCGGCTCTGGGATTGGCTTCCGCTGCCGCCTGCGTGGGGTTCCTCATTTGGAATTGGCATCCTGCCAAGGTGTTTATGGGGGACACCGGTTCTCTGTTCTTGGGCGGCGTGGTATGCGCGCTGGCATTCGGCCTGGACCTGCCCCTGCTGCTTTTGCCTGTGGGCTTTGTCTATATCTGCGAGATCCTCTCTGTGGTGCTGCAGGTCAGCTATTTCAAGGCTACCCATGGAAAGCGGCTGTTCAAGATGAGCCCCATCCACCATCACTTTGAAATGTGCGGCTGGAGCGAGGTGAAGATTTGCCTGGTGTTCGGCTTGGTGGCGCTGCTGGGCGGCGCGATCGCCATTTTGTGCGTCAGCTTCGGCGTATGATTTTTTGAAAGCTTGGTTTTCCGGCCGGTGCTGGGAAAGAATAGAAGTGTTGCGATGCAACCAGTAAATTGATTGGAAGAAAGGAGCGGCTGCTATGGCCAGTGCAGGCAGAACTGCCCGAGGGCTGCGCCGGGTTCCGGGCACCAGGCCCCGCCCGGCGGATCATCCCCCCCGAGGAAATGCCCCCAAAAAGAAGGAGGCGCCGCGCCGCGGGGAAAAGAGCGGACTCTTTTACCTGGGCGCCGGCTTGGACACCCATCTGTTGGTGTTGATTTTGGTGCTTTTGGCCATTGGCCTGGTGATGCTCTTTTCTGCCAGCTATGCCAACAGCTACTATTACCAAGGCGACAGCTATTATTTCATCAGAAGGCAGGCGGGCTTTGCGGTTTTTGGCGTGGCGTGTATGCTGGCCATCTCCATGGTGGATTACCATGCTTTGGAGCGCTTTGCCACGCTGCTGGCGGTGGTGTCCGCGGCGCTGTTGGCGTTCCTGCTGATCTGCCGGTACGCCCATCTCACTCAGATTGCCAAACGGGTGGGCGATGCAACCCGTTGGCTGCGGTTTGGCCCGCTGGAGTTCCAGCCTTCCGAGGTGGCTAAATTTGCAATCATCCTGCTGTTTGCCCACTTGATCTCTCACCGGTTGGAGAAGATGAACACCTTCTTTTACGGTGTGGCTCCCTTTGGGGCGATCCTGCTGGCGTTTGCAGGGATGGTCTATCTGGAGAATCATTTGTCCGGCACCTTGATTATTCTGTTTATTGGCGCTTCCATGATGTTTGTGGGCGGTACCAGGCCCCGGTGGTTCGTGCTGGGAGTTCTGCTGCTGGCGGCCCTGCTGATGTATGTGTTCTTTATCAAGGGCGGCTATCAGCGCCAGCGTATTGACGCTTGGCTGGACCCGTGGTCGGAGACCGTGGACCCGGACCAGACCTATCAGACCCGGCAGTCCCTGTACGCTATTGGGTCCGGCGGGCTGTTGGGCGTGGGGCTGGGACAGTCCCGGCAAAAGTACCTGTATTTGCCGGAGCCTCAAAACGACTTCATCTTCGCCATTGTCTGTGAGGAGCTTGGCCTCATTGGCGCTTTGGTGATTATTGTGCTGTTTGCTCTGCTGATTTGGCGGGGCTATGTGATTTCGGTGAATGCCCCGGATGCCTTTGGGCGGCTGCTGGGATTGGGGATCACCTTCCAAATTGGGCTGCAGGTGGTGCTGAATATCTGCGTGGTGACCAACAGCCTGCCAAACACAGGCATCAGCCTGCCGTTTTTCAGCTATGGAGGCACCTCCCTGGTGATGCTGCTGGGAGAGATGGGCGTGCTGCTGGGAATCTCACGGAGATCCAATTTAGAAAAGACTTGAGCCGACAAAAGAGACTGTAAGGGAGTGGGAGCAATGAAAGTTCTATTCACCGGCGGCGGTACTGCCGGACATATCAATCCGGCTTTGGCGGCGGCGGGCTATCTGCTGCAAAAGGAGCCGGACGCCCAGATCCTCTATGTGGGAAACAAAGGCGGCATGGAGGAGCGTTTGGTGCCGAAGGCCGGCTTGGAGATGAAAACCGTGCATATCTCCGGATTCCAGCGGAAGCTGACCCCCAAGAACCTGATTCGGAACGCCCAGACGGTGGTGCGGGTGTTCACCGCCAGTGCGGAGGCCAAGCGCATCATCAAGGAGTTTGCCCCGGATGTGTGCGTGGGCACCGGGGGCTATGTCAGCGGCCCGGTGATCCGGGAGGCGGCGAAGCTGGGGGTTCCCTGCGTCATTCACGAATCCAACGCCTACCCTGGGGTCACCACAAGGATGCTGGCAAAGTCCGTGAAGGCGGTCATGCTGGCAGTGCCCGATGCGAAGCAATATTTTGATTCTTCCGTCAACTGTGTGATTACGGGAAACCCCGTGCGGGGAGAAGTGTTGGCGGCTCAGCGGGAGGAATCCCGCAAAGCCCTTGGGCTGGATGACCGGCCGGTAGTACTCTCCTTTGGCGGGAGCCTGGGGGCCTCCGCTGTGAATCGGGCGGCGGCCTATATGCTGGCCCAGAGTGCGAAAACAGGCGAATTCCAGCACATTCACGGCTATGGCGCCCACGATGAGAAGTTCCTGGACGAGGTGCGGGAATTTGGCTTGGACCCGGCGGAAAATCCGCAGGTTCGCCTGCTGGAGTACATTGACAATATGCCCCAGTGTCTCTCGGCGGCAGATCTTGTCATCAGCCGGGCGGGCGCCATGACCTTGACCGAGATCGAAGCCAAGGCCAAAGCCTCCATCCTGATTCCCTCACCCAATGTGGCGGAGAACCATCAGTTCCACAATGCCATGGCCCTGGTCCGCAGGGGCGCGGCAGAGATCATTGAGGAGAAGGACCTGACCGGCGAAGTGCTGTGGGAGAAGGTGCAGAGCATCCTCTCCGACCCCAAGCGGCTGGAATCCCTGGGGGAGAATGCCGGGAAGATGGAGGTTTTGGACGCCAACGACAGGATCTACCGCGTGATCAAAGCAGCGGCCGGCAAATGACCGTTTCTCACCCGAAGGGGCTGCGCCTCATAGTATGGCGTATGCTGAATTGGGTGAGGTGTTCTGTATGATTGTCATTGACGGTCCCGCAGAGCTGCGGGGGGAGCTGAAGGTACAGGGTGCGAAAAACAGCACGCTGCCGCTGCTGGCGGCCACGGTGCTGTGTCGGGGACAGACGGTGCTGCACAACTGTCCCCGGCTTTCGGACGTGGAGACTGCCGTGCGTATTTTAGAGCATCTTGGCAGCCGCTGTTATTGGCAGGGGGACAGCTTGGTGGTGGAAAATTCCATGACCTGCTGTCAGGTCCCCCCGGACTTGATGCGGGAGATGCGCTCCTCCATCGTGTTTTTGGGGGCGATCGCGGCCCGCTGCGGCGAGGCGGAGCTGTGCTTCCCCGGCGGCTGTGAGCTGGGGCCCCGGCCCATCGATCTGCACATCGAGGCGCTGCAAAAGCTGGGGATCGAGATTGAGGAATCCGGCGGGTGCCTGCACTGCCAGGCGCCGGGGGGAATCTGCGGGACGTACATATCTTTGGCCTTTCCCAGCGTGGGCGCCACAGAAAATGTGATTCTGGCGGCGGTGTGCGGCAAGGGCACCACGGTGATCGCCAACGCGGCCCGAGAGCCGGAGATCGCGGATTTGGCGGCGTATCTCAACCGGTGCGGCGGCAGAATCTACGGGGCGGGAGAAGGATGCATCATCATCGACGGCGTCAAGGAGCTTTACGGCTGCGAGTATACGGTCATGCCGGACCGCATTGCCGCTGTGACCTACATGGCGGCTGCTGCCGTGACCGGCGGGAACATCACCCTGCTGGACGTGGACAATACCCATATCCTGCCCATGCTGGCTCCCTTTGAGCAATCCGGATGTGCCGTGCGGCAGTTGGGCAGCGCGTTGAACATCATGGCTCCTCCCAGACTCAATGCGGTGCGGCATATCCGCACCATGCCCTATCCGGGGTTTCCCACCGACGCCCAGCCGGTGGTGATGAGCATGGCCGCGGTGGGGAGAGGGACCAGTATTTTTGTGGAGAACATTTTTGAGAACCGCTATAAGCACGCCGAGGGCTTGGAACGCTTGGGCGCCAAGGTCAAGGTGGAGGGCAAAGTGGCCATTGTGGAAGGCGTGGAGCGCCTGCAGGGCGCGCCGGTGATCTCTCAAGACCTGCGGGGAGGTGCTGCCCTGGTGGTGGCTGGTTTGGCTGCAGAGGGCCGCACCCAGGTGGGCGGCGTGGAGCATATCCGGCGGGGCTATGAGGACTTAGCGGGCAGCCTGGCAGAATTGGGCGCCCATATCCGAGAGGTGGATGACCTCTCATAAAGAACAGGAATGTGGAAAGGAGGGAATGCCATGGCGGGAAGACGAACTCCCAGAGATCCTTGGGAGGGATATGAGTTTATAGATATCAATTCCCGTTCTGACGGGCCTGCTCCCCGGCGGGAACAGCGTCCTGGGCAGGGAGGGCGGCGGCCCCCGCCCTCCCGAAACCGGCGGCCTCCCTCCACGGAGCAGCGGGGCCGCGGCAGGACCCCTCCTCCCAGAGGAAGGCAGTCCCAACAGCGTCCGCCAAACAGAAGGCGTCCTCCCCAAAGGCCGCCTGGAAAGAGCCGCCCCCGCAAGCCCTTGAGCAAAGGGGCGCGGCGGTTCCTGCTGACGCTGACATTGCTGCTCATGGTGGCGATCACTGCCTTTGCCTGCGTGTTTTTGGTGTTCAAGGTGCGTGAAATCGAAGTGACAGGGGACACGGTCTATGAGCAAGCCGCGATTTTGGAGATCTGCGGGTATGAAGCAGGGGACAATTTGGCTCTGCTCACCACGGCTCCGCAAGAGCAGGCTTTGGAGGAAAAGCTGCCCTACATTGCCGATGCACAGATCATCCGTCATTTCCCCAGTACGCTGGAGATCCGCATCACCGGGTCGCAGACGGCCGCGTGTGTGGCAAGCGGCAGCCAGTGGTTCACCATAAGCTCCACGGGCAAGATCCTGGAGCAGGTGACGGAGCCTCCGGACGGGGTGCTGCAGGTGACCGGCTTGGTGCTGACGGAGCCTGTGCCGGGCGGCAAGGTGAAGGTCCAGGACGAAGAGCGCCAGCAGGCCTTTGAAGAGGTCCTGACGACCCTGACGGACCTGGGTGCGGCAGGGGATTTCACCACGCTGGATCTGACAGACCTTTACAACATCACCATGAACTACCAAGGAAGGATCACCTTCCTCATGGGAAGCACAGTGGGGCTGCAATACAAATTGGAAACCTCCTTGAACAAGGTGATCCCAAAATTGGGGTCGGATGCCACAGGTACTTTGGATTTGACCGTGGCAGCAGATGTGAAGAAGATGTTCTTTACAGAGGGGACCTCCAATGCGGCGCAGACCAGCTCCTCCCAGCAGGACAGCGGAGACACTTCCAGCGGCGAGGAAGCCACGGGCGGCGAGGACCAGGATGAGGACGGCACTGGCAGCGAAGATCCTTCCGACAGTGAGGAAAGCTCCGGCAGCGACCGGGGCGGCGAGATCCCCGACACGATCTTCACCGGCTGAGGACTGCCGAAACTGCTGCTTTTTCCGCTGCGGCTCCCTGAGCTCTTGTACACTTTTCCAAGCAACAAGGCTGCTCCGGAAAACTTTCGCCTTTACAGCGGGTTTTTTTCAGAATTTCCTTGAAATTCATCTGGAAAAGTGATAAATTATACTATATACCATCCTAGAAAAAACGTAATGCCATGGGCTTTACACCAAGATAGAGTATCGTAAAAAGCCAAGGAGGAACTAACATGCCTTTTGAAGTTGACAACCTGCTCGATGAAACTCCTCAGACTATAAAAGTGGTGGGCGTAGGCGGCGGCGGCGGCAACGCCGTAAACCGCATTGCCAGCGCCGGTGTTCGCAGTGTGGAGCTTGTCTGTATGAACACAGATAAGCAGGCCCTGCAGCGCTCCCAGGCCACAGTGAAGATTCAGATCGGCGAAAAGCTGACGCAGGGCCGCGGTGCCGGCTCCAAGCCGGAAATCGGCGAGAAGGCTGCGGAAGAGAGCCGCGAACTGATTGCCAACACCCTGAAGGATGCGGACATGGTGTTCATCACCGCCGGTATGGGCGGCGGCACTGGCACCGGCGCCGCTCCCAAGGTTGCTCAGATTGCCAAGGAACAGGGCGCGTTGACTGTGGGCATTGTTACAAAGCCCTTCGCCTTTGAAGGCCGCCGCCGTATGGAGCAGGCCGAAAAGGGCATTGCCGCCCTGCGGGAGCATGTGGATTCCCTGGTGGTGATCCCCAATGAGCGCTTGAAGCTGGTCAGCGAGGAGCGCATCACTCTGGCCAACGCCTTTATTGTGGCGGACGATGTGCTGCGCCAGGGCGTGCAGTCCATTTCCGATTTGATCCAGCTCCCCGGCATTGTCAATCTGGACTTCGAGGACGTGAAGTCCGTTATGCAGAATGCTGGTTACGCTCACATGGGCGTGGGCCACGCCAGCGGCAAGGACAAGGCGGAGCAGGCTGCAATGGCCGCTATTTCCAGCCCCCTGCTGGAGACCAAGATCGCCGGCGCCCGCGGTGTTATCATCAATATCACATCCTCCCCGGACATTGCTCTGGACGAGATCGACACTGCTTCCCAAATCGTCACCGAGCGCGCTCACGAGGACGCCAACATTATCTGGGGCGCTACCTTTGACGAGAATATGGAGGATGAGATGTCCGTTACCGTTATCGCCACGGGCTTTGTGGGCAGCGAGGGCGATAAGCCCAAGGTCGGTTCCCTGGATGTGGATATGGATTTGGACGACGAGGACTTTATCGGTTCCACGCCCGCAGTGTCTGCCAACACCGGCAGCTCCGTGCGTTCTACTCGTTCTGTGGAGCGTGTGGCGGAGCCTCGCGTAGATCCTGCTGTGATTGATGACGACGATACGTTTACGGATATCATGTCCATCTTTAACAGGAAGTAAGCCGTAACACAGTTGAGAAAAGGGAGCCGCATTGCGGTATCCCTTTTTTTGTGAGAAAAAGAATTAGGGAGGACTATCTGATGAGCAAATGGATTGACGGGGTACATCACATCGCTTTGCGTCCCACGGCAGAGCAGTACGAAAAGACAGTGGAGTTTTATACACAGACCCTGGGGCTGGAAATCACACGGAGCTGGGGCGATCCTGCCCATCCCTGTTTGATGGTGTCCTGCGGGGACAACACCTGCATGGAGATCCTGAATGGTGAGGCTCCGGCGTCCCGGGGCGGCGCCATCGATCACCTTGCCTTTGCCACCACAAAAGTGGATGAGCTGATTGAGCGGGTGCGGGCTGCCGGTTATGAAATCGCCATTGAGCCCAATGACACGGACGCCCTGGGCACGCCCATCCGCATTGCCTTCTGCTATGGCCCGGTGGGGGAGTACATCGAGTTTTTCTGGGAGAAGTGATATGGCGGATGCGGTGCGCATAAATACAAAGGACATGGCGGCTTTGGCCCCCACGCTCCGGGCCGGACAGCGAGTGCTGCTTTCCGGGGTGTGCTACACGTCCCGGGACGCGGCCCACAAGCGCATTACAGAGATGCTGGACCGGGGGGAGGAGCCACCCTATCAGCTGGATGGTGCTGCCATCTATTATGCAGGTCCTACGCCTGCTCCGGAAGGGCTGCCCATCGGCTCCTGCGGGCCCACCACCAGCGGACGGATGGACCCCTATACTCCTCGCTTTTTGGATCTGGGGCTCAAGTGTATGATCGGAAAGGGCAAGCGCAGCCCGGAGGTCATTGAGGCCATGAAGCGGAACGGCGCGGTGTATCTTTGCGCCATTGGCGGGGCCGGGGCCTTGGCTGCCCAGTGCATCGAGCGTGCGGAGGTCATCGCCTTTGAGAATTTGGGGTGCGAATCGGTCAAGCGGCTGGTCTTGCGGGAGTTTCCGCTGATTGTGGCCATTGACAGTGATGGAAACAGCATTGTGAGATAAGGTTTCCCGCAGTCCGGGAGACCGGATGATTCCATACGAGAGAAGGGGGAAACCAGATTTTGTTTTCAGCAATTATGAAAGCATTTGTACCGGGTTATGGAGAGAAGGATGAGCCTCAGGTGCGGGAACGGAGCGGCAAGGTGGCGGGCATCGTAGGGATTGCCACCAATCTGCTGCTGTTTGTCATCAAGCTTGTGGCGGGGCTTGTGTCCGGGAGTGTGGCTGTGATGGCGGATGCTGTGAACAACCTGACGGACTCCGGATCCTCCATTGTGATGCTGGTGGGCTTTAAGCTGGCGGGGAAGCCGGCGGATGAGGAGCATCCCTTTGGCCATGCCCGGATTGAGTACTTAGCCGGAGTGATCGTCTCGTTCATTGTGCTGTTCCTGGGTTTGGAACTGGGCATGACCTCTGTGGAAAAAATCATTACCCCGGAGGACGCTGATTTCAGCCTGTTTGCCCTGGGGATTCTGGCGGTGTCCGTGCTGATGAAGCTGTGGCAGTGCTTCTTTTACCGCAGCGTGGGCAGGACCATTCATTCCGACACCGTGTACGCCACTTCCCGAGATAGCCTCAACGATGTGATCTCCACCTCTGTTGTGTTGGTGGGCGCGCTGATTACCCGGGTGACCAGCGTAAACTTGGATGGAATTCTGGGCCTTTGCGTGGCGGCGTTTATTGTGGTCTCCGGTGTGAAGCTCATTATGGAGACGGCCAATCCCCTGTTGGGCATGGCGCCCGACGCCGGGTTGGTCAAGACCATCTATGATAAGATCCTCTCCTACGAGGGGATCTTCGGCATCCACGATTTGACAGTCCACAATTACGGCGAGGGCAAGTGCTTTGCGTCCGTTCACTGCGAGGTCCCTGCCGAGCGGGATATTCTGGAGAGCCACGATGTGATCGACAATATTGAGCGGGATTTCCAGCGGGATTTGGGCATTCATTTGGTGATCCATCTCGACCCCATTGTCACCGGGGACGAGCGCACCAATCACCTGCGGGAACAGGTGGGTAAGCTGCTGCAGGTGGTCTATCCTGGGACGGCCATGCATGATTTTCGCGTGGTGTGGGGAGTCACCCACTCCAATGTGGTGTTTGATATGGCAGTGCCCTTCTCCCTCAAAGAGAGCGACGCCCAGATCAAGGGCCGGATGGACCAGGCCGTCAAAACCTTGGACCCCTCCTATCGCACGGTCATCACCATTGACCGGGAGAGTACGGTGAATCAGCTGGAATCTTAAGGAACGGGGCTTGAAAATGCGCCGTCAAAAAAGGAGCTGTTGCTTTACGCAACAGCTCCTTTTGCAAGCATTCAGTTTTTTACAAAGAATTGGTCGTACCAGACAATGAAGGAGTAGAAGGACCAGATCTTCTGCATATTTTTTGCCCGGCCTTCCTTGTGGTCATCCAAAAGCTTCATCAGCTCGGGAGTGACGAAGAACTTCTCCGCGATGTCGCTCTGGAAGGCGTCCTTTACCTTGTTGTAGTACTTGTCCTCCTGCAGCCAGTCGGACAGGGGAACGGGGAAGCCCAGCTTTTTCATCCGTGCTGTTTTTTCCGGAAGCTGCTTCAGCGCTGCCGCCCGGAGAGCCTTCTTGGTGGTCTCGCTCTGACAGTCCGCCCGATAGCGACTGGGGATCCGGCAGGATAGCTCCAGCATTTTCCGGTCCAGGAAGGGCACCCGCAGCTCCAGGGAGTTGGCCATGCTCATCCGGTCCGCCTTCAGCAGGATGTCGTAGATCATCCAAGTGTGCATATCCACGTACTGCAGCTGAGTGGGCTCGTCCAGCTCCTTTACCTCGTCAAAATACCGCTTGCTGTACTCCTCGGGCAGTTGGGAGGTGATGGGCCGTTTGAGATATTTCTGGCGCTCTGCGGAATTGGTGAATACATAGTTTGCCCGCATGAACCGCTGATAGGGCTCCATGCCGCCCCGGATGATAAAGTGCTTGCCTTTGAACTCCGGCAGGTGCTTGGCCACGCCGCCAGCCAGCTTCCGCACGGGGCGGGGGACCTTCCTGGCGTACTGGGCGAAATGCCCGCCCTGCAGATACATGGGGTAGCCGCCGAAGAGTTCGTCCGCGCCCTCGCCGGACAGCACCACCTTCACATACTTCCGGGCGTTCTTTGCCAAAAAGTACAGGGGGATCTCGGAGGGGTTGGGCAGGGGCTCATCCAACATATATTGAATCAGAGGCACGGCGTCAAAGAACTCGTCGGCAGTGACCTTGTTGGAGATGTTCTCCACGCCCACAGCTTTGGAGAATTCCTGGGCGTAGGGCAGCTCGCTGTACTTTTCCTCAGTGTAGCCCACAGAGAAGGTCTTTACCTTTTTGGTGCCCTTGCTGATCTCCTTCACTACATAGCTGGAGTCCACGCCGGAGGACAGGAAGCAGCCCACCTCCACGTCAGAGATCTGATGCATGGCAACGCTCTCCTCAAACTCCTTCTGGATGGCGTCCTCCCAGTATTCCAGGGACTTGTCCTCCTCAATGCGGTAGCGGATTCGGTAGTACCGCTCCACAGAGAGCTTGCCCTCTTTGTAGGTGAAGCAGTGAGCGCCCGGCAGCTTGAACACATTCTTGAAAATGGTGTTTTCATAGGGGATATACTCGTAGGAGAGGTATTCCGGGATCCTCTCCTCGTCCAGCTCCTTGGCAAAGCCGGGATGGGAGAGGAAGCTCTTGATCTCCGAGCCAAAGAGGAACTCCCCGTTGTTCTTATAGTAGTAGAAGGGCTTGATGCCAAAGATGTCCCGGGCGCCGAAGAGCTCTTTTTTCTCCCTGTCCCAAATGACAAAGGCAAACATCCCTCTCAGCTTTTTGAGGATCTCCTTGCCGTACTCTTCATATCCGTGGAGAATGGTTTCGGAGTCGGTGTGGGTCTTAAAGGTGTGACCCTTTTGCAGCAGATCCTCCCGCAGGCTCTGAAAATTGTAGATCTCCCCGTTGAAGAGAAGCACCTTGGAGTCATCCTCGTTGAGAATGGGCTGACGCCCGCCCTCCAAGTCAATGATGGACAGCCGCCGGAATCCCAGGGAAACGCCCTGGTCTACATAGTAGTCCGCATCGTCCGGACCCCGGTGGATGATCCGGTCGGCCATGGCCTTCACCACAGCCTGGGGATCGGCCGCCACAGGGGTGTTGATAAATCCCACAAAACCGCACATGGGCAGTGTCCTCCTTCTAAATCAAGAAATCAAACGGTCATATTGGGCCTTCAGGGGAGCGCCGCAGGCCTCCACACAGCGCTTGGAGAGCACTTCCAGCGCGTCCAAATACCCCCGGCCCAGGGGCGTGTCCTTTTTCACCAAGGACAGCTCCGTGCAGCCCAGGATGATACAATCGCAGCCTGCGTCAAAGAGCTGGTCGCTGACGCGGCGGAATTTCCCCATGTCCGCAGGCTTACCGGCCTTGATGTCGTCGTAGATCAGCGACATGACCAGCTTTTGAACAGCCTCGCTGGGAACTGCCCAGGAAAGGCCCTCCTTCTCCAGGGCCTGCTGGAACAGGCCGGTCCGGACCGTGCCCGTGGTGGCCAGAATCCCCGCCTTTTGCTTGCCCGCCAGCCGCAGCTCCCGAGCAGTCTCCTTCACCATGTGGACAAAGGGGATGTCCACGCTGTGCGTCAGCTCCTCATAAAAGTAATGGGAAGTGACGCAGGGGGCGCAGAGCACTCCGGCGCCGATGCCCTGAAGGGTGCGGGCCATATGCTCCAGCACCGGCAGGGGAGAGGGCTTGGAGCTGTCCAGAATATAGGAAGTCCGGTCAGGCACCTGAGGATTGTTCAGCACGATGACGCTCAGATGCTCCTGGTCGGTTTTGGCGTCGGTCATTTGAATGATAAGCTCCAGCAGATAGGCAGTGGCCATGGGGCCCATGCCGCCGATGATGCCCAGGTTCTTCATAGCATCCCTCCTTGGCGGCTCAGTCACGCAGTCCCTTGTTGCCGAAGTACCGCCGGTATTTCTCGTAATAATGGAATTGGTTTTTCCGATAGTGTACCCAGCGCTTAAAGGAC
Source organism: uncultured Acutalibacter sp. (assembly GCA_963559705.1). Lineage (GTDB taxonomy): Bacteria > Bacillota > Clostridia > Oscillospirales > Acutalibacteraceae > Acutalibacter. Next base: position 45,979 of record CAUWLU010000004.1, read on the forward strand.
CGGTCCCCCTCATAGTAATAGGAGTGGCACACCTTTCCGGCCTTAATCAAGGCCTTTGCCTCAGCCTTGGCGCTTTCGCTTTTCACATACTGGAAGATGATCCGTTCGGGAATGATGGTCCACAGGACCTTGTTAGTGGCCACTGTGCAGGGCAGCTCCTTGTGATAGATCACATCGTCCACCAGCCACTTGGCCAGATTGTACCCGGCAGCAGTGACAAAATAGCTGCTGCGTCCCTGGCGCAGGTTCATCTCAAAGAGCTTGTAGGTGCCGTCCCGATGGTCATACTTCATATCGAAATTGGCAAAGCCCACATAGCCGATGCCTTCCAGGAAATTCTTCATCATCTCGCTCAGCTTTTCGTCGTAGCCGTTGACAATGGCGGCATAGCTGCCGATGCCCTCGGGGGAATGTTCCTCCAGCAGGGCGTTGCCCAGGGCAATGAGCTTCACTTTTTTGTCCCGGCCGCAATAGCAGTTCATCACCCGCATATTGCTGTCGTCCCCGGGGATGTACTCCTGCAGGATCAGGTGGTCATTGTAAGAGGAGGAGTAGATGGCGTCCAGAATGGCGTTGAATTCATCCCGGGTTTGGGCCACAAAGACCTTTTTCTTGTGGGGGAAGCTGCAGTTCCAGTAAGCCACGGAGTTGGAGGGCTTGATGATCACCGGGAAGTCAAAGGGCAGCTCCACGGACTTGTAGGTTTCATAGGAGCAAGTGGTGGTTTTGGGGAAAGCAAAGCCATGCTCCGTGCAGACCTGGTAAAAGCTCTCCTTGATGGAAAGCCGCATCAGAAGCTCTTCGTCAATGCACTCAAACACATAGGTTCCCCGCAGCTTGTCTTGATTGCGCACCAAAAGCTTGATGTAGTTGTCCCCGCAGGGCACCAGGAGCAGCTTTTTGCCGCTGCCCTCATACCGCTTGGCGAATTCCAGGAGGGTTTTGACGAACACCTGGTCGTCCTCCAGATTGGGCTCCACCACCTCCACGGTGACGATCTTGCTGGCGGTGCAGGGCCCCAGGATTCCCTTGCCGATGGCCACGGATTTCACACCGTATTCCTGGTGGAAGGACCGCGCCATTCCGTAAACATTGATATCGCTGCCCAAAAGGACAGGCTGAAATGCAATTTCCTGACTCATTTCCATTTCGGACCTCATTTCCATTTCATCTGGCGGGAAGCCGGCAGCTTACGCTTGGGCCTTTTCCTCGCTGAAAAACTGCTTGTACCACACCAGGAAGGTGTACACCGTCCACACCCGGCGGCTGTTGTCGGCCTTGCCGGACTTGTGGTCGTCCAAAAGCTTCACAAGCTTATCCGTGTGGAAGAATTTCTGAGCGTTTTCGCCCAAGAACTCCTCCTTGACGATGCTGTAATATTTCTCCTCCTTCAGCCACACCCGGGTGGGAACCGGGAAGCCCAGCTTCTTTTTGCCGGCCCACTTTTCAGGCATCCGGCGGAGAGCGGCTTTGCGCATGGCGAACTTGGTGTTCTCGCTGTTGACCCGGTACTTGGTGGGAATCCGCCCGGCCAGAGCCATGATCTTCTTATCCAGGAAGGGCACCCGCAGCTCCAAGGAGTTGGCCATGCTCATCTTGTCGGCTTTTAAGAGGATGTCCCCCACCATCCACATATTCAAATCCACAAATTGCATCTTGGTCACGGAGTCCTTGTCCGCTACCATGTCATAGTAGGGCTTGCACAGCTCTTCGGGAGCCGGTGCGCCGGTGGTGTGGTTCATGATGGCCTGGCGCTCCTTTTGCGTGAACATATAAGCGTTGCCGATGAACCGCTCCTCCAGCCGCTTGCCCCGCCGCACCAGGAAGTTCAGCCCACGATGGGCGGGCAGCATCCCGGCGATGCTGCCGATGAGCCGCCGGATGGGGAAGGGGATCTTGTCATACCAGGGCATCTCCAGGGGTTCCTTGTAGATGTTGTACCCGCCGAAGATCTCGTCAGCGCCTTCGCCGGAGAGCACTACCTTCAGGTGCTGGCTTGCCAGATTGCACACAAAGTAAAGGGCTACTGCGGCGGGATCTGCCAGAGGCTCGTCCATGTGGTACTGAATCTTGGGGAAATTGCCCCAGAACTCCTCGGGAGTGATGATCTTGCTGATATTTTTCACCGGGATCTGCTCGGAAAGCTCTTGGGCGTAGCTGATCTCGTTGTACTTGGTGCCGTTGTCAAAGCCCACGGTGAAGGTCTTGTCCACATGCGCGGAGCATGCCACATAGCTGGAATCCACGCCGGAGGACAGGAAGGAGCCCACCTCCACGTCGGAGATCTTGTGGGCCTCTACCGAGTCGTCAAAGGTCTTTTCAATTTCGTCCACCCAGTAATCCAGAGATTTGTCCTCCTCCGCATCAAAGGTGGGAAGCCAATAGCGGGTGATCTCCATTTTTCCGTTTTGATAGCGGAAATAGTGGGCGGGGGGCATCTTGTAAACATCCTTAAAGAAGGTTTCCGGACCGGGGGAATATTGGAAGGAGAGGTAATTCTCCAGCGCCTTCTCGTTCAATTCCTTTTTGAAGTGGGGATGGTGCAAAAAGCTCTTGATCTCCGAGCCGAACAGGAAGGTGTTCCCCATCTTCGTATAATACAGGGGTTTGATGCCGAAGAAGTCCCGGGCGCCGAAAAGCTCCCGCTTTTCTTTGTCCCAGATGACAAAGGCGAACATTCCCCGCAGCTTGTTCAACAAGCCGGGACCGTACTCCTCATACCCGTGGAGCAGCACTTCAGAATCCGTAGCTGTTTTGAACACATGACCTGCTGCCAGCAGGTCTTTTTTCAGTTCCTGATAGTTGTAGATCTCTCCGTTGAAGCTGAGGACCTTGGAGCCGTCCTCGTTCAAAATGGGCTGCCTGCCGCCATCCAAGTCGATGATGGAGAGCCTGCGGAACCCCAAAGAGATGGAGCCGTCCATATAATAATCTGCATCGTCCGGGCCCCGATGACGGATGGCGTCCGTCATAGAGCGGAGCACGCCCTCATCCTGGAGGGTGTCGCCGCCGTCGATGAATCCAACGAATCCGCACATGGTCGTAGCCTGCCTTTCTCTAGCCAATTGTCAGTGCGGTTCAGGCGGCAGCGGGATGCGCCGTCAGAACCCACTTATTTGCTTATTTTACCACAAACCCATGGAAAAAGCCAACGTTCTTTTTCCATTTTCGGGGTTTGCCGGGATTTTTGCCGCGCTATGCAGAAAGGGCGCCTCTCTCAACCGGAGGGGCGCCCTTTTGATGGACTGGGAAAAGGGGGTGTGATATCCTGATAGTATAAAAAATGCATTTTTATACATACCGAAAAAATAAAAAACATCCCCTCAGCAGGGAGGGTCTCCCTGCCTTTCGGCGATGGTCTGCTCGGTATTTTGTATCATTTCAAACAGGGAGGGCGCAAACAGAGGGTACTCTCTCAAAAGCTTCTCCGGGTTGAGGACGGGCAGGGCCTCTTGGGGAAGGCCGGGGGTTTCTTCCAGCTCGCCCCCACTGAGCAAATAGCAGGCCTTTCCTTCGGAAAGCGTCATGTGGGCCTCTGTTTGGGAAGCGTACAAGTTCCGGTCCAGGGAGAAAGTCTCTTGGGGATTTTTCTCCCTCGCTGAGTAGAGCGCACGGAACATCTTGTACACAGCGGCAGAAAAATAGGCGCAAACGTGACGCGTAAGCTCTTCGCTATTGATTTTTTTCAAGATCCCGAATACAATGTTAAGAGAGTTTATCAGCATTTTGCGCTGATTTCCACCGGCGACGCTGCTTCCGCGTCCAGTGGCAGAGCCATCGCCGGAAGCGCTGCCGGAGGGAGCCGCCGCACCGCTGCGGTGGGGCGTGCGCCCTAAAAGGTAGTCGCAGGAAACGCCATAGTAGTTTGCTGCGCGGACGAGAAAATCCAGTCCGCATTCTCGAATTCCCTTCTCATAATGAGAGAGCAGAGCTTGGGAAATGCCCAAATCTGCGGCGGCTTTCTTTTGGCTGAAGCCCCGTTCCTTCCGCAGCAGGGTCAAGATCCTAGGGAAATCGTTGTTCGTCATCATGGAACACCTCGATGTCGCAGGAAGTTTTACCGGGTGAACGCCCGGAGGCTTTGGAACTTGATCCGGAACAAAAGCAGTATGCAAAGCAAACGTAGATTCTAGGATAATTATACAATGAGAATGGTTCCTGTAAATGCCGCAGCAGAAAAATGAAAAATATAACAGGCTTTATGGGAAAATGGCAATCCATTCCTTTTATTTTGAAGATTGGGAGGTCCTTTATGAAATCCTATGTGATTCATTTTATCCGAAATATGCCCTGCCAGGGGAACCTGGAAGGCCGTTACATCGGCCGCACGGAATCCCCCTTGACAGAGCAGTCCATCCGGGATCTGCTGGAATTAAAGCGCCGCTTCCGCTATCCGGAGGCCCAGGCGTTTTATGCCAGCCCCTCCACCCGGTGCGTGGATACCCTGCGGCTGCTGTATCCCCAGGCGGACCCTGAGGTGATTTTGGAGATGGCGGAGTGCGACTTTGGCGACTGGGATGGAAAAACCGTCCAGGAGCTGCAGCAGGACCCAAGTTTTTTCTCCTGGATGGAGACGGGCGGACAAGCCGCTCCCCCCAATGGAGAAAGCGGCGCGGTGTTTTTGCAGCGGGTGTGCAGCGGCTTCGAGACCCTGGTGCAAAACATGATGGCCAAGGGCCAAACAGAGGTGGTCCTCTGCACCCACGCCGGGGTCCTCACCGGGCTGCTGTCCGCTTATGGCTTGCCCAGGGCCCAGCCCTATGAGTGGATGACGGAGCCTGGCTGCGGCTACTCAGCGCGGATCACCCCCAGCCTGTGGATGCGCTCCATGGTGATGGAGGTGTTTCAGACGCTGCCCAGCGGGGAGGAGGGGGAAGCTCCCGACCACATGGTGGTGGACCTGGCACGGGAGGCGGCGGACCGCGCCTGGGGCGAGAGGAAGGGCGCGGAGTGAGCTGCGCTTTTTGGGAACTTGTGTGAAAGGACGGGAATCATGAATCAGGGATATCGAAAATATAAGCCGTTTCCTCCTCTTTTGCTGCAGGACAGGACCTGGCCCAGCCAGGTGATCCGCAGGGCGCCTGCCTGGTGCAGCGTGGATCTTCGGGACGGCAACCAGGCGTTGGTGAATCCCATGAATCTGGAACAGAAGGTGGCCTTCTTCCGGCTGCTCACCGAGATCGGCTTTCGAGAGATCGAGGTGGGCTTTCCCGCCTCATCCGAGACGGAGTTCGCCATCCTGCGCACGCTCATTGAAGAGAATATGATCCCGGAAGGTGTTGCCATACAGGTGCTGGTCCAGGCCAGGGAGCATCTGATCCGCCGCACCTTTGAGGCCATTGAGGGAGCCAAGGACGTCATTGTCCATTTTTACAATTCCACTTCGGCCCTGCAGAGAAAGGTGGTCTTTCACACGGACATGGAGGGTGTGATCCGCATTGCCGTGGAAGGCGCCCGGCTGATCCGCAGGCTCACCGAGGAGATGCTTCAAAAGCAGCCCGATATGCGCATCCGATATGAGTACTCTCCGGAAAGCTTCTCCGGCACGGAGATGGACAACGCTGTGGAGATCTGCGACCGGGTGCTGGAAGAGCTGGGCGCCAGTCCGGAGCACAAGGTGATTATCAACCTGCCCAACACGGTGGAGCTTTCCACCCCCAACACCTACGCGGACCAGGTGGAGTATGTTTGCCGGAACCTCCGCCGCCGGGACAGCGCCATCATCAGCCTGCACCCCCACAATGACCGGGGTACTGCTGTGGCAGCCACAGAGCTGGGCCTCATGGCCGGAGCCCAGCGGGTGGAGGGCACCCTGTTCGGCAATGGCGAGCGCACGGGGAATGTGGATATCATGACCCTGGCTTTGAATCTGTACTCCCAGGGAGTGGACCCGGAGCTGGATTTTTCTCACATGGACCACGTCCGGGAGGTCTATGAGGACTGCACCCAGATGAAGGTGGCTCCCAGGCACCCCTATGCCGGGGAGCTGGTGTTCACAGCCTTTTCCGGGTCCCATCAGGATGCCATCAACAAAGGGGTGGACTATATGCGCCAGCACGCCTCGCCCTATTGGGAGGTGCCCTATCTGCCCATCGACCCGGCGGATCTGGGGCGGCAGTATGAGCCCATTGTGCGCATCAACAGCCAGTCCGGCAAGGGGGGAGCGGCCTTTGTCATGCGCCAGTCCTTTGGATACGTGCTGCCCAAGGCTATGCACGCCGAATTCGGCGCCCTGGTCAAGGAGGCCTGTGAGCGGGCCCGCCGGGAGCTGGGACCGGAAGAGGTGTTTGCCATCTTCCGGCAGGAGTACCTGGATGTGGTGCATCCCTATCACCTATTGGCCTACCGCATTTTTGAGGAGAGCGGGCCGGACGGCCAGGTGGCTGTGGATTTTGAAGGCATCATCCGATACCACCATGTGAACAAGGAGGTATCCGGCCGGGGCAATGGCCCCATCGACGCCTTCTTCAATGCTTTGCGGGCCTTGGGCCTGACGGAGTACGAGTTTGTCTCCTATAGCGAACACGCTGTTTCCACCGGCGCGGACTCCAAGGCCGTGTCCTATATCCAGCTGCGGCACCGCGGGGAGATTTCCTTTGGCGTGGGCATGGACAACAATATCAGCATCGCTTCGATCAGAGGCATTCTGTGCGCCATCAACCGCAGCTTGGCAAATGAGCTCTCCCATACGCAGGCGTAAGGGCTGGACGGAATTTGGAGCAGAAAAAGAGAGAGGAGGGCCCAAAAGGGCTTCTCCTCTCTTTTGTATGGGATGCTTTTAGCAGAGCTGTCAGTGGGGGAGCGCCCAGACCAGCAGGGAGATTACCCCCATCAGCACGGGCTGATGGGCCAGGTAGATCACCAGGCTGTGGCGGCCCAAAAAGCTCAGGGGCCGAAGGCCGGGCTGCAAAAGGGATTTGGCCTTTTCGCTGCGGTCCAGGATACTCCACAGGAAGTAACCGGCGCAGAACAGGAAGAACCAGGGGAGCAGGGGGAAGTAGTCCGTGCTCCAGAAGGCGGGGGAGTGGAACCCCAGCACAGCAAAGAGATCTGAGGTGTAGAGAAACCCAGGCAGCGGGCAGAGCACCAGGCCTTCAAAGCCCAGGCTGCCCCGGGAGACGTTCCTGGTCAGGCCGAACAGCAGCAATGCTCCCGCCAGCCCCGCCCAGGGAGGGAGCTTCTGAAAGAGCTTGTCCAGGGGAATCAGCAGCAAAGTGGAAAGCCCCAGCAGGCACAGCACGCCGTAGAGAATCCGCTGCGAGGGCATCACCACAAGAATCACCAGGGTGATGGCGGTTTCGCAGCCCACTAAGAGCAAGCCCCGCCGCAGGTGATGATGGGATAGCTGCCAGCACATTCCCGAAAGAAGGATGAAGGTCCAGCAGATGCTCTGCTGCCAAAGGTACCCCGGCCAGCGGTTGTACCACGCAAAGGGGAGGCCGAGGATGTTCACCAGGTCATACATGCCGTGGTAGGCCACCATGCTGATGATGCAGATTCCCCGCACGGTGTCCAACAGGCCGTAGTGGGGGCGTTTCGCTTCTGGACTCAATAGCCCAGCACCCCCTTCAAGGACTCGTCATCCGCCACCCATTGCTCCACGTCGATGACCCGGTAGCTGTCCCGGTCGTCCCGGACAATGACCTGGGCGATCCCGGCGTTGATGACCAGGCGCTTGCACATGGAGCAGCACATGGCATTTTGGACATACTCCCCCGTGGGGACCTCCTTGCCCACCAGATATAGGGTGGCGCCGATCATGTCCCGGCGGGAGGCGCAGAGGATGGCGTTTGCCTCGGCGTGGACGCTGCGGCACAGCTCATACCGTTCCCCCCGGGGGATCCCCAGCTTTGTCCGCAGGCAGTACCCCAAATCCGAGCAGTTCTGCCGTCCTCTGGGCGCCCCCACATAACCGGTGGAGATCACCTCGTCATTTTTGACAATCACAGCTCCATAGAGCTTTCGCAAACAGGTGCCCCGCTGGCTGACAGCCTCGGCGAGGTCCAGGTAATAATTCACTTTGTCCCTGCGTTCCATAACGCACGCCCCTTTCTCAGACGTTTTCTGCTCCCCATTATACCTGGAAGACAGGGAGTTGGCAACTTTACATTTTTTCGGGGAAATGGTACAATCAGTTACACATCTGCCAAAGGAGGGAGCCCCATGGAAGGATCGGCGCTGGGAGCGCTGCTGGCCGTCTTCGTTTTCGGACTGTTCCAGCTTTGCGGCGTCAGCTTGTCCAGGCTGGCATTTCCCAGGGAGAGCGCCGGGCTGCGCCTGCTTTTGGGAAGCGTCTGGGGCAGTGGGATGCTCCAATGGTTCCCGGTGCTTTTTGCCTTTTTTCTGGATTTTTCCCTTGCTGCGCTGGGCTGCGGGCTGGCCCTTGCGCTGCTTTTGGGAGTGTTGGCCCTTTGGGGCAGCCGGCGGCTCTCCCGTCCTGGGTTTCGGCTTGGGACTGCAGCCGCGTCTTTTTCCCGCCGGAGGTTTTTGTGGGTCGTGACCCTGGTGTGGCTGTTTTTCTGCTATTTGGTTTGGCATTCCTTCCGCTGGGCGGACGGCGTGGTCTATTCCAGCCAGGCCACCTATGGGGATATGAGTATGCATCTGAGCTTTATCACCAGCCTGGCCAATCAGCGGACCTTTCCGCCGGATTATTCCCTGCTTCCAGGGACCCGGCTCTCCTATCCTTTTTTGTCCGACAGCATCTCTGCCAGCTTCTATCAGCTGGGAGCGCCCCTGTGGCTCAGCTATGAGCTGCCCATGTGGGCGGCGGGCGCCCAGGTGCTTTTTGGCGTGTACGCCTTCTTTTCCCGAATGACGGCGGGCAAGGGAAGGGCTGCCTTGGCCTGGTGGTTTTTTGTTTTGAACGGCGGTTTCGGCTTCCTTTACTTCTTGGGAGGCTGGGAGGATTTTTCTCGGATTTTCACAGCTTTTTATGAAACGCCAACCAACCTGGTGGGGGAAAATATCCGCTGGGTCAATGTGCTGGTGGATATGATGCTACCTCAGCGGGCCACGCTGTTTGGCTGGGCCATGCTGTTCCCAGCGTTGGCGCTGCTGCATGAAGCTGTCTTTGGCAAGGAGCGCCGCTATTTCCTCTTTGTGGGGCTGATGGCAGGAGCCATGCCCATGGTCCACACCCACTCGTTTCTTGTCCTGGGGGTGGTCTGCGGGGTGTGGCTGGCGTGCTTCCTCTGCCGCCGGCTCTCTTGGGAGTCCGCCGCTGCCGGAGTGGGCAAGGTCCTGGTCCTGCTGGGGCTGGTGACCATGGCGATACTCAAAGAGGTGTTCCGGGGCCGGGAGGAGTCCGATGGGTTTCTCTGGGCTGCCGGAGTGCTTCTGCTGGGATTTGTGCTTCTGGTTTTCTTCCTGGTTTTGGAAACCCTGCGGCGTCAGGGCTGGAGGTGCCTGCTGCCTTGGGGAATCCTGCTGGCAGCGGCCCTGGCGCCTGCGCTGCCCCAGCTTTTGTATTGGACCTTCCAGCAGGCGGGAGAGGGCAGCTTTGTCCGGGGGCATTTCGGCTGGGTGATCGGGCAGGACGGTTATCTGCTTTTCTATTTGAAAAACCTGGGCCTGACGGCGTTGCTGGCCCTTGGGGGGCTGCTCCTTGCCAAGGGGAGAGCGTTCTCCCAGTACGCCCCAGCGCTGGCCATCTGGCTGCTGGCAGAGCTGGTGGAGTTTCAGCCCAATGATTACGACAACAATAAGCTGCTGTATCCGGCGTTCGCCTTTCTCTGCTGTGCTGCCGCTCAATGCGCTTGGCGGGGGTTTCAGCTTCTGCGGAGCCGCCGCGCCAGAGCGGGCGCTGCTGCCGGAGTGATGGCAGTGACCTCGATGTCCGCCCTGTTGACCATGGGCCGGGAGGTGGTGGCCAGCTATGAGCTTTTTGGTTCGGGGGCCTTGGAGCTGTCCCAGTGGGTGGAGGAGAACACGCCGGAGGACGCGGTGTTTCTCACGGATACCCGGCACAACAACGAGGTGGCGTCCCTGGCGGGGAGGAACGTGGTGTGCGGCTCCTCGGCCTATCTGTACTATCACGGCTTGGACTATCTGGGGAACCAACAGGCAGCCCAGACCATGTATCAGCAGCCGGGGGCCTCTGAGGGGCTGATGGAAGCCCTGGGGGTAACTTATATTTTAATCAGTGATTTTGAGCGCAGCTCCTACCAGGTGGATCAGGGCGCGCTGGATGCTCTGTATCCAAGAGTGTACGATGACGGCAGCAGGATAGTCTATCAAATCAAGGAGGATGACCATGGGTAACAGCGGGCTTTCCGATCCCGGAAACATCAAAGAGATCTTGACCCGTCACGGGTTTCACTTTTCCAAGGCCTTGGGCCAGAATTTCCTCATCAATCCCACCGTGTGTCCCCGTATGGCAGAGGCCAGCGGAGCAGGGGGGTGCCGGGGCGTCATCGAGGTGGGCCCGGGCATTGGCGTGCTCACCTGGGAATTGGCCCAGGCAGCTTCCAAGGTGGCGGCCATCGAGCTGGACGAGCGGCTTTTCCCCGTGTTGGAGGAGACGCTTTCCCAATGCTCCAATGTGACGGTCGTTCCCGGGGATGTGATGAAGCTGGATCTTCACCAGTTGATCGAACGGGAGTTTGACGGCGGGCCGGTGTGCGTCTGCGCCAATCTTCCCTATTACATCACGTCTCCGGTGATTCTGCGCCTGCTGGAGGAGCGCCTGCCGTTGACCTCCATCACGGTGATGGTGCAGAAGGAGGCTGCTCAGCGGCTCTGCGCGGCCCCCGGAACCCGGGAGTGCGGAGCTGTCAGCGTGGCGGTGCATTACCGCAGCAAGCCGAAGCTGTTGTTTTCTGTGGGACGGGGCAGCTTTTTGCCGCCGCCCAAGGTGGATTCGGCGGTGATCCGGCTGGACCTGCTGCAGGAGCCGCCGGTTCAGGTGGAGGACGAGGACTGGTTCTTCCAAGTGAGCCGAAGCGCCTTTGCCCAACGGCGAAAGACTGCGGCAAATTCGATTTCAGCCACCCTGCGCCTGCCGAAGCCTCAGGTGGAAGCGGCTTTGACAGCAGCCGGAGCCCAGGCGAACGTCCGGGCGGAACGGCTGACCCTGGAGCAGTTGGGGGAGCTTTCCAACCAGCTTCTTGCAATCAGGGGAAAGAACGGGTAAAATGAAGGAATGGGAAATCCTGTGAGTGGGAAAGGGGAGAGCGCTTTGACGGAAGTGGAACGGAAATTGTACCGGCTGCTGTTGGCGGCCGACGCGGCTGCCATTGTGATCGCCATGGTGGCAGGACCGCTTCAGCACACCTCCATGGCCATTGGAGCAGCAATCAGCGCGGGGATCATTTCTCTGTGTCTGGTGGTCTATGGCCTGTACTTTTGGCCGTGGAAGCGATGAGTGCGGGGATGGGTCCCATCCGTCCGGTTTGCGCGGAGGATGCTGCGGCCATACTGGAAATCTATGCTCCCTACGTCCGGGAAACCACGATTTCCTTTGAGTATGAGGTGCCCGCGCTGGAGGAATTCACCCAGCGGATACGGGACATATCCGCCCTGCATCCCTATTTGGTGTGGGAGGAAAACGGCCGGATTTTTGGGTATGCCTATGCCCATCCCTATGCTCCGCGGCCTGCCTACCAGTGGGGGGCAGAGCTGACGATCTATCTGCGCCAGGGGATCACCCGGCGGGGAATGGGGAGCAAGCTTTATGGCGCGTTGTTTGATTTGCTGCGGCTTCAAGGCGTGCGAACGGTATATGGGTGCATTACCGCGGAAAACCATCCCAGTGTGGCCATGCATCGGGCTTTAGGCTTTGCAGAGGGAGGGCTGTTCCGCAATGCAGGGTATAAATGCGGCCGGTGGCTGGATGTCCTCTGGCTGGAAAAATCCCTTGGGGCATACGATGCCCCGGCGCCGTTCCTGCCCTTTCCAATGGTGGAGCCCGCCGCAGTGGGAGAGGTGCTCAAGGGATGGAATGCGTCCCTGTGAGCTTGTTTACAACGGAGGCTTTTTCGGCTATAATGCCGGTAGGCTTTGCGAGAGGGAGGAGTTGTCTTATGAATCTGGAAAACATGAAGCGCAAGTATGCCTATACGCTGGCCCGCGTGGGCTTGAACGTACAACAGGGCCAGACCGTGCTGGTAGAGGCCGCCATTGAGGGATGGGAGTTTACCAGTATGTTTGCCGAGGAGTGCTATAAGCTGGGCGCTGAAAACGTGGTGGTTCACTATCTGGATCTGCCCAATCTGAAGGTGGCTGCCCGCTATCGTCCCGACGAGGAGATTCGCCGTGTGGAGGAATGGGAGCGCACCATGAACCAGATGTATCTGGATCAGGGGGCCTGCTACGTTCGCCTGGAGGGCGTGAATCCCAAATTGATGGAGGACGTCAGCGAGAAGAATTCCAACGCGATTTTCGCCCATGTGGATGCTGTGCGCAATATCATGCGCCGTGCCAGCCGGGAAAAGCACTGTCAGTGGCTGATCGCCATGGTCCCCACGGTGGAGTGGGCAGAGTACATCCTGGATAAGACCGGGGATGAGGCTGTGGAGGAGCTGTGGGAAATTCTTCTAAAGCTCTGCTATATTGACGAGGACAACGACGTGGTGCAGACCTGGGAGGACAAGCACCGCAGAAGCGCGGAGCTGGGCAAGGCTGTGGATGCGTTGAAGCTCACGAGGCTCCACTATACTGCGGCCAACGGCACGGACTTGACCGTTGGTTTGACTCCCTGGTCCAAGTTTGGCTATGAAGGCGCGCCCAAGGTCCCCTTTACCCCGAACATTCCCACAGAGGAGATCTGCACAACTCCCGCCAAGTTTGAGACAGAGGGCGTTGTGTATGCCTCTCGTCCCCTGGTGCTGGGGGGCAAAAAGATCGAGCATTTCGGCTTCCGTTTTGAAAAGGGCAGGGTGGTTGAGGTCTTGGCGGACGAAGGCCGGGAAATGCTGGAGGCTTTGGTTTCCACGGATGAGACTGCGGGGTATCTGGGTGAGGCGGCTCTGGTCGAGTATCATTCTCCCATCAGCATGAGCGGTTTGGTATATTACACCACGCTGATTGATGAAAATGCCAGCTGTCATTTGGCCCTGGGCCGGGGACTCAGCCCCTCCCCCCAGGGGAACGAGGGCATTTTCAATGATTCCACCATTCATGTGGACTTTATGATCGGCACGCCGGACATGAAGATCGTGGGTACCACGGAGGACGGCAGGGAAGTGGAGATCTTCCGCGACGGAGATTTTGCCATCTGAACCAAAAGCTTGAAAGAGAAAGCGGCTTTGTAAACGGCTGCGCTGTGTCCGGCCCGATACGCAAGAACGCTTCATAAATCCGCCCCCTTGTGCAGTGATAGGGCTGCGCAAGGGGGCGGCGCTTGTTCTGGGCTTTTTCAGGGCGGCACCCGGTCAAAACAGGCGAAGCTGCCTTGTGCGCTGCGGAGCGGATGGGTTTCTCCGGAGCTGCACACCGTGCTGAAAAAACAAAAAAGAAGTTCCAAAAAGACTTTACTTCCACCAGGCATGCGAGTATAATCGCAGTGTTCCTATTTCTTTTTGGGACTTATATTGATTTTTGTGGAAAATTCAAGGAGGAGATCGAAATGAACATACCTCGTCCGGAGCATCCCAATCCCCAGTGGCAGCGGGACATCTGGCGGACGCTCAACGGCGTATGGGAGTTTGAGTTTGATTTTGGCTGCAGCGCCGTCCAGCGGGAGCTTTGGAACAAGCAGCGGTTGGATCAGGAGATCCTGGTTCCCTTCTGCCCAGAGAGCAAGCTTTCCGGTATTGGTCATGTGGACTTTATCAGCGGGGCTGCCTATCGCTGCACCTTCACCCTCAGCGAGGAGGAGGCCTCCGGCAGAGTGCTGCTCCACTTTGGGGCGGTGGATTATGAGGCAGAGGTTTATCTCAACGGGATGCTTGCCGGCACCCATAAGGGCGGGTATACCTCCTTTGCCCTTGAGGTGACGGATTTCGTGCTGCCAGGGGAAAACACCCTGTTTGTGGCCGTCCGGGACGATGTGCGGAGCGGGCTTCAGCCCAAGGGGAAGCAGGCGGACCGTTACGCCTCCTCCGGCTGCGATTACACCCGTACCACGGGTATCTGGCAGACGGTTTGGCTGGAGTTTGTGCCCAGGGCTTATGTGGAATCCGCTCAGTACTACCCCGACCCCGAGAACGGTTGGGTCACTGTCACCGGCCGTGTCCAGGGCAAGGGCACCCTGTGTATTTCCGCGTTTTGGGAAGACCAGCAGGTGGGCGTCAAAACACTGACTGTGGAAGACGGCTTTTTCACCGCCCAGGTGGAGCTGTCCCAGATTCATTTGTGGGAGCTGGGCAAGGGCGGCCTGTACCGCCTGACCTTTGATTTTGGCCGGGATCATGTGGAGAGCTATTTTGGCTTGCGGACAGTCCGGTTTGAGGGCAGAAGGTTTTTGCTCAACGGCGAGTCCGTATTTCTCCGCATGGTGCTGGATCAGGGATTTTATCCTGACGGCATCTACACTGCGCCTGCGGAAGAGGACCTGGTAAAGGATATCCAGCTTTCTCTGGAGGCGGGCTTTAACGGCGCCCGGCTGCATGAAAAGGTATTTGAACCGCGTTTCCTCTATCATTGCGATAGGATGGGATACCTGGTGTGGGGGGAATATCCCAACTGGGGTCTGGACCATTCCAATCCGCTGGCGGGCGAGATCTATCTCAACCAGTGGAGTGAAGCTGTGGAGCGGGATATCAATCACCCGGCCATCATAGGCTGGTGCCCCTTTAACGAGACCTGGGGCTATCATCAGGAGCGGGAGAAAAACGACTTGCTCAGCAGCATCTACCGTCTCACCAAACGGCTGGACCCCACCCGTCCCTGCATTGATTCCAGCGGCAATTTCCATGTGCTGTCCGAGGTCTACGACATCCATGATTACGACCAAAATCCCGAGAGTTTTTCCGCGCGGTGGGATGCCTTTACCGAGAAGGCGAAGGAAGGTGCGATTCCAGGGGACGACGGCTTTTTCCAGGAGCTGCCCTGGGGCGAGCATGGGAAGGGGCCTTTCTTCAACCAGCCCTACGATGGCCAGCCCATTTTTATCAGCGAGTACGGCGGCATCCGTTGGGCGGAGGACTGCGGGGAAGGCTGGGGGTACGGTGAAGCACCCGCCACTGCCCAGGAGTTTTTTGAGCGGTATCGCGGCCTGACGGAGGCCATGCTCCGCAACCCGGAGATCTGCGGATTTTGCTATACGCAGCTCTACGACATTGAGCAGGAGGTCAACGGCCTGTACACCTATGCCCGGCAGGAGAAGTTCGACATCCGTATCATCCGAGAGATCAATCAGCAGAAAGCCGCCATCGAGGAGTGAGCTGCGGCTTTGCACGGGAGAGAACAGCCTTGTTTCGTCAAAAAAAGATGTGCTGCATAGCGCGGCACATCTTTTTTGTGTGATGGTGAGGAATCGAACACCGCTTCGGATGGAGGGAAGCTCCAAGATTCCAGGCGCTGGCTATATCTCCATGCGGATATAGATGCGGCGAGTAATCAGGAAGGAGACCCCATACAGAACAAGGACTGCCAAAACGCCCAGAATCCCGAAGAGAGAGGCGTTTTGCTGAATCAGTGCAAAGGTTCCCTCAATGGCTGCGTCGGTCAGGACGCCGAGCCGATTGAGTAAAAACAGCAGTGCAACGGGGAAAAACACCAGGACCAAAAACACTGCCACACCAAAGTTCTGCCCGAATTTCAGGCATACCGGGAGCATCACCGCCTGCAGGAGCAGCATGATGGAGAGCAGCAGGGGATAGGCCCACGCGGGCATGGGAGAGCCCATCAGGATGTTTTCCAGAACGATGAGCCCGTTGATGAGGAGAAGGCTGGCAAAACCGGCCAGATATTTGGAGAGGATCACCTGCGTCCGGGTGATGGGGGAGGCGCAGATGAATTTGTTCCACCCGCTGGCCTTGTCGTAATGGATGGAGTAGGTGGGCACCAGGCTTCCCACGGAAATCAGCACCCCGATGGTGGGGCCAAGCAGCTCCTTTTGGCCGGTGATCACACTGAACAGCACAAAGCACAGTGCCAAAAAACCTGTCATCATCAGCTCTCTTTTTGCTGTGTGCAGGTCCTTATAAAGCAAGCCTAACATGGATAAACTCCCCTTTCTCAAAGCTGGCAGCCCTTGATGCTGTACAGCATGATGTCGTCCAGCGTGGCATGCTCCACGGCACAGCCAGCTGGCATTTGATAGCGCTTGACCAAGGCGGTCACGCCAAACTCGGTTTGCCGGTACCCTGCCACTGCGGAGGGGTCCAGCTGGGCAAGCTCCTCCTTGGGGCAGCGGTACAGGCCGTAGGTTTCCAAAAGCGTGTCTTTTTCGCCGCACATAATCAGCCTGCCCTTGTGGATAAAGGCAATGTAATCAGCAATCTTCTCCAGGTCTGTTGTGATGTGGGAGGAGAGAAATACGCTGTGCTGTTCGTCCTGAATAAAGTCATAGAGGATGTCCAAAATGTCGTCCCGGATGATGGGGTCCAGACCGGAGGTGGCTTCATCCAAGATCAGCAGCCTTGCCCCGTGGGACATGGCCACGGCCAGAGAGAATTTCATCACCATGCCCCGGGAATACTCCTTCACCTTTTTGTCCAGGGAGATCTCAAACCGCCGGAGGTATTCATAATATGCCCCTTGGTCCCAGCCCCTGTAAATGCCCGAGAGGGATTTTCCCAACTGCTTGGCGTTCATTTCCGGAGGAAAGAACCCGGAATCCAACACCATGCCCACCTCCTCCATGAGGGTGCGCCGGGCAGCGAGGTCTTTTCCCAGCAGCCGGATCTCGCCGCTGTCTGCGCGGATCAGCCCCAGCATCGCCTTGATCGTGGTGCTTTTGCCAGCGCCGTTTTCCCCGATAAATCCCATGATGCACCCCAGGGGCACTGTCAGACTGATGCCGTCCAGGGTGAAGTGTTTGTAGCTCTTGCGCAAATTCCGCAATTCGATAGCGTTTTCCATAAAGATCTCCTTTGCTTCCAAAATGGAACGGCTTTTGGAATCGTTAGCCTTGTTCCTCCCACAAGAGGTTCAGGGTATCCAAAAGCTCCCGTTTCTCCATGCCGCAAAGCTGTGCTGCATGGACGGCCTCCTGCAAATGGGCTTCTACCTTTCGAAGCTGTTCCTCTTTGAGAAATTCGGTGTTTTTTCCTGCCACAAAGCTGCCCTTGCCTGTCAGGGAGTAGAGGAACCCCTCCCGCTCCAGCTCCTCATAGGCGCGCTTTGTGGTGATGACGCTGATACGCAGCTCCTTGGCCAGCATCCGCATGGAGGGCAGCGGGTCGCCTTCCCGCAGCTCTCCGGAGATGATGCAGCCCTTGATCTGCTCCGTGATTTGCTCATAAATCGGTTTACTGTTTTGGTTGCTGATGACAATGTGCAAACCGTCACTTCCTCTCCGCCGCGCTTTTTTCAGGGGGCCAAGCCTGAAGAAAGGGCGGCAACATTTCTTTGCATTGAAATATTGTATATATACTATATACACACTTGATACGATTTGTCAAGGGCTCCCCCCGATCTTTTTTCTGGAAATCACGCCGCAGGGACGCTGCTGGAAGAAAAACCGCGCAATAAAAAAGCCCCGCCGAAGCGGGGCAGCAGAGCAGCAAAAAGCAGGATTACAAGCCAAAGAAGGCGAGGGCCTTTTGGATAAAGAGATCCCAGAACGCCCATTCGTGGGCGTAGCCCGGAGCTTCTTCAAAAGTGGCGGGCAGGCCGATCTGCTGGGCATATTCCCGAAAGGCCTTGTAGTTGTCATAGAGGAAATCCTCAGTGCCGATGCAGAAATAAAGCCGGGGCAGATTGCCCTCCTGGACCAACTCCGGAAGCCTGTCCCAGACGTTGGCGGGGGATTGGAGATAGCCCTCCATGCCGCCGAAGTTTTGGATCAGGTTTCGAGTCCGCTGGTTGAACGCCGCCTGATCCCCGGAGGCGTTGGGGTCCAACGAAAGGCCGTGGAGATCGGTGGGGGAGCTGGACAGCACCGCAGCCCCGGCGAACAGCTCGGGCCGGCCCGCCACGTATTGGAACACGCCCCGCCCGCCCATGGATAGTCCGGCGATGAAATTGTCCTCCCGCTTGTCGGAGGCGGGGAGCCAGTTGTACACCAGAGACATCAGCTCGTCGAAGAGGTAATCCCAGGCGTTGTATCCCGTGCCGAACCCGGGCCAGTTGAGATAGTTGGAGTTCATCACGCTGGGCATGACCACAATCACGTTTTTTTCACAGGCGTACCGCTCAATGTTGGATTTCCGCACCCAATCGGTGTGGTCGCCAAAGGTGCCGTGGAGCAGCCACAGCACGGGATACTTTTTCCCGGAGCTGTAGAAGGCCCCGGCATCGGTGGTGTGGGGCCTGTCCGGAAGGATGATGGACAGATCGGTGTTGTTCTGCAGGTATTGACTCTCAAAATTCAAATGCAGCAGTGCCATGGCAAGCCCTCCTTACGCAGTGACGTTCCCGGAGCTGACGCCCTGCTGAGCTTCTCCCAGGGGCAGCCATTCCAGAACCTTTAAGATGTACGTATCCCAGAAGTACCAGTCGTGGACGCCGGGGCCTTCCTTATAGGTCACATCGAAGCCCAGCTTCACCAGGTGATCCCGGAACTGCCGGTTTACGGCGATCAGGCCGTCCTCTGTGCCGCAGGCCAGGTAGAAGCGCGGCTTTTCCGCCAGGGGAGCCACCTTCTCGGCCAGGGCGTCGTAGTCGTTGACGCCGCCCCGCACCTGGGAAAGCTCCCCAAAGACAGCTTCGTAATACCCCTTGTTGGTCATGAGGAAATCCGTGTATTCCCTGTTGTCCATCATGGAATCCAGAATCAAAGCCGAGGACAGCGCGCACACGGCGCCGAAGGTCCCCGGGTTTTGCAGGCCGTTGACAATGGCTCCAAAGCCGCCCATGGACAGGCCGCCGATGAAGGTGTCCTCCCGCTTCTCAGAAAGGGGAAAGGTGCGCCGGGTAAAATCCACCAGCTCCTGTCCGATAAAGCGGCCATAATAGGTGCTGGCCTTGGGCTGGTCCACATAGAAGCTGTTTTCCCCGGCAGGCATTACCACTGCCAGGTTCCGGTCCTGGGCCCAGCTTTGAATACGAGTACCGCAGACCCAATCGGTCTGGTCGCCGAAGATCCCGTGAAGCAGGTACAGGGTCTTAAACGGGCCTTTGGGAGGCTCTCCGTTTGGAAGCTGTTTATCTGTGGGCAGCACCACCTGAATGGGGACCGTCCGCATCAGCGATTTGGAAAAAAAGCTGCACTGGAACAAAGCCATAAAAGAAACACATCCTTTTTTGAATGTTTTTATCCATTATACAGGAGGATTCCGGCGGACGCAATGTGTTTTTCTGCATTTTTTCTGCGGAGATGTTGCAAATTCCATTCTGGGTATGGTATGCTAAGGTAACGATGTAAAACTGCAATTCTGTGAATCAACCAAATGAGGTGACCTTATGAAACCGATGATCGCCATTGTTTCTCTTTACGATGAAAAGCTGGAGAGCTACTGGATGCTTCCCGATTACGCGCAGGGCCTGGAGGCTGCGGGGGCTGCTCCGGTGATTCTGCCCCTGACCACCGACAAAGCGGCTTTGCGGCGCTATGCCGACACCTTTGACGGCTTCCTGTTTCCCGGCGGTCACGATGTGGACCCCGCCCTATATGGGCAGACCCCCGGTGAACTCTGCGATGTCCTCTGTCCCCAGCGGGACGGCATGGAGGCTGAATTCTTCCCGATGGCTTTGCAGACGGGCAAGCCCCTGCTGGGAATCTGCCGCGGGATTCAGCTTTTCAATGTGATGCTGGGGGGCGATCTGTACCAGGACATCCCCACGCAATGCCCCAGTGATGTGGAGCATCACGAAACCTCGCCCTACGATAAGGTTGCCCATTGTGTGGAAATCCAGCAGGGCACCCCGCTGTATGAGGCGGTGGGGGTTGCTGAGATGGGGGTGAATTCCTACCATCATCAGGGAATCAAAACCCTGGGCAAGGGCCTGCAGGTGGCGGCAAAAGCGCCGGACGGCATGGTGGAGGCCGTGTATCTGCCGGAGCATCGGTTTGCCCTGGCAGTGCAGTGGCACCCGGAATTTTCCCGGCTGACCGACGAGAACAGCCGCAAGATTTTTTCTGCTTTTGTGCGGGCCTGCGGCGGGGAGGTTTGAGACATTTTGGCAAGCTCCCTGTTTTTGCAGGAGTCCTGGGAGGGTTCTTGCAAAATCTTTTGTACGTGATATAATCAATAGGATAGCTTAAGAAATCAGGCGCGTGGGCGGCGCTGTTCGCCGCGGGCGCGAAAGGAAAGGTGTTTGCTATGCAGGAAATCAAGATCGAGCTTACGAAAACCCCAAAACAGAAGCCGGCGGATCAATCCAAGCTGGGTTTTGGCAAGATCTTTACCGATCACATGTACATCATGCCCTATGACAAGGAGCATGGTTGGCATGATCCGAAGATTGTTCCCTATCAGCCCATCTCCCTGGAGCCCTCCTCCATGGTGTTCCACTATGGTCAGGAGATGTTCGAGGGCCTGAAGGCTTATAAGACCGAGGATGGCCGGGTGCTGCTGTTCCGCCCGGACAAGAATATTGCGCGGGCAAACCATTCAAACGACCGGCTGTGCATTCCGGAGATCCCTGCCGATGATTTTCTCAACGCTCTGACCACCTTGGTGGGCGTGGAGAAGGATTGGATTCCCACGCAGCCCGGGACCTCCCTGTACATCCGTCCCTTTGTCATTGCTACCGATCCTTTCCTGGGTGTGCGGCCCTCGGATACCTATTTGTTCATCATCATCCTGTCCCCCTCCGGCGCTTACTATGAGAGCGGCCTTGATCCGGTGAAGATCTGGATTGAGGACGACTATGTCCGCGCAGTGCGCGGCGGCATCGGCGAGGCCAAAACGGGCGGCAACTATGTGGCCAGTCTGGCAGCCCAGGTGAAGGCCCACGACGAGGGGTATTCCCAGGTGCTGTGGCTGGACGGCGTGGAGCGCAAGTACATTGAAGAGGTGGGCGCCATGAACATCTTCTTCAAGATCAACGGCAAGGTGGTCACCCCGAAGCTCAACGGTTCCATTTTGCCCGGCGTCACCCGTGCTTCCTGCATTGACCTGTGCAGGCATTGGGGCATGGAAGTGGAAGAACGCCGGGTTTCTGTGGACGAGCTGGTAGATGCCGCCAAGACGGGCGCCCTGGAGGAATGCTGGGGCAGCGGTACCGCAGCGGTGATCTCTCCTGTGGGCGCACTGCGCTTTGAGGATACTGTGATGGAGATTTCCGGCGGCGGCATTGGTCCGGTCAGCCAGAAGCTTTACGACACTGTCACCGGCATCCAGACCGGCAAGGTGGAGGACGTTTTCGGCTGGACTGTGGAAGTCAAATAAGCAGACACAATTTTAGGAGGGGGGAGACCCCCTCCTTTTTTGTTGTTGCAGGCTTTATGCGCGGTCCCGAAAAGCTGGGTTAGGGCTGTTCCTTTTTCCAATTTTGGATTTCTTCTAAAAATGCTTGCCCATACTGCTGCAGCTTGGCTTGGCCCACGCCGGGGATCTCCAAAAATTCCCCGGGCGTGGTGGGCTGATAAGCGGACATGGCCTCCAGAGTGGCATTGGAAAAGATGATGTAAACGGGCACGTTCCGCGTCCGAGAGACCTTTTCCCGCAAAGCTCTCAGCCGTTGGTAAAGCTCCGAGTTGCCCTTGGGCAGGCTGCTGGGAGAACGCTTTTCCTGGACGGGAGCATCCTCCTCCCGCACGCGCAGGGAGACCTGCGCCCTTCCCTGCAGCAGCTCTTGGCCCCGGCGGCCCAAAGAGAGCGTGGGGTATTCCCCTGTGGATTGGGCCAGGAAGCCTTCCAGCAGCAGACTGTTTGTCATATCCCTTAACCGGCGCTCCGGGTATTGGCGCAATTTGCCGTAGCAAGGCAGCTTTTCAAAGCCCAGGCGAGTCAGGCGCTCGCCCTTGCTTCCCCGCAGCACGTCCAGCACCATCTTGACGCCGTACCGCCCCCGAAGGTACCGCACGCAGGAGGCGATCTCTCTGGCAGGCACCGTGATGTCCAGCAGAGAAAATTTTCCCAGGCAATTTTGGCAGTTGCCGCACTGGGTGGGGGCGTGCTCCCCAAAATAGTGGAGAATGTATTCCCGCAGGCAGCTGGTGGTCATGCAATAACCCGCCATGGCCTGGAGCCGGGCCTCGTTTTGCCGGGACAATTCCTCCAGGATTTCCTCATCCACGTATTGTCCCTCGTCCCCGTGGGTCGAGAGGAAGCGGTTGAGGATGATGTCCTGGCCGCTGTACAGCAAAAAACACTGGGCCGGCGAGCCGTCCCGCCCTGCTCTGCCAGCCTCCTGATAGTAGCTTTCCAAGTCCTTGGGCATATTGTAATGGATGACAAAGCTGACATTGGATTTGTCGATCCCCATGCCAAAGGCGTTGGTCGCCACCATCACAGAAGCTCTGTCGTAGAGGAAATCCTCTTGATTTTGCCGGCGCTCCTCATCGGACAGACCGGCGTGGTACCGCGTGGCCGGGATCTGCTGCTCCCGGAGCTTTTCACAAAGCTCCTCCACACCCTTCCGCGTGCCGCAGTAAATGATGCCGCTTCGGTCCTGCCGCTGAGAGACGAGCTGTAAGGTTTCCTGAAGCTTGTCCTTGGGGCGGCGCACTTCAAAATAGAGGTTGGGGCGGTCGAAACTGGTGGTGGTGACCCAGGGGTCCCGCAGCTCCAGCAGGGAGAGGATGTCCTCTCGGACCTGGGGGGTGGCAGTGGCGGTAAAGGCGGAGACGATCGGCCGCTGAGGCAGTGCGTTGACAAACTCAGGGATGGACAGATAGCTGGGGCGGAAGTCTTGGCCCCATTGAGAGACGCAGTGGGCTTCGTCCACAGTGACCATGGAAATGGGGGTGCTTTTGGCGAAATCCAAGAATTCCGGGGTCAGCAGGCGTTCCGGCGCCACGTAGATGATCTTATACACCCCGGCCCTGGCGTTGCGCAGGGCTGCCCGGTATTGGTTCCAGGTCAGAGAGCTGTTGAGGTAGGCCCCTCGCACGCCGTTCTGCACCAAGGCGCTGACCTGGTCCTTCATCAGGGAGATCAGCGGGGAGATCACCAAGGTGAGGCCCTGCATCATCAGGGCGGGCACCTGATAGCACAGGGATTTCCCCGCGCCGGTGGGCATGATCCCCACGGCGTCCCTGCCGGAGAGCAGAGCGTCGATGATCTCTTCTTGGCCCTCCCGGAAGGAGGCGTATCCAAAAAATTGTTCCAGCACTTGGAGTTTTGTCGGCATAAGGTTCCTCTTTTCTGTCATCACTGGTTATCGGTCATCCGTATTAGTATAGCAGAAAATGGGAACAAGGAAAAGTGCCCGTGCCGGTGGTGTGTTAAAAGGAGGATTTCGAGGGCCAAAACGACGAATTTATAAATTATCTTCTGTGTATTTTAACTTTTTTGGTGGGTTCGACCAAATTTTGCTTGCGGAACTTCTCTAAGAGGTGCTATACTAATGCCAAGAGAAAACCGGGGACGGGGTGGAGCCGCCCCCGGTCTTTTGGAAAGGAGCGTTATCTATGGCGCGGAAAACTTGGATGCAGCGAGCGGCGGGGGTGCTGCTGCCCGTCAGCAGTCTGCCGTCCAAATACGGCATTGGGACCTTCGGCCCTGCTGCCAGGGAGTGGGTGGATTTCCTCTCGCGAGCGAAGCAGCGCTATTGGCAGGTGCTGCCCTTGGGGCCCACCAGCTTTGGAGACAGCCCGTATCAGAGCTATTCAGCCTTTGCGGGCAACTCCCTGTTTATTGATTTGCAGGAGCTCTGCGAAGAGGGCTTGCTGAAAAAGGGCCGCTGCAAGCGCACGGATTGGGGAGAGGACCCATTCTATGTAAACTACGATCTGGTGCGGGAGGGCAAGGAAAAGCTCCTGCGCCGGGCCTTTGAAAACTTCACGGACCGCAAGGCCTTGGAGAAGTTCCGCCGGGCCAATAAAGGCTGGGTGGAGGATTACGCCTTGTACATGGCGCTGAAGAATGCCATGGACGGCAAGCCCTGGTCCCAATGGGAGGACGGCCTGCGCCTGCGGGACCCGGCAGTGCTGAAGGAATGGCAGAAGCGCCTGGCCGGGGATGTGGACTATCATGTGTTCACCCAGTTCCTGTTTTTCCGCCAGTGGTACGCACTGAAGTCCTATGCCAACGGCAAGGGCGTGAAGATCATCGGGGACGCCCCCATCTATGTGGCCCTGGACAGCGCCGATGTCTGGGCACACCCAGAGCTGTTCCAGTTGGACGAGGACAATGTTCCCACAGAGGTTGCCGGATGTCCGCCGGACGCCTTTTCCGCTGACGGCCAGCTGTGGGGGAACCCCCTCTACCGCTGGGACGTGATGAAGAAGGACGGCTATGCCTGGTGGATCGCCCGTATCCGGGCAAATCTCTCCATGTACGATGTGCTGCGCATCGACCACTTCCGTGGCTTGGAGAGCTATTACGCCATTCCCTATGGGGAGGAGACCGCCGTAAATGGGCGGTGGTGCAAGGGACCCGGCATGGATTTCGTCAAAGCGGTCAACGCTGCGGTGGAGGGCGCTGCCATCATCGCTGAGGATCTGGGCATGCTGACTCCGGCGGTGCACCGGCTGCTCAAAAGCAGCGGCTATCCGGGCATGAAGGTGCTGCAGTTTGCCTTCAGCGCCAGCGAGGAAAGCAGCTATCTGCCCCACAACCTGCCGGTCCACAGTGTGGTCTATACGGGCACCCATGACAACGACACCACCCAAGGTTGGCTGGATTCCGCCTCTGAGGAGGATTTGCAGCTGGCTTTGGATTATCTGGGAGTGGAGAATCCCAAGGATGGCTGCTGGGCCTTTATCCGCGCGGCGTTGGGAAGTGTGGCGGACCTGGCGGTGGTGCCCTTCCAGGACTATCTGGGCTTGGGAAGCGAAGCCCGCATCAACACCCCATCCACCGTGGGGGGCACTAACTGGAAATGGCGCATGGCAAAGGACTGCGCCACCAAGAAGTTGGCGAAGAAGATGGCCCGGCTCACTACCATTTACGGCCGTGCCCGTGAGTTAGGAGGAAGCAACTATGCGGATGCGTGACGAGTTGGAACAGAAGGTTGGCCTGCGGTTTTCCAAGGGCCTGTTGGCGGCAAGCGATCAAGAGACGTATGCGGCCCTGCGGGAGCTGGTCCAGGACCGGCTGCGGGCAGCGCCCAGAATCACCGGGGACCGGAAGCTCTACTATATCTCCGCAGAATTCTTGGTGGGCAAGCTGCTTTCCAACAACCTGATTAACTTGGGGATCTACGATGAGGTGAAGGAGGCCCTGGCCGAGGCTGGCAAGGACCTGGAAAAGATCGAGGAGCAGGAGACCGAGCCCTCCCTGGGCAACGGGGGCTTGGGCCGGTTGGCGGTTTGCTATTTGGATTCTGCCGCTACCCTGGGGCTGCCCGGGGACGGCGTTGGCCTGTTGTACCATTTCGGCCTGTTTAAGCAGTGCTTTGAGGATCACAAGCAGCAGGAGCAGCCGGACGCCTGGCTGTCCTCCAAGAGCTGGCTGGAAAAGACGCAGGTATCCTTTGAGGTTCCCTTCCCCCAGGGGAAAGCCAAGGCCGTGATGTACGACCTCTATGTTTCCGGTTATGAGAGCGGGGTCAACAAGCTGCATCTCTTCGATCTGGAAACCGTGGATGAGAGCTTGGTGCAGCAGGGCATTGATTTTGATAAGAGCGATATTCTCCACAATTTGACGCTGTTCCTCTACCCCGATGACAGCGACCGGGCCGGCAGGCTCCTGCGGGTGTACCAGCAGTACTTTATGGTCAGCAGCGCGGCCCAGTTGATCCTCAAGGAGCTGGAGGAGGCGGGGCGTCCCTTGAAGGATCTGCACAAGTATGCGGTCATTCAAATTAACGACACCCATCCCTCCATGGTCATCCCAGAGCTGATCCGCCTGCTGACCCAGCGGGGCGTCAGCCTGGACGACGCCATCGACACGGTGAGCAAGACCTGTGCCTATACCAACCACACCATTCTGGCGGAGGCCTTGGAGAAGTGGCCTCTGGATTACCTGGAGGAGGCCGTCCCCGACTTGGTGCCCATTATTCAGGAGCTGAACAAACGGGTGCAGGAGAAGTATCCTCAGGAGCAGCTGGCCATCATTGATGAGAACGACCTGGTCCACATGGCTCACATGGACATTCATTACGGCTTTTCGGTCAACGGCGTAGCCAGCCTCCATACGGAGATTTTGGAGAGCTCCGAGCTGAAGGCCTTTGCGGACGTCTACCCGGAGAAGTTCAACAATAAGACGAACGGCATCACGTTCCGGCGGTGGCTGCTTCACTGCAATCCGGCCCTGACCCAGTTCATCACCCAGCGGATTGGGGACGGCTGGAAAAAGGACGCCGGAGAGCTGGAAAAGCTCCTTTCCTACCAGGAGGACCCCAAAGCCTTGGAGGAGCTGCTGGCCATCAAGCAGGAGAATAAGCGGGCTTTGTGCGCTTACCTGAAAGAGCGGGAAGGGGTGGAGCTGGATGAGAACTCGGTGTTCGACATTCAGATCAAGCGCCTGCACGAGTACAAACGCCAGCAGATGAACGCCCTGTACATCATCTGGAAATACAAGCAGATCAAGGCCGGGCACAAGCCCAAGCGTCCCATCACGCTGCTCTTTGGAGCAAAGGCTGCCCCCGCCTACATCATTGCCAAGGACATCATCCACCTGCTGCTGTGCTTGCAGGAGTTTATCTCCAAGGACCCGGAGGTCAGCCCCTGGCTGAGGGTACACATGGTGGGAAATTACAACGTCACCTGGGCGCAGAAACTGATCCCCGCCTGCGACGTTTCCGAGCAGATCTCCCTGGCCTCCAAGGAGGCCAGCGGCACCGGCAATATGAAATTTATGCTCAATGGCGCCGTGACCCTGGGCACCATGGACGGCGCCAACGTGGAGATTCATGATTTGGCAGGGGAGGAGAATGTCTATATCTTCGGCCAGTCCAGCGAGACGGTGATGGAGCTTTATGAGAAGAGCGCCTATCATCCCTGGGAGTACTACGGCAAGGACCCGGAGATCACGGACCTGGTGGACTTTATCATCAGCCCCGAGATGATGCGCCTGGGAGATCCGGAAAACTTGGCCCGCCTGTACAAGGACATGACCCGCAAAGATTGGTTCATGGCGCTGTTGGACGTGAAAGACTACATCCGCACCAAGGAGCGTGTGCTGGAAGAGTTTGAGGATCGCAAGGCCTGGGCAAAAAAGATGCTGGTCAACATTGCAAAGGCCGGGTATTTCTCCTCGGACCGGTCCATCGCGGAGTACAACCGGGATATCTGGAGGCTGTGATCGGCCCATGTTTGACTTGACTTACCCTCCCGGTGTGGGCTATAATCTAAGCCATATCGGCGGTGCCGGTACCACATGGGGGAGTAGTTTGCGGCATGGCCGCGGCAATGTCAACACATTGGTCGAAGGATCTGGTATTGCCTGAAAAAACGAGACTCATGGAAAATGCCTGTCAAAAACAAGGACGGGGTGTTTTCCGCGAGTCTTTTTTCATGCGCGGAAAGCACAAAGGAAATCAGTTTGGAGGGAAAAGCGATGGGTTTGCTGGAATTGTTCCTGGTGGCTGTGGGGCTTTCGATGGACGCCTTTGCCGTGGCGGTCTGTAAGGGCCTGGCTCTTAGAAAGGCGAATGTGGGCCAGATGGCCCTGGTGGGGCTGTGGTTTGGCGGGTTTCAGGCGCTGATGCCCCTGCTGGGGTATGTTGTGGGGGTGCAGTTCCGCGATCAGATCACCGCCATTGACCACTGGATCGCCTTTGGCCTGCTGGCCGTCATCGGCGGCAACATGATTCGGGAGGCCCTCTCCAAGGAGGAGGAACGGCCCGACGCTTCCCTGTCGGTCAAGGCCATGCTTCCCATGGCGGTTGCCACCAGTATCGACGCCCTGGCTGTGGGCGTTGGATTTGCCTTTTTGAGCGTGAACATCGGCGCGGCGGTGAGCTTTATCGGCTGCATCACGTTTGTGCTCTCCATGGTGGGCGTCAAAGTGGGCAGCCTGTTCGGCGCCAAGTATAAGACAAAAGCAGAGTTGGCGGGCGGCGTCATTTTGATCTTGATGGGACTGAAGATCCTGTTGGAGCATTTGGGCATCCTGGGCTGAGCTTGCTCTGGACGATTTTGGAAGGCGGTGGTTTTGTGTCTTTGTTTCCCCAAAAGAAGAAGCTCTTGGTGCTGTTTGGCTCTCCCCACGGCCATGGGCATACCCATCGGCTGCTGGAGGCATTTCTCCATCCCTTCCGGGAGCATCGCGGCTGGGAGGTGGAGCAGGTAGGGCTTTATGAGCTTTCTCCCCACCCCTGCACCGGCTGCGGAGCTTGCGCCAAGGAGGAAGCCTGCGCCTTTGCGGACCTGGACCAGTTGGACGGCGCTTTGCGGAACTGCGATTTGCTGGTGGTGGCCAGCCCCGTGTACAACGCTTCCTTCCCAGCGCCAATGAAGGCCTGGCTGGACCGGACCCAGCGGTATTTTGAAGCGCGCTTTTCCCTGGGGAAGCGGCCGCCCATCAAAAAGCACCGGGAAGCCGTGCTGCTTTTGACCATGGGCTCCCAGGAGAGCTTTGGGGTGGAGGTATGCTCCCATCAGCTGGAGCGGGCGTTCTCCGTGATGAACACCACCCTGTCCGGCTGCGCCGTGTGGGAGGGGACCGACCTGGGGGAGCAGCACTGGCGGGAGGCCCAGGAGAACGCTGGGGCGATTGCTCTTGAAATCCTGCAAAAATTGTGATATACTGTCACTTAAAGAAACTCTAGTTTGGATAGGCGGTTGAATCATGTCAGGACATTCTAAATGGAACAACATCAAACGGAAAAAAGAAAAGGCCGATGGCGCGAAGGCGAAGATTTTTACCAAAATCGGCCGTGAACTGGCTGTGGCCGTAAAAGAGGGCGGCAGCGCGGACCCTGCGGCGAACTCCCGCCTGCGGGACGCCATTGCCAAGGCAAAGGCTGCAAACGTCCCCAACGACAACATTGACAGAATCATCAAAAAGGCTGCGGGAGAAGGCGGCAATGACAATTACGAGAACGTCACCTACGAAGGGTACGGACCCAGCGGCGTGGCTGTGATCGTGGAGGCTTTGACTGACAACCGGAACCGCACTGCCGCAGATGTGCGCCATGCTTTTGATAAATTTGGCGGCAATCTGGGCACTACGGGCTGCGTGTCCTTTATGTTCAATAAGAAGGGTGTCATTGTGATCGAGCGCGAGGGCTTGGACGAGGACACTGTGATGACCGACGCGTTGGAGGCAGGCGCCTCTGATTTTGCCGCTGATGGGGATGTCTTTGAGATCTCCACCGAGCCTGCCGATTTCAGCGGCATCCGCGAGGACCTGGAGCAGAAGGGCTACGAGTTCGTGTCCGCTGAGGTGGAGATGGTCCCCGACACCTACACCAAGATCGAGGACGAGGATACCATCGTCAAGATGCAGAAGATGCTGGACCTCCTGGAGGACAACGACGACGTGCAGAACGTGTGGCACAACTGGGATGCTCCTGAAGAGGAAGAAGAGGAATAAGCTTCATGAAAAAGCGCCGGAGAATCACTTCTCCAGCGCCTTTTCTATGTCCGGATGGATTTTCCGGGGGATCACGTCCTGCTGGAAGAGCAATTCTTTTTTCTTGCATATTTCCCGCTTAGGGTTATAATGAAATAAAATCGAATGGAAAAGGGGAATGTTATGCGACACCTGATTGACCCGATGGATTTTTCCAGAGAGGAGACGGACCGGCTGCTCTCTCTGGCAGAGGAGATCATCTCCCGGTCCCAGGACTATGCCCATGCCTGTGATGGGAAGATTTTGGCCACGCTGTTCTATGAGCCCAGCACCCGCACCCGCCTGAGCTTTGAATCTGCGATGATGCGTCTGGGGGGCAAGGTGCTGGGGTTTGCCTCAGCGGACAGCAGCTCTGCCACCAAGGGCGAGAGCGTTGCCGACACCATCCGCATGATCTCCGGCTATGCGGACATTGCCGCCATGCGGCACTCCAAGGAGGGCGGGCCTTATGTGGCGTCCCGCTACTCCAAAATTCCTGTGATCAACGCCGGCGATGGCGGCCATCAGCACCCCACGCAGACCCTGACGGATCTGCTGACCATTCGCCGGAAGCGCGGCCGGATCAGCGGGGTGACCATCGGGCTGTGCGGCGACCTGAAATTTGGGCGCACTGTCCATTCCCTGATTAAATCCCTGGTGCGGTATGAGGACGTGACCTTCGTCTTTATCTCTCCCGAGGAGCTGCGCGTGCCCAGCTATATCTTGAAGGAAGTGGTGATTCCCTCCGGCCATCCCTGGCGGGAGGTTCGCACCATGGAGGAGGTCATGCCCGAGCTGGATATCCTCTACATGACGCGGGTTCAGAGAGAGCGCTTTTTCAACGAGGAGGACTACGTCCGGTTGAAGGATTCCTACGTGCTGACCCAGAAGAAGCTGGACCTTGGCAAGGCGGAGCTGGCAGTGCTGCATCCCCTGCCCAGAGTGAACGAGATCGCACCCGAGGTGGACAGCGATCCCCGCGCGATGTACTTTGAGCAGGCCCGGGGAGGCATGTTTGTCCGCATGGCATTGATCCTCACCCTGTTGGGCCTGGCCCCCGGGGTTTTGGACTGTGAATAAAAGGAGGGCGCACTGTGCTTAATATTGACAGCATCGAAAACGGCATTGTAATCGACCATATCACCGCAGGCTTAGGGATGCGCATCTATGAGCTGCTGGAGCTGGACAAGCTGGATACCTGCGTGTCCATTATCAAGAATGCCCGCAGCACCAAATACGGCAAAAAGGACATCATCAAAATTGATGGCGTCATGAATATCGACCTGGACGTGCTGGGCTTTATTGATGACAACGCCACAGTGTCCACCATTGTGGGGGGGAAGCTGGCCAGCAAGAAAAAGCCGCCTTTGCCCAGGCAGCTGGTGAACGTGGTCTCCTGCAAGAATCCCCGCTGCATCACCTCGGTGGAGCATGTGGACCAGGTGTTCGTCCTTTGTGATGAGGAGGCCCACCGCTACCGCTGCCGGTACTGTGAGCAGGAGTACAAGAAGTGAGGAGGACGCTATGAAAAAGCCGTGGGATTTGCCCCCTGGCAGCCAGGGCTGTGCTGGAGCGGGCAGGGTGTACGTCAAGCACCGTGGCCGCCGGAGGAACGCCGGAAAGCTGCTGCTGGGCTTTGTCACACTGCTGAATGTGGCCCTGTCCCTGGCTTTGGCCGTGTATAACCGCCGCCAGACGCTCCACGCAGTGCGCACCCAGGACGGGGAGGTGGTCCAAGTGCTGATGACTTCCAAAAAGCAGACAAAAACCCAAGGGATCTCTTGACTTCCGGCATCCCCTGTGGTACACTGTATAAGCCGCATGCTGCGGGCTGTGGGTGAGTTCTGCCCATTTTCCAAGTGAGCCAAGGCTCCGCCCGAGAGCAGCGAGATCAAAGAAAAGGATGAAAAGAGAATGTTTGCAGTCATCGAGACCGGCGGTAAGCAGTACAAAGTGCAGTACGGCGACGTGATCTATGTGGAGAAGCTGAACGCCGCTGAGAACGACACCGTGGAGTTCCCCGTGGTGGCCGTGTTCGGCGAAGAGGGCACTAAGATCGGCGCACCCTATGTGGAGGGCGCTTCTGTCACCGGCAAGGTGGTCAAGACCGGCAAGGCCAAGAAGATCACCGTGTTCACCTATAAGCCCAAGAAGAACTCCAAGCGGAAGATGGGCCATCGTCAGCCCTACACCAAGGTGCAGATTGAGGCTGTGAAGGCTTAAATCATGGTCTGCGTCCGCTTTTTGACAAACCCGGATGGCGTCTGTCAGGGCTTCTTGATGGAAGGCCATGCAGAACAGGGGGAGGAGGGGCAGGACATTGTGTGCGCCGCCATTTCCTCTGCCGCCTATATGGCGGTGAACACCCTTACAGAGGTGGTTCATGTCACACCGCTCTCACTGCGGGCCGGCGAGGGCGAGATGTATTTTCGGGTTGAGCCCAAGGATGTTTCCCTTTGCAGGGATGTGCTCCTGGGGCTGAAGCTTCACCTTCAGGGCCTGGAGGAGCAGTATCCGCAGGCGCTGCAGGTGACCTATTTGGAGGTCTAAATCCACATTTTTCAAAGAAAGGAAGACGATCGTCATGCTGAAGATCAATATCCAGCTTTTCGCCCATAAAAAAGGTATGGGCTCCACTAAGAACGGCCGCGATTCCGAGTCCAAGCGTCTGGGCGTCAAGCGGGCCGACGGTCAGTTTGTGCTGGCCGGCAACATCCTCGTCAAGCAGCGGGGCACTAAGATCCATCCCGGCACCAACGTGGGCCGCGGCTCTGACGACACCCTGTTTGCCCTGGTGGACGGCAAGGTGAAGTTCGAGCGTATGGGCGCCGACCGCAAGAAGGTCAGCGTTTACGCCGAGTAAACGCGACGGCAAAACAAGCATCCAAGGGCTTCTTCGGGCACTGCCGGAAGAAGCCTTTTTCTTCAATTGAGAAAGGGGACACTGCCGTGTTTATCGATACCGCGAAGATCTTGATAAAAGCCGGGGACGGGGGCGATGGGGCCGTCTCCTTCCACCGGGAAAAATACGTGGCCGCTGGCGGGCCGGATGGAGGCGACGGCGGCAAGGGAGGCAGCATTGTCTTCCAGGTGGACGACAACCTGTCCACCTTGGCGGATTTCCGCTATAAGCGCAAGTACACTGCCCAGCGAGGAGAAAACGGACGGGGCAGCCGCTGCTTTGGCAAAAGCGCCCCGGACCTGGTGATCCGCGTGCCCAGGGGCACCCTGGTCAAGGAGGCAGCTACCGGCCGTCTGCTGGCAGATATGTCCGGGGAGGAGCCCCAGGTCATTGCCAAGGGCGGCAAGGGCGGTTGGGGCAACAGCCACTTTGCCACGCCCACCCGCCAGGTGCCCAGATTTGCAAAGCCCGGCACCCCCGGCGAGGAGGTGGAGGTCCAGCTGGAGCTGAAGCTCCTGGCAGATGTGGGCCTGGTGGGCTTCCCCAATGTGGGAAAATCCACCCTGATCTCAGTGGTCAGCCAGGCCAAGCCCAACATTGCAAACTATCACTTCACTACGCTGACCCCGGTGCTGGGCGTGGTCACCATGCCCCAGGGAAAATCCTTTGTTATGGCCGACATTCCCGGCTTGATTGAAGGCGCCTGGGAGGGCGTGGGGCTGGGGCATCAGTTCCTGCGCCATGTGGAGCGCTGTAGGCTGCTCATCCATGTGGTGGATGTCTCCGGCAGTGAGGGCCGGGACCCCAAGGAGGATTTTGAGATCATCAATCGGGAGCTGGCCCGGTTCAATCCGGAATTGGCCCAGCGGCCCATGCTGGTGGCAGGCAACAAGTGCGACCTGGCCACGGAGGAGCAGATCGCGGAGTTTGAGGCCTTTGTCAAGGAGCAGGGCTATTGGTTCTTCCCCATTATGGCTCCCATCCGCGAGGGTGTGGACCCCCTGCTCAACAAGGTGCTGGAGGAGCTTTCCAAGCTGCCGCCCATTCGCCGGTATGAGGCCGAAGCGCCGGTGCTTCAGCCTGTGGAGGAGCTGAGCCGCGGTCAGGTCGAGATTCAGAATCACGACGGCGTGTATTTTGTCAAGGCGCCCTGGCTGCTGAAGATTATGAACAGCGTCAACTTCGACGATACGGAATCCTTGCAGTATTTCCAGCGCGTCCTGATCGAAACCGGGGTGATAGACGCCCTGCGCCAGGCAGGCTGCCAAGAGGGGGATACTGTGGATCTGTATGACCTGGAATTCGACTTTGTGGAGTAAGGAGCGTCGCCATTGGAAAAGCTGTTACAGGGGGGAACTCCCCAGGGGCTGAGTCCCCTGCCTTTGGCCTTTGTCGGGGACGGGGTGTTCGAGCTGCTGGTGCGGGAATACCTGGTCTCCCAGGGGAATTGCCCGGTGAGGAAGCTGCACAACCGCAAGGTGGAGCTGGTCCGCTGTCAGGCCCAGGCTCACGCATTGGAGCTGCTGTGGCCCCAGCTCTCCCAGGAGGAGCGGGATGTGGCCCTGCGGGGGCGCAACGCTCATGTGGGCCACGTCCCCAAAAACGCAGAGGTGGCGGATTACCACGGAGCCACGGCCCTGGAGGCGCTGTTTGGCTATCTGTACCTCAAAGGGGAGGGCGCGCGGCTGCGGGAGCTTTTTGAGAAGATCATGGAGGAACGAAAGGCGCAATAGAAGAAAGGGGCGATGGGATGCGGACGGCCAAATTGAAAACCTTACTGTTCGATCTGTTTTTTCTGGTGATTGGGTCCATTGTCTATGCGGTAGAGGTCAATGTTTTTACGGCGCCCAACAACATTGCCGCAGGGGGCGTAACCGGTATTGCTACCATGCTCAATTTTGTGTTTGGCACGCCCATTGGTTTGGTGGCCTTTTTGATCAACGCGCCCCTGGTGATCTGGGCGGTGATGGAGATTGGCTGGAAGCTGGTGGCCAAGACCATGGCGGCCATTTTTCTCACCTCCCTGATGATTGACCTGTTTTCCTGGCTTCCGGCGTATCGGGGCGATCCCATTTTGGTGGCCCTGTGTGCAGGCGCCTGCGAGGGCGTCGGCCTGTCTTTGATCTTTATTCGGGGAGCCACCACCGGCGGCACGGATCTGATTGCCCGTCTGCTGGGGCGCCGGATGCCCCATCTGTCCATGGGCAAGCTGATGCTGGCTGTGGATGGCGTGGTTGTGGCTGTTTCGGCCTTTGTCTATGGAAGCATTGAAAACGCCATTTATGCCTGTATCGTCATTTTCGTGTCCACCCGGCTGATCGACGCTTTTTTGTACGGCGTGGACGCCGGTACGGGGAAGCTGTTTTTTGTCATGTCCCCCAAGGTGCGCGCCATGGGTGATCGGGTGATCCGCGAGCTGGAGCGCACGGTCACTTATTTGGACTCCCAGGGAGGTTACACGGGAGAGCCCAGTGAAACCATGCTCTGTGTGGTGCGGCGGTTTGAGGTGTATCAGCTGCAGCGGATCATTCGCGAAGAGGATAAAGACGCCTTTGTCATTGTGGGAGAAGCAGCTCAGGTGACAGGGGAGGGGTTCCGGTCCATGCATTCGGACGACCGCTCTCTGAAGGAGCTGCTGCAAGGTCTGAAGGAGAAGCGGCAGAAATCGCAGCCATAAAAGAAGGACGCATTGCAGAAACTATGCTCTGCAATGCGTCCGGAAAAGAACATGGCTTTGCGCTGCCATGCACAAGGGCCAAGAGCCCCTGCTCTCAGTTAGCCGCGGCAGTCCTGCTGATCCATTTTAGGCTGCTGGCTTTGGCTTTTGGAGCCGTGGTCCGGCACCTCCTGCTGAGTCTTGCGGGCCTGGGTGTTCTCCTGCTGATTGCGGGAGTTTTCGAAGGACTTGTTTTTGCGTTTATTGTTCATAAAGCTTCGCCCCTTTCTGACCATAGTGTGGGAGGACAGGGGCGTTTCTATGCGGAAGGGAGTGTGGAAGTTTATGGAATTGCCAAAGGAATTTCTGCAGGGGATGGAGGCGCTGCTGGGGCCGGAGTATCCTGATTTTTTGAAAACTACGGAGCAGCCGTCCCAGCGGGGATTGCGGCGCAATCCGCT
Organism: uncultured Acutalibacter sp.; assembly: GCA_963559705.1. GTDB lineage: Bacteria > Bacillota > Clostridia > Oscillospirales > Acutalibacteraceae > Acutalibacter. The sequence continues at coordinate 81,598 of CAUWLU010000004.1, forward strand.
GAAATGCGGGGAGGAGCAGCTGAAGGAAAGCCTGCCGTTTTCGATAGTCCCCACGGCTTTTTCTGCCTTGAGCTTTACCTTTCCAGGGGAGGTGGAGGGGATCGGCCGGCTGCCGGCTCATCATGCCGGGCTGTTCTATGTCCAGGAGCCTTCGGCCTGTTCCGCAGTCACGCTTCTGGACCCTCAGCCCGGGGAACGCGTGCTGGATTTATGCGCTGCTCCGGGGGGCAAGTCCACTCAGATTGCCGGGCTTCTTGGGGGCGAGGGCCTGCTCTGGTCCAACGAGATCGTCAAAAGCCGTGCTCAGGTGCTGGCCTCTAACATAGAGCGCTTGGGCGTCCGGAATGCGGTGGTGTCTTCCTGCCATCCCCAGCAGCTCTGTGAAGCGCTGCAAGGCTTTTTTGATCGGGTGCTGGTGGATGCTCCCTGTTCCGGCGAAGGGATGTTCCGCCGAGATCCGGAGGCTGTGGCCCAGTGGAATCCCCAAGCGCCCTCTGCCTGTGCGCAACGCCAGCGGGCCATTTTGGATTCTGCCGCCCTGGCCGTCAAGGAGGGCGGCGTGCTGGTGTATTCCACCTGCACCTTCTCCCGGGAGGAGAACGAGGAGAACGTAAACTGGTTCCTTTCCGCGCATCCGGAATTTGCGCTGCTCCCCCTGTCGCCCCCCTTTGGGCGTCCCGGAGTAAACAGTCTGCCCGTGTGCCGCATCTATCCGATGGACGGGGGGGAGGGCCACTTTGTGGCCAAGTTCCAGCGGGTGGGGGAGAATTCCTGCCTTGCAGGGAGCTTTTCCCACTGCCTCGCAAAGAAGGAGGAGCCGGAGGTCCGCGCGCTGTTCGAGGAGCTGTTCACGCTCCCCTATCCCGGAACAGCGGCCCGTTTTGGGGACCGGGTGGTGTTGATCCCCAAAGGCGCCCCGGAGCTGGACGGCTTGGGCGTGCTGCGGGCGGGGGTGGAGCTGGCCCATCAAAAGGGCCGCCGTCTGGAGCCCTCCCATGGGGTGTTCCAAGCCGCCAAGGGGGAGGAGTGCCGGCAGGTTCTGGACCTTCCCTGGGACGCTCCCCAGCTGTTGGCCTTCCTCAGGGGCGAGGAGATCGACTGCGATGGAAAGGGGTACACAGCTCTCTGCGCCGGAGGAATCCCCATGGGCTTTGGCAAGGCGTCGGGAGGACGGCTGAAAAACCACTACCCAAAAGGGCTGCGGAATCTGCAATAGGAACCCGGCAAATAAAAGGCGGCTCGGAGCGTATCCGGGCCGCTGTTTTTATGGGAGCTTGATGAGCTTCTCTGTGTAGTCCCTTCCGCAGGCTTGGGGCGTGGGGAGTGCCAGGGCGTATAGGTCATCGGCGTGAGCTTCCTGCTCAAAAAGCCACAGAGCCTCGCCGCCCAAGCGATGAAAATCAGCCGGGCGCAGCGCCAGGGGCAGCGTGGGGGATGCCTGCTTTAAGATCGCCCCGCCTGTGGAGGTTATGCCCAGCACCCTCAGGTAGGTGGGGAGGGGAGGAACGTCCGCACTCAGCCCGAGAAAGGCGGACATTGCCAGCCTTCGCACCCGGGCATGGGAGTACCGCTTTGATTTGGCCAGGCCATAGAACTCCTCCAGACTGGCGGCTTGCCGGGCTGCTTTGTGCAGCCGGTACTCCAGCCCTTCGCTGATGTCCGGCAGAGCGGCGAACTCCTCCACAGTCATGGAGCGCAGCCGGCAGAGTACCGCTGTTTCCAGCCGCGCAAGAGAGGCTGGGCATTGGCCTTTGGCGGCAAGCTCCTGCCAGAGCAGCAGCGTTTCCTCCGGCAGACGTCCCAAGGGACGCTTTCCTGCCCTCAATAGCTGCCGGGCGTGACTTGCGGAGAGCAGGGGCCCGGTGGGCTCCGGAACATCGTGGCCCGCTCCCAGCCGTGGAAAAACCTCTGCGGAAAGGCCGCCTCCCTGGGTCAAGATCGCTTTCAGGTATTCCACCCCCAAAATGCAGTTGGGGCGCTCCAACAGGGCGGCGGCGGATTCTCCAACCAGCCGGGCTGCAGCCCGCTGCCGTCGGAGAGCAAAGGAGCTGCCGTCGTCCTCCTGCCGGAGCTGGGAGGAAAAGTCCGGGGAGGTGAGGGCTTCGGCCAGCTCCCAAAGGGGGTCGATGTCCGCAGTTTCCCCACCGAAAAGCAGGGTGTCCACACAGCCCAGGGCGCGGGCGAGGGCCACGCCCCCTGCGGCAAAATGCTCCGCGCCCGAGAGCGCCCAGGGCAGCGGCAGCTCGACGACCAGGTCCGCACCGGCAAGCAGAGCCAGTTTGGCGCGGGCCCATTTGTCCAGGATGGCGGGCTCTCCCCGCTGGACGTAATTCCCCGAGAGCAGGCACACCACTCCGTCAAAATGGTCCTTGGCGTGGGCAAAGAGGGCCTTGTGGCCGCTGTGAAGGGGATTCAGCTCGCAGATAATCGCGGAAATCTTCAATTTCTTCTGCATTTTCCAATAAATCTCCTTGAATTTGCGCGGGAAATGTTCTAAAATAAAGTTACTTACATTGCAACCTATTTTACATCAACAAGTCTCTCCATACAAGGGGAGGACAAAAAATGGTGCTCGGAAGGTCCCTAAGCGGCTGTGACGCAGGTTTGGGGCGTTTTGCTGTGTCAGGGACTTCTTCTGAGAGATTGATTTGGAAAGGAAAGATTCGAAACATGAAAATTCTCGTCATCAACGCGGGCAGCTCTTCTTTGAAGTATCAGCTTATCGACATGGACAACGAACAAATGGTCTGCAAGGGCAACTGCGAGCGCATCGGGATGCCCGGCGGCATCTTCACCCATAAGACTGCCGACGGCCGCGAGCTTCACAAGAACGTGAATATGCTGGACCATGCCGCTGCCTTCATGCAGGTGAAGAACGCTCTCATCGACGAGGAGTACGGCGTGATTAAGAGCCTGGATGAGGTCTCTGCCGTAGGACACCGCATCGTGCAGGGCGGCTCCATTTTCCACGAGTCCGTTTTGGTGACGGAGAAGGTCATCGAGGATATCGAGAGCCTGATCCCCCTGGCTCCTTTGCACAACAAGGCCCACAGCCAGGGCATTCGCGCTTGCCGCGAGGTCTTTGGCGAGAGTGTGCCCGAGGTCGTGGTATTTGACACGGCGTTCCATGCCACCATGCCTCCCAAAGCCTATATGTTCAATGTTCCCTATGAGTATTACGAAAAATACGCTGTGCGGCGCTATGGCTTCCACGGCACCTCTCACCGCTATGTGAGCCATCGCTGCGCCCAACTTATGGACCGCGACATCAAGGATATGAAGATGATTACCTGTCATCTGGGCAATGGCTCCTCCATCACTGCCATTGACGGCGGCAAGGTGATTGACACCAGCATGGGCCTGACTCCCCTGGATGGCTTTATGATGGGCAGCCGCACCGGCACCCTGGACCCCTCTGTGGTCACCTTCATCATGGAGAAGGAGCATCTGACCCCCTCTGAAATGGACCAGGTGCTCAACAAGAAATCCGGCCTGCTGGGCATTTCCGGTGTTTCCAGCGACGACCGCGACGTGACCAAGGCCGCTTCCGAGGGCAACGAGCGCGCCAAGCTGGCCCATGATATCCTGGAGTACCAGATCTCCAAGTTTATCGGCGGCTACCTGGTGGCTCTTGGCGGCTGCGACGCCATTGTCTTCACTGCCGGTGTGGGCGAAAACCAGGCGCATCATCGTCAGGTGGTCTGCGACTACCTGTCCTTCCTGGGCGTGAAGGTGGACCCCGCCCTCAACGAGGAGATGGTTCGCGGCAAGGAAGGCAAGATCTCCACGCCGGATTCCTCCATGGAGGTCTATGT
>CAUWLU010000005.1:0-66001 GCA_963559705.1 uncultured Acutalibacter sp.
GCAAATGCTCATGTGCGGTAAAGTAACACAACAAAAAATAAAGATAGCCACACCATTATTCCGTAATATCATAATGTAATGCCTTGACTTCCAATATTGCATGTGGTACATTTATAACGCAGAGTGCGAAACACATCACATGAAAGGAGATTTATATGAAACGACGATATGGTTTTTTAGGTTTTTTCTCTCTCATTGGCTTGCTGGGATTTTGGACACATAACCCGATGTATTTCCCATTTTTAGGGTTTGCATTATTCTTTGAATATTTCTTCGTGAAAACAGACGAAATGTTTATTGATAATATGCGGAAAGCTGCTGCATGGGCGTTTTTCTCTAATTTGGCAACAGCAACTATTGTTACTTGCTATTATGCACTCATTAAGAATAATTCTGATGTTGCACTTACAAAAGGGATTGGTTTGGGATTTGGAGTTGCCATAATTGTCTTTTGCTTTGTTACTGCTTGTTTTGACTGGAAAGATCGGCGTGGTGTATCCAATGATTAAAAACAGAATTAAAGAGTATAGAGCAAGATTTGATATGAAGCAGGAAGATTTAGCTGTAAAAGTAGGTGTACGCCGGGAAACTATCGGAAATCTTGAAAAGGGAAAATACAATCCATCATTAGTTTTAGCATGGAATATAGCAAAAGTATTTAATGTTTCGATTGAAGAAATTTTTACGGTAGAAGAATAAATAGCAAACCCAGCCGAGTCGGTCAACGGTAATAGAAAAAGCCCCGGAAAACCGGGGCTTTTTCTGTCAGCAGACGCTTACAGGACGATCTCGCCGTCCACAGTGCCGGGCAGAGCGGCAGCGTTGGACTCGTCAGTATCCACGTGCATGGCCAGAGCATACTTGGGGCTGACGCGGCACACCACATCGCCAAAGATCAGCGCGCGGCCGTTGTAATCCACCTTGACGGACACGATCTGCTTGTCCACCACGCCGGCCTCCTTGGCCTCATCGGGATTGAAGTGGATGTGGCGCTTGGCAGCAATCACACCCTTCTCGATGGTGACCTCGCCAGCAGGACCGCGCAGAATGCAGCCAGGGGTGCCGTCCAGATCGCCGGACTCGCGAATGGGAGCAGTGACGCCCAGCTTGCGGGCATCGGTGAGGGAGATCTCCACCTGAGTCTCGGGGCGGGTGGGTCCAAGAATGGACATCTTCATCGCGCCCTTGGGACCAACAACCTCCACCTTCTCCTCGCACGCAAACTGACCGGGCTGGGAAAGGTCCTTTTTGTTGGTGAGAGCAGCGCCTTTGCCAAACAACACCTCCAGGTCCGCATCGGAGACGTGGACGTGATGGGCAGATGTTTCAACCATAACTTTCATGGAAAGTTCCTCCTTTGTATGTATGAGCATCAGAAGTTTCTTCTATCATTGTACTACCACCCGACAGAAAATTCAATGAAAAAAAGAAAGCCCTAAAATTATGAGTGACTTTATCGCTGTTCATTATTCTAAATTACTGTGGGCACAGGGGAAAAAGCGGTTTCCGCTTTTTAAACCTATCATGTCATCACCTGGCAGCGTTACATTGGCACTCTGTCACTCATGCAAATAAGTAACTCTATAGAAATCCCTGCACCTTTGTGATATACTTTTAGTGCCGTAACAAAAAAATAATTATGGAGAGGAAAGATAATGAGGTTTGCATTTTTAATTATTGGAAATTTCAACTATAAAATTGATAAAGCAATCCTACATGGCGGAAAGGCCCGAATTGTGGGTGTAGCAAATATCGAAGAAGCCTGTATAGCCGCTAAAGAATTGAAAGAGGAGGGAATTGGTTGTATTGAGTTATGCGGTGCTTTTGGTGAAGCTGGAGCAAAGGCGATTATCAAAGCAACAGAAAACAAACTGCCAGTAGGTTACATTACGCATTTACCGGAGCAAGATAGTATTTACCATACGGCGTTTTCACAGCAATAACATACAATTTACAACCCCTTCCCCCTGTGCTAAAATAAAGGAAACTCTTCCTCAAGGAGGACGCTATGCTGAACCATTGGAACGAACTGCAGGAGGCGTGCCTGTCCTGCGAAAAATGCGACCTGTGCAAAACCCGCCACAACGTGGTGTTTGGCGTGGGCAATCCCAAGGCAAAAGTGATGTTTGTGGGAGAAGGCCCCGGGGAAAACGAGGATCTGCAAGGGGAGCCCTTTGTGGGCAGGGGCGGCAAGCTGCTGGACAAATTGCTGGCCGCCGTGGATCTTGACCGGAACACCAACATTTATATCACGAATATCGTCAAATGCCGTCCTCCCCAAAACCGTGATCCCCTGCCCCAGGAGCAGGAGGCGTGCATCGGATATCTGCGCAATCAATTTGCGCTGCTGCGGCCAAAGATCCTCGTTTGTCTGGGCCGCATCGCCGGGCAAAAGCTGATCAAACCGGATTTGAAGATCACAAAGGAACACGGCATCTTTTTTGAAAAGGGCGGAATCTTGATGATGGCCACCCTCCATCCTGCCGCGCTGCTGCGAAATCCCGCGCAGAAACCGGCCGCCTTTGAGGATTACTTAAAGCTCCGGGAAAAGATCGCCGAGCTGGGCTGTGATGTGATCGAGCAGTGACCCCCGCGCCTGCTGGGAACCGCCGCGCAAAAAAAGGAAGGGAAAGCATCCTGATACGATGCTTTCCCTTCTTTGCAACCATGCAGAACCATGGTCCCTTTAGAGCCGCTCGGAAAGAAGCTTTTCACTGGCAGCAAGACGCACACAGATGCACAGCAGGTGCATTGCCTGACGCAGCTCCTCCTGGGGAGGAAACGTGGGCGCCACACGGATGTTGCTGTCATTGGGGTCCGCTCCATAGGGGAACGTGGCGCCGGCGCCCGTCAGGATGACGCCAGCCTCTTTGCACAGGCTGACAACACGCTTGGCACAGCCATTCATGACATCCAGATTGACAAAGTAGCCCCCATTGGGCTTGCTCCACTTGGCAATGCCCAAATCGCCCAGTTCCCGCTCCAAGGATTCTTCTACAATGCGGAATTTCGGCTCCAAGATCTTCCGATGCCCCTCCATCAGGCTGTACACGCCGTTGATATCATGGAGAAACAAAATGTGCCGCAGCTGGTTCAGCTTATCCGGGCCAATGGTTTGGATCGTGATGCGGCGCTTCAAGTCCTCAATATTGCGCTTGCTGGCAGCCAAGGCCGCAACGCCTGCACCGGGGAAGGAAATTTTGGAGGTGGAGGCAAAGAACAGCACATGGTCCTCTGTGCCGTTTTTCAAGCATTCTCCGTAAAGATCCAGAAGGGTGTCGGGAGTATCCGTCAGATCGTGGACACAGTAAGCATTGTCCCACATAATCCGGAAGTCCTTCGCAGCAGGCTTTAAGGCTGCAAACCGCCGCACGGTTTCATCGGAATAGGTAATGCCAGTGGGATTGGAGTATTTCGGCACGCACCAGCAGCCTTTGATGGTTTCATCGTTTTCCACCAGGCGTTCGATCAAATCCATATCCGGGCCGGTTTTCAGCATGGGGATGGGGATCAGCTCAAAGCCAAAGTACTCTGTCACAGAAAAATGGCGGTCATACCCGGGAGAGGGGCACAAAAACTTCAAATTCTCCTGCTTGCACCAAGGGGTGCATCCGCCAAAGCCATGGGTGAAGCCCTGGGCAATGCAGTCGTACATCATCTGCAGGCTGGAGTTGTTCCCCAAAATGATCTGGTCCGCTGGGATATCCAGCATCTTGCTGAAAATGGTGCGCATCTCCGGCAGGCCGTTCCATACGCCATAGTTGCGGCAGTCGTCACCGTTGGAGTTTGCAAATTCGCTTCTGGCATGGAGCGCTTCCAGCACGCCAAGAGCCAAATCCAGCTGCTCGGCGCAGGGCTTTCCTCTGGCCATGTTCAACTGCAAATGCAGGCTCTTGAAATCCTCATACTGCTCCAACGCCTTCTGATGGACCTGCCGCAACTCTTCTTTGGTTTTTACCGCCAGCTTCATCACTACATCTCCCATACGTAAATTTCATTTTATTATATTTGCGATTTTGAATAATCGTGTTTCCGATTTAATCATTTTAAGCATCAAACTTTTCATATTCTACTCCATTTTTTAAAAAAATGCAAGACGATTTTCTTCGTCCGTCACATTCTACATTTTGTATGATGGTTTTGTGGGCCACTTCCCTTTTCTGTGCAACCTAGCTCAACTTCCCGCCGTCCGGAAGAAGCTCCCCAAAACCATTTGTAGTTTCCCAAAACTTGTGATATAATGTCGTCCGTAAGGGAACACAGAAAGAAACTTTGGAATGATTATGGAGGAATCTGTAAATGGGTGGCTTTTTTGGCGTCGCTTCAAAAGGCAATTGCATGTTTGATCTGTTTTTTGGAACCGATTATCACTCCCACCTGGGCACTCGCCGGGCCGGAATGGCCGTCTACGACAAGGAAAAGGGGTTTGATAGAGCAATCCACAACATTGAAAACTCTCCTTTCCGCACCAAGTTCGACAAGGATGTGGGCAGCATGGAGGGTCATTTGGGGATTGGGTGCATCTCTGATTGCGAGCCGCAGCCCTTGATCGTCCGCTCCCATCACGGGACCTATGCCATCGTAACAGTGGGCAAGATCAACAACACCGATGAAATCGTGGACAAGCTCTTCAAAAGCGGGCACTCTCATTTTTTGGAAATGAGCGGCGGGGACGTCAATGCTACGGAGCTGGTTGCTTCTGTTATCAATCAAAAGGCAAATCTCATTGAGGGCATCCAGTATGCGCAGGAGGTCATTGAAGGCTCCATCACCATGCTGCTTATGACCCCCAAGGGGATTTTGGCCGCCCGCGATAAGCTGGGCCGCACCCCCGTGGCAGTGGGCCGAAAAGAGGACGCCTATTGCGTCTCCTTTGAGAGCTTTGCCTATTTGAACCTCGGCTATACCTCGGAGAGGGAGCTTGGCCCCGGAGAGATCGCCATGATTACTCCGGAGGGCCTCAAGACCTTGGCTGCTCCCGGCAAGGATATGAAGATCTGCGCCTTCCTGTGGGTTTACTACGGGTATCCCTCCTCCTCTTACGAGGGGGTCAGCGTTGAGGAGATGCGGTATCGCTGCGGCGCCCTGCTTGCCCTTCGGGACACCGCCCACCCCGACACCGTGGCCGGTGTGCCCGACTCCGGCACTGCCCATGCCATTGGCTATGCAACCCAATCCGGGATCCCCTTCTCCCGGCCCTTTATCAAATATACGCCCACTTGGCCCAGGTCTTTCATGCCAACTATACAGACCCAGAGAAATCTGATTGCCAAGATGAAGCTGATCCCCGTTCACGAGCTGATCCGGAACAGGAGCCTGCTTTTGATCGACGACTCCATCGTTCGAGGCACCCAGCTTCGGGAGACCACGGAATTCCTATATCAAAGCGGAGCTAGGGAGGTTCATGTCCGGCCTGCCTGCCCCCCACTTTTGTACGGCTGCAAATACCTGAATTTCTCTCGTTCCACCTCGGTGATGGACTTGATTACCCGCCAGGCGATCAAAGAGCTGGAGGGCACCGGCGAGCCGGCGAACCTGGCAAGCTATGCCGATCCGGAAAGCAGCGAATACAACGCTATGATCGAATACATTGGGAAAAAACTGGACTTTACCTCCCTGCGCTATCACCGTCTGGATGATTTGATTCAGTCCATCGGTATTGGCAAATGCAATTTGTGCACCTATTGCTGGGATGGTCAAGAATAACAAAAGAAGGCATCAAGCTATAAAGAAAGCCCTGCGGTAACCCGCAGGGCTTTCGCTATGTGTCATTGATCCAGAAAAAACGTATTTTTTTATTGGGCAAACCGTTTAGGCGTCGTCCTCATGGACCGTGTCAACGCTGCCAATGGCCCAACGCTTAATGAGCATCCTGGAGCGATCGCTGCCGGTCTCTATCACAATGGAATCCACTTCGTCCTTGGCTGCCACAATGCGTCCGCAAATACCGCCGATGGTGGTGATCTCATCGCCCACCTGAGCATTTTTGCGCATCTCCTGCTCCTTCTTCTTTTTCTTGTTCTGGGGACGGAAGAAGATGAGATACAGCACCAAAATAAAAACGCCGTAAACAAGAAGCATGACAATCATGGACATGCCGCCGCTCGCCATACCTGCAGTAGAGTCTAATGCCATCATTTGATTCATTTTATTATTGCACCTCCGAATTGATGTTTTGATTATAACAAGAACTGCCGAAACTTGCAAGCAAATCACAAAAAGTTTTCCAATTATATCCGGCGGCCCAGGGCCTCGATGTGCTGCTCATAAAACGCGCGGTACGCTCCTGCGTCCAGCGCATCCCGGATCTTCTCCATCAGATGGTTGTAAAAATAGAGATTGTGCATCACGGTCAGGCGCATGGCAAGCATCTCTCCCGCCTTAAACAGGTGGTGGATATAGGCGCGGCTGAACTTCTGGCACACCGGGCACTGGCAGTCCTCATCCAGCGGCGCCTCATCCAGCTCGTACTTGGCGTTGAGCAGGTTTCGGCAGCCCTGCCACGTAAAGGCATGGCCGTGCCGGGCGTTGCGGCTGGGCATCACACAGTCAAAAAGGTCCACCCCTCGCAGAACCGCCTCCAAAATATTGGCTGGCGTACCCACACCCATCAGATACCGGATCTTATCCTTGGGCATGTGGGGCTCCACTGCCTCAATGATGCGGTACATCTCCTCCGTGGGTTCCCCCACTGCCAGGCCGCCAATGGCATAGCCATCGCAGTCCAGCTGGGCGATACGCTTCATATGCTCCACCCGCAGGTCCTCAAAGGTGCAGCCCTGATTGATGCCGAACAGCAATTGATGCGGGTTGAGCGTATCCTCCAGACTGTTGAGCCGCGCCATCTCCTTCTTACAGCGCTCCAGCCACCGGGCGGTGCGCTCACAGGAGGCTTTGGCGTACTCATAGGTGGCGGGATTCTCCACGCACTCGTCAAAAGCCATGGCAATGGTAGAGCCTAAATTGGACTGAATCCGCATGCTCTCCTCGGGGCCCATAAAGATCTTATGCCCGTCCACATGGGAGGCAAAGGTCACGCCCTCTTCCTTTATATTGCGCAGCTTTGCAAGAGAAAACACCTGAAAACCGCCGCTGTCCGTAAGGACGGGGCCGTCCCAGCCGGTGAACTTCCGAATGCCGCCCAGCTTTTTTACGGTTTCATCCCCTGGGCGCAGATGCAGGTGATAGGTGTTGCAAAGCTGAACCTGGCAGTACAGGTCCTTTAGGTCATAGGCGGACACAGCCCCCTTGATCGCCCCGGCAGTGGCCACATTCATAAAAGCGGGGGTCTGCACGGTTCCGTGAACGGTTACGAATTCTCCCCGGCGGGCAGCGCCTTCCTGTTTTAAAAGTTGATACATGGATCTTCTCCTTCTGTCTGGAAATTCCCAAAAAAGTGCGGCGCCCAGGGTCCCCCGGCACCGCACGCGCACCATAGGCGTTTTGCCTACTGTGTTATTATAGCTGGTTTCTATGGTCCCGTCAAGCCGCCGCGTTTAGGCTGCCGTGCAATCCAAGGGCGTATAGCCAGCTTCGGTGACGGCATCCATCAAGGCCTGATCCGCCACGTCCTTGGACAGGGTGACCGTGGCCTTTTTGCTCTCCAAATCCACCACAGCTTCCGTCACACCGTCCACGCCCTCCAGAGCCTTTTTCACGTGCATCTGGCAGTGAGCGCACATCATTCCATCCACAGTGAGTACTTTTTTCATAGCACAGCTTCCTTTCTCGCCTTCCGGCTGCTGAGGGGCTTCCTCTTCGGCAGCCGTTGAAATTGAATTGGTTTCTATTTGGGAAGTCCCTCCGGGGAGGGCGCTTTCCTTTGCAGTTTGCGCGCCTTTGGCTCGGAAAAACCGCAGACGCAGAGCATTGGTCACCACGCACACAGAGCTTAAGCTCATGGCGGCGGACCCGATCATTGGGCTGAGCCGAAGCTGGAAGAACGGATACAGTGCCCCGGCAGCCAGGGGAATCCCAAGGATGTTGTAGAAAAATGCCCAGAACAAATTCATGTGGATGTTCCGCACCACAGCCCGGCTCAACTCGATGGCAGCGGCCACGTCATCCAGAGAATCCTTCATCAGCACCACATCCGCGGATTCGATGGCAATGTCCGTTCCCGCGCCAATGGCAATGCCGATGTCAGCCCTGGTCAGAGCAGGGGCGTCGTTGATGCCATCCCCCACCATGGCCACCTTGTGACCCTCTTCCTGAAGTGCGCGGATATGGGCTTCCTTCTGGGTGGGCAGCACGTCGGAAATCGCCTGCTGAATCCCCAGCTCTTTGCGGATGGCCTCTGCGGTGACCTTATTGTCCCCTGTGAGCATGACCACCTGAAGTCCCATCTGCTGCAGGCGCTTGATCGCTGCACGGCTGGTTTCCCGCACAGTATCCGCTACGGCAACCACACCTACCAGCCTTCCATCCCGGACAAACAGCAGCGGCGTTTTCCCCTCCTGCGCCAATTTGTTTCCAAGGGATTTGGCGGCACTGCGCTCCTCCAAGGTGGCGGGCAGGTGATTTTCCTCCAAAAACGCCAGGTTCCCCGCCAGGTACTTCCGGCCGGACACCTCTGCGCGAATCCCCCGGCCGGCGACAGCCTCAAAAGCAGCGGCCTTCGGCAGGTCCAAACCAGCAGCCCTGGCATACTCCACAACAGCCTGCGCAAGGGGATGCTCGCTGCCCAATTCGGCGCCGGCGGCCTCCATCAGGAAGGCCTCCTCTGTCATGGAGCGGTCCAGCACGAGGACATCGGTCACAACCGGATGCCCGGAAGTGATGGTGCCCGTCTTATCCAGGACCACAGTGTCCACGTTGTGAAGGTTCTCCAAGCTCTCGGCAGATTTGATGAGGATGCCCATTTCTGCCGCTTTGCCCGTGCCCACCATAATGGCCACCGGCGTTGCCAGGCCCAGGGCGCAGGGGCAGGAGATCACCAGCACGGAAATGGCATTGGACAGCGCAAACTCAAAGCCCATTCCCGCCACGAGCCACACAATGGCGGTGAGGAGCGCAATGCCAATGACCACCGGCACAAAGACCCCACTGACCTTATCCGCCAATCTGGCAATGGGCGCTTTGGAATTGCTTGCCTCATCCACCAGGCGAATGATTTGGGATAGGGTGGTATCCTCCCCCACTTTAGCAGCCGTAAACCGGAAGGTCCCGTTTTTGTTGATGGTGGCGGAGATCACCTGATCCCCGGGATTCTTCTCCACTGGGATGCTCTCGCCTGCGATGGCGGACTGGTCCACATAGCCGTGACCCTCTGTCACCACGCCGTCCACCGGGATTCCCTCACCGGGACGGATAATCACCAAATCCCCGGCGACCACCTGCTCTGCCGGGATCGTCTGTTCCGTCCCCCCGCGCAGAACCACAGCCGTCTTGGGCGCTAAATCCACCAGCTTCCCCAAGGCATCCCCCGTCTTGGATTTGGACTTTGCCTCCAGGTATTTGCCCACCGTCACCAGGGTGAGAATCATGGCAGACGACTCAAAGTACAGAGCATGGGCGTACTCGTGGACCAGTTCCAGATCTCCATGGCCAAAGCCATAGGCCAAACGGAACATGGCAAACACTCCGTATACCAGGGCGGCCCCGGACCCAATCGCCACTAAGGAATCCATATTGGGCGCACGGTGGAGCAGGGCCTTGAAGCCCGTCTGGAAAAAGTGACGGTTGATGAAAAGCACCGGGATCGTCAAAATCAACTGGGCCAAAGCGGACAGCAAGGAATTCTCCTCGCCCACAAAAAACCAAGGCACGGGCAGTCCCATCATGTGGCCCATAGCTATATACATCAGCGGCACCAACAGGGCAATGGACGCAATCAAACGATGTTTCATCTGCCGCTGTTCTTCCATGGCTCTGTCCTGGCGTTCCTGCCACTGGCTGCGGAAGCCCTCTTGGCTTTGGACGGATGCGGGCTGTTCCGTGGAGGAGGCGCCATAGCCGATCTTCTCCACGGCCTGAATGATGTCCCCGGGCTTGACTTGGCTTTCGTCATAAGAAACCGTCATTTGATTGGCCAAAAGACTGACGTTGACCTCCTCCACGCCCTCCAACTTGGTGACGCACTTTGTCACATTGGCTTGGCAGGCGGCACAGGTCATACCAGTGACGTTGTATTTCTCCGTTTTCATCGCACTCACCTCCTATTTCAGCTTTTTGATAAGCTCCACAGCCTCTTCCAAGATCTGTGTGTTTCCCTTCTGGATTTCTTCCACCACGCAGGTTTCCAGGTGATCCTGAAGCACCAGATAGCCAAAGGACTGCAAGGCGCTTTCAACCGCTGCCACCTGAATGAGGATCTCTCCGCAGTACCGGTTGTCATCCAGCATCTTGCTGATCCCGTTTAACTGTCCAATCATCCGTTTTAAGCGGTTTTGCAGCTGCCGCAATTCCTTTTCATCCCTTGGCGTGGCTTTGTGATGGACACAGCAGCCTCCGCACTCCCCTGGCTGCTCCCCGATAAGGATCTCTTTTTCCAAAATGCGTTCCCCCTTTCAAAATACCCCCATCCGGTATTATTTCATCAAAAGTATATACCCCCACCAGGTATTTTGTCAAGACATCCCGCAAAAAAAGTTTCAGCAAACTAACCAATGGGCTTTCACGCAAAAAGCGGACAGCCTTCCGGCTATCCGCTTTTCAATTACCCCATATAAATCGCTTGGATTTCCCAGTGGAATCGGAAAATCCAAGCTCTCAGCTATGCAGAGATTAACCGCCCAGCTTCCCAGTGAAGTCAGCCATTGCCTCGGAAATCTTGATGTTCTGGGGGCATACTGCCTCACAGCTGCGGCATCCGATGCAGGCGCTGGGGCGTTTGTCCTCCGGGACAGCCTTCAACGCCATGGGAGCAATAAAGCCGCCCTGGGTGAAGCAATGCTCGTTGTACAGCGCCAGCAGATTGGGAATATCCAACCCCTGGGGGCAATGACTGGTGCAGTAATGGCAGGCCGTGCAGGGCAGAGCGATCTTCTTCACCATGCCTTCGGCAATGGCGTAAACAGCCTCCAGCTCCTGGGCGTTTAAGGGCTTGTCCTCCTGGAAGGTCCGGATGTTCTCCTTCATCTGCTCCATGTTGGACATACCGGAAAGGGTGACCACCACGCCGGGGATGCTCTGCAAATAGCGGAACGCCCAAGCGGGAATGCTCTCGTCCGGACGCAATGCTTTCAATTTTGCCTCGTCTTTCTCAGAGAGGGAGGCAAGCTTTCCGCCCCGCAGGGGTTCCATCACCCACACGGGAATGTCCCACTCCCTGAGAAGCTCCACCTTGCGCTTGGCGTCCTGGAATTCCCAGTCCAGATAGTTTAGCTGGATTTGGCAGAATTCCATATCCTTGCCATAGGCTTCCAGAAAGCGCTTCATCACATCATAATCGCCGTGGGCAGAAAAGCCCAGGTGACGAATCCGGCCGTTTTTCTTCTGCTCCATCAAATAGTCGTAGATGCCGTATTGGGGATTTAAATAGGCGTCAATGTTCATCTCGCACACATTGTGGAACAGGTAGAAATCAAAATACTCCACCTGGCACTTTTCCAGCTGCTTCTCAAAGATCTCCTTCACCTTGGGCATATTGGCCAAGTCATACCCGGGGAACTTGGAGGCAAGACAGAACTTCTCCCGGGGGTGCCGGCTGAGCGCTTTTCCCATCACCAGCTCAGAGTTGCCGCTGTGATAGCCCCATGCGGTGTCGTAATAGTTGATCCCGCTGTTCATGGCCTCATCCACCATGGCAAAGGACGCGGCTTCATCAATTTTAGAATCATCCCCGTCCACAACGGGCAGACGCATGGCGCCCATGCCCAGGGCAGAAAGCCTTTCATCTTGAAAATCACGATAGATCATGTTCTCACTCCCGATTTCTATGTTTTTTCTGCGGTAAAATCAGTATAACTCTTAAAGTTATCTTTAAGTCAAGAGGCAGAATGCGTTTTACCCCTCCATCCTCTGAAAAGAAACCTCCACGTTCTGACCCTCCAGGACCTCTGCAAGCCCTTCGGGGTCCTCCAACGCAGCTAACGGGGTAACATCCCCTCCTTGGGAGTACCCCCCATAGAACAGGAGCAGCTCGCCGCTGTCCCCTAGAACCAGTTGCCCCGGCTGCAGCGAGGACACTGTCTCCGGTTCCTCGGGCAATGCGCTGGGCAGCACAAAGCTTTTGGCAACGGACCTCCAATCGCTCATCCCCAAGGTCATGGGAAGCATCTCTGCCAGGGAATTTGCCGCCTGGGTTTCTGCCAGCTCCCCCAGGAACACGTGATCGCCCACCACGATTTGCAGCTGTGTCCCCTGAACAACCGTTTCGCTGCTCTCCATAGGCGGCTGCTCCGGGGCCTGAGACGGCGCAGCCGAAGGGGACGCCGCGGGACGCTGCGAAGGGGCGGACTCCCTCCGGCTTGCTTCCGGCCTGCTGGACGCTGCCGGAGCGGAGGGTTCCGCTTGCGAGCTGCTTCCTGAAGGTTCTTTCCCCACGCTGCCGCAGCCTGCAAGCAGCGCAGCAACTATCACTGCCAGCAGGAATAAAATCCATGGTTTCTTCATGTCAGGTACCTCCTGAGGTCATCAAGGGTGACAGCTTCCGCAGGGGTCATAGCCCTGGGCAATCAAATCTTCGCGGGAACCGTGGTAGTCCTCCCGGTTCTTTTCGCTCATACCGTCCACAGAGGAGCAGCTGGGCAAGTGGAACTTGTGGGAATTGGTGTTGAGGACGTAATGCTCCTCCCCGCTTTCTGCCGCGCTTTCCTGGGAAGCCTCCGGAGAGCTGCCGCTTTCCCAGCTCTCGCCGGTGGTGTAGTCGATTTCTACGCCCGGCTGAACATTGTACACATACACGGAAAAGCACACGCCTTCCCCTGCATCCTCCACGGACAAAGCTTCCATGGTCACGCCGCTGGCCACTGGATTGTCCCCCTGGTACACGGGAGTCACCCGGTAAAGCACATGGTTCCCCGTCTCTTTGATGTAGTCCGCCACCAGGTTCTCAAAGGGGAGCATTCCCTCCACGTTCAGATACCTGGTACCGGTGATCAAATTTCTTTCATTGGCGTTCTCACCTGTCAGCTGGAACCCGATCAAATGGCACCGGTTGTACAGGGAGCCGCCATCCACGCAGTCGTACTGCGCTTGCACCCACCCGGTGGGATGCACCTCGCTGATGCTTCCTCGCTCCTCGGTGGGCATCAAATCTTCCCCGATGCAGGCAAATGCCGTACCACAGCGCCCCAAGCTGTCAAGCTCGCTGTAGCGTTCAAAGGATTCTGCGGTCTCCTGGTCCTGGGAAAAGTCCGGCTGGTTGCCATTGATCTCTACATAGGGAGCGCCTGAATAGGCGGGCGCCTCCTCCGGAGAGAACACTGCCGAACTGGACCCGTCCATCGCGTTTAAGGCTGTGCCGCACCCGGACAGGACCACTGCGATACACAGCAGCAGCGCCCACAGGGAGCATCTTTTTCGTTTCACGGTTCATATACCTCCTTGGTAATCTTTTCATGGGAGCTGCCAGGAAATTCCCTCCGGCTGACCAGGCGCCAGCCGCTTAAGTCCAAATCCAGAAAGAAGTCCCCGGGATAGTGCCGGTTCCAGCGGTAGACTGTGAGGGATTCTATGGCGCCCTCCCAACCGGCGAGAGGAAGCTCCTCCACAAAACAGGCTTCTCCCGGACCGGCTGCCTCCAATGGCGACTCGGACACCCGCACCTGATTCTCTGCCCCTTGAAAAAGCTTCTGAGAAAAGGGCCGAATCCACACCCGATTTCCTTCCGCAGCTTTCAGGATGTCCTTTAGCACCTCACGGTCCCGGCTTTGGCGGCGGTGATTGAAAAGCATCCCGTTACGGTCGTCCAAACAGACGATCACCCGCATGAGAGCACCTCCTGTTCTCCGTCTTTTCTGTAAGGCTTTTATTATAGCACACACTCTGCTGCAGTTCCAGCAAAAAAGGAGTCTGCCGAAGCAGGCTCCTTTAGGAGAGAAAATCACGTTTCAGGACGAGATAGAGCATCAGATACAGGCTCATGGACAGCAGCGTAAAATTGTACCGCGTGCGAAGAAGAATCCAGAATCCCAGCACTGCCATGGGCAGCAGAATCCCCAAAGATACCACAAGGGACCATGCGGCGGCTCTCTCTTGGGAAAGACGCCGCTGAAGCAGGGCGCGAAAGGCCAATCCGCCATCCAGGGGCTCCACCGGCAAGCTGTGCAGCATACCAAGGACCAGATTGGCCCCACAGAACGGGTGTTCTCCGAAGCCAAGAAGCGCCATCCCTTCTGCCAGAAGCCAATTCATCCCTGGTCCCGCCAGGGACACCGCCGCCATGCGGCCATAGGAAAGCACCTTTTCTCCATTGGGCACCATGCGGCAGCCCAATGCTGTGAGCCGCACCAGCGCCGGAGGAGCGCCAAAGGCGAGCAGAACTGCTGCGTGCGACAGCTCGTGAAGCACTGCGGCAAGCAGGAAAGCAGCCCCGCCGCTTCCTCCCAAAAAAAGGCTGGCAAACGCCATCAGCGCAAAGCAGGAAAATCCCACTTCCAGGCGGCAGCCCCGCCAGCATAGAGAAACCATCACACCCGCTGCACAGCTGCGTCCGCATCCGGGAGCGGAGGCGTTGGGCTGGGGCAGAGGCTGGGGACCGGGCTGGGCGAAGGCTGCGCCGTCCCCTCCCCCCAGCTGGGCAGTTGGATCTCCGCTTCCGCTTCTTGATGATACCAGGCGGCAATGGCGTCGTAAGCCGGAGCGCCGGAATACTTCAGGAACAGCAGCCCGCCCAGCGCCAGAAGGCATATCACCGCCTGGAGTATGGGCACCCAACTGCCGCCGCTCCCTCCTTCCGGCTCCTCTGGGAGAACCGGTTCCTCGTCCTCCCAGCCCAGATCCTGGATTTCCCGCATTTTCTCAAGCTCCTGCATGGCTTACAAAATGATGCACAGCAGGCCGCTGCAGCCGTCGTTGATAATCCGCTCAATGGTCTCGCGGATTTTTTCCCGGGCATCCCCCGGCATACGGTAGAGCTTGTTGTGCATCCCCTCATTGACCAGCGAGTGCAGGGATTTTCCAAAGATATTGGATTCCCAAATTTTTACCGGGTCCTCCTCGAACTCCTTGAGCAGATACATCACCAATTCCTCGGACTGCTGCTCGGAGCCCACAATGGGTGTGATCTCCGTATGGATCTGGGTTTTCATCATGTGGATGGACGGCGCTGTGGCTTTCAGACGGATGCCGTACTTGCCGTTCTGCTTCAAGATCTGCGGTTCCTCCAAGGTGAGCTCCTCCACATCCGGCATCACAATGCCGTAGCCGGTCTGCTGCACATCCTCATAGGCCTGCTGCAGCTTTTGGAACTTTTGCTTGATCGCCGTCATTTCCACCAGCTGAGCCATCAGCTCTGAGTCATCCTGGATCTCCAAGCCGGTGCGTTCGCTGAGGATGCGATAGAACAGCGCTTGGTCAAAGACCAATTCCGCCCTTCCCTGGCCGCCGCCCAGGTCGATGCGCCGGATATTCACCCCGGTGATGGCTTGGCACCCTTTGAGGCTTTCCATCATTGCTTTGACCTGGCACATTTTGTGGATTCCGCAGGCCTCCCGCAGGGTGGACAGCACATCCGCCATCAGCCAATGATCCGATTCCAAGCTGGTGACCCAGCCGGGCAGCTCCAAGGACACCTCCCGCACAGGGAACTGGTACAGAAGGCTGGCAAGGATCCCCCGGATGTCCTGCTCTGTGATGTCGATGCAGTTGACCGGCAGCACGGGAATCCCGTACTTCTCTCCCAGCCGGGCCGCTAAAGCTTGGGATTCCGCAGCATCAGGCTCCACACAGTTGAGCAGCATCACATAGGGGCGTCCCGTCTGCTCCAGCTCGGACACCACCCGTTCTTCCGCCTCCTCGTATTCCTCCCTGGGAATGTCGCTGATACTGCCGTCCGTGGTGATGACCAGACCAATGGTGGAATGCTCGGTGATGACCTTCTTGGTGCCGACCTCCGCAGCCATGTTGAAGGGGATGGGCTCCTCATACCAAGGGGTGCGGACCATGCGGGGCTGGTCCTCTTCGATATAACCGATGGCGCTGGGGACGATATAGCCAACACAGTCGATCATCCGCACCCGGAAGGAGGCGTCCTCGTCGATCTGCACATCCACCGCCTGCTCTGGGATGAACTTCGGCTCCGTGGTCATGATGGTGCGCCCGGCGGAGGACTGGGGCAGCTCGTCAATGGCGCGCTCCCGCTCCATCCCATCTGGAATGTGGGGGATCACCACGGTATCCATGAACTTCTTAATAAATGTGGATTTTCCTGTGCGCACCGGTCCCACTACGCCAATATAGA
Source organism: uncultured Acutalibacter sp. (assembly GCA_963559705.1). Taxonomy (GTDB): domain Bacteria; phylum Bacillota; class Clostridia; order Oscillospirales; family Acutalibacteraceae; genus Acutalibacter. Next base: position 16,346 of record CAUWLU010000005.1, read on the forward strand.
TCTCCCCGTGGGTGCGGTCCTGTATGTCCTTGTAAACATTGAATTCTTCCATGTTCCTACCTCTCTACCGCGTTGTGTTTCTTCACCGGCTGCATAGAATCAGGGGTCTGGCATCCGGCAGGGTCTCATCGTACAGGTCGTTTTGCTCCCGCAGATCGGAAAGCAGCGCCCGATGGCTTTTTGCAATATCCCACAAGCGCTCCCCGGGGGACCCGTAATACACCGTCAGCTGAGGACGATGGGGATAGGGCTGGGCGCCCTCCTCCATGGCAGCGGAGGCCAAGTATTTCACTGGCTCCCGGCTGTAGATCAGGCTGGACACCCAGGTTTCCACCGAAGCCTCCACCGTGTTCTTATCTGCAATGCGATACTCCCACAGGTCGGTCAAGGATATGGTATCCCCCCGCTGCGCTGCCGACACGTTCAGCTCCGTAGAAAAGCTGTGCTCGAAGTTCTTTTCCACATAGGCCGCCCTGCCGGATTCTCCCCGATACAGCATACAGACGGTATACCGCACCCGATATGTGAGCTTTCCCTCTGCACAGGAGGACTGCACGGTCTCCTGCTCACACCACAGGTCCAGGACCTTTTGAATTTCCTCCCCGGTGACGGTGAGGGAGCATTTCTTCTTGAGCACCTCTGTGTACACCTCACGGGCGTCCAGCAGGGAGCTTTGGGCAAACCGAAGCTCCAGCGGGCCGCGGATGGAATAGGCGTCGCTGAGATACTCCACCTGGCAGGCCCGATAGAGAAACGCTGTGACAAACACCTTGGCGGACACATCCACGCTGGTGTACTCCCCCACGTCGTCCTCTCGGGTTTGCAGGCTGCTCTCTCCGGCCACTGCCCGAAGATCGCACAAGCAGTCCTCCGTGACGCCCTCACATTCCAGCACTTGGCTGAACTCCAGAGAGGAGGACATTTTCTCCAAAGCGCCGTCCACAGAGGAACGGTACAAAAAGCTCACATCCACGCGCCCAGTGAAGGAAATCTGACCCTGGGCCAATTTGCACTCCGTAACACGGCAGGCGATCTCCTTCCGCAGGATCTCCTCAATGGGGGGCTTGCCATTTTTCAGGGGAATCCTATCCTCCACAGTGAAGGAATGACTGACCGCGTTGACAGCCTGGGACGCTTGACGGCTCTCCATCCGCTTTTCCAACCCCCGGTCCTCTAAGCTGCAGGGGATCTGCTCCTGACACTGGACCACTGCCAACGCTTTTAGACCCACTGCCAGGTGCAAATCAATGCGCCTGGCGTTGACGGCACGGCAGTTGACATGCTCCACAGCAGCCCTCACCCAGGCCACTGCCTTTTCTTGCGCGGATTTCACCTTGATGGCAGCGGAAAACTCCTTGGTGAACTCGCAGCACTTCAGCCCTTCGCCCCGCGGGTCCAGATAAAGCACACGGATATCGCACACGCCCTCGCAGCGCAGGGTATCCTCGCTGATGCCATAGGAAGAGATCTCCGGCACCACCCGGCACTTCAGCACCTTTTGAATGTCCGGGCAATAGTCCGGCAGATTGTATTCGGTATCTATGGGCACCTCGCAGGAGCCGTCAAATACGGGGTCAAAATAGTCGTATGGCTGAGTCTTTCGTTTTGCCTGCATACTGATCCTCTCCTTTGCTGTTCTTACCCCATATCTATGCAGCCAGCATGGGAATATGCAAAAAGGCGCCCGCAGAGAATTCTCTGCAGACGCCCTTTGCCTATGTTCTGTTTTTATGCCTCTTCCAATTTGCGGATGCCGTACATCCTCCGCAGAACCATGCCCAGAAACCCCTTCCGCTTCTCAATGACAACCACCTTCATCGCCCTTACCTCCCGTTTCGTAGTAACGAAAATCCCAGAGCCACCAGGATCACCGCACACAAGAATAGAGTGAGCCCTATGGGGCAAAAGCAGGAAAGGGACATCCCCAGGCCAAAGCTGATGGCGCACATACACCGCATTTGATGATTCTTAAAGCAGGACCAGTCACAGCGGGCCACAACATCATCGACCTTTCCCTCACCGGTTTTCTCGTTCACTAACCAGTATATCCAAAGACGGGAAAAGTGTTACGCAGTGTAAACCACCACCAGGGCTGTGCCCGCATGGACGCGGATCTCAGCCACGTCCTCTGTCACACTGTTGCTGACGCCCATCAAGGTGCCGCCAGTGGTCAGCGTATCGTGGTTTAAGGGATAGAACAGTCCCTGATAGGAGACATTGCAGGTCTGATCCCCATAGGGGAACACGGACACCGTGGCGCCCTTCATCTCTGTCAAACGCAGACGGCCTTCCGAAATGAGGAACACCTTGGTGTGTTCGTCGGCGATCACCCCTCTTGCCCCATGGGTGCGCAAAAACTGAAGCACCTCCAAATTGGCCAAGGAATGGTCAAACCGCGGACCGCCCAGGCACCCCACCAACACAAAGCTGCGGTACCCCTTGACGATCCCCTTCATCACAGAGAACATGGTGTCCGTCACATCCTTCTCCACGGGGAGGGGAACCACCTTGCGTCCCTTTGGCGGCGGCGTGGTCACAGAGTCAAAATCCCCCACGATCAGGTCCGGGGTGATCTTGTACTTCAAAGCAGTTTCATAACCGCCGTCCGCACAGATGATGTAGTATTTCGACGGGGGAAACTCCTGAAAGATCGCGTCGCTTTCAATGGGAGACGCCCCGATAATCATGCATTCCTGTTTTTTTGCTGCCATTGCTTGACATCCTTTATCTCTTGATACATAGTGTAGTAGCTCTCAAAGCGGGACCGGGAAAGCTTCCCCTCCCCCAGGGCCTGCAGAACGGCGCAGCCCTTCTCACAGGTATGGGAGCAGGAGGTGAACTGGCACTGGCCCAAATAGGGAGCAAACTCCCGAAAGCCATAGGCCAGCTGTTCCTTGTCCGTCAGACGGTACCGCTCGATGTCGAAGGTGGAAAAGCCGGGCGTGTCGGCCACATAGCCGCCGTCCTCCAGCTTATAAAGCTCCACCTCCCGCGTGGTGTGCCGTCCGCGCCCCAGCTTTTGACTGATCTCTCCCGTCCGCAGCTCCAATTGTGGGAACAGCGTGTTGAGCAGGCTGGACTTTCCCACGCCGGAATTCCCTGTAAACGCGGAGATCTTCCCGGCAAGCAGCCCGCGCAGCTGTTCCACGCCCTCCCCGGTATGAGAGGACACCACAAAGCAGGGAATCCCCGCCAGGTCGTAGACCGCCTTGAGCTGGGAGCCATCCTCCAAATCCGTCTTGGTCAGCACCAAAATCGGATGGATGCCGGCAAGCTCTGCCACTGCGATGGTCTTGTCGATGATGAGCGGCTCGGGGAAGGGCTCCCGCAGGGACGCCACAATAAACAATTGGTCGATATTGGCAACGGGAGGACGCACCAAAAAATTCTTTCTGGGCAGGATCTCCTCCAATGCGCCGGTAAAATCCTCCTCACCGGTGATCCGCACCCGGTCCCCTGCGCAGGGAGAGATCCTCTCTCGCCGAAACTTTCCCCGCGCCTTACAGGTGTAAAAGCCCTGCTCTGTCTCTACCGTGTAAAAACCGCCGATTCCCTTTCGGACCAATCCCTCCAGCTGCTTCGTCTCCGTCACTGAGGCTCCCCCTCATCCCCGGAGGAGCTGTCCTCCGTGCCGGAGCCTCCGTCCTCGGAAGAGCTGCCGTCATTTTGGCTGCCCTGTCCTGTGGAGGGGATAAAGTCATAGGTGCGGATGACCTGGGTGCTGCCGGAATCAAAATCAAAGGACAGCTCCATATAGGTCTCATCGTTGAGGGTCACCACCAGCACATCCGCGCCGGAGGTCCCTGTAAAGCTCAGGGAATAGCTGGAGCCGTAGGCGGGGTTCACCGTATCCGTGGTCACCTGCGTGCCGTTGCGGTACACCTTCAAGCTCAGATCTTCGTCAACGCCGCTGGGCAGCGGGATGGTGGTGGACAGGGTCTTGGTCGCACCCTTTCCGGAGCTGACTGTGATATCCACCGTGGCGCCCTTGGATACCTCCGAACCGCCGCCGGGCGTGGTGCTGATTACGGTATCCACCGGCAGTGTGCTGGTATCATCCTTGTTGACCTGGCCCACCACCAGCCCGGCATCCTCCAGCATGGCGGACACATTGGCCAGCAGCTGCCCTTCCAGCCCGTTGGGCACCTTGACCTTTTCCTCTGCGGGGCCGTTGCTGACCTTCAAGATCACCGTGGTTCCTGCATCCACAAGGGTGCCCGGGGCCGGATCGGTGGATACCACGCGGCCCTCCTCCACGTCATCGCTGGCCACGTTCTCCACCTGGCTGTGAAGCCCGGCGTCCTCCATGGCTTTTTGTGCATCTTCCATCGTTTTGTGGTCGGTGACCACATCGGGCACTTCCACCTGCTCCACGCCGCCATTGACCAAAATCTCCACGCTGGCGGTCTTTTTCACCATGATGCCGGGGTCCGGGTTCTGGTTCATGATCTCACCGGGCTGCTTTTCCGGATCATTGCCGTCCGTGACCGTAAATTTGAAGTCCTTATACTGTTCATCGGCGATCACGTCATCATAGAGCAGCCCCACCAGCTTGGGCATCTTGATCAGGTCGTTGCCCTCCTCGGGACGATTATTCCAATAATTGAGGAAATAGATGGCTGCCACGGTGATTCCCACGATCGCGGCCGCGATCACAATGCCCTTGACCACCATAGCGCCCCTGGCGCTGCGGCGGGAACGGACCAGCTCCTCCTCATACTCGTAATCGTCATTGTAGGAAGGCGCCTGCCGCGCAGAATCATACGCCGCCATGGACCGGGAAGCATCGTAGCGCGCACGGTCTGTTTGCAGGTCATACTGGAACACCGTGTTGGGATTGCGCCGGAACGCATCCAAATCGTCCAGCATCTCTCCCACCGACTGAAAACGGTCCGAGGGATTTTTCTCCATCGCCTTCATGGTGATCTGCTCCAAGCCCACGGGGATGGAGGGATTCAGCTCTCGGGGCATGATGGGCTTTGCCTGCAGCTGCATCAGCGCCACGGACACGGCGCTGTCTGCCACAAAGGGCAGCTTTCCCGTGAGCATCTCGTACAGCATGACGCCCAGGGAGTAAATATCGGCCTTATCCGTGATATAGTCCCCCCGCGCCTGCTCCGGTGCAATATAGTGAACAGAGCCAATGGCCTTATCGGTCATGGTCTGGGTCTCGCTTTGCAAAAACCTGGCAATGCCAAAATCAGCCACCTTGATGGTGCCGTCCTGAAGCAGCATGATGTTCTGCGGCTTGATATCCCGATGGATGATCCCCTTTTCATGGGCGCACTCCAGGGCCATCAAAATCTGGGTGGTAAAGTGAAGGGCTTCCTGCCAGCGGATGGTGCCTTCCTGTTCGATATACTCCTTCAGGGCAATGCCGTCGATGAACTCCATGACAATATACTGGATCTGATCGCCGAAGCTCACATCGTAAACCTTGACGATGTTGGGGTGGTTGAGCACAGCAATCGCCTTGGATTCATTGCGGAAACGGCGCAGAAAATCGCTGTTGTCAGAAAACTCCTCCTTCAGGATTTTGATGGCTACCCAGCGGCCCTCCACACGGTCGTATGCCTTATACACATAAGCCATACCACCCACGCCGATCAGCTCGTGGATCTCATACCGGCCGTCAAGCCGCTTGCCAATAAATCTATCCATAAACAGTTACCAAACCTTTCTGTAAAATGTCTCAGGAATCAACCGTTGTAGATGACAGCCGCCGTGATGTTGTCCGCCCCACCGCACTGTACTGCATACTGAATCAACTCTTTGGGAAGGGTGCTTCCCTCGTATTCTTCCATATAACGTTCTAAAACGCTGTCATCCATATAATTGGACAGGCCGTCCGAACAAGCCAGCGCCGTATCTCCAAGAGAAAAATCCCAGGCAGCATAATCGCACTGCACCGACTCGTGAACCCCCAGCACCCTGGTGATGATGTTCCGCTGGGGATGCACCCTGGCCTCTTCCTGGGTGATCTGGCCAAAATTCACCAGATCCTGCACATAAGAGTGATCCATCGTGATCTGTGTGAGGACACCGTCGTGCCGCAGATACGCCCTGCTGTCGCCAATATGCGCCACATGGAGCGTTCCCTTTGTGGCAATGAGCAGCACTACGGTAGTACCCATGCCCCACAGCTCCGCCTGGCGCATCGCGGTGGTATGGACCTTTTCGTTTGCCCGGTTCAAGGCATTGATCATCAGATTTTTCAAATTCGGGCGGCTCATATTTTCGTCAAATCCCGCGAGGATCTGCTCTCGAATGGTTTCCACGGCGATGGAGCTTGCCACATTTCCGCCATTCGCTCCGCCCATTCCATCGCACACAATGGCCCAAGCGCTGTTTGGGGAGAACAGGCCGCAGTCGCAGCTATCCTGATTGGAGCTGCGAACAACACCCACATCGGTTTCAAAATCAACTCTCATGTCCCGTTCCTCCTTCTGCTTTCCTTCTCAGCTGCCCGCAGGAAGCGTCGATATCCGATCCCAGGGTCCTTCGGACTGTGGCGGTGACACCCCGCTCCTCCAGCAGGGAAACGAAGCGTCGTTGCCGCTCAAGGTCGCTCTTTTTATACCCCGTTCCCGTCACGTCATTGACAGGAATCAGGTTGACATGGGCCAAAATCCCTCTCAGGCGGGAGGCCAGCTCTTTTGCGCACCAGTCCATGTCGTTGACCCCGCTGATCATCGCATATTCAAAGGAAATGCGCCGGCCCGTCCTCTCGCAGTAATATTTGCACGCCTTCAAAAGTTCCTCCATGTTCCAGCGGCGATTCACCGGCATGGTGCGAGAGCGGATCTCATCGTTGGGCGCGTGCAGCGAGACCGAAAGCGTCAGCTGCAGCCGCTTATCCGCCAAATCATAAATCCGATCCACCAATCCACAGGTGGAAAGGGAAATATGCCGCATACTTACATTCATTCCCTCAGCAGAGGTGACCAGCTCCAAAAACCGCAGCACATTCTCGTAATTATCCAGGGGCTCCCCCATGCCCATCAGCACGATATGGGAGATCCGCTCCCCTTCATCCAGAGAAGCCGCCTGCACCTGGGACAAAATCTCCGAAGCGGAAAGGTTTCTGGAAAAGCCGCTCTTTCCAGTGGCGCAAAAGCTACAGTTCATTTTACACCCAACTTGGGTAGAAATGCAAATGGAAGTTCCGTGACGATACCGCATCAAAACCGACTCCACATGCTCCCCGTCCGGCAGCCGGAACAAATACTTCACCGTGCCGTCCTTGGATACCTGCTTTTGCCGGACCTCTGCCCAAGCGATGGTGTACCGCTGTGCCAGGTCCTCCCGCAGCGCCTTGGAGAGGTTGGACATCTGCGAAAAATCCGTAACACCGCGATGCAGCCAGCTGTACACCTGGCCTGCGCGGTACTTGGGCAAGCCCAATGCGCTCAGTTCTTCCCCCAGCTCTGCCAGCGTCTTTGATTTGATATCCCTGGGCTCCAAAAACTCGTTGCTCATAAATCTCCTTTTCTGCGAAAACGGGCGGCGAAAAATCCGTCAGATCCGCCCCCCGCAGGCAGCATGGTCAAAGTGTGGGCAGGCTCCTCAATCAGGCGCTCCACTCCGGGCAGTTGGAAGGGTGCCGGTTCAAACTCAGGATGGGAATCCAAAAAAGCCCGGGCCACCTCTCCGTTCTCCGCCGGATTCAAGGTGCAGGTGGCGTAGAGCAGCAAGCCTCCCGGCTTTACCAGCTCTGCACCATGGCTCAGGATTGTCAGCTGCAGCTCCGGAAGCCCCTTCACAGAGATCAAGGGCTTATAGCGGATCTCCGGCTTTCGCCGGATGACCCCATATCCGGAACAGGGCACATCGCAGAGCACGCCGTCCATCGGAGGAAGCTCTGCATAAGGCTTTGCGGCATCCCGGCGCTGGGCGATCACAGAGGAAAGCCCCAGCCGCTGCGCTCCCTGCTGAATCAGCCCCACGCGCCCTTTATACAGATCAAAGGAATACACAAGCCCGGTGTTATCCATGGTCTCCGCCAGTGTAAAACTTTTTCCCCCAGGGGCGGCGCAGCAATCACAGAGCGTCTGCCCGGCCTTGGCCTCCAGCAGGGAACAAGCCAGTTGAGCCGACAGATCCTGGATGTGAAACATCCCTTGCTGAAACTCCTCCAGGGCTGCGGGGGAGCCCTCACCCTCCAGCACGGCGGCGCCGGGAGGAGCGGGCAAGGGTGTTAAGGAAAACCCCATTTCGGCCAGAGAGACCCGCAGCGTCTCCACCGTGGCCCGGAGGGGATTGATCCGAATGTACAGAGGGGGGCGCTGCTCAAAATCCTGCAGAATCCTCATGGTCACCGTCTTGCCATAGGACTTCCTCCACAGGGAGATCAGCTCCTGTGGCACGGAATACCGCAAGCTGAGGGCTTCCACGCTGGTGCCCTCCGGCAGCGTGAGCAGCGGCTTTTTTCGGGAAAGGTTCCTCAGAACGCCATTGACCATCCCGGCATAGGTTCCTCCCTTGATGGCTTTCGCCTCTTCCACCGCCTCATTCACCACAGCGGAATCCGGCACCCTATCCAAAAAGAGGATCTGATAGGCGGCGCAGCGCAGCAGCATCCAAATCTGAGGATCGGGCCGTTTTCTGGGGTCCTTCAGGTAGCCCCTCAAAAAGTGATCCAAGGTCAGCCGGCGCTCCAAAACCCCGTAAAAAATGACAGCGGCAAAGCTGGCGTCCCGACGGTTTAAACCGTTGGCACGCAACGCCTTGTCGATGACAATATTGGAGTAGCCCTCGTTCTGCTCCATCTGCATGAGAGCCTGTAAAGCTGTATGCCTTGCGATATCTTTCATATCCCTTATCCTTATCCGGGGGTATTTTCAAAATGGGAATCCGCCTTTAAGGGATGTCCCAACAGATAGCTCTTCCCGTCCATTCGCTTCCCGTTTTCCCCCTGAATCTCCGTAAGCTCCAGGGCGCCTTCTCCGCAGTAAACCCACAGGCTCCCCTCTTTTGAAAACGCCTGACCCGGCTTTCCGGTACCCGTCCCCACGCGAGAGGCGTGAAGCTTCACCTTTTTCCCGTCCAAATAAGAATGGGCGGACGGCCATGGGTTCAGCCCGCGAATCAAGTTGTGCAGCTCCTCGGCAGGACGCGTCCAATCGATCACGGACAGCTCTTTGGAAAGCATGGGCGCTTTGGTTGCCAGCGCCTCATCCTGAGGCACCGGGGTTACGGTCCCCTGCTCCAGTCCCTGTAAAGTCTCCAAAAGCAAGTCGGCCCCCAGATCCTTCAGACGGTCAAAAAGCTCCCCGGCAGTCTCCTCCGCGCCCACGGGCGTTTCCGCTTTTAACAGGATATCGCCGGTATCCATTCCCTCTGCCATGAACATGGTGGAAACTCCCGCTACAGGGTCCCCATGGATCACTGTCCACTGGATGGGAGCAGCTCCCCGATACTTGGGCAGCAGAGAGCCATGCACATTGACGCAGCCCAGCCGCGGGGCATCCAGCACCGCCTTGGGCAGAAGCTTTCCGTAAGCCACCACCACGATCACATCCGCGTTCCAGTCACGGATCTCCTGCTGGACTTCCTCCGTACGCAGCGTGGCGGGCTGAAAGACTGGGATCTCGTGTTGTAAAGCCAGCTCCTTCACAGGCGGGAATTGCAGCTTATGGCCCCGGCCCTTGGGCTTGTCCGGCTGGGTGTAGACTGCACAAACCTCGTATCCGTTCTCAAGGAGCACCTGCAAGGACGGCACCGCAAAATCCGGCGTCCCCATAAAAATCACACGCATGATTTATTCCTCTTCCCGGATGACGCCGCTTTCCAGTTCCTCCTGCGTGAGCATCCGGCTGACATGAGCCGTGAACAGCACGCCGTGGAGATGGTCGATCTCATGGCAGAACGCCCGAGCGCACAGCTCCTCGCCAGTGGCCTCGAACCAATTTCCGTTCCGGTCCTGGGCGCGGACCGTAACCTTCATGGGCCGTTTCACCAGACCGTATTCCCCGGGCAGGGACAGACAGCCCTCTGCGCCGTTCTGTTCGCCCTCTGTGGCAATGATCTCCGGGTTGACCAGCTCAATGGGGCCGTCCCCCACGTCCACCACGCACACCGAACGGAGAATCCCCACTTGGGGTGCGGCCAGGCCTGCGCCATTGGCATCCGCCAAGGTCTGCTTCATGTCATCCAAAAGCTGGTGGAGCTTCTTGTCGAACTTCTCTACCTTGCGGCATTCCTTGTCCAGCACACTGTCTCCAAACTTTACAATCTTCCGAATCGCCATCGTTTTCAAGTCCTTTCGCTTATAAGATCCGATAGGGGTTTGGGTCCGCGTAGGCGGTCACCTGCTGGAACTCCCGCAACCCCGCAAATTTTATCAACAGCCGGGATATCATCTCGCGCAGCGGCTTTGTGTTCCGGCACTTGACGAGCAACTTATAGCGGTACTTGTTGCTCACCTTAGCCACCGCCGCAGGAGAGGGACGAAGCACCCGCAGGGGCATGGCGCCGTATTCCTCCCGGGCCAAATCGCTGAGCAGCCGCAAAAAGGTCTCCGCGCCCTGCTGCACAAGGGATTCCTTCTCTCCGACAAAGCCAATCACCAGAATATCCACAAAGGGCGGGTAGAGCATCGCCTGGCGGTAGGGAAGCTCCTGCCGGTAAAACCCGAAATAATCCTGCTGGGCCGCCAAATGCAGCACAGGGTTCTCCGGGGAATATGTCTGGATGATGGCCCGGCCGGGGTACTTCCCCCGTCCCGCCCGGCCCACCACCTGTGTGAGCAAATCAAAGGTGCGCTCGCTGCTGCGGAAATCATCGCTGAACAGGGTCTGATCCGCAGAAAGCACCCCAACTAACGTGACATTTTCAAAGTCAAGTCCTTTGGCCACCATCTGGGTCCCCACCATGACGTCGTATTCCCCTCTGGCAAATTGATCCAGCTTCTTTTCCAGGGAATACCTGGCAGCTACGGAATCCGTATCCAGACGCAGCACACGGGCTTCGGGCAGCAGAGCCTGCAGCTGTTCCTCCGCCCTCTGCGTACCCGCTCCCCGGAAGGAGACCGTCTCGTTGCCGCAAGAGGGGCATTTTGTGGAAAAGGGCACCGAATATCCGCAGTAATGGCACATCAGCCTGCCATTTGCGCTGTGGTAGGTCAAGGAAATGCTGCAATGGGGACAGGTGACCGGCTCTTGGCAGGTCCTGCAGGAGGCAAAGGTGTGGTAGCCCCTTCGATTGAGCAGCAAAATGGACTGCCTTCCCTCTTCAAAGTTTTCCCGAAGAGCAGCCGCCAGGGTGCTTCCAAAGGAATGCTCCCCGGGAGGGGCGTCCTCGTTCATATCCACCAGCTCCACCTGGGGCAGCACTGCGTTTCCAAACCGTGCTTCCAGCTTGTAAAAGCCAATCTTCCTCTGCTGGGCCATGCGGCTGATCTCCAGAGAAGGGGTCGCTGAGGAAAACAAGCAGAAGGCTCCCTCCTGCTTACACCGGTAACGGGCCACCTCCCGCGCATCATACCGGGGACTGGATTCCGACTGATAGGTATGCTCCTGCTCCTCGTCCATGACGATCAGGCCCAAATCCCGGACGGGCGCAAACACTGCGGAGCGTGTCCCCACCACAATGGACGCCTCGCCCCGGCGCACCCGCTTCCACTCATCCAGGCGCTCCCCCAGGGAGAGCCCGCTGTGAAACAGTGCGATCCCATCGCCGAACCACCGCTGAAACTGCTGGATCGTCTGTGCTGTCAAAGAGATCTCTGGCACCATGACGATCACACCTTTTCCCCGCTGCCGCACCTGCCGGATCAGCTTCAAAAACACAGAGGTCTTTCCGCTGCCCGTAACCCCGTAGAGCAGGGCCGCGCCGGGAGCGCACCCGCTGTCCATTTGCGATACCAGCCCATCCAGCACTTGCTGCTGGGCGGCAGAAAGCTCCACATCCTCCCCGCCGGCCTCTTCCGAAAAAAGCTCCGGGCGGCGGTACACCTCGTATTCAAAGGCCTCCGCCGCCCCCTTCTCCACCAGGGCCTTCACCACGGAGGAGGACGCCCCGGTAAAGTAGCACAGCTCCCGCTCGGAAGCCTCGCCGGCATCCAGCAGCGTCTGATAAACATCCCGCTGACGGGGCGTCAGCTTCCCGGGAAAGCCCGGGATGGGACGCACCATTTTTGACGTGGCGTCCTGGACGCGGCTGGTGGCTGTATTTACCTTTTGGACCACTCCCCGCTCCAACAGGGCGGCAAGCTCCGGATGGGAGGGAAGCAATCCAAGCTCTTGGGTAAGCTTCTCGGTAGAAACGGCCTTTTTCGAGGAGCGCAGCAGCAGGATTGCCCGCCACTGGCTGTCGGTATAATCCTCTCTGTCGAAGTTTTTGAAATCTGCGCTGAGAACGTAAGCTTCCCGCAGCCGCAGCTGATATCCGGCTGGGATCATCAGCTTGACCGCCTCGAACAGCGTGCAGTAGTAGCGATCCTTCATCCACAGGGCCAGCTCCAGCATAGCTGCCGAAAGGGAAGGCTCCTGCTCCAGCAAAGACTCGATCTCCTTGGATTTTTCGCTCCCTTCTTTGGAAAGGGAAAACACCACGCCAACACGGCGGCGGTTTCCCGCGCCAAAAGGGACACTGACCCGCATACCCGGCTCCACCCTAGAGGCCAGCTCTGTGGGAACACGATAGGTAAAGAGCTTGTCAAAATGATAGATCGTATTCTCTACGGCAATCTGAGCGAAAAGCTCCTCACTCATCCACTTCTTCCGCTTCTTCCTCTACTGCTTCTGCTACTTCTTCTGCTTCTTCCGCCATCGGGTCCGGCTCGATCAGCAGGAACTTGCCCTGTGCAAAATCCTGCACAGCCATATCCACCGGCTTATCTATGAGGATCGTGCCCTCGTTCTCGGCCTTCTGAGCGATTTGGCGGGCGCGCTTCGCCACGGCAATCACCAGGGAATACGTGCTTTTATGGGGGACTGTAATAATGTTAGCGGACGGTTTCAGCATCTTCCAACACCCTTTCAATGGAATTTGTATTGCGGGAGAACTTCAATTTCTCCGCTTTGATGATGGCCTGCAGGTCGCTTACCGCTTCCTCCAGCGCATCGTTATAGACAATGTAATCGTAATCCTTGGCGTGGGGGATCTCCTCACGAGCCTTTTGCAGCCGCTTCTGGATGGTCTCCTCATTCTCGGTTCCCCGTCCCCGCAGGCGCTGCTCCAGCACCTTCATGGAGGGGGGCAGGATGAACACGGACACACACTCCGGCATGAGCTGCTTCACCTGGGCGCCGCCTTCCACTTCGATCTCCAGCACCACATCCCGGCCCTGTTCCATCCAAGCCTCCACCGGCTCTCGGGGCGTGCCGTAGTAGTTGCCCACATATTCGGCGTGTTCTAAGATCTTCCCCTTTTGGAGCATTCCCTCAAATTCTTCCCGCGAGAGGAAATAGTAGTGCTTTCCGTGTTCCTCTCCCGGGCGGGGGCTCCGCGTAGTGGCGGAAACGGACAGCCGCAGATTCTCGTCCTGGGCAAACAATTCTTTCAGGATGGTTCCTTTGCCGCCCCCCGACGGCGCAGAAATCACCAACAACAATCCCTTACTCATGCTTTTCCTCCTCTTCCGGCGCAGGCTCTTCCTTTCCGTTGAAGCGGCCGGCCACGGTTTCCGGCAGCAGCGCCGAAAGCACCACGTTGTCGCTGTCCATGACCAATACCGCCTTGGTGCGGCGTCCGAAGGTGGCGTCAATCAGCACGCCCCGCTCTTTCGCCTCCTGCACCATCCGCTTGATGGGAGCGGATTCCGGACTGACCACCGCCACCACCTTGTCCGCAGAAACCAGGTTGCCAAAGCCGATATTCACAAGCTTCATACAGTCCGCACCTCATTCCACATTTTGGACCTGCTCCCGGATCTTCTCAATCAGCGCTTTGATGTCCACCACCAGGTAGGCGATTTGCGCGTTGACCGATTTGGAGCCGATGGTGTTGGCCTCCCGGTTCATCTCCTGCACAAGGAAATCAATTTTGCGGCCCACAGGCCCCTGAGAATCCACCAGCGTCCTAAGCTGCTGGAAATGGCTGCGCAGCCGCACGGTCTCCTCATCCACAGCCACCTTATCCGCAAAGATGGCCACCTCTGTGAGAAGCCGCTGCTCGTCAAAGCGATTGTCCTGCAAAAGCTCCTGGATTTTCCCGTGCAGGCGCTCCCGATAGCTCTCCACCGTCTCCGGCGTGATCTTCTCAATCTGGTCCACCAGCTCAATGACGTTTGCGGCCTTCTCCAGGATATCCTCCTGAAGCCGGGCGCCCTCCACCTCCCTCATCTTCAGGAAGGAGGCAATGGCCATATCAGCCACCTGACGCACAGCGTCCCACACAGCGTCCTCATCCGCAGAAGCCTTGTGGACGGAAAACACCTCAGAATACCGGGACACCAAAGCCAAGGTGGGCTCGTCCGGCAGCTGATAGCGCTCCTTCAGCTCCCGCAACGCATTGAGGTATCCGGACGCCAGGGCGTGGTTCACCAACACCTGGGTATCCGCCTCCTCCAAAGATTCAATCTGCAGGAACACGTCTACCTTTCCCCGGGAAATCTTGCTTTGGACATACGCCTTCAGCCTGTCCTCCAGGAACAGATATCCTCGGCTGATCCGGGAGTTAAACTCAAAAAATTTATGATTGACCGATTTGATTTCAAAGACAATGCGGTAACCGTTCACGGTTACCTCATCCCGTCCATAGCCCGTCATACTTCGGAGCATCTCGATCCTCCTATTCCATGTTGCGCCGCGGAAACAGCACAGTATCACCATCTTATTATTTTACCATTCCTACAGTACCTTTGCAACTTGTTTCAAAGGATTTCAAAGATTCTTAAGAAAACGCCGCTTCTCAAACCCCGCCGCCCATCTCATAATGGACGATCGTCTCTATCGGAGTGAAGGCGCGCTCCCCGTCCGTCTGAAAGCCCCGCGCCTGAAAAAATCCAAAGAAATCCGGGAACGTGGTGGCAATGCGGTTGGCGCCATGGTCCTCTCCCCAGGAAGCCGCCGAACGCATCAGCGTATCCAGCACAAATGCCTCCTCGCCCTGGGGAGAATCCGTAAAGTCGTACCCCTTTGCAGAGAGTTTACGGATCTGCACCTCCCGGTCCTCCAAAGCAACCACCGCATGGCCCACCGGCTGACCGGCGTCCTTCATCAGCAGAACCGTGCCCTCAACGCCGTTTTCTTCCAGAATTCTGCGTTCTTCCTCCCGATCTTCCATTGCCTTCACTTGGATCATCGTTTCCCGCTCCTTTCTTCGTCTCCGCCATCAATGCGCGGAGCTCCTCCTTTGTCAGCTCCCGATATTTTCCCTGGGGCAGCATCCCCAAACGCACCGGCCCCACCGCAATCCGTTTGAGGCGGGCGACTTCAAGGCCCAACGCCTCGCACATTTTGCGGATCTCTCGATTGCGCCCTTCATAAAGGACAATCTCCAGCACCACGCGTCCCAGCTCCTGCTGAAGCACCCGGACCTTTGCCGGTGCCGTGCGGCGTCCTTCAATCACAATACCGGTGCTTAATTGATTCAGCTGGTCCTCTGTGACGTTTGGGCGCACGGTCACCCGGTATGTTTTCGCCACATGGCGCTTGGGGTGGGCAACCTGATTGGCAAAGTCCCCGTCATTGGTCAGCAGCAGCAGCCCCTCCGAGTCCTTGTCGAGCCTTCCCACAGGATAGACCCGCTCTCCGAAATCCTCCACCAGCTGAGCCACGCATTTGCGCCCCCGCTCATCGTGGAGAGTGGTGACAAAGCCCCTGGGCTTATGCAGCGCCAGATACAGCTTTTTTTCGCTGTGGCCAAGGGGCTGGCCGTCCAGCAGAATCTTGTCTTTTCCGGGCAGAGCGCTGTCCCCCAGGTGCGCCACACGTCCATTGACCGTGATCCGCCCTGCCGCGATCATTTCCTCTGCCTTTCTGCGGGACGCCGCTCCACTGGCGGCCAATATTTTTTGCAGCCTGATTTTTTCCGGCAAATTCCTCACTCCTTATCCATCCTTTCCAAACAGCCGCGCCCAAAATCCAACCTTCTTATGGGAAAGCCCAGCGGACTCCCGTACAGTGATTGGGGCGCTGCCCAACAGGTTCCCGTCCAAGTACCAGCGCACTTCTCCCACGGGCTCCCCGGCTCTCACGGGCGCATATAAAAACGCGGGAACATGGACCTCTCGCACAACGCGGTCCGCCGCCCCCTGTGAAAGGACCGCACTTCCCCCGCTGCCGCCCCGGACCAGGACTCCTTGGGTATCCGACCCCACCACAGGGACGGTGAGCTTGACGTCACCGGCTTCCATGGCATAGGACTCCACTTGGGAAAAGCCGTAGTCCAGCATGGCCATGTGGTCATCCCAGTCATCCGGGGCATGTAAGGTGACCGCAATGAGCGTCACCCCATCCCGCTGGGCCGCAGACACCAAGCATCTGCCCGCCGCCTTGGTGAATCCGGTTTTCACGCCTACGCATCCCGGATACCACGTCAACAATTTATTGTGATTTGTAAAGCTCACCAGCTTTACAGGATTTTCAAACTCCACTTGATACACGGCGCTGGAGCAAAGCTTCCGGAACCTTTCGTGAGCCAGGGCCTCTCGGGCCAGCAGCGCCATGTCATAGGCCGTGGAAACATGCTCCATCCCGTTGGCGTCCTCCCCTTCCAGTCCGGAAGGCGTGACAAAATGCGTGTCGCACATCCCCAGGTCCTCCGCTCGGTCGTTCATACGCTGGGCGAATTTCTCAAGAGAGCCGTCCAAATACAGGGCCGCCGCATTCACCGCGTCGTTTCCGGACGCAAGGAGCATCCCCGCCGCCAAATTGGTCAGGGTGACCACATCGCCCTCCTGCAATCCCATGGAGGAGCCTTCCACCGCAATCATTTCCCGGGCGATTTCCACTGGGGGGTCCCCAAGGGCATCCGCCGCTTCCAGAGCTAACAGCGCTGTCATGATCTTGGTGGTGCTGGCCATGGGCCGCTGTGTATGCGCTTCCTTTTCGTACAGCACAATCCCGGTATCCGCTGTCATCAACAGCGCGCTTTGTGCGGAGACCTCCACCTCAGCAGCCTGAACCGGCACGCTGGCCGTCAAAAAGAGTAGCCCAATCCACAACGCAGCAGCTTTGCTAAAAATCCTTTTCAACACAAATCACCCGCCTCGCAAAAGCCTATGCGGGCGGGCGACACGCTATGCGTCAGGTGGGGGCATGCTCCGTTCCCGCCGGACCGCTGAGCTCCTCAGGCCCAACAGCCTTCTGAACCGGCTCGTCCTTTTGGAACAGGGAGGAAAGCTTGTCCACCACATCCGGAACCTTTTCCAAAGCGCGGTCCACAGAGCTAAGATACGGCTCGATCTGCAATACACGGACATTCCCATTGGATATGGCCAAGAAGGCAATGGGGCTGATGGTGATGCCCGCGCCGCTTCCTCCGGCGAACAGCCCGGAGGAGGGCTGGGTCTTGCTGGGCAAATCAGACCCTCCGGAGGCAAATCCGTAGCTCACTCTGGAAACAGGAATCACCGTGGTGCCGTCCGGCGTGGTGACCGGTGTGCCAATCACCGTGTTCACATCCACCATCTGCTTGATCTTATCCATGGTAACGCCCAGCAAATTGTTTACTTGATTGTCGCTCATTTACTGTCACCCTGCTTTCGCGTCTGCGAAATCCTTTCTGTGTGATCGTCTGCTGCCTGCAGCTTTCGGAAAAACGGAAGCGCTCTATAAAGTAGTATAAACCCTTCCAGCACCAAAAACAACACCGGGATGCAAACCGCGCCGGAAAACTCGATGCGGTCTTCCCGGCTGTGATAATCCAAATCCACGGTGACCCGGCTCTTCCTGCAGGGAAGCAAACCAAACAGCACCCCGCAGGCCCCGTATGCAGCAGAACAGGCCTCACCGTAATTGATGGCAGCCTGGGCGGCATCTTCCTCGCCGCCCAAGCAAATGTAAAGGTCAAACTGCTTCAGTCTCAGCCGGCGCAGAACCTTTTGGGAGGCTGAAGCCGCATCCTTAGCCAACTCTTGGAGAGTGCGCAAAAACCCCCGCAAGCCCTCCCGCCGGAGCATCGCCTTGAACTTTTGCAAAAGGGTGGGACCTGAGGAGGGCGCGCTCTCCTCCGCAGGCTGTTCCTGAGCCTGCTCCTGCGGAGTGGGCTCCTCCCCGCTCTTCCATGGAAATCGGAGGAACAAATACCGGGCGCACACTTCAAAGCCCTCCTGATAGCGCACCTGCAGCGTGATGGGCGCTATCAGCAAAAACGCCAGCAACGCAATCACCCCGGCAGCGATCAGCAATGGGACCATGGCCTGTCCTCCCTTCTATAAGGTGAACTGCCCTTCCTGGGCGGGCGGGTCCTCCTCCCGTTGGGGCGGAGGGGGCAGATCTTCAATGGATGCAAGCTGGAAGCATCTCAGGAAATTATCCGTAGTGCCGTAGAGCAGCGGCCGGCCCGGCAGCTCAAGTCGGCCCCTCTCCTCCAGCAGCTCCTTTTGCAGCAGGCTGCTGATGACGCCGGAGCAATCCACGCCGCGGACCTGCTCCACAAACGCCTTGGTCACCGGCTGGTTATACGCCACCACTGCCAGCACCTCCATGGCGGCCTGAGAAAGAGGCGTATTGCGCTTTAAATCCAGCACGTCCCGCACAGGCTCGGCATAGGCGGGATTGGTGCAGAACTGGGCGCTTTTCCCCAAACGCAGCAAATGCACGCCGCTGTCGGGAGTGTTGTACTTCTCTTGCAGCACTGCCAGCGCATCCTCTATCGCAGGGGTATGCACTCCCAAGACCTGGGCGATCCTCTCCAAGTCCACCGGCTCTCCCCCCGCAAAGAGTATGGCCTCTGTCTTTCCAATCAATTCCTCTTGCTTCAGCGTTTCTCCCCCCAATCCATCAATCGCACTTCCTGATTTTCTCCATCGCCCTCCACCCGGAGCCGACGGTTCTTCACCAGCTCCAGCACAGCCAAAAACGCTGCCACCCGCTGGGAGCGGTCATGCTTGCCTGCAAACAGCTCTCGGTAGGAAATCACACGCTTTTTCCACAGCTGCCGCAGAATCGCAACGGCTTGGGACGCCACGGACACAACCTTCCTGGCCACCAGCGCCGAAAAGCTCTCCGGCTTGGGCGGCAGCAAGCTTCTCCCCTTGCCCCACGCTGACGCCAACGCCTGGGCGATCTCCAGCGGGTCGTGCAGGCGCTTGTAGGTGAGGTCCGCAGCCAGCGGCTCCGGCGGACGGGTCAGCAGGTCGAAGGAGCATTGCTCCCCCAACTGCTGGGCCGCTTTTTTACACTGCTCATATTCCAGCAGCTGACCGGTCAGCTCCGCGCGGGGATCTTCCTCCTCCTCGTGCTGCGGCAGAAGGGAGGCCGCTTTTATCTGGACCAGCCGGGCTGCCATTTCCAAAAACTCGCTGGCAACATCCATATCCGCCTCACGCATCAAAGCAATCTGCTCCAAATATTGATCCAGCAGCTCCGCAATGGGAATGTCATAGATATCCAGCTTGTTTTTGGCGATCAGGGTCAAAAGCAGGTCCAGAGGGCCGTCGAAAACCTCAAGATGATATTCCAGCTTCTCCATATAGCTTACAGACCAAACAGCCGGAAGGGCGCCCTTGCCAGGCTGAAAATGATATTGCCGAAGAAGCCCTGCACCGTGGCCAGCGGGCCGGAAAGCGCGCCGGACAGCATGAGGACAAACATCACCATGACAAAGATGTTCTGATACCGGTAATAGGTATACAACGCCCGGCTGCTGAGGAAGGCCCCTACAATCCGAGAGCCGTCCAGGGGCGGCATGGGAATTAAGTTGAACACCGCCAGAGAGATATTCACCAGCACATAATAATACAGCATTTTGTACACAAACTCAGTAAAACCGTTTATAGGAGCAAAGGTCTCCATGGCAGCGGCCAAAAATGCGCCCACCAAAGCCGCTAAAAGATTGGAGACCGGTCCTGCCAGCGCAGTCAAAGCCATGTCGCGCCGGGGCTTTTTAAAGTACCGGCTGTCCACGGGGACCGGCTTTGCCCAGCCAAACCCAAACAACAGCAGCGCCAAAGCGCCCATGGGGTCCACGCTGGCCAGGGGATTGAAGGTAAGGCGGCCCTCCAGACGGGCGGTGGGGTCCCCCAGCTTATTGGCAACCCATGCGTGGGCCAATTCGTGAAGGGGCAGGATGCACAGGATGATGAACACCACAGACAGCACCTGGGCCAGCACGGACCAGACATCGATGTGATAGCCCCGAACCAGGTCCATTACAACGTCAATCAGCATAAGATTCTCCTCTTTCTTCTTGATAGCTGAGAGAATTATACCCTATTTTCGGAAAAAACTCAATTCCTTTGAAAAAAAACTTGCATTTCTCGGGGGAATCTGCTATAATTTCTAACGTTGTAAATTTTGGATTATACTCAGGTTAGGAGGTGCAGATATGGCAAAATGTGATTTCTGCGGCAAGGATGTGTCCTTTGGCATTAAGGTTTCCCACTCCCATCGTCGTTCCAACCGGACTTGGAAGCCCAACATCAAGCGTGTGAAGGCTGTGGTCAACGGCACTCCCAAGCGCGTGTACGCCTGCACCCGTTGCTTGCGTTCCGGCAAAGTGACCCGCGCTGTCTAATCTGCCGGCACAAATACGGCTGAGAAATGAGGGGCCATCCTTACGGATGGCCCTTTTTCTCAGCCGTTTTTCTTTATCCAATTCTTTATCCAAAAGGACGTTCCCCTGTGAGAGCGCTCAAATCCCCATCCATAAAACCGTTGATGATCTCAGGAGCGAGACCCTGCGCCTCCCCGTACAGCTCAAAAAAGCTTTGGCAGGACCCCTCGTCCCCCCAGGGAGCATTGCCCACATTGGCGTAGTCCACATCGTCCTCCTCGGTCAACGGTACAATATGGCTGGAAATGCTGCTGGGCTTTCCCCGCTCCAACCGGGAGAGCAAGCTCCTTTTCACTCCCGTCCGATCCGTGGCCAGAGAAAACACCTTGCGGGTATCGTCCATGGCCTGCACCAGCAGATCCTCCGCCACATCCTCCCCATAAAGGTCGAACAGCACATACTGGTACAACCGGGCGATCTTTCGCTCTGCGCCCTCATTTTTGGGAAAAAGCTTTCTCAAGGGCACCTCCGAAGGCAGCTTTCCTGTTTCTGCCCGAAGGACGATGGCATCCAGGGCAGATTCCACCTGGCCGTGAAGGGTGGCCTCGGTCTCCCAGGGACGCTGCCTCACCAGCTGTGCGGCAAGCCAGTTGATGTACGGATGCGCGATGGAATCCAAGGAATAATGGCACACAAACCCCCAGATATAGGAGCTGTACAGCGGGTCCGGATGCTTTTCCAAGAAGGAACGCATGGCCCCCAGCACCTTGGAGGGCACCGCTCGATGCAGGCGGTCGCCATACTCTGCAATAGACTTCCCCTTCCAGAAGGGGAGGTACCGGTGACAGAAGAAGAAATCCGGTCCCTGTGCGCCCCAAGCATAGGCACACAGGTCCATGTCTGTTTTATTGGGAAGCACTTCCCGAACAGCTTGGGAAAAGAGCGAGTGGGTCAAACAAGCTGGCATAGAACCATCTCCTTTACAACGAAATCACGGGCAGCACATCGGATACCCAGGGAAACGCCTGCAGGAAATCCGCTGGGAAGGGACAAGTCAATGTCAGAGCCGTGTGCAGCGGCCCACAGGTCAAGGACACCGCCCCGCAATGGAGCGCCTGTCGGGCGATCTGCTCCAAGGAGCCGCCGTACAGGTCGTCCCCTGCCAAAGGGTGGCTCAGGGACGCCATGTGCACCCGGATTTGATGGGTGCGGCCGGTCTCCAAGCGAAACCGCAGCAAGCTGTGGTCCCCTTGTTGAGCGAGGGACTCCCAATGGGTCACAGCAGGCTGACCATCGGGACAGCATTGGCGGCAAATCTTGCTGCCGGGCGCCAAGCCAATGGGAGCGTCCACCCTGCCGGAGCCGGAAAGCGTTCCCTCCACCACGGCATAATAGGCCTTTTCCACCTGGGCCGAGGACACCGCCGCCCGGTGCTTTCCCACCACCAGAATCCCGGTGGTATCCCGGTCCAAGCGGTACAGCGGGCGAAACCCCGGGGACTGCCCCGTCTGCTGATAGTAATAGGCCACACGATTCAACAGGCTGTCCCGGTCATGGCCGGGGGATGGATGGACCGGCATGGCCGAAGGCTTGTCCACAACCAGGTAATCCCCATCCTCCCACAGGACGGACAGGGGCCCCTCCACTGGCTCATACTCCTGCGGCTCCTCTGGAAAGCAAAGCTCCAGAACATCCCCGGCAGCAAGCAGATCCACGGTGCGGCAGGGAAGCCCGTTGCGCCGCAGGCCGCTTCCCTGCCGCAGCTTGGTGAGCACCCGGGCAGACAGCCCCAAATGGCGCCGGACAAACTCTCTGACCGTGCGGCCGTCCCAGTCCGGCGGGACCGTGTAGCAAAGGCGGTTCATTTGTCCCGCGTGGCCAGGGACCTTGCCAGCTCCCGCAAAAAGGCGGTGTCCCCTTCAAAACCGTCCAAAGCCTGCTCGGCCTGGGCTGTGAAAGCCTCCACCAGCCGCTGGGCCTCCTCCACCCCTAAGAGGGACACGTAATTTCGCTTATCCCGGGCAGAATCCATCCCCACATTTTTGCCAAGGACCGCTGCGTCTCCCAGCACGTCCAGGATGTCGTCCCGAATCTGGAAGGCCATGCCCACGCCCTCCGCATAACTGCGCGCCCGTTCCAGAAGGCGCCCCTCTGCCCCGGCAGCCACGCAGCCCATCTGGCAGGCAGCGGAGATCAAGGCGACTGTCTTGCCCTGGTCCATCTGCTGGAGCAGGGCCAAGTCCACGTCCTTCCCCTCGCTGTCCAGATCGATGCACTGACCTCCCACCATACCGGCGGCACCGGCAAACCGGGCGAGGATTCCAGCTCCCCGCACTGCGTCTTTCGAAGGTCCGGAGAAGGAAAGGGCAGTCTCAAAGGCCTTTGTCAGCAGGCCGTCCCCGGCAAGCAGCGCCATAGCCTCCCCATAGACCTTGTGATTGGTGGGACGCCCCCGGCGCAGATCATCATCGTCCATGCAGGGGAGGTCGTCATGGATGAGGGAATAGGTGTGGACCATTTCCACGGCACAGGCAAAGGGCAGCGCCTGCCGGGGCTCCCCGCCGCACAGCTGGCAGAACGCCAGCGCCATCACCGGGCGAATCCGCTTCCCCCCCGCCAGCAGGCTGTAGCGCATGGACTCTGTGACGGGAGCGGTCCTTTCCTCCTTCCCCGGCTGCGGAAGGGCGCTCTCCAACGCCTCCTCGATCATGGTCAGATACGGTTCAAAGCTCTTCATCTTCCACGTCTCCATCCTCAAAATCCCCTTCGCCGGGAGCTTGCTCCTCCAGGCCCTTTAGCTGAGATACCCGCTGTTCGGCCTTCTCCAGAATCTCATAGCATTTTGCAGAGAGCTTGGCCCCCTCTTCAAAAAGCTTCATGGAAGTTTCCAGGGACTCCTCCCCGCTTTCCAGCTTCTGCACAATCTCCTGAAGCCTTCCCATGGCTGTTTCAAAATCCAGCTTTTTTCCAGCCATTCTCACATCTCCTTTCCTAGGATCTTTGCGGAAACCCGCCCTTCTGCCAACTGAATGGACACCCGATCCCCCGGCGCAGCCTCCTCGGAGCTTTTCAGCACGCGGCCATTTTCATCGGTGACCATGGCATACCCCCTGGCCAACACCTTTAAGGGACTCAGCGCATCCAGCACCCCCGTCAGCGCTCTCAGCTGTTTTTGCCCCTGCTCCAGGCGGCTGAGGGAAAGCGCCTCCATCCGGGAGGTCCACTGGTGCACCTGGTCACGCCGCATTTGGAGGATGGCCTCCGGGCGCTCCAAGGGGGAATCCTGCAGCAGCAAATCCAGACTTTGGCGCAGATACTCCACCTGCTCCCCGGCCTTTGTCTGGAAAAACCTGCTGAAATCCCGCAAACGGGAAAGACACTCCTGGGCGTTGGGCGTACACAGCTCTGCCGCCGCACTGGGCGTGGGCGCTCGAAGATCCGCCACAAAGTCGCAGATGGTAAAGTCCGTTTCATGGCCCACGGCGGACACCACTGGGATGGAACACCCATACACCGCCCGGGCAACACCCTCCTCATTAAAAGCCCACAGATCCTCCAGGGAGCCGCCGCCCCTGCCCAGGATAATCACATCGCAGGCGCGCTGGCGGTCCAGCCGCTCCAAAGCCTCCACGATCTGGCCCGGGGCCTGATCCCCCTGAACCAGCACCGGCGCCAACAGGATCTCTGCCAAGGGCCAGCGCCTTGCCGTGATCTGAAGGATATCCCTCACAGCCGCTCCGGTGGGCGAGGTGACCACTCCGATCCGCTTGGGAAAGGCCGGTAAGGGCTGCTTGTGCTCCTGGTCGAACAGGCCCTCGGCATACAGCCGTTCCTTTAGCTGCTCATAGGCCAGGCTCAAGGCTCCCACGCCCGCAGGGTACATCTCGCTGGGATAAAGCTGATACTGGCCCGAAGGCTCATAGACGGAGATCCGTCCGCGGACGATCACCTTCATCCCATCCCGGGGCTGGAATTTCAAAAGCCGCGCTGAGGAGGCGAACATCACACATTTTAACACCGATTTGGCGTCCTTGATTGAGAAGTACAGGTGCCCGGACCGCTGATGGGCGGTAAAATTGGAGATCTCACCGGAGACCAGCACGTTTTGCAGCCTGCCGTCCCCCTCGATGAGGGACTTCAAGAACACATTGACCTGGGTCACCGTAAGGATGGTAGGATTCATCCGGCACACCTCCTTCTCCACGCCAGCACGGCCGCCCCGGCTGCATTGTCCGAGGAAAACTCCGGGCTGGCAAAATAGCCGCCATACTTTTCCGAAAGCCTCTGCCGCAGAATGGAGTTGGAGCATACACCTCCCGAAAACACCACCGGCAGCTCCCCATGCTCTGCCAAAAGGGAAGCGCACATCCGATCCAGCACCGAAGCGATTGCTTCCAGGCAGAAGCGGGCGACCTTCTCCGGCGGCTCCCCGCGGTCCACCATGGCCCTGCACTGATTTTCAATGCCGGAAAGGGAGCAGTCGCTCCCCTTGAACACCACACGGTACCGGACCGGCTCTGTCCAGCGGAGAGCCAGCTTTTCCAGCTCCGGGCCGCAGGGAAAGGCAAGCCCCAGCAGCAGGCCCACTCGGTCCACAGCCTGACCCGCTTTCAAATCCAGGGATTTGGCGGCCAGGGAAACCTCCGGCAAGCCTTCCTCCCCAGGATGGACCAGCAGCGCCTCTGTGGTGCCCCCCGAGACATGGAAAGCCAAAAAGCGCCGGCCCAGCAGCTCCAGCTTTCCAGCGGAATAGGCTGCTGCGGCAATGTGGCCCTGCTGGTGGGAAATCCCCTCTACCGGGATTTTCCAGGCACGCCCCAAAAGGCCGGCCGTCTGCTTTCCCACCAAAAAGCAGGGCATATAGGAGTTTTCCTCTGTAGTGGGCGTGACGGACACCCCCACCGCTGCGGGAACGTCCGTTAGGCCGTCCAGAACCGGCCCCAGCACCTCCGGGAGCTGGCGCACATGATGGAACACGGCGTCGCTCTGCCGCAGCCCGCGTTCCCCCGGCTTCACCGGGAGGAGCTTCTTTCTGTTTTCCAGCACACGCTCCCCGTCGAACAGCGCCGCAGAGGTGGTGTAATTGCTGGTATCAATCCCCAAATACAGCTCAGCCATGGGGCTTGTCCTTTTGCTCCGGCATGCTTTTGGCAACGGACGCCAGCACGCCGTTCACATAGGAGGCGTCGTCCCTCCCGCCATAGGTTTTGGCCAATTCCACGGCTTCGTTGATGGTGACGCTGACAGGAATGTTCTCCTCCCAGCGCAGCTCATAGATTGCCAGCCGCAGCAGCGCCAGCGCCACCTTGGAGAGCCGCCGCAGGCTCCATCCCCGGATGTTGTCCGCAATGGTGCTGTCGATCTCCTCCCGGTGAGCTTCCACCCCCAGGGCCTCCTGCTCTGCAAAAGCGCTGGGGATCAGGTCCCTGGCCTCTGCTGCGTCATGCAGAATCTCATCCATCGGCTCCTCCCGGAGCTCCTGCTCGAATACCAAAATAAATGCCTGCTCCCTGGCTTCCCTTCTCGTCATCGTCCCAACCTCCAGATAAAAAATAAAAGGCCCGCCGTTTCCACGGAGAGCCTCTGGGATCATCGTCCCTGTTCAAGTCACATTGTCAAGCTCCGCTGGAAAGATTCCGCCTGGCGGAATCCGGATGGAGCTATTATACCACAGGTCTTTTCAGAAACCAACTAATTTGTTCCAATGATCTTAATTTTGTCAGCGGACAATCCCGTCTGCTCCATGACGATCTCTTGAACAATCAGCGTATCCGCCGCCTCCACTGTGCCGGAAACCACCACATTGCAGTCCTCCGGGGTGATATACGCCACACAGTCCGCATAGCCCTTGGCCTCCAGCAGGCTCTCCACATTGGACTCATCCAAAATCGTCTGAGCAATGGCAGAGGCCCGGTCCACCGCCTGCTGCTTTGCGGCACTGTCGGACTCCACATCGGAAAGCACGCCGTCCAGCAGCTCCAACGCCTCATCCCGGGAGGCCTGCCGGTCCATCCTCGCCTGGGACAGGGCCTTATCGCCGGACTGCTGGGCAGGGGCGTCCGTCCCCGCAGCGTCGGTCACGGTTTCCACATAGGCGTTGTTCACCAGCTGTGCAGCGCCCAGTTGGCTGCTCTCAGAGGATCTTTCCCCCACGGGCAGGCGGTCCGTCCCCGCAAACTGCCAGTTCAGATAGACCGCCGCTCCCAGAGCCAACACCAAAGACGCCAACACCAGTTGCTTTTTCCCGAATTTCATCCTGATCCCTCCAAATGTTGTTTTCATTGCTCTATGCTCTGCTGGTGACGCAAACCCTGGCGGTGGACACCCCCAGAGCGGTACAGACAGCCGTGAGCAGCTTCTCCCGGACGGCAGGGTCGTCGGCAAGGGCGCTGACCACCACCACGCCTTGGATTTCCGGTTGGGTTTGGGTGACAGTGAGCGCGCTTTGATTCCCATCGGCATCCTCCAGCAGGATGTGGCTGGTTTCCCTCTCCAAAAAGGCTGTGCCATCCTCCTGCCGGGTGTTCTCCCGCTGGTCAGAGGCATAAAGACTTCTGCCGTTGTCGGACAGCGTCACCACCACGGCAGGCTCCTCCTCCCCGGTGATCGCGGTGACAATCCGAGAAAGCTCGGCCTCCAGGCGGTCGGAATAATCCTCTTGCACAACGGATTCCGCCTGCTTCTCCTGGGCGGGCGCAGCCTCCCAGAAGGAGGACAGCCCGATGAGCGCAATCCCGCAGATTCCCAGCAGCACCACCAGTTTGAGGGCCTTTTCCTTTTGGAAAAGCTCCTGAAGCTTCTGTTTCCACTGGACCATGGCTCCTCCCTCCCCGGTCATCCGGCTGTTTCCACGGTGACGCGCACTTCCTCTCCCATCACGTTTTCAAGCAGCACTCTCGCGCGCTCGCTCTCGCTGGGATAGGCGAACACTGCCGCCGCCTCGGTTAATACTATGCTGCCATCTTCCTTTCTATCTGTCAAAACGCGGATTTCTTCCGGCCGCAGTCCCGCCGCCGCCAGCAGCCCCCGCACATAGCTCTCCCCGTCCTGGTTGGCAGCCGCCCGATATTCCTCCTCCAGGTAGGAATTCAGTTCCTCCTGCTGGCTTTCCACCGGCGCATGGGACAGGGAAATATCCAAATCCAGCTGCAGCGCTGCGCCCACTGCTGAGATCAGCAGCCCCAAAGCAACCACGCTGCCCGCAAACTGGACCATTTTATCCTTTGGGCAGAGCCTTTGCAGCAGCTCCCCGGCGATGAGGACCGTACAGACCATCAACAGGGTTTCCATCAAGCGATTCATAGGCTTCCTTTCACAAACAGCACCAGGGCTGTGCTGACCACCGCCGCCGCACACACGCTGACCAAAACAGCCAACACCAATTTTGTCACCGAACTGCAAGCCCCAAACAGAGCGCTCAGCTTTGGGGTGTCAAACAGGCCCGCCGCCGTTTGACCCAGCAGACACACTCCCATCCAGAGGACCGCCTGCAGTATGGTGGGTACAAATATGCACAGGGCAGCCAGCACGCCAAAGGCTCCCGCCCCGGATTTGACAATCTGCAGGCTGGACTGAATGGCTCCCACTGCATCCCCAAAAGCGCCTCCTACAATGGGGATGGCTGAGGAGGCAATGAGCTTTACTGTTTTGCCGGACGCTGCGTCCACCTGGGCATTGAGCACCGTCTGCACCGAGAGGACCCCGGAAAACAGGGTGACGGCAAGCACCAGCATCCATTTGGAAAAGCTGTACAGGCTGGTCATAAGACGGTCCAGCTTCATGCCGCACAGCGAGGACGCCAAGGACAGCATGAGGAACGCATGGAGCAGCGGCATCAGCAGCGCTTTTGACACCCCGGCGATCAGCCCGCTGGCCGCCAGTGTGAGAAAGCTGTAGGAACCGCCCACCGCTGTATTCCCCGAAGCTGCCATCAGCGCCGAATACACCGGGGTGCTGGCGGTCAAAAACACGCAGGCGCTGTCGATCACCTCCTCTGCGGCCCGGATAAGCTCCAACAGGGGAGCTGTCAGCACACTGGCGCAGGCAAGGGTCCCCACCAGGAGGGCCGCTCCGCTTTCCTCCTCAAAGCAGCCGGTCAAGCGGCAGAGGATCACCACTGCCAGCAGAGCCGCCGCTCCCTTCAGCGGTGCGGCAAGCTTTTCCCGGAGCATCTGGGAGAACGCCTGAAACAGGCCCTCCCCGTCGGACGCTTCCCAAAGCCCATCCGCTGCCCCTGCCCGGGACAGCAGCTCCTGCGTGCCTTGGTCCAGGGAAGCATACAATTCCCCCGCACCGCTCTTTTCATAGATTTCTGTAAGCTCCGATGCCTGCACCCGGCAGGGCGCCAGCAGGAACAGCGCCACCGCTGCCATGCACAGCAGGAGCTTCCGTTTTGGATGCAAAGCGTCACTTCCTCACATTGCGGCAATCTTGCCCAAGTATTCCAAAACCCGTCCCACCGCCGGCAGGGCTGCCGCCAGCACAGCTGCCCTGGCCGCCAGCTCCACGGTGTAGGAGAGGGCGGATTCCCCGGCGTCCTTACAAAGCCTGGCCACCACCTGACCCACCACCGTGATCCCCACGGCTCGCAGCATCAGGCCCACAGCTTCCCCTGCCAAGGGCCCGGCCGAAGCCATGTCCTTCACTTGGCGAAGCGGGGGCCCTGCGCGCTCCAAGATCAGCAGCAGCAGGACCACAGCCGCCCCCAGGCTGATGAGCAGGGCATATTCCTTATTGCTCCTCTGGACCAGCGCTGCAAACAAAACAGCGCACAGGGCCAGCACTCCAATGCCAAACAGCTCCACGGCTATAGGGAGAAAATGGACTTGACTGCCTGGAACAGGGCGTCGATTTGGCGAATAATCATCATCAGCACCACAATCAGGCCCGCCAGGGTGGTCATCATGGCTTGCTCCTCCCTGCCGGAGCGCATGAGAAGCTGGTTGAGCACAGCCACAATGATTCCAATGGCCGCAATTTGAAAGATCAGGTCCACATCCACAGGTCGCGCCTCCCTTTTCAGTCCTTTGTTTACAACAGCAGCAGCGCAAGGGCTGTCCCTGCAAAAAGCCCCAGCGCCACGGATATTTTTGCCTTCTGCCCAGCTTCCTCCCTTGCTTGGAGCAGCCGGGGCTCCAGCAGAGAGCTGTACAGGCCGATATGCTCCAGCTGGCCCTGGGTATCCGTGACGCCCAAGCCCGCCACAAAATTTAGGTAAAGCTCCAAATCGCCCCGGTCCCACAGCAGCGCCCGGCCCGCCCGCTCCAGCGCCCTGGCGGGAGCTGTCAGGAACTCCCCGTCCCGCTCTGCCATACGGCAAAAGCGCAGGCCCTGCAGATCCAGGATCATCTCAGGAAGGCTTTCCGCAGTGTAACGGATTCCCGTCTGAAACCTTTGCAGCATCACCTTAAAATCAAGCAGCAGACGGGCCCGGCGCCGGAGCCTCACCGCTCCCAGCACTCCTGCCAGCACACCGCTGAGGATGACAAGCACCCCGCCCAGCTGTCTCAAAAGCTCCCCCACCCCCTTCCGGCGTCACGGACAGTATGGCTGCCGGCTCTCCCGGCGACTCCCTGCCGGAAAGGCAAACCGCTGTGCGGAAGGCTCCGGTTTCCAGCAGGGAGCGGCAGAACGGGCGCTCCCAAAGCCTTCCCGCCTCCCCGTGAACAGACGCAACAAGAGCCGCCCCCGCCGCCGACGCCCGCCGCACAGCCTCCAGGTCCCGGGGGGCCAGTTCGTCCAGGACAATCACTTGGGGAGCCAGCGTTCGGATCGCCAGATCCAGCCCGGCCTCCTTGGGGTATCCCCGAAGCAAATCCGCATTGGGCCCCAGATCAAAGCCCCCAAGCTCCCCACGCTCGTCCACCAATGCCACCCGATAGCTGGCGCCAAACCTTCCCAGGGAGAGGGAGCGCGCCACATCCCGCAGCAGCGTTGTTTTTCCGCTGGAGGGAGGCCCCGCAACAAGCAGGCCCTGCTCGATGGGGACGCCCTCCAAAAACAGCCTGTCCCCGCAGCCGATCACCTGTCTGGGCACACGGTATACCAGCGAGGACACCTCCCTCACAGAACGAACAGCGCCTCCGACCACCACTGCGGAGCCGCAGAGCCCCACCCGGCAGTTTTCTCCCAGGCGCACATAGCCCTGGCGGATCTCCTCCTCGTGCCGAAACACCGAGTACCCGCAGGCCTGTAAGAATAATTCTTGGAGCTGCTGGGCCGTTGTCACAATGCCATCCTGCGGCAGGCGCGAAGCTCCCCGCCGCTTTGTCAAAAACAGCACCCCCTCCTTTCCGCTGATGGAGACCGGCTGCTCGCGGGCCACGCGAATATCATAAGCCTGCTCTTTCACACGCTCCGGAAGCGCCAACAGCAGATCCCGGTATAGGGAAATCTGCCCGGCAACATAGTCAAAACCGGAAGGTTCCATCCTCTTCCCTCCTTTGTCCAATGGATGTTCATATCTATGGACATGGGCCGGAAAATAGAACACGGGAAGCCGCCTGTCAGACAAAATGCCCCCTGATGCAGAAAACACATCAAGGGGCATTGCCATAAAAAAAGAGAAGCCCGCCGCTGGCAGAGCTTCTCTCCGTTTTCATTCTATAGCATCCTCGTCAAGGATTTTTTACACCGGACCCATAAGCCGGTCCGTTCCCTCTTTTCAGGGAGGGCGCTTTGCTTCTCCCCTTGGGCGACATCGGGATCAGCCAACAAGCATCCTTCCTTCGGGGTAGATAGAATCCCCCCGGGGCTTATGCCGCATCAAAATGGACAGGCCGAACGACAGCGGTCCCACTCTGCCGATAAACATGGTAAAGATCAAAATCAGCTTTGAAATCGCATCCAGCCGCGGCGTCACACCGGCCGTAAGCCCTACGGTCGCAAAGGCGGAGGTCGCCTCGTACAGGCAGTCCAAATAGGGAATGGTCGGATTGAGGGAACTGATGATGCCGGCATCCACAAACACCAGCAAAAATGCCACCGTAGTCACAGTGAAGGCCTTGAACACAGTCGCAACCGAAAACCGATGGCGAAGCACCACCGGCTCATCGTTCCCCCGCACGGTGGAAATGACCGTGACCACCAACACCGTAAAGGTTGTGAGCTTGATGCCGCCGCCGGTGGACCCAGGGCAGGCGCCGATAAACATCAGCATCACCGATAAAATCTTGGTAAGCTCATACTGCGCGCCAATATCTACCGTGGCAAAGCCCGCAGTGCGCGTGTTTGTAGATTGGAAAAAGGCGGCGTTCAGCTTTTCCAGCACATTGAGATGCTCCATGGTATGGCCAAATTCCAGAATGAAAAAGCCCAAAGTGCCAATCGCCAACAAGATCACCGTGCCGCGCAGGCAGATTTGAGAGTGAAAATTCAGACGAAGCGTATCCTTGTGCTTGAGCATGGGCTGAATCTTGCACACATAGATATCTTGGACCACAATAAAACCCAGCCCGCCAATAATAATCAAAAAGGAAATCGTCAGCGTGACCAGGGGGTCCCCTGCAAAGGCTGTCAGGCTGCTGTTGCCCTCCACAAAGCCCAGCACATCAAAGCCGGCGTTGCAATAGGCGGAAACAGCACAGAAAACAGCTGGCCAAATCCCTCGTACGCCAAACATGGGCACAAATCGAATGGCCAGCAAGCAGGCCCCGATGGCCTCGCAGGCAAAGGTGAATTGGATGGTCAGCTTCAGCAGGCCGGCAAGGTTCAATCCGCTTCCTCCGGAAGCCTCGCTGACAAGCTTCATCTCCCGGATCCCCAGCTTCCGGCGCACCAACAGGGAAAAGCCGATGGCAAGGGTAGACAGCCCCAAGCCGCCCAGCTGGATGCAGATCAGGATGACCCCTTGGCCAAAAGACGTCCAAAGTGTAAAGGTATCGCCCACCACAAGCCCTGTCACACACGTGGCAGACGTCACCGTAAACAGCGCGTCGATGGGGGTTGTCCCGCCCGTCTTGGAAGAAATCGGCAAAAGCAAGAGCAGAGTCCCTACCAAAATGATAAAAACAAAGCTGATTACAATTACCCGCACAGGGGGGGTGGTCTTTATTTTTTCGCTGAACCTGGCCTTCAGTTCACTAAAATCGGGCATGGCAAATCACCGATCTCCTTTTTGTGGAACACTTATTTTACGCACTCATCAGATTGTCCAAAGCCTTCATACGGCGCAAGGCCATGAGAAGCGGCAGCCCCAGCACATAGCAAACCACAAATTCTCCGATCCCCACTGACAGGGCGGAGGCTCCGAAGGCTGCCCATGTAAAATTGCCAAGTCCAAACGACCCGGAAGAGGACAGGCAAGCAATTTCAAATCCAACGATCACCACATTGGCGATGACCGGAGGCAAGGGCGCCAGCACGGGCACACCCTTGACCTTGATGTCCCTGACAAATCGTGTGCCTATGGCCGCCAGCAGCGTGGCTCCCGTGCCAAAGACCCAGTCCACAATCCCCAGGGGACTGCCCAAATTGGCGATAAAGCAGCCCAGCGCCAGTCCGGGAATCGCTGCGGGAGTCAATGCCGGCAGCACGGTCAGCGCCTCGGAAAAGCGGAACTGCACCGCGCCATAGGCCAGGTTTAAGGATGCGGCCACCATGGTCAAAAGACCATACAAGGCCGCAATCACAGCTCCCAACGCCAAAAAGCGGACCTTTTTGGAAGTGTTCATATTCAATTTCCTCCTAGTATTTTTTTAGGTCAGGATATCGCGACTGACCGCGGGAGCACCCGCATCAGATAGGATACACTCTTTCCCATCAAAAATCAAGAAAAATCTCAATTTTACCTCTTGCGGTACCGCTTGGAATGCTATATAATAAATAAGTTATTTTATGCGGGCATGGCGGAATTGGCAGACGCGCCAGATTTAGGTTCTGGTGGGCTTCCCGTGCAGGTTCAAGTCCTGTTGCCCGCACCACATCACGGCGAATCCTTGAGGTTCGCCGTGTTTTTTTGTGTATAGCACGACTTCCCCCCTTGGATTGCGGGCTGGTGGTACGGCCCCTTTTGGTTTGAGGTTGCATTGCTCATGGTTCTGAAGTAAAATAAAGCTGAAGATGAACAGTTTAAGGAGCTATCTAAGCATGAGAAACATCCGTTTATTTATTGCCATGAGCCTTGACGGGTATATCGCAGACAAGGACGGCAGCGTGAACTGGCTGACCGGACAGGGCAATGACAAGGATAACTTGGACACATATTCTGAATTTGTGAAGGATATTGACACTGTGATTATGGGATGGAACACCTATCATCAAATTGTCACAGAGCTTTCCCCGGACGAGTGGGTCTATCATGATTTGACAACCTATGTTGTGACACACAGCCCAAAAGCATCTTCGGAGCATATCCGTTTTACCAAAGAAAACCCTATTGAGCTGGCAAAAAAACTGCAGGAGGAAACTGGAAAAGGCATTTGGATCTGCGGCGGGGCAAATCTTATCCAGCAGTTCGTCAAGGAAGATATCATTGATTGTTATTATATTACGGTAATTCCGACGATTTTGGGTGCGGGCATTCGGCTTTTTGAAAAGACTGACCATGAAATCAAGCTGAGGCTGCTCAAAACACAATCGTATAATGGCATGACAGATTTAATCTATGTCAAAAGATAACCTCCGCTTATCCGGCGGCGCTCACAGGGTTTAAGCAAACTGGAATCACATCGTTTGAATTGGAAGAAGGAGACTGCATGATTGTATTTTGGATCATCGGAGCTTTGTTTTTCCTGATCGGATCGCTGTTCGGCATCCCCACCTTGAGGAAGCTCCTCAAATGCAAAGAACGCACAACCGGCAAAATCGTCAGCATCGATCATTCATCGGGCAAAAACGCCAGAGCAGTCTATGAATATCTTGCAGATAACACCAGCTATACAAGCAGAACCACCTGGACCCCCCACCACAACTTCCACCTTGGCGGGGAGTGCCAGGTCATGTATGACAAAAACGCTCCAAAGCATTCCTATATCAAGCAGAGCGGGCAAGTTATTCGCTGCGTGGTAGGTACGCTTTTTGCACTGATCGGCGTGGGCGTATTGCTGCTGGGGGTCCTTTTCAGCAGCGCGTTACAATGAACCCTGAGCGTCTGCGCAAAAGAACCTGCTTTTGGACACAAGGAAAACCCCATTTGTTATTCAGCACACCATGCCGTTTAACAAATGGGGTTCGCATTTTGGAGAGAGCCTTCTGAGGCTCCCTTAGGGAATTACGATCTCTTAAAGGACTCCAGGTCCACCACCTGGCCGCCATGCAGCCGGCTTTCCTCCGCTGCCAAAGCGATGAAGTGGCTCTCCATGCTGTGCTCCAGCGTGGTGGTGCGCTCGTTGGGCTGGGCGCCGGTCAACAGCATCTCCAAGAAATCCTGGACAATGCCGCTGTCGCCGCCGCCGTGACCCTTCAGGTCCGAGGCGATCTTGCCCACGTCAATGATCTCCTCGTCCTTGCCAAACTCCCGCACACGGATGATGTTGGACTGCATGTCCGCTTCGATCTCTCCCTTGGTGCCCATGGCTTTAAAGTACCGGTAGCAGCTCTCTGTAAAAGCACACATGGTGAAGCTGATGGTGCTGCCGTCCTCCATGAGCAGGTTGGTCTGCTGATGGTCCACCACGTCGTTGTCGCAGTGGTAGACACAGCGGCCATAGGGGCCTTCCCGCAGAGCTTGATAGGTGCTCTCCAGCGTATTCTCCACGCTGAGCACACCGCTGATCCAGCTGTCGCCGTGGGCGCGGCCCGTCTTGGGGCTGGTGACATAGATCTTCTCCGCGTCAAAGATGCAGTTCTCTTTGGCTCTGCAGCCGTCCAGGCAGCGAAGCGCCGCCCCTTCCGGAGCGCACTCCGGCCGGAACAGATGGGTACCGCCGATGGAGGAGACCGACTTGCACTTTTTGCCCAGCAGCCAGGTGAGGATATCCATGTCGTGGCAGGATTTTTGCAGGATCATGGGGCTGGTCTGCTGGGAATTGCGCCAATTCCCCCGCACAAAGGAGTGGGCCTGGTGCCAGTAGCCCACGTTCTCGTTGGCGCAGATGGTGACCACATCCCCAATGCGGCCGCTGTCAATGAGCTCCTTGAGCTTGTTGTAAAAAGCCGTATAGCGGAGCACATGGCACACAATGATCTTTCCAGAACATTCCTCCGCCACCTGGAGAATTTCCCGGCACTTGTCCAGCTCGGGAGAAATGGGCTTCTCCATCAGAATGTGATACCCCTTTTTCAGGGCGGGAATGGCATGGCCCACGTGCTGCCTGTCCATGGTGGAAACCACCATCACATCGGCAAGCTTGGGCTGGGCGAGCATCTCCTCCGCGCTGGAAAAGCAATTCTTCTCTGGGATCTCGTAAAGGCGGCGGGCCTTCTCCGCCTTGGCGGGAATCAGATCCGCCACAGCCACAACCTTCATCTTATCCGGAAACAGCTTCTGCATGGAGGCATAGGTGCTGCCGCGGTCACCGAAACCTGCGATGGCAAAGGTAACTGGTGCTTTCATATACATTCTTCCTTTCTGAGTAAGCTCAGCTCTTCACTGCCTATTATGAAAGAAAAGGGCGGGAAAAGCAAGCCCTCCCACCCTGAAACTAGATTCTCTTTTTCCATCGGTCAACGCAGGCCGGACTCTCTCCCCTATCTTGGAAAGGCTTCCTCCTGCTCGGGCAGCGGCTCAGGCTGTGACGATGCTTTCCGCCTTTTGCAGCTTCAAATACTCCACCGCATTCTCCCGCATCTTGTACTTCAGGATTTTTCCGGCCGCGTTCATGGGGAACTCCGACACAAAGCTCACATACCGGGGCACCTTGTGCTTTGCCATGTGATCCCGGACATAGCCCTTGATCTCCTCCTCGGAAGAGGTCTCCCCCTCCTTTAGGATGACGCAGGCCATGATTTCCTCGCCGTACTGCTCATCGGGCACGCCGATGACCTGCACATCCCGGACCTTGGGATGGGTGTAGATGAAGTCCTCGATCTCCTTGGGATAGATATTTTCACCGCCCCGGATAATCATATCCTTGATGCGGCCAGTGATCTTGTAGTTGCCCTCGGGGGTGCGGCGGGCCAGGTCGCCTGTGTGGAGCCAGCCATCCTTGTCAATGGCTGCGGCGGTGGCCTCGGGCATCTTGTAGTAGCCCCTCATGATGTTGTAGCCCTTGGCAACGAACTCGCCGTCCACGTTGTCGGGCAGGTCCTCGCCGGTCTCGGGGTCCACGATCTTGCACTGGACGCCGTAGAGGGGCCGGCCCACAGTGTTCACCCGGACATCCAAGGAATCGCCCACATGGCTCTGGGTACAGCCGGGAGAAGCCTCGGTCTGGCCGTACACGATGGTGATTTCAGGCATGTGCATCTTTTCCACCACATCCTGCATCACCTTCACCGGACAGGGAGAACCCGCCATGATGCCGGTGCGCATGTGAGAGAAATCCGTTGCGGGGAAGTTCTCATGCTCCAGCATGGCGATGAACATGGTGGGCACGCCGTGGAATGCGGTGATCTTCTCCTGGTTGATGCAGTGCAGGCCCTTCCGGGGAGAGAAGGCCGTGATGGGATACATGGACGTGCCGTGGGTCATGGAAGCGGTCATGGCCAGCACCATGCCGAAGCAGTGGAACATGGGCACCTGGATCATCATGCGGTCCGCTGTGGAAAGATCCATGCAGTCGCCAATGGCCTTGCCGTTGTTCACCACATTGTAGTGGGTCAGCATCACGCCCTTGGGGAAGCCGGTGGTGCCGGAGGTGTACTGCATATTGCACACGTCGTCCTTGTGAACCTGGCGGCGGCGGTTCTCCACCTCGGTGGGAGGCACGGAATCCCCCAGGCCCATGGCATGCTCCCAGGTGTAGCAGCCCCTCTGGCGGCTGTCGATGGTGATGACGTTGCGCAGCACGGGCAGCCGCTTGGAGTGCAGCTTGCCGGGCAGGCTGTCCTGCAGCTCAGGGCAAAGCTCTTTGATGATGCCCACATAATCAGAGTCCTTATAACGGTCGATCATCACCAGCGTGTGGGTGTCGGACTGGCGCAGCAGGTATTCCACCTCATGGATCTTATACGCCGTGTTCACGGTGACCAACACCGCGCCGATCTTGGTAGCAGCCCAAAAGGTGATGTACCACTGGGGCACGTTGGTGGCCCAAACAGCCACATGGTCCCCCTTCTTCACGCCCATGGCGATCAGCGCCCGGGCGAACTGGTCCACATCATCCCGGAACTCGGAATAGGTGCGGGTATAATCCATCTCCGTGTATTTAAAGCAGAGCTGGTCCGGGAACTCCCTGACCATGCGGTCCAGCACATCGGGGAAGGTGGCGTCGATCAGGTTCTCTTTGGGCCAGACGTAGTTTCCTGTATGGGTGCGGTTCTCCTGCAGCTCGCCCTCCTTCATGGAGAGGGAGGCGAAATAGTCGTTCATATAATTGGCAAACTGCGGGAACACCACGCCGGCGTCGGACAGCTCCTGGGCCCAGCGCTTCACCCATTCCAGGGAGATGTAGCCGTCATAGCCGATGTCCACCAAAGCGTCCAGCATCTCGTGTATGGGCAGGTCGCCCTCGCCCATCATGCGGTACTGCACCCGATCGCCGTCCATGACGCTGTCCTTTACATGGACGTACTTAATCAGATTGCCCAGATTGGCCACGGTCTCCCGGGGGGACTCCCCGCCGTACCGATAGGGATGGTGCATATCCCACAGGGCCGCCACGGAGGGAAGATTCACTTTATCAATCAACGCACGCAGGCGCTTGGTATTGGAGTAAACGCCGTTGGTCTCCACCAACAGGCAAACGCCAAACCCTTGGGCGATGGTGCCCAAAAGCTTCAAAATCTCTGCAACAAAATCGTCGTCCACCTCGCCCTCGGGACGGGGATAGCGGTCGCCCAGCACCCGAATAAACGGGGTGCCCAGCTTTTTGGCCAACACAATGTACTGGGTGATCTCGGAGATATTCTTGTCAAAATCCTCTTGATACTTCAAGCCGCAGCCAGCCGCCAGACAGGGAATCTCCAGCCCTAGGGAATGCAGCTTATCCAGAGTTTTGGGCAGCCGCTCATCCGAAAAGGGGCGGGCGTTCACAGCAAAAATTTCGTCTCCCAAGCCGCGGATCTCAATGCCGCCAAAGCCCAAGTCCTTTGCCATGGTATAGATGTCGGTCCAGGAAAAGTCCGGGCAGGCCAGGGTGGAAAAACTGATCTTCATGGAGATTACCACCTCATCTTTTAAAATATACCTGGTTATTATATAACAAACCCCTTGCTATGGGCAAGGGGTTCCGGACAATTTTTCGATTTAATTCGATGCGATTTTAAAGCAGTAACTCAGCGCTGGTGGGTTCTGCCGATATCCTTACGGTACATCGCACCTTCAAAGGAGATCTTCTCCACCGCTGCATAGGCCGCGTCCAGGGCCTGCTCCAGCGTGTCCCCCAGGGCGGTCACACCCAGCACACGGCCGCCGTTGGTCAGGAACTTGCCGTCCTCATACTTGGTGCCGGCGTGGTACACGGTGACGCCCTCCACCTGGCCGTCCTCCCCCATCCCATGCATCTCGATCCCCTTGGGATAGCTGCCCGGATAGCCGCCGCTGGCCATGACCACACAGGCGCTGGCCTGCTCGCTCCACTGAATGGACAGCTGAGAAAGCCGCTCCTCTGCCACTGCTTTGACGATCTCCGCAAAGTCCGTCTTTAACCGGGGCAGAACCACCTGGGTCTCCGGGTCGCCAAAACGGGAGTTGTACTCGATCACCTTGGGACCGTCCGGCGTGAGCATCAAGCCAAAGTACAGGCAGCCCTTAAAGGGCCGGCCCTCTGCGTTCATAGCTGCCATGGTGGGCTGGAAGATCTTCTCCATGCACTCCTTGGCCACTTCATCGCTGTAAAAGGGATTGGGGCTGATGGTCCCCATGCCGCCGGTGTTGGGGCCCTTGTCCCCGTCATAAGCCCGCTTGTGATCCATGGAGGACACCATGGGACACAGGGTTTTGCCATCGGTAAAGGCCAGCACAGAGACCTCCGGTCCGGTGAGGAATTCCTCCACGACCACCTGGGCGCCGCTGTCCCCGAAGATCTTGTCCTCCATGATGGAGTGCAGGGCGTCTTTGGCCTCCTCCTCGCTCTGGGCGATCACAACGCCCTTGCCCAAGGCCAAGCCATCCGCCTTGATGACAGCAGGGTATTTGCCCTGTGCCTTGATATATTCCAGCGCCTGGGCGGGATTGGAAAACACCTCGTACCCTGCGGTGGGAATGCCGTACTTCTTCATCAGGTTTTTGGAGAACACCTTGCTCGCCTCAATTTCCGCAGCAGCGGCGTTGGGGCCAAAGCAGGGGATCTCTGCGGCTTCCAAAAAATCCACCATGCCGGCGGCAAGGGGATCGTCCGGCGCCACAAACACCAGATCCACTGCCTTCTCCTTGGCAAGGGACAGCATCCCCTCCTTGTCCATGGCGTTCACTGGGAAGCACTCTGCGTCCCGGCTGATGCCCCCATTGCCCGGAGCGCAGTACACTGCCTCCACCTGAGGGCTCTCTTTCAACTTGCGGACAATGGCGTGCTCGCGGCCGCCGCTGCCCACTACAAGAATTTTCATGGCTACTACTTTCCTTTCTCCGTGTGAACTCGCCAACTCTCTGCCTTGGGAGGCTTCCCTACAGCAGCCGCCAAACATCCGTCAAGGACTGGCAGGTGAAATCCGCCCCCACCCGGTCCCTGTGGACCTGGATGGTGTGCCACCCAGCAGCCTTGGCCCCCGCCAGCTCTTGAGGGTCACCGCTGACCAACCAGATTTTTTGAGGAAAATGGGCTGCCAATTCTGCCCGGCGGTAAAGCCCCTCCCCGGAGGACCCTGCCAGCTCCACTTTGCCGGCAACCACCCGGCCCTGAAAAAAACTGTCCAAATACAGCTTTGGCAAAAGCTGCGTCAAATAGGGAAAGCCCTCTGCCAACAAATAATTGTGATAGCCCTTATAGGCGCAAAGGGCCAGCACCGCAGCAGCATCCGGATAGACGCGGTACTGCCGGGGATCTAAAAAATCCTGCCCGGCGTCCAGTGGAACCGCCTCTGCCAGGGTGCCTAAAAACCCCCAGAAAATCGCTTTTCTCAATTTGCCCCTCCTCTTTCCGAGATGCTCCCCACAGGAGCGCTCTCACGGATCAATGGTGGAACAACCGGATGCCGGTAAAGGCCATGGCGATCCCGTACTTATCGCAGGTCTCGATCACATTGTCGTCCCGGATGGAGCCGCCGGGCTGGGCAATGAACTCCACGCCGCTCTTATGGGCGCGCTCGATGTTGTCCCCGAAGGGGAAGAATGCGTCGGAGCCCAGGGCCACGCCGGTCATGCCGTCCAGCCAAGCGCGGCGCTCCTCCCGCGTAAAGACCTCGGGCTTCTCGGTGAAGAACTGCTCCCAAGCGCCGTCGGCCAACACATCCATGCACTCGTCGCCAATATAAACGTCGATGGTGTTGTCCCGGTCAGCACGGCGGATGCCCGGCTTAAAGGGCAGGTTCAAAACCTTGGGGCACTGGCGCAGGTACCAGTTGTCCGCCTTATTGCCGGCCAAACGGGTGCAGTGAACGCGGCTCTGCTGGCCTGCGCCAACACCGATGGCCTGTCCGTTCTTTACATAGCACACGGAGTTGGACTGGGTGTACTTCAGGGTAATCAGGGAGACGATCAGGTCCCGCTTTGCCTCCTCAGAGAGGGTTTTGTTCTGAGTGGGCAGGTTTTGAAGCAGAGCATCGTCGATTTTCAGCTCGTTGCGGCCCTGCTCAAAGGTGACGCCGAACACGTCCTTATGCTCCACAGGAGCGGGCTTGTAATCGGGGTCGATCTGCACCACGTTGTAGCTGCTCTTGCGCTTTTCCCTGAGGATCTCCAGGGCCTCCTCCGTATAGCCGGGGGCGATGACGCCGTCGGACACCTCCCGCTTCAGCAGCAAGGCGGTCTCTTTATCGCACACGTCGGACAGGGCAGCCCAATCGCCGTAGGAGGACATACGGTCCGCACCCCGGGCGGCGGCATAAGCGCTGGCCAAGGGAGTGAGCTCCAAATCATCCACAAAGTAAATCTTCTTCAAGGTGTCGGAGAGGGGCACGTACACAGCGGCGCCAGCAGGGCTGACGTGCTTAAAGGAGGCCGCTGCGGGCAGGCCGGTGGCCTCCTTCAGCTCCTTGACCAGCTGCCAGCTGTTCAGGGCGTCCAGGAAGTTGATATAACCGGGCTTGCCGTTTAAGACCGTGACGGGCAGCTCCTCCCCGTTCTTCATAAAGATCCGGGAGGGCTTTTGATTGGGATTGCAGCCATATTTCAAGGGCAGTTCCTTTGCCATGATGAATCCATCCTTTCGTGAACAAATCACTGATTTTTGTTGATGATGCGGGTCTCCGTCCTTCCGGTGGCCAGGTCGATGGCGCGCACAAACAGGGACACCTTGTTGTCCTCGTTGAGGTTCTCCCACAAGGCTGCGGTGAACTGGTCGATGTCCCCTTCCAGCTCCACCGGGGTCGGCTCCCCTTCATAGGAGGGAATGGGGTTGCCGTCGCACTTGTAGGTGTGGATGAAGTGCCCCAAACCGGCCTTGGGCTCGTACTCGAAGAAGAACCGCTGGGCCATCTCCGGGTCGCCGTCCGTACTCTTCAAAATGGACAGCTTATAGGTGAAGCTGCCCTCTCCCCGCTCCACAATGCCGGAGATGCGGGGGGTGTAGTTGGGGCCGTCCGGCTCAAAAGTCCGGGTGCGCAGGGCGTCCTCAAAGGTTTTGCCCTCTTTCATAAAGTCGTAAATGGTGTCGGTTTGATCGCCGTTGGTGACGATGGTGGCCTCCCCCAGCACCCGCACCGGGGCGTAAATCACCAAGGAGGGATCGGACAGCTTGGCTGGATCAAATGCCTGGGTCCGAATGCCTTCCCCGTCCTCCACAAACACGCGGTTGCGGCTGTTCTCGCTTCTGCCCATGATAAAATAGGCGATCACGGCGTTCCTTCCATCGGCGCTCTGGCCGATGACGATGCCACGGCCGGGGTAGCTGTTCCCCGCCAGGTCCTGCTTGATATCCACTGGTTTCAACGCTTTGCGCTCCTCTCTCTCTTCCCGTTTATTCTGCGATATGTACGATGCCGTCCTGGACGGTGAGCTTCCCCTGACAGAACAGGGACACCGCCTTGGGCAGCAGAATCCACTCTGCTTCTTCCATCACCCGCTTTTGGAGGCTCTCCGGGGTATCCCCCTCCTTTACCTCCACTGCCTTCTGCAGGATGATGGGGCCGCCGTCGCAGACCTCATTGACAAAGTGTACGGTAGCTCCGGTGACCTTGATGCCGCGGGCCAAGGCTGCCTCGTGGACGTGAAGCCCATAATAGCCCTTCCCTCCAAAAGAGGGCAGCAGCGCCGGATGGACGTTGATGATCCTGTTCCGGAAGGCCTCCACAAAATTGTCGCCGGTGATGGTCAGGAAGCCTGCCAGCACCACCAGCTCCACGCCCCGCTCCTTCAAAGCGTCAATGAGGGCCTGGCTGTAGGTATCCACATCGGGATAGTCCTTGCGGCGCAGTGTGATGGCCTCGATCCCGGCTTTCCCGGCGCGCTCCAGGGCGTAGGCGTCGGGGCGGCTGGAGATGACCACCCGCAGCTGGCCGCCAACGATCTCTCCGGCCTGCTGCGCGTCAATGAGCTTCTGCAAATTGGTGCCCCCGCCGGACACCAAAACGCCTATGTTCAGCACAGCACGACCCCCTCGTCACCGGTGACCACTTCACCCAGGACGACAGCCTCTTCTCCGGCAGCGGTGAAGGCGTCCAGAGCAGCCTGCGCGGTCTCTTTGGAGACTGCAACGCACAGGCCCACACCCATATTGAAGGTGTTGAACATATCCCGCTCTGGGATGCTGCCCGCAGCCTGGATCAAATCGAAGATGGGCAGCATGGGAACTGCGCTCTTTTCGATCTTTGCAGTCATGCCGTCCTTGAGCATACGGGGGATATTCTCATAGAAGCCGCCCCCGGTGATGTGGGACACGGCCTTTACATCTGCCGCAGCAATGGCTGCCAGCAGGGACTTCACATAAATGCGGGTGGGCGTGAGCAGCGTCTCGCCCAAGGTGGCGCCCAGCTCGTCATAACGCTCTGCCAGGATGCGCCGGTCGGCTTCATCATCAGCGCCGATGCCAAAGACCTTCCGCACCAGGGAAAATCCGTTGGAATGAACGCCGGAGGAGCGCACGCCCAACAGCACGTCCCCCGCCTGAAGCCGGGAACCGTCGATGATCTTCTTCTTATCCACAACGCCCACAGTGAAGCCCGCCAGATCGTAATCCTCCGCAGGCATCATGCCGGGATGCTCAGCAGTCTCGCCGCCGATGAGGGCGCACCCGGACTGGACGCAGCCCTCTGCCACGCCCGCCACAATCTGGGCGATCTTCTCAGGGAAGTTCTTCCCGCAGGCGATGTAGTCCAGGAAGAACAGGGGCTTTGCTCCGCAGCACACCACGTCGTTGACGCACATGGCCACTGCGTCAATGCCGATGGTGTCATGCTTGTCCAACAGCATGGCGATCTTCAGCTTGGTGCCCACACCGTCGGTGCCGGACACCAGGATGGGCTCCTCCATGCCGGAGAGATCCGGCGCAAACAGGCCGCCAAAGCCGCCGATGCCCGAAACCACCCCAGGAATCCTTGTGCGC
This sequence comes from uncultured Acutalibacter sp., assembly GCA_963559705.1. GTDB lineage: Bacteria > Bacillota > Clostridia > Oscillospirales > Acutalibacteraceae > Acutalibacter. The sequence continues at coordinate 60,628 of CAUWLU010000005.1, forward strand.
TTGACGTGCTCCTTCATCAGTTCAACGGACTCGTACCCCGCAGTGACGTCTACGCCTGCGGCTTTATAGCTGTCGCTGTAGCTTTTCATCGTGTTACCACTCCCAAACAAGATTGTCGTTTAAATGGCCCAACTGCCATTTTCAAAAATCTTCACCTGGCTGCCGTCCTTGGTGCAGCCGGTGATGGACAGGTCCTTGCAGCCGATCATAAAGTCCACATGGATGATGGAATCATTGATTCCCCGCGCCTTCAATTCTTCGCCGGACATCTCCGCAAAGCCGGGGATCACCTCATTGAAGCCTTTGCCCAAGGCCACGTGACAGGCGGCGTTTTCATCAAACAAGGTGTTGTAAAACAGAATCCCCGTCTGATAAATGGGGGACTCCACCGGGACCAGGGCCAGCTCGCCCAGCATGGCGGCGCCCTCGTCCATGGCGATCATCTTCTCCAGCAGCTCCTGTCCCTGCTCCGCTTTGCAGGACACCGCTCTGCCGTTCTCGAAGGTGACGGAAAAATGGTCGATCAGGTTCCCCTGATAGGAAAGGGGCATGGAAGAAACCAGGGTGCCCTCGCACCGGCCCCGCATGGGAGAGGTGAACACCTCCTCCGAAGGCATATTCGGATTGAAGAAGGTCCCATCGGGCAGCGTGTCCCCGCCGCCGTGCCACTGGGCGCCGGGGATCAGCCAGCACTTGAAATCCGTGCCGTTGGGCGCCTGATAGTGGAGATGGTCCAGATTCAGGGCATTGAGCTTCTCGCACTGGGCCGCCAGCCGTGCATTATGCGCGTCCCACTCTCCCATGGGGTCGTTGTCCTCAGTGACCCGCACGGTCTTGAGGATGGCCTCCCACAACAGCTCCACCGCCGTGCTGACGCGCTCCCGGGGAAACACCTTCTTGGCCCACTTCTTGGAGGGCACTGCCACGATGGTCCACTGGTATTTGTTGTCCATAGCCTCGTCGAAGGGCTTGAACACCTTGGCCCAGGCCCCATTGGCCTTCTGCAGCTTCTCCACATTGACGCCCTTTAGGCCATCCGGGTCCTCGGAAGAAATGTAGATCATGACAGGAAGGGTATCCACATAGTGCTGCATACGGGACGTTTCCCACTCCTCCACACGGGACAGCTGGGTGACCGTCTCATGGCGATACTTCAGCTTGCTGATCGCCTGGTCTCCCCAGCGCATCTCCACCCACTTGGCGCCGGCCCGATAGGCCTCTTCGGCCACCATCTCGGCAAACTCAAACTGATCCACCTGGGCGGAAATGACGCAGCCCTGCCCCTTTTTGATGTTGACGCCCCGGCGCACCGCCAACTGGGCATACTTCCGCATGACTGATTTCTTCATGGACGTTTCCCCTTTCCCGCCCCACAGAAAAGGGGCGACTCCAAACTAACGGCCTGCTTTTACAGCTCGTTGACCTTCTCCTGAAGCGCGGCATTCTTCTTGGCCACGCCTTCTACCATATCCTGCTTCATCTGCGCCAGCTGGCCAGCCAAGCCGTCGTCGGACAAGGCCAGCATCTGGCAGGCCAGGATGGCGGCGTTGTCCGCGCCGTCAATAGCCACGGTGGCAACGGGAATGCCGGATGGCATCTGCACGGTGGAAAGCAAGGCGTCCAAACCGTCCAGCGTGGAGGACTTCACCGGGACGCCGATGACCGGCAGCGTGGTGTGAGCTGCTAAAACGCCCGCCAGGTGAGCCGCTTTTCCTGCTGCGGCAATGATGACGCCGAAACCGTTGTCACGGGCGGTTTTGGAGAACTCCGCTGCCGCGTCCGGGGTCCTGTGAGCGGACATGACCCGCACCTCCACCGGAATGCCGAAAGCCTTCAGCCGCTTGATGGCAGGAGCCAATGTGGGGAAGTCGCTGTCGCTGCCCATAATCACCGCTACTTTTTTGTACATTGATTGATCCCATCCTTTCCGAATCTTTCCAAAACAAACGGGCGCCACAACAGGTGGTGCCATACGCAGAAAAGTATACACTGATTTTGGGAAAAGCGCAAGGTTTCCCTCCCATTCCCCTGCAAAAAAAGAAGAACAAGCCGCAGCTTGCTCTTCAAGCATCTCTCCTATTTGGCTGTTGGGCCTAGGCAAAACCGTCTTTCGGACCATTTGACGGTCCCCACAGCGCTTCCCAACTCCCCCATCGTTTTTTTCACGTCTCAGGAAATCTCCGTTTCGGAAAAGGCGGTTTTCAAAGCGCTGAGAAGCTGCTCCTGATCGAAGGGCTTATACACAAAGCCCTTTGCACCGATCTTCTTCGCCTCGTCGATTGTGTCGTCATAGGCCAGGGAGGAAACCATCAGCACCCGTGCGTCCGGATGCGCCTGCATCAGCAGCCGCGCTGCATCCAACCCGTCAATACCGGGCATCACGATATCCATCGTCACCAAATCGGGCTGCACTGCATCATACTGCTTGATCGCCTCCTCGCCGTTTTGACAGCAGGAGATCACTTCATATTCCGTGCCGGACAAAGCTTCCTGCAGCTGCAGCTGGGCGATTCTGGAATCATCAACAACCATGAGCTTTTTGGACATTTCTATCACTCCTTTTGATAGCGTCATACTTATTTTAGAGCATCGTCTTGGAAACTGTAAAACACAGATCATCCCGCCTTGCCCGAAGGAAAGAACTGGGATGGAATCAGCTTCATACAAATCAAACGGGCCGTTTGATGATCGCCGTCGGTATAGCTCCACTCGCAGCGATCCCCCGCATTTTCCTCCGGCAGGTACGGGCCGGGAGAAAACTTCGGAGTTTGAAAGCGGGATGCAATATTGGCAGATTGGAACAATCCCGCAGCAATCCTCCCGCAAATCACATTGAAATACTCTGTGGCCACGTCTTCGATATCCTGCTGCGTCACGGTCTGGCTGTGCATGATATGCTGCGCCAGCTTCATCAGCAAAGAGGTGTCCGCCGACAACAGCAGCGCTGCCCGCTGCGTCCCCTCCAAAACAGTATGCACGGTGCAGATATCGTCGGAGAGCGCCGCTTCCTCCTCCAGAAGCTCGATCCCCGCAAACCGCTTGGTGATCTCCCGCATACATTGATTGATCATACTTTCGGGATTTTGATAGATAAACGCCACCAAAGCCAAGCCCCCCTCAACCTACAGATAATTCACAAAGCCATCCACAACGCCGATGGTGCAGTTCTCTTTCATCTGCGTCACCCGGAAGGAGCTGTGAGAAACCGTCACCGTTGTCCCAGGATAAACCGTGCCGCACCGCAGACAGCGCCCCTTCGTTCCAGCCGCAGAAGCCCCATGCGCGTCCAGCTCCTTGGCGAAGGTCTCCATCTTCCCCTTTGCCACGTAAAGATTCAGCCGCAGCTTGGCCGCCTTCTGCGTCTGCTCGGCGCTTTTCGGAAGGGACTCCACCTGCGACAGCTCCTGCTGAAGCCCCTCGAGCTTCTCTCCAACCTGGGCGCGCTCTGCCTCCTCACAGGGCTGCCCTCCCAGGACAATGGAGGTGGGCCGCTCCGCCTTGGAGCCGACGCTCGTAGCAGCAACCTCCCTGGAAGCCCGGACCACTCCTCCTACAATGGCGCCCCGGCCAGTGCAGACCTTTACCGTCCCGTTGCTGTAGACGCTGCAATTGATGATGCAGTCTGCCTGGACGCTGCTGCGGGCATAGACGCTGCAATATTCCAAATACTTGGCAAAAACGCTTTTCTGTGCGTGAAGCTCCGCGCGGCCCTGGCCCTGTACGCCGTTGGACACAATGATATGCTCCCCGGCCTCCACAGTGCATACTTCCACCGAGCCGTCAATTTGAATCGTGCCGGTAGCGCGGAGGGACGCGCCGTTCCCCACGTCGCAATGGACATGGATATCCCCCAAAAAATTGACCGCTCGCTTGGAGGCGAGATCCTGCTCGTAGACATGCAAAACCGGCTTCACCAAAAACTCTTGACCGGAAAAGGCCACATGGCCGTTCCTCTCCGCCAGCAGGTACCTGCCGTCCGGGGACAGCCTTGTATGCCGGCCTTGGGGAATGTCCGGAGCAGCTCCCTCTGCTGCGGGCAGCGGCCTGCCGGTCACCGTCACGCCGGGGATTCCCTGGGCAGCAGGAATGATCTCGCAGATCACGTCCCCCTCCTGGACGTTGCGGACCAGCTTCAAGGTTTTGTAGTCCGCTTGATCCAGCGCCTCCACCTGGACATTTTCATCAAAGGTCCGGGGATAGCGATCCACAATCCGTCCGTCTGCGCCAGGCACCGGCAGCGTCCCCTTGGCCAAGGGGAACAGCAGGAAGTATCTCTGGGGAAGCGCAGCAGACCTCCAAAGCAGGGTCCAATTGACGCCTGTCGTGATGTCATGGGCCATCAGCACTTGACTTAAGCGAGCCGGTGAAAGCTGCTTTCCCGCGCCAATGGCAGGAAACAAGAACAGCCATGCCGCCATTTCATCCTGAGACACATACACAAAGGCTTCCTCGTCCAAATCGACGGGAGTGCCGGCCGGGACGCTGGCAATCTTCTTGATGCGGGCATGAGCCGCTTGGGTTAGGGCAAGCTTCAAGCGCTCCGCCTCCTTGGCCAGGGCCCTTCCCAAAAGAGGCTGGTGGACCGGGCCGCAGGACGGCAGATTGAGCCTTAACGGATTGTTGATGCAGCTCACGCCGGACCATATCGTCCAAAGCGTGCATAGATCCTGCTCAGAAGTAAATGTGAGTGTAACAGATTCCTTTCCGGCAAGCAAGCCCGAGGTATCCTCAGAGAAGTATTCATGAGCGCTGTTTTGGAAACTCACTTAACCGCTCACCCCTTTTCACAAATGCGCAGTGCAGTTCCTGGAATCCGGAAGCCTTGTCATCCCGCTCCGCTTTGATTCAAAGGCTCCCTTTTTGACGCAACCCCAGAACAATACACTGATCTGTTTTTTAGCTTTATCGAGATATTGTTATATCGACAAAAACAAAAAGAGAAATAAGCAGTTGCTCAAGAAAAAAGCGCACGACAAACGGCGGGGTTTTTCATGATATTTACACATCAATGGAAAGCATAATTATACAAAGGGTTTACAGCCCGCGGCGCCATAGAGAAAGCGAGTCCAAAAAGCTGCCCCTGCCGCTCCTTTTCGAGAAAACTCCCGTGAAAAACGCAAAAAGAGCCGAACCCCTTTTGAGAGTTCGACTCTTTCGCCATGGTGGAGCTCAGTGAACCAAATAAGAACTATATCTGCTTTGTATGGGGCTTCGCTTTAGTAATTAAGATTCGTTAGTCACTTCTTCTTCTGCAATATCTTCCTCCAAAAGTTCATCCAATATATTTTCGTCATTTTCGGGAAGGTTCGGCAGATTGTTCGTAACCGTCAACTCCAGCCCCGCAGTAGACAAAGGAACCAGCCATCCTAGAGAG
>CAUWLU010000006.1:0-65428 GCA_963559705.1 uncultured Acutalibacter sp.
TCTTCTCCCAGGGGATATCTAAGTCCTCTCGACCCATGTGGCCATAAGCCGCCAGCTGACGGTAAATGGGACGGCGCAGGTCCAGCTCTTTGATAATCGCAGTGGGACGCAGGTCAAAGACCTTCTGCACGGCGTCGGCCAAGCACTCGTCGCTGACTTTACCAGTGCCGAAAGTGTCCACCATCACAGAAACAGGCCGCGCCACGCCAATGGCATAGGCAAGCTCGATCTCGCAGCGGCTGGCCAGACCGGCAGCCACAATATTCTTGGCAACCCAACGCGCTGCATAAGCCGCGGAACGGTCCACCTTGGTGGGGTCCTTTCCAGAGAAGGCGCCGCCGCCGTGACGGCCATAGCCGCCATAGGTATCCACAATGATTTTGCGGCCGGTAAGACCGCTGTCCCCCACAGGACCGCCAATGACAAATCGACCGGTGGGATTGATGTAAATGCGCGTGTTCTGGTCCACCAGCTCCGCAGGGACCACGGGCTTAATGACAAACTTCACTAAGTCCTTCTTCAGCTTGTCCATCTTAACATCTTCATCGTGCTGAGTAGAGATGACAATGGCATCCACACGGGTGACCTTCCCATCGTCATACTCAACCGTAACCTGAGTTTTTCCGTCAGGACGAAGATACTTCAGCGTTCCATCCTTGCGAACTTCAGCAAGCTGCTTTGCCAGCTTATGGCTGAGAGAAATGGCCAAAGGCATCAGCTCCGGTGTCTCATCGCAGGCATAACCGAACATCATGCCCTGGTCCCCTGCGCCGGTGAGACTGTTCTCATCAACTTCCCCATTTTTGGCTTCCAAAGATTGATTGACACCCATTGCAATATCAGCGGACTGGGTATCAATAGAGGTCAGCACGCCGCAGGTATTGCCGTCAAAGCCGCACTTCGGGTCGTCATAACCGATATCCTTTACCACCTGGCGCACAACGGCGGGAATATCCACATAGCAGGAAGTGGTGATCTCTCCCATAACATGGATGACGCCGGTGGTGGCAGTGGTCTCGCAGGCAACGTGGGCCTCTGCATCCTGCTCAAGGATGGCGTCCAGCACCGCGTCAGAAATCTGATCGCATACCTTATCGGGATGCCCCTCAGTGACGGATTCTGATGTAAACAACTTCTTCATGACAATTCCCCTTTCCTTTTGTTTCTATTCCCATCAAGTTCTATTTGACAAAAGATCACAAAAAAGGACCGCTCGAAAAACGAGGGTCCTTTTGTTACCTCATCTTTCGGTTTGCACCGCAGGAATTGGCACCTTATGGCATCGCCATAGGTTGCCGGGCATCACAGGGCCTGTCCCTCCGCCTCTCTTGATAAGGAAATATTCTGTTTCTGACAAATAGTATATCACTTTGTCAAGATTCTGTCAACGGGAAGTTTTTGGGTCATCCAAAACCCGTGAAAATCCAGGGGTGATTGGCTCAAATCCTTTGACAAAAAAATATGCAAAAAAGCCGCCCACAAGGGGCGGCTTCTTCGTTCTCAAAGTATCTTTGAAAGAAACTTAAGCGTTGATAGCAGTAACAACGCCGGAGCCAACAGTACGGCCACCCTCACGGATAGCAAAACGCAGGCCCTCTTCGATAGCGATAGGAGTGATCAGCTCAACGTCCATCACAACGTTATCGCCAGGCATGCACATCTCGGTGCCCTCGGGCAGGGAGATAACGCCGGTTACGTCGGTGGTACGGAAATAGAACTGAGGACGATAGTTGTTGAAGAAGGGAGTATGACGGCCGCCTTCATCCTTGGTCAGAACGTAAACCTGGCCCTTGAACTTGGTGTGGGGATGAATGGTGCCGGGCTTAGCCAGAACCTGGCCACGCTCGATGTCAGTTCTCTGAATGCCGCGCAGCAGAACGCCGATGTTGTCGCCAGCCTCAGCGTAATCCAGCAGCTTGCGGAACATTTCGATACCGGTGACAACAGACTTACGAGTCTCGTCAGCCAGACCGACAATCTCAACTTCCTCGGACATCTTCAACTGGCCACGCTCCACACGGCCAGTAGCAACGGTGCCACGGCCAGTGATGGTGAACACGTCCTCAACGGGCATCAGGAAGGGCTGGTCAGCCTTACGCTCGGGAGTGGGGATATACTCGTCAACAGCGTCCATGAGTTCCAGAATGCACTTGTACTCGGGAGCGTTGATGTCGGTGGAAGAGCTCTCCAGAGCAGCCAGAGCGGAACCTTTGATAATGGGGGTATCATCGCCGGGGAACTCATACTCATTGAGCAGGTCGCGGACTTCCATCTCAACCAGTTCCAGCAATTCGGGATCGTCCACCTGATCACACTTGTTCATGAACACGACGATATAAGGCACGCCCACCTGACGGGACAGCAGGATGTGCTCGCGGGTCTGAGGCATGGGGCCGTCAGCAGCAGACACAACCAGGATAGCGCCGTCCATCTGAGCGGCACCAGTGATCATGTTCTTCACGTAGTCGGCGTGTCCGGGGCAGTCCACGTGAGCGTAGTGACGGTTGTCAGTCTGATACTCAACGTGAGAGGTGTTGATGGTAATGCCGCGCTCACGCTCTTCAGGGGCCTTATCAATGTTGGCGTAATCCATGAAAGCGGCGTCGCCCTTCATGGCCAGAACCTTGGTGATAGCAGCGGTCAGAGTGGTCTTACCGTGGTCAACGTGGCCAATAGTGCCAATGTTAACGTGCGGTTTGTTTCTTTCAAATTTTTCCTTTGCCATTGGGATTTCCTCCTTTAACTTGCAAGAAAAGATTATTCCGGCTTTATAAGCTCCATTTTAACAATAAAGCTGTGAAAAAGCAAGTGTATTTTTAACACTTATTCGGACTTTTTGCCCCGCTCGGAGATGATCTTCTCAGAGATATTCTTGGGAACCTCAGCATAGTGAGCAGGCTCCATGGTGTACTGACCACGACCCTGAGTCTTAGACCGCATGTCGGTGGCGTAACCAAACATCTCGGACAGGGGCACCTCGGCGTTGACCTGCTGGGCGCCAGGAATAGCGTCCATACCCAGGATCATGCCGCGGCGGGAGTTCAGGTCGCCGATAACGTCGCCCATGTACTCCTCGGGAGTGATGACGGTAACCTTCATGATGGGCTCCATCAGCACGGGATCAGCCTTGCGCATAGCCTCCTTGAAGGCCATAGAACCGGCGATCTTAAATGCCATTTCAGAGGAGTCCACTTCGTGATAAGAACCATCGTACAGGGTGACCTTCACGTCCACAACATTGTAGCCGGCCAACACACCGGACTGCATAGCGCCCTGGATACCCTGATCAACAGCGGGGATATACTCCTTCGGGATCGCGCCGCCAACAACAGCGTTGACGAACTCATAACCCTGACCGGGATTGGGCTCAATGCGGATCTTAACGTGACCGTACTGACCCTTACCACCGGACTGACGAGCATACTTGGTATCCACATCAGCGTTCTTGCGGATGGTCTCTTTATAAGCAACCTGGGGCTTACCAACGTTGGCTTCCACCTTGAACTCACGCATCAGACGGTCCACGATGATCTCCAGATGGAGCTCACCCATACCGGCGATGATGGTCTGACCAGTCTCTTCGTCGGTGTAAGCCTTAAAGGTGGGGTCCTCTTCTGCCAGCTTGGCAAGTGCAATGCCCATCTTCTCCTGGCCGGCCTTGGTCTTAGGCTCGATGGCCACGCGGATAACGGGGTCCGGGAACTCCATGGACTCCAGAATGACGGGATGCTTCTCGTCGCACAGGGTATCGCCGGTGGTGGTGTTCTTCAGACCCACAGCAGCAGCGATATCGCCGGCGTACACACGGTCGATATCCTTCCGGTCGTTAGCGTGCATCTGCACAATACGGCCCATGCGCTCGTTGTTGTCCTTCACGGAGTTGTACACCGTAGAACCGGCCTCAACAGTACCGGAGTAGACACGGAAGAAGCACAGCTTGCCCACGAAGGGGTCGGTTGCGATCTTAAATGCCAGAGCGGAGAAGGGCTCGTCGTCGGAAGAATGCCGCACTTCCTCTTCCTCAGTCTCGGGGTTAACACCCTTAATGGGAGGAATATCGGTGGGAGCGGGCATATAATCCACGATAGCGTCCAGCAGCTTCTGAACGCCCTTATTCTTATAAGAAGTACCGCAGGTAACGGGAACCATGTGGTTAGCAATGGTGGACTTGCGGATGCAGTCCTTAATCTCGTTGATGGTCAGTTCCTCACCGGAGAGGTACTTGTCCATCAGCTCGTCGTCCTGCTCGGCCACGTGCTCCACCATTTCCATGTGGTACTTCTCGGCCAATTCCTTCATATCCTCGGGGATCTCTTCGCAGCGGATATCCTTGCCCAGGTCATCATAATAGACATAGGCCTTCATCTCCACCAAGTCGATGATTCCCTTGAAGGTGTCCTCGCTGCCAATGGGAAGCTGGATGGGCACCGCATTACACTTCAGGCGGTCCTTCATCATCTGAACGACGCGATAGAAATCGGCGCCCATGATGTCCATCTTGTTCACATAAGCCATACGGGGAACTTTGTATTCCTCAGCCTGACGCCAAACGGTCTCAGACTGGGGCTCCACGCCGCCTTTGGCGCAGAACACGGTGACGGAACCGTCCAGAACACGCAGAGAACGCTCCACTTCCACGGTGAAGTCCACGTGTCCGGGAGTGTCGATGATGTTGATACGGTTCTGCTTACCATTGCGGTCCGGCCAGAAGCATGTGGTGGCAGCGGACGTAATGGTGATACCGCGCTCCTGCTCCTGGGCCATCCAGTCCATGGTGGCGGCGCCTTCGTGGGTCTCGCCGATCTTATAGTTGACGCCCGTGTAGAACAGGATACGCTCGGTAGTGGTGGTTTTACCGGCATCGATGTGGGCCATGATGCCGATGTTTCTGGTTAATTCCAGTGGTACCTGCCTGGCCATAAATTCCTCCTTAACAATACCTTACCATCTGTAATGTGCGAAGGCTCTGTTGGCCTCTGCCATCTTGTGTGTATCTTCACGCTTCTTGGCGGCGCCGCCAGCGCCGTTGACAGCGTCGAGGATTTCGCCGGCAAGTCTCTCTTTCATGGTGCGCTCGGAACGACTGCGGGAGTAAGAAGTGAGCCACCGCAGGCCCAGGGTCTGCCGCCGCTCGGGACGGACTTCCATGGGCACCTGATAGGTGGAGCCGCCAACACGGCGAGCCTTAACCTCCAGGCTGGGCATCACGTTCTCCATGGCCTGCTCAAAAACCTCCAGGGGTTCTTTGCCGGTCTTCTCCTGCACAATCTCAAAGGCACCGTACACAATCTTCTGTGCAACGCCCTTCTTGCCATCCAGCATCACGCTGTTGATCAGGCGGGTGACGAGCTTGGAATTATACATAGGATCGGGCAAAACGTCGCGCTTTGCCACATTGCCTCTTCTTGGCATGATCTTCCCTCCTTCATAAAATGATATCATCGGTACTCGAAAGCACAAAACTCCCGTTGGCCAAATCGCGGCAAATTACGGTCCCAGGGGAACAAGTGTAATATGCCAGTTTCCGCGCCTTGCGCGGTCAGCCATACGAATTCTGCGATTGAGCGAAAGGAAATAAGCGGTTTCGCTTACTTCTTAGCGCCGGCCTTAGGCCGCTTGGCGCCGTACTTGGAACGGGCCTGCATGCGCTTGGCAACGCCCTGGGCGTCCAGAGTGCCGCGGATGATGTGGTAACGCACGCCGGGCAGGTCGCGCACACGACCGCCACGGATCATGACCACGCTGTGCTCCTGCAGGTTGTGACCCACGCCAGGGATATAGGCGGTCACTTCGATTCCGTTGGAAAGCCGGACTCTGGCGATCTTCCGCAGAGCGGAGTTAGGCTTCTTAGGAGTCTGAGTTTTCACAGTTGTGCAGACACCGCGCTTCTGGGGGGAATCCTGATCGATAGCGGTACGCTTCTTGGAGTTCCAGCCCTTGAGCAGGGCAGGCGCTTTGCTCTTCTTGTCCGCAACGGAACGGCCGTTGTGGATCAGCTGATTAAAGGTTGGCATATTGCACCTCCTTATTAAAATAATACTATATGTGCTGGCTTTCGCCTTGGCACCCATTTCATTGTGCGGCCCGGCAGAAACAGGAAGCGCCCCGGCACATTGCCGGAGCGCGGTTTCCCATATTTCCTAGAATTTTCTGCCCTCTTCCCCGTTTCATTGGTGGAAATGGGCAGGTTCTACCCGAAAACCGCTCAGTTGTTTATTATAGCACTCACTTTGCGATTTTGTCAAGGTATTTCCCATTTTTCCGGGAATTTTCCAGCGTCCTCTTTTCAGGCGCCGGCCTGTTCCATGTCCTCTTCCCCGGACCCCTCCGGATCGGCCTCTTCCCCCAGAAGGAGATCCTCCTCCAGCAGGTCGCCGGCATCTTCCTCAAAGTCGTCTGCGGGCAGCTCCTCGTCGTGAGAAGAAACCGGCTCCTCCTTGGGGCCATCGTCCTCAGGACCGCCCACGGGCGTGATGTCCACATCGCTGTAGCACTTCATGCCAGTGCCGGCGGGAACCAGCTTACCGATGATGACGTTCTCCTTCAGACCAATCAGATTGTCCACCTTGCCCTTGATGGCGGCATCGGTCAGGACACGAGTGGTCTCCTGGAAGGAGGCGGCAGACAGGAAGGAATCCGTGGCCAAGGAGGCCTTGGTGATACCCAGCAGGATGGGCGTATAGGTGGCCTCCCGCAGCTCGGTCTCGCCATTGGCGATGCGCTCGCGGATCTGCTCGTTGGCAGTGAGAACCTCGTTCTTATCCGCCAAGGAGCTGACCAACAGACCGGTATCTCCCGCGTCGTCCACGCGGACCTTCCGCAGCATCTGGCGCACAATGATCTCGATGTGCTTATCGTTGGTGTCAACACCCTGCATACGGTACACGCGCTGCACTTCCTGGATCAGGTAGTTCTGAACCTCCTGGGTGCCGCTGATGGCCAGTACATCATGGGGATTGACGGAGCCCTCTGTGATGCGCTTGCCGCGCTTGATATACTCCCCTTCCTTCACCGTCAAGCGGCTGCCGAAGGGAATGAGATAGGAGCGGGAATCGCCGGTCTCCTCATTGGTAACCACCACATGGCGGCTCTTCTTGATCTCCTGGAAGGCAACCTTGCCGTCGATCTCGTTGATGATTGCCACATGCTTGGGCTTGCGGGCCTCAAACAGTTCTTCCACACGGGGAAGACCCTGGGTGATATCTTCCTCACTGGCAACACCGCCAGTATGGAAGGTACGCATGGTCAGCTGCGTGCCGGGCTCGCCGATGGACTGAGCTGCGATGATACCCACAGCCTCGCCCACAGTGACCGCCTTGCCGTTTGCCAGAGAAGCGCCGTAACACTTGCGGCACACGCCGTTCTTGGCGCGGCAATTGAGCACAGAGCGAATCTTGATGCGTTCCACGCCATGGGCAGTGATGATATCGGCATCGTTGTCATCCATCAGCTTATCCTTCGAGACCAGCACAGTGCCGTCCTCGTCGCAGAAGTCCTCCACCAGGTAGCGTCCGGTCAGACGCTCCTTCAAAGGCTCGATGGACTCGGGGCCGGAGGTGATCTCGAAAACCTCCAGGCCGTCCGTAGTGCCGCAGTCGTCCTCCAGAATGATAACCTCCTGAGAAACGTCCACCAAACGGCGGGTCAGGTAACCGGAGTCGGCGGTACGCAGAGCCGTATCGGCCAGACCCTTCCGGGCGCCTCGAGAGGAGATGAAGTATTCCAAAATGTTCAAGCCTTCACGGTAATTGGCTCGGATGGGGATTTCGATGGTCTTACCGGAGGTGTTTGCAATCAGTCCGCGCATACCGGCCAACTGACGAATCTGGCTCATGGAGCCTCGGGCGCCGGAGTCTGCCATCATGTAGATGGGGTTGTAACGGTCCAGACCCTTCTGCAGGGCATCGGTAACGTCGTTTGTGGCCTTTTCCCAAGTGCGCAGCACCGCGTTGTAGCGTTCCGCGTCGGACAGGAAACCCTCCGCATACTCGGCGCGAATCTCGTCGATTTCCGTATCGGCAGCAGCCAGGATGTCCTTCTTGGAAGCAGGAATCGTGGCGTCGCAGACAGCAACTGTGATACCGCTGATGGTGGAGTATTTATACCCCTGGGCCTTGACCTCATCCAGCACCTCTGCGGTGCGCTCGGTTCCATGAACCTTGATGCAGCGGTCAATGATATTGCCCAGCTGCTTCTTTCCCACCAGGAAGTCGATTTCAAACTTCAAGGCCTCTTCGGGAGTGGAGCGGGTCACATATCCCAAATCCTGGGGAACAGGACGGTTGAAGATCATGCGGCCCATGGTGGTCTCCACCATACCGGTGACTTGTTCGCCCTGAAACTCCACGGTCCTGCGGACTTTGATCTTGGAGTGCAGTGTGATTTCCTTGGCGTCATAGGCCATCATGGCCTCATCCATATTGCGGAACATCTTGCCCTCGCCAGGCTCCCCTTCCTTGTCCAAAGTCAAGTAATAGGAACCCAGCACCATGTCCTGCGTGGGCACGGTAACAGGACGGCCGTCCGAAGGCTTCAGCAGGTTGTTGGCTGCCAGCATCAGGAAGCGGGCTTCCGCCTGGGCCTCTGCGGACAGGGGCACGTGAACAGCCATCTGGTCTCCGTCAAAGTCGGCGTTGTATGCAGTACACACCAGGGGGTGCAGCTTCAGAGCGCGGCCTTCCACCAGGACGGGCTCGAAGGCCTGGATGCCCAAACGGTGCAGCGTAGGCGCGCGGTTGAGCAGCACGGGATGGTTCTTGATGACCACTTCCAGGGCGTCCCACACCTCGGGCTTCGCACGCTCTACCGACTTGCGGGCCGCCTTGATGTTGCCCACGGCGCCGGTCTCCACCAGGCGCTTCATGACAAAGGGCTTGAACAGCTCCAAAGCCATCTCCTTGGGCAGACCGCACTGGTACATCTTCAGTTCGGGGCCAACCACGATAACAGAACGGCCAGAGTAGTCCACACGCTTGCCCAGCAGGTTCTGACGGAAACGGCCCTGCTTGCCCTTGAGCAGGTCGGACAGGGACTTCAAGGGACGGTTGTTGGGGCCGGTGACAGGACGGCCGCGGCGGCCGTTGTCAATCAGTGCGTCCACAGCTTCCTGAAGCATACGCTTCTCGTTGCGGACGATGATGTCCGGAGCGCCCAGCTCCAGCAATCTCTTCAAACGGTTGTTCCGGTTGATGACCCGGCGGTACAGGTCGTTCAAGTCGCTGGTGGCGAAGCGTCCGCCGTCCAACTGCACCATGGGACGGATATCAGGAGGACAGACAGGCACTGCATCCAGAATCATCCACTCCGGACGGTTGCCGGAAATGCGGAAGGACTCCACCACTTCCAGCCGCTTCAAAATCCGCACACGCTTTTGGCCGGAGGCAGTCTCCAGCTCCTCCTTCAGCTCCTGGCTGGTTTTCTCAACGTCAATATCTTCCAGAAGCTTCTTGATCGCCTCGGCGCCCATACCCGCTTCAAAATCATCCTCGTACTTCTCCCGAAGATCCCGGTACTCCCGCTCCGTAAGGGTCTGCATCTTGGACAGCTCCCGCACGCTGCCGGGATTGGTCACGATGTACATGGAGAAGTAGAGCACACGCTCCAGCACCCGGGGAGAGAGATCCAGAATCAGGCCCATCCGAGAGGGGATGCCCTTGAAATACCAAATATGGGACACGGGAGCCGCCAGCTCGATATGGCCCATACGCTCGCGGCGGACCTTGGAACGGGTGACCTCTACGCCGCATCGGTCACAGATCTTTCCCTTATACCGGATGCGCTTGTACTTGCCGCAGTGGCACTCCCAGTCTTTTGTAGGCCCAAAAATGCGCTCGCAGAACAGGCCGTCCCGCTCGGGCTTCAAGGTGCGGTAGTTGATGGTCTCCGGCTTCTTCACCTCACCGTGGGACCACTCGCGGATCTGGTCGGGAGAAGCAAGGCCGATCTTGATCGATTCCAACGTGTTAAATTCCATAACTTCGTTTCTCCCTTCTCAATCACAGAAAGCTGTCGTCGCCGTCATCGCTGTCGAAGCCTTCGTCATAGTCGTCGTTGGTATAGCTGTCCTCTTCCAGGGGATTGCCTTCGTCATCCTCTACGCCATAACCATCCAGATTATCAGCCACAGTGCGCTCGTCAAAAATGGGGTCCTCGTTTTCCACCTGGCGGAAGCCCACGTCCTCGTCATCGTCAAAGTTTTGCTTCAGGTCAATCTCCTGATTGTCCTTATCCAGCACCTTCACATCCAAACTCAGGGACTGCAGCTCCTTGATAAGCACCTTGAAAGACTCGGGGATGCCGGGCTTGGGAATGTTCTGGCCCTTGACAATGGCTTCATACGTCTTTACACGGCCCACCACGTCGTCGGACTTCACCGTCAGGATCTCCTGCAGGGTGTAAGCAGCGCCGTAAGCCTCCAGCGCCCACACTTCCATTTCGCCGAAGCGCTGTCCGCCGAACTGAGCCTTGCCGCCCAAGGGCTGCTGGGTGACCAAGCTGTAGGGACCGGTGGAACGGGCATGGATCTTATCGTCCACCAAATGGTGCAGCTTCAGGTAATACATATAGCCCACAGTGACGGGATTGTCGAAGTACTCGCCGGTACGGCCGTCGCGAAGCCAGAACTTGCCGTCCTCGCTGAGGCCGGACATCCGGAAGCACTCGCGGATATCCGCCTCATGAGCGCCGTCAAACACAGGGGTCATGATCTTCCACCCCAAGGCCCGGGCAGCCATGCCCAGGTGAACCTCAAGGACCTGTCCGATGTTCATTCGGGAAGGCACGCCCAAGGGATTCAGCACGATATCCAGCGGAGTGCCGTCGGGCAGGAAGGGCATCTCCTCCTCCGGCAGAATCCGGGACACAACACCCTTGTTGCCGTGACGTCCGGCCATCTTATCGCCCACGGAGATCTTACGCTTCTGGGCAATGTAGCAGCGAACCACCTTGTTGACGCCGGGAGACAGCTCATCGTGGCTGTCCTCGCGGTTAAAGACCTTCACGTCCACAACCACACCGTACTCGCCGTGGGGCACGCGGAGGGAGGTGTCACGGACCTCGCGGGCCTTCTCGCCGAAGATGGCCCGCAGCAGACGCTCTTCCGCCGTAAGCTCAGTCTCACCCTTGGGAGTGACTTTGCCCACCAGGATATCCCCGGCACGGACATCGGCGCCCACCCGGATAATACCCCGGTCATCCAGGTCCTTGAGAAGCTCTTCATTGACGTTGGGGATATCCCGGGTGATCTCCTCCGGCCCCAGCTTGGTATCCCGGGCTTCCATCTCGTACTCCTCGATGTGGATGGAGGTGTACACGTCCTCACGGACGATCTTTTCATTCAAAAGGACTGCGTCCTCGTAGTTATAGCCTTCCCAGGTCATAAAGCCGATCAGAGCGTTCTTGCCCAAGCTGATCTCGCCGTTCTTGATGGCGGGACCATCGGCAATGACAGCGCCCTCTTCCACGCGCTCGCCCACGGACACCACCGGCACCTGGTTGATGCAGGTGCTCTGGTTGGAGCGCATGAACTTGATGATCTGATAGTCGTCGATATCGCCGTTGTCGGCAGTGACGCGAACCAGGTTGGCGCTGACGGACTTCACCACGCCGCCCCGCTTTGCCAGCACGCACACGCCGGAGTCCACGCCGGCCTTATATTCCATGCCAGTGCCGACAATGGGACTTTCTGTACGCAGCAGCGGCACAGCCTGCTTCTGCATGTTGGAGCCCATCAGAGCGCGGTTGGCGTCATCGTTCTCCAAGAAGGGAATCATAGCAGTGGCAACAGAAACGACCATGCGGGGGCTGATATCCATGTAGTCCGCCTGAGACGCGGGCACTTCCACAAACTCGTCCCGATGACGGCCGTTGACGCGGGCATGGACGAAACGTCCCTCCTCGTCCAGAGGCTCGTTGGCCTGGGCCACCACGAAATCGTCCTCCTGGTCTGCGGTCATATATACCACATCGTCGGTCACCACACCGGTCTCTTTGTCCACACGGCGGTACGGGGCTTCGATAAAGCCGTACTCATTGATGCGGGCAAAGGTAGCCAGGTAGGAGATCAAGCCGATGTTGGGACCTTCGGGAGTCTCAATGGGGCACATACGTCCATAGTGCGTATAGTGTACGTCGCGGACCTCGAAGGAGGCGCGGTCACGGGACAAACCGCCGGGGCCCAGAGCGGACAGACGCCGCTTATGGGTCAGCTCGGACAGGGGGTTGGTCTGATCCATGAACTGAGACAGCGGAGAGGAGCCGAAAAACTCCTTGATAGCCGCCACCACAGGCCGGATATTGATCAAGCTGTGGGGAGTCAGGGACTCCAGGTCCTGCGCCTGCAGCGTCATGCGCTCACGAATCACGCGCTCCAACCGAGAGAAGCCGATGCGGAACTGGTTCTGGAGCAGCTCGCCCACAGAACGAATACGCCGGTTGCCCAAGTGGTCGATGTCATCGGTGGTGCCCAAGCCCACAGCAAGGCAGTTCATATAGTTGATCGTGGAGAAAATGTCATCCACTGTGATGTGATTGGGGATCAGCTCGGCACGGCGGGCGCGCAGAGCCTCTTTCAGCTCCTCGTCATTCTGGGCGGTTTCCAGAATCTCCGCCAGGACGCGGTAGCACACGCGCTCGTTGATGCCGCACTCCTTCTTGGCGTCAAAATTCACATACTTCTGGATATCCACCATGCCGTTGGAGATGATCTTGACCTCTTTCTCATTGAGGAGGACCACCACGGAGGTGACGCCGGCATCATCCATCGCATCGGCCATTTCCTTTGTGACGGTCTGGCCGGGCTCGCCCATCACCTCGCCCGTGGAAGGATTCGCCACAGGCTGGGCCAGCACTTGGCCCACCAAGCGCCCTTCCAGGCGCAGCTTCTTATTGTACTTATAGCGGCCCACACGGGAGAGATCGTACCGGCGAGGATCAAAGAACAGGCCGTTGATATGGGCCTGAGCGCTCTCGATGGTGGGAGGCTCGCTGGGGCGCAGCTTGCGGTAGATCTCAAACAGCGCCTCTTCCATGGTCTTGCAGGTATCCTTCTCGATGGTGGCACGCACTCTGTCGTCATCGCCAAAGTAGTTCAAGATCTCCGTATCCGTGCCAAGACCCAGGCAGCGGATGAATACGGTGATGGGGATCTTGCGGTTTTTGTCGATGCGAACATAGAACACATCGTTGACATCGTTCTCGTACTCCAGCCATGCGCCCCGGTTGGGGATGATGGTGGAGGAGAACAATTCCTTTCCCGAGCGGTCATAGTCCATTTTGTAGTACACGCCAGGGGAACGCACCAGCTGTGACACAATGACACGCTCGGCGCCGTTGATGACAAAGGTGCCGCTGGGCGTCATCAAGGGGAAATCGCCCATGAACACATCGGATTCCTTGATTTCGCCAGTCTCCTTGTTGAGCAGGCGCGCAGTCACCCGGAGGGCGGCAGCGTAAGTGGCATCCCGCTCCTTACATTCGGACACGCTGTAATTGGGCTTGTCGTCAAGCTTGTAATCCACAAAATCCAGGACCAGGTTGTTATTAAAATCCGTGATGCCGGAGACATCGTCGAAAACCTCTTTCAGGCCCTCTGTAAGGAACCACTGATAAGAGTTTTTCTGGACCTCGATGAGGTTCGGCATTTTCAGGACTTCCTCGATCTTGGCAAAGCTCATTCGAGTATTCTTGCCCAATTGAACCGGTTTCACATTCACCATTTGGTTCAGCCACTCCAATCCATGATAGTTTTGAATTGCCGCAACTTCGAGGGAACCGCCGATTTCCCCGAAACTGCTTCCCGACGTGCTGGGTGAGAGCATTTTCCACAAAAAAATCACTTTTTTTCAATACGCACTTGATTCCTCTCGAACCATGTGCTATACTTTATCAAAATGAGCCAGGGATACTCCTACCCATGATTATGCAGTTTATTAGTATAATTCAACCACTCCTTTTTGTCAAGTGGTTCTTGCAATCTTTTCAGCTTTTCTGGCGGATTTTTCTTTTTTCCGGAAAAATGCCGAAAAAGGCACGGGACGTCCACCGTCCATCGTGCCTTTTTTTATGTTTCTGCCCCTTCCTCTTGACAGGCGCAAGGCTCTGGCGCGCAAATCATCGCAAAAGTGTAGGATTCCAGCTCACGCCGGACATCCTCTGAAATCTCCTCATAGATGCTGTGCAGACGGCAATGCGCCCGCCCGCAGCTGTACTCCTCCTTCTGGCACCGGCTGAGCATATAGGGCCCTTCCACCAGCTCGATCACCTGGCGCAGCGTGATCTCCTCCGGCGGCCTGGCCAAGGTGTACCCGCCCTTGGCGCCTTTAAACGAGCAGACCATTCCCTCCGTCACCAGCTCCCGCAGGATCTTCAGCGAGAACCGCAGGGGGATCTGCGTTTCCTCCGAAATCGTCCGGGCATCCCGACGCTCCGGATGCTTTGTCAAATACTCCACGATGCGGACAGCGTAATCCGCCTCTAAAGTCATCACCATAAGCTTCGAAACTCCACGCTTTTCTGGATCAATCCAGAAAATCCTTCAGCTTTTTGCTGCGGCTGGGATGGCGCAGCTTCCGCAGGGCTTTGGCCTCGATCTGCCGGATGCGTTCACGGGTCACCTTGAACTCCTTGCCCACCTCTTCCAAGGTGCGGGAGCGGCCGTCGTCCAGGCCGAACCGCAGGCGCAGCACTTCCCTCTCCCGCTCGGTGAGAGAATCCAGCACATTGTTGAGCGTCTCCTTGAGCAGCGTGTGGGAAGCCGCGTCCGCCGGGGCCGGAGCATCGTCGTCAGGGATAAAATCTCCCAGATGGCTGTCCTCCTCCTCGCCGATGGGGGTCTCCAAGGAAACGGGCTCTTGGGCCACCCGCATGATCTCCCGCACCTTCTCCACGGGCATCTCCAACTCCTCGGCAACCTCCTCGGCGCTGGGCTCCCTGCCATTGGCGTGAAGCAGCTGAGAGGAAACCTTCTTCACCTTGTTGATGGTCTCCACCATGTGAACCGGGATGCGGATGGTGCGCGCCTGGTCCGCGATGGCCCTGGTGATGGCCTGGCGAATCCACCAGGTGGCATACGTCGAGAACTTGAAGCC
Organism: uncultured Acutalibacter sp.; assembly: GCA_963559705.1. Classification (GTDB taxonomy): domain Bacteria; phylum Bacillota; class Clostridia; order Oscillospirales; family Acutalibacteraceae; genus Acutalibacter. The sequence goes on from CAUWLU010000006.1 coordinate 15,087, forward strand.
CTTGGTGTAATCAAACTTCTCCACAGCCTTGATCAGGCCCAGGTTGCCCTCCTGGATCAAATCCAAGAACTGCATCCCCCTGCCCAGATAGCGCTTGGCAATGCTGACCACCAGACGAAGGTTGGCCTCGGACAGCCGCTTTTTCGCAGCCTCATCCCCATCGGAGATCCGCACTGCCAAGCTCACTTCTTCCTCGGGAGTGAGCAGCGGCACCCGGCCGATCTCCTTCAGGTAGACCTTCACAGGGTCGTCGATGGTGACGCCGTCGGCGCCCACGCCGGGCTCCAGAACATCCAAGCCCTCGGCCTTGGCAAGCTCGTCCTCGTCAATGGTGATATCGCCAAAATCATCCTCTACAATCTCCACACCCTGACTCTCCAGGGTGTCATAGAACTTCTCAATCTGCTCGGGGTCAAAGTCCAGCTCTCCCAAAGCGTCCAGGATCTCCTTGGTGGACAGCTGTCCCTTGCTTTTGCCCAGTTCCAGAAGGTCCTTGATCACGGTCTTTTTGTCCGGTTGTGCGGCCATATTGTTTACCATTCCTTTCTCGCGTCCAGAGCAGCGCGATTCCCATATGAAACTCAGCACCGGAGGCCGGATGCAGCCTGCCCGCCGCTGAGGATCTTGCTTTATTTTCGATTCTTCAGTTCTTCCAGATAACGCCGCAGATCCTCCGGCGTGGCGTCCTTCAGCTTCTCCGGGGTCCCCAGGGCCTCGTTTTCTATGATCCTACAAAAGCTTTCCACATCCTCCCAAGAGGGCGGGACCTCCCGGCGCTCTACCAAGACCCGGCTCAGCTCGGAAAGCTCGTCAGAGGTCAGCTCCTCCGCCATTTCGCTGAGAGTTGTCTCGCCCTGCTTAGTTTTGCCCAGCAGCAGAGTATATACTCGGCGCCCCCAGGGTGTGATCCACTTTTCCGGCGGCAGACGCTGCTCCAGCGCCTCCACGCGGTCCTGATTGCGGAACAGATAGGCCAGGATCCCCTCCTCAGCCAAGGCCGCCCGCATGTGGCGCTTTTTCTCAGGGTTTGCCACTGTGCGGGAGGCGACTACCTCCTGTTGGGCGCGAACCTCCTCCCGCCTGCGCTGCCGCGCCGCTTGGGAGGCCGCCCGCTGCGCGGAGGCCATGATGCTCTCCTTCCCCACACCGGTTTCCGCAGAAAGCTTGCCCGCATAGACGTCCAATTCAATTTGATCCCGCAGCGTGCCCAACACCTGCGCCACGGCTTCCTGCAGATACTGCTTTTTGCCGTCCTCCGCGGTCAGGTCATACTTGGCTCGCACCACAGACAAGCGGTACTCCGTGTCGTTGCCGCTCTCTTGGATCAGGCGTTTGAAGCGGGTCACCCCGTCCTTGGGATCGGAGCGGAAGAACTCATCCGGGTCTTTATTCCCAGGCACTGTGATCACCCGCACCTGCAAGCCGGCGTCTTTCAAAAGAGGAATGGCCCGCTGGGTGGCTCTGCGCCCTGCCTGGTCGGAATCGTAGCAGATCACGACCTCCTTGGCATAGCGCCGCATCACCCTGGCCTGCTCCTCTGTCAGCGCTGTGCCCAAAGTGGCGATGGCGTTGGAAAAACCCGCCCGGTGCAGCGCAATCACATCCATATATCCCTCCGCCAAAATCAACTGGCCGGAATTGGCGTTTTTGGCAAAATTCAGGGCAAACAGCCCGCTGCCCTTATGATACACCGGCGTGTCCGAAGTATTGATGTATTTGGGCGTCCCATCCCCCAGGACCCGGCCTCCAAAGGCCACCACATTTCCCCGCAGATCAATGATGGGAAACATGACCCGGTTCCGATAGCGGTCGTAGAGGTTCCCGTTTTTCGACAGCCGCACCATATCCGACTGCAGCAGCTCGTCCTTGGTATAGCCCAAGCCCCGCAGGTGGTTTGTCAGCGCAAAGCCGTTGTCAGGAGCATACCCCAATCCAAAATGGCGGATGGTCTTGGGGCCCAGCCCGCGAGACTTGAAGTAGTCAAGACCCGCTTTCCCCTCCGGCGTGGACAGGGCGCCAAAGTAGAAGCGCCCGGACTCCCGGTTGATCTCCAAAATCCGGGTGCGCAGCCGGGACATGGAAAAGTCCCCGCCCTCCTCCGGCAGCGTCATGCCGGACCGCTGAGCCAGCAGCTTGACCGCTTCCGCAAAATCCAGGTTTTCCACACCCATAATAAAGGAGATCACGTCCCCGCCTTTATTGCATCCAAAGCAATAAAAGGAATTGTTCTCTGGATAGACCACAAAGGACGGCGTTTTTTCGTTATGGAAGGGACACAGACCCAGCAGATTCTTTCCCCGCCTGCGCAAATTCACATAAGGAGCCGCCACATCCTCGATGCGGTTGCGCTCCCCAAGCTCACGCAGAAATTCAGGCGGAAACGGCATTCTGGTCCCTCCAATCCAAAATCAGCTGCCTACCCCCAGATTCCACGCCTTGGGGATAAAAAGCTCCTGATAACAGGCGACGGCATAATGATCCGTCATGCCTGCAACATAATCGCAGGAGGCTGTCTCTACGCCCTCCTCCTCCGCAATCTTTCTCATATACTCCGGCAGATTGTCCGGATTCCGAAAATGCAGGAACAGCGCTTGAATGATGTTGGGCACCTTCCGCTCTTCCTTCTTCGCGTACTCGTTCAGGTACACTGCCTTGTACATAAAATCGCTGAGCTCTTCATAGGCGCCATAGGTTTCCGAATCCATGGCAATGGTCCCGTCATGGCTGTTCTCCACCACCGAGCGAATCAGTGAGGTAATCCGTTTTGCCTTGGTATTCCCCAGCACTCCGGTGATGGACTTGGGAATCTCCTCTTCCCGCAGCACACCCGCCCGAATGGCGTCGTCAATATCATGATTCATATAGGCGATCTTATCTGCCCAGCGGATGATCCGCCCCTCGGCCGTAACCGCCTCCATACCCGTAGTATGGCACAGAATCCCGTTGCGCACCTCATAAGTAAGGTTCAGCCCCCGGCCATCCTTTTCCAGCCGCTCCACCACCCGCAGGCTCTGCTCGTAATGGCGGAAGCCATGGGGCAGCAGGGCGTTCAGCGCCCGTTCACCGGCATGGCCAAAGGGCGTGTGGCCCAAATCGTGAGCCAGGGCCACGGCTTCCGTCAAATCCTCATTGAGGCGCAGCGCTCTGGCAATGGTGCGCGCGATCTGGGAAACCTCCAGCGTGTGGGTGAGCCGCGTGCGGTAATGATCCCCTTCCGGAGAAAGGAACACCTGGGTCTTGTGCTTCAGCCGCCGGAACGACTTGCAGTGAATGATCCTGTCTCGATCCCGCTGATAGGGAGTGCGCATTTCACACTCCTCCTCCGGGCGCTGGCGGCCCCTGGTCTCACTGGAATACGCCGCCCACGGCGCAAACATTTCCCGTTCCATCTGCTGAGTCTGTTCTCGGATGGTCATAAAGCTTCCACACCCTTTCCCATTCCACAAGCCTTCGTTCTCCTGCACCTTGTTAATCGGGCAGTTAGAACGCCTGCTGATTCCAAATCTGTCCTTATATTTGCTATACGCTTTTTTCTGCAGAATTACTTGCGGCCCAAGAAAATTTTTTCACTTTTCCAGGGGGAAGGGGAAAAACCGCTTTCCCACCTCCTGCACGGCACAGCGGCCGCCGGTGGCGTCGGCAAGGCGCTTTTCCAGCGCCGGCAGCTTTTCCGGCTCCAGATGGAAGGAGAGAGCGACTCTCTCCAAAAACTCGGTGTCATCCACCACGCCGCCCAATTCCGGAATGAGCCCCGCCGCTTTTCCGTACAGGGAGTAATCGCAGGAGACGGACAGCAGCAGGCACTCCCGCATGATGATCTTTTTTGCCGCCGCCAACGCGATGGACGCCGTGTGGGAATAGGCGCGGATCAACCCGCCCCCGCCCAACAGAATCCCGCCGAAATACCGGGTGGCCACCACCACTGCGTCCACCACCCCGGCCTTCTTCAGGGTATCTATCACAGGAATCCCTGCGGTGCCCTGAGGCTCTCCATCGTCTGAGAAGCGCTGGATATTCCCCTCCCGCAGTATATAGGCATACACGTTGTGGCTGGCATCCCAATTTTGACTTTTCAGCCGGGCGATAAACTCCAAAGCCTCCTCCTCGGTCTTTACCGGGCGGCAGGCGCCGATAAAACGGGATTTTTTCTCCACAAACTCGTCGGCGGCTTCTCTTTCCACGGTGACGTACTCCATTGCCCTCCCCTTTCCGCTGAAAACAAAGACAGGCGGCGCGAAACCGCACCGCCCATCCCGAGGCACAAGGCCCGCTATTGTGTCAGACATTACTTGCCCTGCAGACCGTAACGCTTCTTGAACATATCCACGCGGCCGCTGGTATCCACCAGCTTCTGCTTGCCCGTAAAGAACGGGTGGCACTTGGAACATATTTCGACTTTGATGTCCTTCTTGGTAGACCGGGTGTGAATCACGTTGCCGCAGGCGCAGGTGATGGTGGTCTCCTGATAGTCGGGATGTATATTCTGCTTCATCTTCGTTTCACCTCTTTACGGTTTGGAAGTTTCAAATCAATCGCAAGATATTGTAGCACACTCTTACCAAAAATGCAAGAGAAAGTTTTTTCTTTTTCCTGGGAAATCCTTACCCCTGGCTGGCAAGGTAGCTGATGTACTCCTCCAAGCACATGGAGCGCTGCTGCATGGCCGTGGCATTTTCACTGCCCACATACCGCAGCACGGTCAGATCCTCCTCGCAGCCAGTGTAATCCTCTCCGCCCTCCGGCCAGCGGAAAACAAACCCGTATTTCCCCATATTCGTCCGCAGCCAGGAGCAGGTCTTGGAATCTGCGAAGGTATCCGGGTTCGCGTCCACCCGAACGCACAGCCCGGTTTGCAGGTCGCACTCCCCGGCCATGGGCACCTCCAGCCGCGCCTGGGTTCTGGCCATCACAGTGGTCAGCCCCTCCTGCTCCATCAGCTGCGTCACTTTCTCCTCATAGCGCTGCTGCTGGGCCTCATAGGAGACATACCCCTCTGTGAACACCAGGGCCAGCCCATCCTCCTTGGCCGCCTCCACCATCCGGTTCAGGGCGTTGACAACATGGGCCTCCACCTGGACGCCCTGGGCTTCCACAAGATTGGGTGTATAGGAGGCGTCCTGGGGCTCGTTTTGATTGATGACAAACAGGCTTACATCGTCGCTGTACACAGGCAGTCCCATGCTGTTATAGGACGGGATCTCCACCTGACTTTGCAGCCCCCCTCCCTCCAGCCGAGAGCTGCTGGAGGTGTCGATGCGCATTTCCACTTGAAAATAGGGCACTAAATAAAACGCAACAAAAAAGCCGAATCCCACTGCGACGGCTAAAACCCCCAGAACGATCACAGCGTTCATCCCCAATTTGATCCGCCGCGCCTGGCGGGATTGCCGCTGCTTGTCCCGAGAGATGAACAGGTTGCGCCCCGCAGGGCCGATATCAATCCGGTGGTCCGTCCGGCTGAGGACCACCCGCTTTCCCCGGTTTCTAGGCAATATGTTCCCTCACAATCTATCCGCAAGCCCCTGAGGGCGATTTTTTCTACCAGCTTATTATACACAAGTTCCCGAAAAAAAGAAACAGGGAAATGAAAACTCTTTTGCGCAAAACAAAAACGCCCCGGTTGCCCGGAGCGCTTTCCCTTGGCAGAGCCTCGCCTTATTTTGCCTCGAAATAAGCCTTAAAGCCCTTGTATGCCATATACACATCCAGCTTGGAGACCACCTCGAAGGGAGCGTGCATGGAGAGCACCGGCACACCCACGTCGATGACGTCCACATTCATGCGGGCGATGTCCAAGGCCACGGTGCCGCCGCCGCCCTGGTCCACCTTGCCCAGCTCGCCGATCTGCCACAGGACCTCATTGTCGTCAAAAACCCTGCGGACCTCAGCCACAAACTCAGCATTGGCATCGTTGGAGCCGCTCTTCCCGCGGGCCCCGGTGTACTTGGCGACGCCCACGCCCCGGTTCAGATAGCAGGAGTTGCCCGCTTCATAAGCAGAGGCATAATTGGGGTCATACGCTGCCGTGACGTCTGCGGACAGGCAGGTGGACTTGGAGTACACATGGCGCACCTTCAAGCCCTCTGCTTCGGCCAAATCCTCCACAAAGTAGTTGAGAAACTCAGAGCAAAGGCCAGTGTTGCCCACGCTGCCGATCTCCTCTTTGTCGGCCAGCACAGAGATGCAGGTGTGCTCGGGGGCCTCGCACTTGAAGATCGCTTCCAGGATGGGATATGCGCTGACGCGGTCGTCATGGCCGTAAGCGCCCACCATGCTGCGGTCAAAGCCGATATCCACCGCTTTGAAGGCAGGCACAAAGCACAGCTCGGCAGAGATCAAATCGCCCTCCACAATGCCGTACTTGTCATGAAGGAGCTTCATGACGTTGAGCTTGAACAGCTGATCGCCCTCAGCGTCAGCCAAGGGCAGGCTGCCCGCCAGCACGTTGAGATCCTCGCCGGTGAAGGCCTCGCCCAATTTCTTCACCGCCTGATCCTTGCCCAGATGGGGCAGGATATCGGTGATGGTGAACTGGGGCTCGCCCTCCTGTTCGCCCACACGCACAGTGATCTCCTCGCCGTCCCTGCGGACGATCTTCCCATGAAGGGCCAGGGGCATGGCGACCCACTGGTACTTCTTAATGCCGCCGTAATAGTGGGTCTTCAGCATGGCCAGCTCATTGGACTCATACAGCGGAATGGGCTTTAAGTCAATGCGGGGATTGTCGATGTGAGCGGCGCAGATCCGTGCGCCGTGCTTCAGGCCCTTCTTGCCGATGACCGCCAGGCACATCGCCTTGCCGCGGTTGTTGTAATAGACCTTATCCTCAGCCTTATACTTCTTGTCGGGGTCAAACTCCTGGAAGCCCTGGGCCTCGGCGGCTTTCACAGCCCAGGTCACAGCCTCGCGCTCTGTCTTGGCCTCGTCCAGGAAGGCCTTGTAGCCCTCGCAGAACTTGAACGCCTTCTCCACAGCCTTGGCGCCGGCCTTCTCAGAGCCGTGGGTTTTGTCATTGAGAAGCTCTTTTGCCAGCTCCTTAGCATCGATCTTATCAGCTTTTTTGGACATTGGTTTTTGCCTCCTGTCAATTTATGGCTTTGGCGGGTCCTCCCGCCGGTTGTTTCCCGGATGAAAGCCTCCTTGGGAAAGGCCCTCTCTACTCTAGCACGAATTTTGTCAAAATGCAACGGCTTCCCCTTACTCCGGATAAAGCTTTGCATACCTCTCATAGGCCCGCCGGACTTTTTTTACATAGGCGTCTGTTTCCGGATAGGGAATGGTGTGCAGCGTCTCCCCATCGCGGGAATACTCCTGACTGCCCAGCCACTGGGACACATTCCCCATCCCTGCATTGTAGGCTGCCAGCGCCACATCCACGCTGCCATATTGATCCAGCAGCAGCCTGAGCAGCGCGCAACCGCAATGGATGTTCGCTTGGGGATCGTACACGCCGGCACCGGGGTCCTCAGGAGGATACAGTGAGGCGATCCAGTCAAAGGTCCCTTGGGTCAGCTGCATCAGCCCCATAGCGTCCGCATGGGAGCGGGCTTCCGGATCAAAGCCGCTCTCCGTCTTGATGACCGCAAAGACCAAATCCGGGTCTAACTGGAATTCGGCAGCCTCCTGCTCCACCAGCTGCGCGTAACGCTGGGGATATAGGAACAGCAGCACTCTCTCCCACAGCTTGGGCCCGAACAGCGTTCCTGCCGCGATCAGAAGCACTGCCGCGACCAGGCAGGTCAAACACCCTTTTCTCATAGGCAAGCCTTCTCCAACTCCTCTAAAATGGGGAGCAGCCGCTCCTCAAGCTGCGCGCCCGCGGGGTTCTTCACCACCCAATCTCCCCGGGAGGTGTAAAAGTCCGAGGAAGGCTGAGCCTCTAACCGGCGCAGAGCAGCCTCCTTTGTGATGCCGTCCCGGCGAAGCACCCGAGCCAGGCACTCCTCCTTGGGCGCATCCACCACAAGAATCCGCGAGCAGGCAGAGTCCAATCCCGCCTCGAACAGCGTGGGAGCATCCAGCACGATCACACGATACCCTTGCTCCTCCCCCTCCTGAATCAGCTGCCGCACCTGGCGCAGAATCCGAGGGAAGGTGATCTCCCCCAGCCGAATCCGCGCTTCGTCCGACGAGAATGCGCGCTTGGCAAGCTCTGCACGGTCCAGCACCCCGTCCCGGAGGATCTCAGGGCCAAAGGCAGCCGAAAGCTCAGCCAAGCAGGGCCCGTCATAGACCTGGGCACTGCGGGTAGCTTTGTCGCAGTCGACAATATAATAGCCGTGGTTCTGCAAAAGCTCCGCCACTGTGGATTTCCCCGCGCCAGTTGGCCCGGTCAGGCCCACGATATGACGCTTCCGGGGATTCCTCACTTGGAACGCCGCCGCTCGAATCAGCCGGTTGTAGACTGCTAGCCCCACGCCCCGCTTCCGGGGAATCCGGGCGTAAGCTTTTTTGGCGCCGGATTCATCCAGCTGATGAAGCGCCTGGAACAGCCGGTGAGCCTGGGAGGCATCGTCATACCGGCTGCCATAGGCCACGGCGGGCACCTGCAAAAAGGGGACATCCTCCTCAAAACAGAGCGCCCAGCCATCCCCCTTTTGATTCACGTACTGAAGGTAATCCTCTTGGGAGGCATCCAAAATCACCACGTCGGCGGCTGGGGAATAATGCTGATACTTCATCCCCGGGGAGGAAACCCGTTGCCCCTGCTCCATTTGATGGAGCACAGCGGGGTCCACCTCCACGCGTCCCAGGACCTGCTCCAGCTGCGCCAGAGTCACCCCGCCCGGACGAAGAATCCGCGGAACGCCGGACGCCAGCGTGATCACAGTGGATTCCACCCCCACAGCGCAGTCTCCCCCATCCAAAAGAGCATCCACCCGTCCGGTGAGGTCCTCCTGGACATGGCGGAAGGTGGTGGGGCTGGGTTTTCCAGAGAGGTTGGCGGAGGGCGCTGCCAAAGGCACTCCTGCCGCGTCAATCACAGCTCTTGCCGTGGGGTGAGAGGGGCAACGGACCGCCACAGTATCCAGGCCACCGCTGGTCTGGTCCGGAATCTTCGAGGACTTTTCCAAAATGATGGTCAAGGGGCCGGGCCAAAACACCGCCGCCAGCTTGCGGGCAGCTTCGGGCACGCTGGTTACCAGGGGCGGCAATTGGGACACATCACTGATGTGGACAATCAGCGGGTTGTCGGAGGGCCTTCCCTTTGCTTGATAGATCTTTTTCACCGCTTCCCCGTCCAAAGCGTTGGCTGCAAGGCCATACACCGTCTCCGTGGGAATGGCAACCAGTCCGCCCTGTCGCAGGATCTCTCCGGCCTTTTCCACGTCACCTGGGCAGCTGTCGCTTAACAGTAAGGTTTCCATTGCGCTCCCTCCTTATCCCTGCTGGGAAGCTTCCAACTGAGCAGCGCGGTCTGCGGCAGTAAGACTGTCAATGACCTCGTCAAGAGCGCCGCTCAGAATTTCATCCAATTTGTACAGCGTCAAACCAATGCGATGATCCGTCACGCGGGCCTGAGGGAAATTGTAGGTCCGAATCCGCTCGGACCGGTCCCCGGTGCCCACCTGACTCCGGCGCTCCTGGGCCACCTGGTCATCGGCCTTTTTCTGCTCCTGATCCAACAATCTGGCGCGGAGGACCTTCAGCGCCTTCTCCTTATTTTTATACTGGCTGCGTTCATCCTGACACTCCACCACCATGCCTGTGGGCAGATGGGTGACGCGGATCGCCGACGAGGTCTTGTTGATGTGCTGGCCTCCTGCGCCGCTGGAGCGGAAGGTGTCAATCTGCAAATCCTTGGGGTCAATCTCCAGCTCCACCTCCTCGGCCTCGGGCAGCACCGCCACAGTAGCTGTGGAGGTGTGGATGCGCCCCTGGGTCTCCGTTTCGGGGACCCGCTGGACACGGTGAACGCCGCTCTCGTACTTCAAACGGGAATAAGCGCCCTCCCCATCAATCAGGAAGCTGACCTCTTTAAAGCCCCCCAATTCCGTCTCGTTCAAAGAGACAATCTCGGTGCGCCAGCCCTTTTTCTCCGCATACATGGCGTACATACGGTAAAGAGTATAGGCGAACAACGCGGCCTCCTCCCCGCCGGCTCCACCGCGGATCTCCACGATGACGTTCTTCTCGTCATTGGGGTCCTTGGGCAGAAGCAGCAGCTTCAATTCCTCTTCCAGGCGGGTGAGCTCCTCACCCTTCTCCTTAAGCTCCTGCTGGGCCATCTCCCGCAGCTCCCTGTCACTGGACTCCTCCAGCAGCTCCTTGGCGCCTGCAAGCTCCTCCCCGCACCGCCGGTACGCGCGGTATGTCTCCACAATGGGAAGGATCTCCTTGTGCTCTTTCATCAGAGCGGTGTACAGCTCTCGCTGGGCCACTGTATCGGGGTCGTAAAGCTTGAGATTCAATTCTTCATAGCGATTTTCAAATACACTGAGATTTTCAAACATCACAAACACTGCCTTTCCAAATTTTCTCACACTGCCTTCCGATTTGGAAAAAGCACCTACTGCTCTGCCTCGCTTCGGAGAATTCGCTTGATATTCTTCTCGCACTTGAACCGGGAGATCATCACCTCGCGGCCACACTGGTTGCAGCGGATGCGAAAGTCCATGCCCACCCGCAGTACCGTAAACTCATAACAGCCGCAAGGATGTGGTTTCTTCATCCGCAGAACATCGTTGACACGGACGTCCATACCGCTCATCCTTTCCTGATTTGTTGCACAAAACTGATTTATTATTATACACCCATCCTCTAAATTTTGCAAAGAAAAGAGCGCTGCGAAGAAAAAATCTTCGTGCGCTCTCTTTGATTGGTCCGATCCCAGCTCACTCTTGAGGAGTGGCGGCCACGCCGCCCTCCTCGCTGCTTGCCGGATTCCGCGCCAGCATGCTCGCAGCGGAGACGGCCGGGGGCTGAGTGATGTTGACGGACACGGTATACTCGCCCGCTGCCCAGCAGGAGCTCGCTGCGCTGCCGGTCAGTGTAACGGTTGCCGGTACCTCCACCGTACCGGTGCGATCTCGGAAATTGGCCAAATCCACAGTCACCACAACGTTTTCCCCAGTCAGACGGCTCACCTGTGCTTCCGGCCCCGCCAAGGTCACCACCATGGAATTGACCGCCAGCTCTGCTTCCATGCCCGCCGGGGGATTTGTGATCTGTATATTGGCCGTCCCCACAGAAACAGAGGTTTTGCTGTACCCGTTGAGATTGACGGTCACCTTGGCCTGCGCCGGCGTTCCGCTGTCCCCCACCGATGCGATGTTCCTCACCCCAGAGGGCAGGGGGATGGCTGCGGTAAATGTATTGGTGGCGCCGGTCTCCAGATCAGCAAAATCAATCACGGTATCCAACTGAATCTCACTGATGCCGGACAGGGTGTTGGCTGTGCCTGCAATCGTGACGGTGGAAGGCTCGATCTGGATACGGTCCCGCGAGAAATCTTCGGGCTGATGCAGCGTTGTGACCGTCAGATCCACCTTTTTCACCGGTGTGACGGGAATCGTCACATCCACTGCGTCCACATTCATTTTTAGATAAAGTCCTGCGATATTTCCGATCTCCTGATTGTTCCCGTCGTAAAAGACCAGCGGGCAGGAAAACTGCGCGTCCTCCCGCAGCTCCGATTCCACCTCATGGCTGACAGCCACCCGCTTGATCCTGGCCACCGAAGAGCTGGGGCCGCTGATGGTCACATTGTCCGCAGACAGGATGGGCGTAGAGGCATAGAAGCCATTCGCAGAGCGGCAATGGATATTGCTTTCAATGGGCAGGTTCACCTCTTGAAAGCGATCGTACTCCAAAGTGATCTCCTCCGGAGTCACCCCCGCAATCTCGAAGTTTGTCAAGGTATTGGACTTCACGGCCTGCACCTGCACATCCAGCTTTTGCAGGGTGTTCCCGGTGACGGAGGTATCCGCGGGATTCAATGTGACGCTGACCTCGAAATCCTTGGCAGTCAGCTGGGAGGTCAGCAGGGTGTTGCCGGTGACCTGCAAATTCACCGTCTCGCTGGACATGTGGAACACCTGCAGCCCCGCCTCCTGCGCGGCAGAGGAATACCGCACCTGAACAGGCACGTTTTCCACAGTGATCCCCCGATCAGAACTGTTCGCCATCATGATGAACCACGAAATAATGGCCACGGCCAGCGAAAAAAACAGCACAAAGGTATTGTGGTAAAAAATCTTGCCAAGGGCAACGCGTTTTTTCTCTCCCCGGGGTTCTTCCGGACTCTTTTTCTCTTCGCTCATGCGTCAATCCCCCTTTCTGACAACCCGGTCTTTCAATCCCAGCTTGTCCAGAATCCGCTTGCCAGTGGAGCCTTCGTTGGGCGCTCCCACCAAGGTGCGCTCCAGCATCTCCCGTAAGGTGACGCGATTGTAATTCCGTGTGAGCTTTCCCTCCAGCGCAATGGAGATTTGACCGGTCTCCTCCGAGACCACCACCACCACGGCGTCGGAATTCTCGCTGATGCCCAAAGCCGCCCGGTGCCGGGTGCCCAGCTCCGCGCTGACGTTCTCGTTGCTGGTCAGCGGCAAAATACAGCCTGCGGCGTAAACTTGTCCCTCACGGATAATCATAGCGCCATCATGAAGGGGCGCTTTATTGAAAAAGATGTTGGCGATCAGCTGCGCGGAGGGAGACGCCTCCACCACTGTGCCCGTAGCTGCGATCTCACCTAATTTCGTCTTGCGCTCAAAGACGATGAGGGCGCCCATACGCATCTGCTGCAAAATCTGGGTTGCCCCCACAACCCCCTCGATTGCTTTGCGGACCTGCGCCTTATCCTCGGTCTCCTTGACGGAAACCGCGCTTACCAGGGACTGAGCCACCTTGCTGTGGCCCACCTGCTCCAATGCCTTCCGAATCTCCGGCTGGAACAAAATGACCACAATGACAATGCCCGATTGCAAAAACATCCGCAAAATGGCATTTAACATCAGCAGGTCCTGCCAGGAGGAGATGAGGAACAGCACAACCAGCAAAATGATGCCCTTCACCAGCTGCCCGGCCCGCGTCTCTCGAAGCAGCTTGATCGCACTATAAAGCAACAACGTGATAATGGCGACATCCACAGCGTCCTTTAAGGCAAACTGACGGGCCAGGTCCAGGATCACCTCTCCTGTTCGGGTAATGAATTCCAGTACAGAGCCCATGAAGTCACCCCTTTCTTTTCACATCTTGATATCCGCGCGCACGCAAAAAATGCCGCGGGCAAAGCCACGCGACACTCTCTGCGGCAAGCTTTCTTTATTTTAGCATAAATACAGCGTAAATTAAAGGACTTTTTCCCGATTCTCCATAAAATTATTCCCAGCGTTCCCGCAAACGCCACGCCAAGGCATCCAGATCCTCCGCCTGGGTAAATGCAGAGGGGGAAACCCGGACGGTCCCGGTTTCCAGAGTGCCCATTTTCTCATGGGCCAATGGGGCGCAATGAAGTCCACACCGCACAGCAATCCCATTTTTGGCCAGATACTCCCCCACCTGCTCGCTGGGGACCCCCTCAACGTTGAAGGACAGCACCGGCATACTCCAAGCCTCCTCAGGAGCGGGCGCATACAGGATGATGCGGCGCATACGGGACAATCTGCCGTGCAGGCGGCGCAGCTTCTGAAGCTCCTCCCGGCAGATCCTCTCCGGTCCGCGGCGCCGGACAAACTCCATCCCAGCGGCAAGCCCCAGAATCCCGGGAACATTCAGCGTGCCGCTCTCATAGCGCTCTGGAGATTCCCCAGGCATCTGCAAGCTTCTGGATTGCGTTCCCGTGCCGCCCTCCGTCAAGGTCTCCAGCAGCTGCTCCGGCTCTCGAAGGAGCAATAGTCCGGTGCCCATCGGGCCGTACAGGCCTTTGTGACCGGCGCAGCACAAGTAGTCGATGCCGCTCTCCTCCATGCGGAAGGTCGTCAAGCCAGCGGCCTGTGCAGCATCCACACAGACCTTTACCCCATACTGGTGGCACAAGGCTGCAATGCGTTCCACCGGCACCCGAAAGCCAAACACATTGGACGCCGCCGTACACACCGCCAGCTTTGTCTTGGGGCCCAGCGCCTTCCGAAACGCCTCCAAGGTGGCATTGCCGTCCCCGGGGGTCACAGGCGCCACTGTATAGGAGATCCCGCGCTTTTCCAAAGCCGCCAAGGGCCGCATGACCGCATTGTGCTCCAAATCGGTGACCACCACGTGATCCCCCGGCTTTAGGACCCCCTTTATGACCAGGTTCAGCGCCTGGGTGCAGCTTGGCTGAAACACGACGCACTCCGGACCAGCCGCGCCAAAAAACTCCGCAGCCAGCTCCCGGCAGCGATACACAGCCTGTGTGGTGCGCTGGCACATCCCATACCCGCTGCGTCCAGGGTTTGCCCCGTACTCCAGCAGCGCCCGCTGAACTCCTTGGCGCACCCCCTGGGGCTTGGGATAGGTAGTAGCGCTATTATCCAAATAAATCATGGGCGGTCACCTTCCTGTTCCATACGGCGAAGTACCCGAATACGGTTTTCCAACAAGATTCGCTCTGCCATGTCCGCTCCCTCAGGAACGTAAATACCATACCCGCATCCGGTTTCCTCCGTGCGGGGGATGCGCTCTACATAGCCACGAATACCGTGGCGGAACAGCAGGTCCCGCCCTTTCATGGCATAGGTCACAGAGCTGACCACGATCAACGGCTTGCCCACAAGATCACCTTCATTCTTCCGCTGTTTCTGCATATATCCCATTCTATGCCGGCGCTGCCGCTGCGTGCGCTCCTCTTGCATAAAGAAAGCCTGAGAACTCTCTCAGGCTTTCTTTACTGTGATATGGAATTTTTAAAACCAAGGCCGCTTTCTCTTTTGAGCGGACAGTCGTTCCCCGCTCAGATGGTCAGCGCATTGTGCAGGACCGCTGCCATCTCGGCTCTGGATATCGCGTTCCGGGGCTTCAGCCGTCGGTTGCCGTCCCCGCTGACCACGCCCATCTGCACCAAGGCAGCGACGCGCTGTTCTGCGTAATCCACGATCGCGGCGCGGTCTGAAAACCGGTTGAGAACGGACAGATCCCCCTGGGGGACCTCCATCCCGCCTGCCAGCATCGCCTGATAAAGCATCACCATGGCGTCCTGACGGGTGATGTTCCTATTGGGGTAGAACCGTCCGGTACCGTCCCCCATCACCACGCCGTTCTGCTGAGCAGCCGCTACTGCCCAGGCATAATAGGCGTTGGTGGGCACATCGGTAAAGGTGGAAGGCCCGTTGTTCGTCAACTGGAAGGTTTTGCACAGCATGATGGCAAAATCCCCGCGAGTGATGGGGCTTCCAGGATTATACCGGCGGTTTCCGACGCCGCTGACAATCCCAGCGCTGTAAAGGAATTCCACTGCGGGCTGCGCCCAGCGATGTCCGCCCATATCTGTAAAATGAGGCGCAAAGTAATTGTTGCCCAAGGACACCGTAACGCTGCCTGTAAAGTTCTTCCCATTTCTATCATACCCCATGTAAGAGAAGCTTACCCGGCCCGTATAGCCGGCCCGAGGCACGTACACCAAGCTCTTGGCGTTGTCCCCTGTGATGACGCACTGGGTTTTGCTGTCCACTGCGGTCCCTTTGTCCGTAATGGTCTGATAGCCCAGGTAGAGATGCCCCACACTGCTGTCCGGCAGCGAGAGAAATGTGATATAGTCCAGCTCAGCGTTCAGAATCGTCTGGCAGGCATTGGAGAAATCCGACCCCCGAAACCGCACCGGCAAAGACGTGCCGGAATACCGGATGGACGAAGAACCGGGCACATTGGCTTCGATCTGAACCGTGCCCTTCACTGCGCCGCCTTCCCGCTCCACTCCTATATAAGTAAAGCTGTCCTTCACTTGCTGGGTGCCCGTGGGCACATAGGTCACATCGGAAAGCAGCAGGTCGCTGGGCAAAAGCTTCTTCACAAAGAGCGCTGTTCTATTCAGATCAGCATCTCCCAGCTCCCTTTGCTTTGCCTCGCCATAGTGCAAGTACAGCTTGCCGCTTTTGGGAAGGGATGTGAGGAAAACATAGTTCAGTTCTCGGCCGGTCGCAGCAGAACAGGCGTCGGCAAAATCATTGCCGTCCATGGTGACGCCGCTTGAGCCGCTGGTGTATTGGATATCCTGCAGGGTATCGAACTCCTCGCCGGAACCCTCCACCGTGATGGTCAAGGTGCCGTTGTAGGGCTGCAAGCCACCGCTGCCCACGGCTGTGTAGGGGATTTTCACCGTACCGGTATAGCCCGTGGCGGGCAAAAAGCTCACCAGGTCCAGGCGGGGATTGCTGTCGCGGTAATAGTCCTTGCCAGCCTCCACGCGCTGAATGTAGACGTTGGTGACGTCGTAATCATAATACAAGGTCCCCTGAACGGTATCCGGAAGCTGGAAGCGCACGGACCGCAGCGAGCTTCCCGCAGTCACCTGACGGTAAATGGCCGCAAAGTCATCCACCTCAAAGTGGACGGGGTCCCCGGCAGTGGCATAGGCCACATCCGCCCTGCCTCCCACGGAGATTCGAATCGTCCCCGTGTAGGAGTTTTTGGAGGTCCCGTAGGCAGTGAAGCTGATCTCTGCCTGGCCGGAAAACTCCGGATTGGGCACAAAGGTGATGTCGCTGAAGTTCCTGTGACCGGAGTCGGATGGGTCGATGTAGTAGACGTCCGTGGCTCCCACGCCGCCGCCGGTGTTCCCGGAGGAGACGTAGTGATAGTACAGCACGCCCTGCTTGGGAGACACCGCCAGGCTGCGGACATACTGGAGCGGCTCTCCAAGATTTGTGGCACAATTTTCCTGAAGCTGCCCGACCAAATTCTTCATGGAGAGCGGCTCGCGCTTGTCATAATCATAATCGATGATGAGGTTTTCGTTCTCCACCACCTGGACCTTGCAGGCCGCAACAAAATCGTTGACCGTGGCGGTGATCCTCGTCTCGCCGATGGATTGGGAGGTCACCATACCCTGCACCACATAAGCCACGCTGGCAGATTCGCTGAGCCACACGGGAGTGACGCCCTCGGCCTTGCCATAGGCATGGCAGGTGATCTGCTTCTGCTCTCCCTGCAGGATCTCCAGGGGCTGCAGTTCGCTGCAGATCATCCCCTCCGGGTCGGTCAGCACCAGGCCGGACACTTTCACAACTCGCTTTGCCGTGCCTGTGATGATTTTTCCGTCAGCGACTGTCACGCTGGCTGTCAAGGTCACCTCAACGCCGCCGGGCTGATTCGCTTTTACGCTGGCCTTGCAGTCCCCGGCCCCCTGCAAAGTCGTTTCTTGAGGCGTCAACTCGATTGGATTGTACTCCTCGTCCATCACGGAATCTATGGGCACGGTGGTCCACTCCAGATTGACCTCCGGCGGGGAATCCGGCGCATTCGTGTCATATTGCAAATCCACGTGAGCAGTCAGGTCCTCCGTATCCCCCATATCCAAAACCAATGCATTATCCCGAGAAAAATTCACCGAAATCCCGGTTGGGAATACCTGGTCTGCCGGGGAAGCCGACACGCTCCCCCCATCCTCCCCCTGCGCCAGCGCCGGCGTGCCCCACATCAGCAGGGCAGCGGCCAGCAAACCGGACACAAGGCGTTTTGCTGTTTTTCTTTGCATGGCGCCTCCTATCAGTTATTTTCGGCGGGCGGCGTTGAAATCCATTTGGGCCAAGGCTCCCCGTTACTGTCTTTAGCAGTAGTATCGAGCTGCAATCTTATTGATCGCCCCAAATTATTTCCTGCCTCGTCACAAATATAACCCTGCTTGAATACCACTATAGCTGCTGAATGACCTGCATCCGCAAATTCAATCGTAATGGTACTGCCGCCACTGTCTGTATCAATTTTAGCTGACTGAATACAAGTTCCTTGCAAATATCCCTTAATATTTTTATTTGTAAGCGATACTCGTTCACCAGTGTTAGAATTGTACATATAAATGGGTTCATCAAAAACAAGGCTCAATGTACCGGAATACAAATAATTTTGAGGAGCTTTCTGCCATTCGTTTGGACCTACCAATCCATTTGGTGGTGTCAATTCTTTTGCAAGTGGATTGACCTGACTTAAAGCATCTACATAAGTTGGCGGCGTAGTATCGGATTTCTGCACGCCTGCAGCGGCGTGGAAGGCATACTCCTGTCCCTCGATATGCCGGGCCGCAGCAATAAAGTAATACTGCCCGATCGTATCCAAACGGCAAGTGACCGTTTGATTAACATTGGCCACCAACTCAGGGATGTTACCCTGATCCGTTGTGGCACCAGCCGTCTTGTCCACAACGTAATCGTACAAAGTGTTGTATGCTGTCTCATTTGCAAGCAGGTCAAACACGGTTTGATCGGTCGTTCCCACACGCGTCAACAAGGCGTCTAATACCGTACAATCTTTAGAGATCTTCAACCCGTCTACAGCCTTATCCCAAGTTGGATACGTCCCATTAGTGTCATCAAAATAATCCTTGAACAGTTTTCCCAACAGGCCGTAGCTGCCCTTATTGTACGTGGTGGGAATCACAATCCACTCCACAGAGGAGGTCACATGTGTTTTGACCGTGACCTCATTGCCGTTTACACCAAGGCCAATCTTGGGAACCTCCACCTTGGTTGTGGTAAATTTGTACATATAAACCGGGGAGATATTCTGAGAATCACCTTGAATCACAAAGAACGCATAGTACGTGGTATCGGGTATCAAATTCTCTACACGTTCACTCACAACACCCGTATCCACACTGACACGGCCTTTTTTGATGTCCGCATTGATGTAGTTACCCTGGTAGATATCTTGCTGTGTAGGCGTCAGCAACTCAGGACACCTGTTGGTCTCCGCACCACTGGTGGGCACATCATTAAGTTTTACAGGTCCATCCTTAGTTGTAGCAGGAACTGTAGGAGAACTAATGGTATCACTTGCCGCAGGAGCCAAAACATAGTAAATGGTGCCACGACGGCTCAACTGCAGTTCCATATCCACAAAGGAATCACTGGGCCGGAACAGAGGATAGCTACCTGCAAAGGTGGGCGGTGTCTGATCGGTAAACTGACGGGACACGGAGAAGTTCTCCGGATCACCCACAGGGCTGATGGAGCCCGAGGAAACCAGATTATTCCAGATATCCTCTGTACTGGCGCCACTGCCTGCATTTCGCAGGTTCGAATCCACACCGGCGGGCAGCGTGACGCGGATCTCCACATTCTGGCTCCAAGTGTTGGGGTCCAAGTTGCCTTCCACTTTGGTGACATGGATAGCGTACTGATAGGTATACTTCTCGTTCAACTTACCCAGCCACGGGAAGTTCCCCTGGGTATTGCCCGCATCTCTCACAGAAATATACCGCCACTCGTTGTTATTGGTTGTAATGGAATAAGAACCCAATTTATTCCAATTTTGCGCGTCAGGGGATACACCTTTTTCAACTGCCATAGGATCGGTTGCGTCTTTTACCACATTGCCGTCCGAATCTACCACACGGCTGTAAAGGTCGAATTCGACCGCCAAATTGGCCCACAGGAAGATATCATAGTTGGAGCCTAACGACACAGCGCCGGTGGACAGGGGGTACATTTCAAAGGCCATATCCACTTGAACGTTTTTGCCCTGCTCCTGAGGCGGAGTGGCGATGTTGGTGGGGGCCAAATCGATCCGCGCAAAAGCCGTGGTGAACACTGGCGTCAAGGTGGGGTCCTGCATGGGATTGCGGTTGTCAGAAGTATCGGCAATGCGATGCAGCACAAAGCGGTACGTGCCGCCGCTGGCCAGCTTGACAGCGCCGGCTCCGTCGTTATAGGGGAAGGCAATGATGGTCTTGCCATCCTTCATCTTCACTTCCACTTTGCTGTAGTCCACCCACTGCAGCTGATTTTCGCCGGTTCCCTGTTTTTCGGAAACTTCTTCCCAGCGATTGTTGTTGCCGCGCACCTGCAGGATCACATCTGTCCGCAGCAAATTTGCCAATTTCTCTTTATTGTTATCCTGGAAAAGCTCATAGAACACCTGCAGCTCTTTAGAGTCCAGAATCCCCTCGCTGAACACAAGCTCGATATCCGTATCAGCCATGGGCTCTTTTCCTTCCTCGTCCGCAGTCTTGGTAAACTGCTGCTCGACGGAAGGCGGGGTATTATCCAGGGTGTGGATGGTGATCTTACGCACGGACTGAGAATAGTTGCCCGCGGCGTCCTGAGCCACATAATACAAATCGTAGCCGGTCTCGCGCTCCAGCCCGGTGATATTCAAGGTGACATTGGTGTTGGCGTTGGCCTGCACATTGCCGGATTTCAAAGCCCCGGCGCCTGTGACAACCGCCACCTTCGCCGCCAGCTCGTCCAGAGCGGGAGGCTCAGTGGAGCCCATCATCGGGTCCGGATAGCTGTCGCCCTGCGCCACCAGCGCCCAATAAATGGTTCCCTTCTCATTGAGCATGGCCTGCAAACCCACGCTGGTCGCCTGGACGGATGTGACCGTGGGTTCTGTGACAAACACGGGAGGCGTGCCGTCCACCGTTTTAAAGGTGAGCTTCTGAACATTGGAATTCAAGCCGCCGTCCGCGTCGATCAGGCACAGATAGAGATCGTAATCCACCTGCTCCTGCAAATTCTGATTGTTCACATAAAACAGATCAATGACGTTCCTCGTCACGTCCCGAATACCGGAACCCAAGTTGCCGCTGAGAGAACCCGTCTTAAAGTCCTGCACGGTGGGCGCTTCGCTGCCCTTGGGGAACACGGCGTAGTACAGCTGGCAGGACTTGTTGGCCATCACAGCGACCTGTCCGGAAGTGTTGGTGATCTTGGACATATAGGGGTACCCGGAGGTAAACTTGGGCACCGTATTGTCCGGCGTGGAAAAGGCAGTGACCTTGACAGAGCTGCGCTTGCCGCGGCTATCCACCGCAATGGCGGAAATATAATAGGAGCCGTCCGAATTGAGCTTGGAAAGCTTCGCGGTCCCCTCTTCCCCAGAGCGGCCCACCTGAATGGAGCCATTGCTCAAAATGCCCCCGCCGTATGCAGGAGGATTGATCAGGTCATCCTCTTCCACAGAGCCGTCCGTGGTAGCGGAAAGCGCCCAGTAGATGGTGGAGGCCTTATTGGCCGCAAATACACCGCTGGCAGTGGTAGGAGCCACATTCTTTGCAGCAGGATATCCGGCCAGCAGCCGGGGATCGGCAGAGGACTCAGCCGCTGCGGTGCTGTCCATTTCCTGTCCGTTGACGTTGGCGCTGATGCCGGGGCGGATTATGATGGTATCCGGGAGCTGCTCGATGGTGCAGCCCGGAGCATTGACGTTGGCATGGCCGATATCGCCCTTGCCGTTGACTGTGGTGCCCACGTCCAGATTCAAGTTTCCAACGCTGGCTCCCTTATCAATGGTCAGCGTGGAATTGATGGCCGCCTCATCGATGGTCACTGTGGCAGCCGGTCCCTGTGCAATGGTCAGGTGGGAATCCGGCGTTTTGTTGATGACCTCTTTGATATTGCCCGCCACCTGCAAAGACAGTCCGTTCTCCCCGTCCAGCTGAATGGACAGTAGGCCGTAGGGGGACTCGGTGGCGTCTTCGATATAGGCATCCGTGCGCACATGGGTCACATTCACTGTGGTATCGCCTTCCGCGCGGATGGATACAAACTGATTGGACAAGCCGTCCACTACCATTTCCTGAGCAGAAACGTTCCGCAGGATCACGCTGCTTTCGCCGGCATTGCTTTCACCGGCGCCGCTGATTACGATCCTGCCCAAAACCGTGACGTTTTCCAGCAGCACCTCGCCAAGCCCAACGCCGCCGGTGATGTACAAGTTGCCGGCTATCACGGTATCCTTCAGATGAACGCCGGAGGTGTTGATGACCAGGTTTCCATACACACCGCCCAGAGTGGTCTCCCCAGGCTCCTTGATCAAATTTCCAATGGCTTTTACGAGAATGGTCGCGGTTTCACCACGGGAAATATTGTTCCTGGGACGGAAGGTGCCGTCCGGATAACCGCTTACAATGCCGCATTCCGACACAGCGCGAATCCACCCCTTGGCCCAGGAGCTGAAGGTGCGGCTGTCTGTAAAGCCCAACACCTCGCCGGGCTGGGTCTGCAGCATCAAGTTCTTGCCCAAAATGACCATCGCCTGCTCGCGAGTCAGAGGGTCGTTGGGCGACGCAGTGGTCGCCGAAGTGCCATACAAATAGCCCTGGTTATAGGCAATGGCAATATCATCCGCAAACCAGTCCTTGGATTTTACGTCTTTAAAGGGATGGGGGCCCACCTCTTTATAGCCAAAGGCGCGGTTGATCATGGTGCAGAACTCCGCGCGGGTGATGTCCCTGTTAGGCTCCAAATTGCCCTGCAGGTCGCCCCGCATAACGCCCCACTCCATCACCTTTTTCAAATACTGATCCATCCAGGAGGCAGCCTGCACCTGGCGCATCAGCGGGGGCGCGGCGCCCCAGATCAGCGTCACGGCCAGAAGCACTGCAAGCAGTCTCTTCCAAGGTCTTTGCTTTGTTTTCTTCATATCGCTCACTTACTCCTTTACTTTCAGATATGCCAAAAGAGCGTCTCAGATAACCTCATACGCATGGACAAGCCTTCTTGGGGCGGCTGTGCAGCTGAATGGAAAACACCGCTTCCCGAAGCAGGCTCTCCTCTCCATTGCAAAGCCCGATGAACTCCGCCGCAAAAAAGAATCCACCGTCCTTCTCCGGACGGGATCGAAGAATCCGGCAGGTCACCACAAGCGGCTGCGCGGTAATGGGAATCACCACTTCCAAAAGCTCGTCCTTCTCCAAGTGCTCTCCGCACAGAAAACCGATCCCGCCGCAGCTCAAATCCACAGATTCTGCCCGGCGCCTTCCCCTCCACTCCCCTGTTACGGGGTAGAGAAAGGTGGAAAACCGGACCGGCATCCGCAGGTTCTGGCGAAGGTCCTCGTTCAAAACCTGAAGCCCTCCAATCACCGCAACATCGCTGCCAAGGCTCTTCTCCACATGACCCAGCAGCATCCCGGAGCCTTCCGAGATCCCCATAAGCTGAACCGAGGAACATTCCAGCACGGTCTGCAGCCTATCCTCCGGCACGCGAATGCGAAGCCGCTCTGCCCCTGGGGGGTCCAGCAGATTGCCATAGGCCAGAGGGCGCTTTTCTGCGTCCAATATCAGATAGCGGGAATTGATCATGATGCAGATTCTCCCTCCTCTTTTCCATCCCTGGTACCAGGGTCGAATTTTAAAAAGTATACGTAAATCTCTACCACAGCTTGATAAAGCTCCTCAGGGATTTCCTGCCCCAGCTTCAATTGGGACAGCACTGTGGCAAGGGAATTATCTTCATAAATCGGCACGCCGCTGTCTGCGGCGGTTTCCACGATCTTCTCCGCCAGATACCCCATGCCGGCAGCAACCACCACCGGAGCCGCGTTCTTCCCGCTGTATTGCAGGGCCACTGCGCGCTTCGCCGCACCCTGTACCGGTCTTTGCTCATTCTCAGACTTTGACATCCACACAATTCTTCCCTTCAAAGATTTTTGGGAACACCTCGGTAAGCGTCACGGGACGCTCCATCCGGCGGACCACCACCTTTTTCGGCGTCAGCCCATTGCGGGAGAGAATCCCGCTGACCGCGGTTTCGATCTGTCCTGTAAAGCCAGCCGCTTTTTCAGGGCAGAACACCTGAACATCCACGTCCCGCCCCTGATTGAACAAGATCACGTCAAACAGGCCCAGGGCCTGGACGTCCAGCTTCAGCAGGAAGCGCACACCGCCTCCCCTTCGTCCGGACTTGGCGTCAGCTTCATTTTCCGCGTCAGGGTCCACCCACATCTCCGAAAAAAGAGCCTTGCCGTCGATTTCCGCCGGCAGCATATAATGGTTGATCGGCATATATACGCTTTCGTTGACGAGCATCGCGTCCGTCAGCTGCCGGAAAGCCTCCTGGACCTGTGCGTCCCCTTCGCCCCTCAAGGCCCGGCCGGCGGCTTCCGCCAGCTGATCGGCAAAGCGCGCCGAAGGAGATTGCTCGTCAGCCGCCATGCCCTTGAACAGATGCAGCAGCGCTTGATCGTCAATTCCTCCCAGCTGGTCCCGCAAAGTGCCGAACCCCGTCATCCTGTGGAAGGCCTGCAGCACGTTTTCCGCTGAGCCATTCTCATAACGGGCCATGTCCAAGGTCAGCAGGGACAGCAGCGCCCGGGGGGTTCCCATATCATGAGTGCGGTCCACATAGTCCGCCATATAGGGGAAAAGCCGCTGCTGCAGCAGGGCCAGGGCCGCCGCCCTGTCTCCGGAGGCCATGGAGTTCTGCAGCTCTCCGGCCAGCTGCCGCAGATGCTCCCCCCAGCTTTTCGGCATGGAATCCGCCATGGCCAAAAGGTTCCGCAGCAAATTTTTTTCCAAATGAGAGGAAGAGGTAAAGTCACCGTATGCCTTCACAAACTGGAGGATGTCTTGGCGCACGGCCTCCGACGCCGCGTTGCCATAGGCATTTCGCAGCAGTGCAAACAGGGCCCCCCTAAATTTGGACCCATTTTTCACCTGACTGAAAAGGAACTGCTTGAGCTGCTGCTCATCCATGGGGATTTGCTGCAAAAGCTTCGCCATCTCCCCGGCGATTCCCTCGCTCATACCCGAGGAGACCACTGTCAGAGAGCGCAGCAGCGCCGTCAGGCCCTCCAGCGCTGTGGGAGCCTGCCGCAGCCGCTGCAAAAAGGCCTGAAAATTGGAATCGTACCGGATTGTTCCGGAGTTCAGCTGGCCGCTGTCCTGCTGCTCGGCCCTATTATCCGGCCGCGTCACCCGGTTTGGGTCCGGAACATTGGAAATTTGCGTATCGTTTGAAGAAATCTGCGGGTTGCGGTTTGCACCCGTGTTGTCATATCCGGGGACCGGATTGGTGGCCCCTAATATTTCAGGCATGCTGTAAACACCTCTGGGACAAAAATTGCACGGCCTACTTAATTTTTCCACACGCCATGCCGATAAAACCAATATAAGGTTACAAAAAGGCGGTGCAGTTTGTTTATGGATACCAACAAGGACATCTTAGATGCCTATATTTATGAAACCAACACGCTTCTGGAGCAATTGGAAACCATGGTGCTCTCTGCGGAAAAGGCCAATACCTTCTCTCAAGACAACGTCAACGAGATCTTCCGCATCATGCACACCATGAAGGGCTCCTCTGCCATGATGGAATTCGAGAACCCCGCAACGGTGGCTCACCGGGTGGAGGATCTGTTCTTCATCATCCGGGACAAGACCATGGATGTGGTTCCTGAAGAAGACCGTCCCGCGCTGTTCGATCTTCTGTTTCAATCCATCGACTATTTCCGCAGTGAAGTGGAAAAGATCGAATCCGGCGAAACTCCCAATGATTCTATCGACAGCCTTCTGGATAATATTAAGAGTCTCATGGCTAAAATTAAAGGCGAAAAAGCCGACGCCCCCAAAGGCGCGGCAAAAAGCGCCGCTGCGGCCGCTCCCAAGGACGCACCCGCTGCCGCCGGCCAAGCAATCGCCACAAACCCGGATTTCCCCTACTCCCTCCATGTGATGTTCGACGAGGGCTGCGGCATGGAAAATCTGCGCTCCTTCATGCTGGTCAACTCCATCCGCGACTTCTGTCCTGAGGGCGATTTTGCCTTTGAGCCCGCCGATGTCGAGACCAACCAGGACACTGCTGAGCAGATTGTAGAGCTGGGCTTCACCCTCTTCTTTAAAGACAAGGAGCAGCGCGACAACGCCATTCACACTGTGACCTCTACCGGCTCCGTGCGTTCCTATCAAACCGAGGACGCTCCTTCCAAGCCCGCACCCGCCCCTGCTCCGGAAGAGCCTGTGCAGCCCGCGGAAAAGCCTGCGGCGCCAGCCCCCTCCAAAGCAGCTCCGGCCCCGCAAGCCGGGACGCCGTCCCCCTCCTCCCAGCATCCCAAGGAAAGCTTAATCAGCGTGAACCTGAACAAGCTGGACCAGCTCAATGCCCTGGTGGGAGAGATCGTTATTACCGAAAGCATGGTGACCGCTTCTCCCGACCTGAAGGGACTGAGCCTGGATCAGTTCACAAAGTCCGCGCGGCAGCTCCGCAAGCTTACCGACGAGCTGCAGGATGTGGCCATGTCGCTGCGGATGGTCCCTGTTTCGGGCACCTTCCAAAAGATGAACCGCATTGTGCGGGATATGAGCAAGAAGCTGAACAAGCGCGCCAAGCTGACCTTGGTGGGCGAGGATACCGAGGTGGACAAAACCATCGTGGACAGTATCGGCGACCCCATCATGCACATCATCCGCAACTCCATGGACCACGGCATTGAGGACCATGAGGAGGACCGCATCAAGGCCGGCAAGGACCCTGTGGGCGAGATCACCCTCTCTGCGCGGGACACCGGCAGCGAGGTCATCATCGAAATCCAGGATGACGGCCACGGCGTCAACTACGAAAGCGTTTTGAACAAGGCGATTAAAAATGGCCTGGCAAGCCCTGATATGGAGTATTCCAATAAAGAGATTTTGAATTTCCTCATGCTGCCCGGCTTCTCCACCAACACCCAAGTGACCGAGTTCTCCGGCCGCGGCGTGGGCATGGACGTGGTCAAGCGCAACATCGAGGAAGTGGGCGGCACCATCAAGCTGGAGAGCGAGCCCGGCAAGGGCATGACCACCATTCTCAAAATCCCGCTGACCATGTCCATCATGGACGGCATGGAGGTCTCTGTGGGGGATTCCATCTTTACGATCCCCATCAACAATATCCGCCAAAGCTTGAAGGTCTCCCCGCAGGATGTGGAGCTGGATTCCGCCGGTGTGGAGATGATCAAGATCCTCGACAATTTCTACCCGATCATTCGGGCGAGAGACATCTATCAGCTGGACAAGGGCCGCACGGAAATCGGCGACGGCATCGTTATGTGGCTGGAATCGGGCGAATGCTCCTATTGCCTGTTTGTCGACGAGCTGCTGGGAGAACAGCAGGTGGTGGTCAAGCAGCTGCCCAGCTATCTGAACAGCTTTAACATCAAGGAATACGGCATCAACGGCTGCACCCTTTTGGGCGACGGCAGCATCAGCATCATCCTGGACGTGCTGAACCTGTACAAAGCCGCCCAGGGGCTGCTCTAATTCTTTTGAAAAACCAGGAGGCAATCCTATGAACGAAGAAGTGCTTTACGAGGAAGAGGAATTGGTAGAGGAGAGCGAATCCAGCAAATATTTGATCTTCGTCACCGATGGCCTAAAGTTCGGAGTGGATGCGGAATATGTGGTGGAGATCATCACCAACCACATCATCACCCATTTGCCCATGCTGCCCGATTATATGAGCGGGATCATCAACCTGCGGGGCCAGATCATCCCCATCATGAACATCCGCACCCGGCTTGGAAAGGAAGACCGGGAGGACTGCTTGGTGATCGTTTTGAATATTGACGGCACTCAGCTAGGCTTGCTGGTGGACACTGTGGACCAAATGATCGATATCCCCAAGGAGCTTCTGGTCCCCATCCCGCCCCAAAGCAACCAGCGGTTTGTGTCCGGCATGTGTTCTCTGCCCGATGGCTCCGGCACCATGCTTGTATTGGCCTGTCACAAGCTGTTGTCCCATGATTAAGCCGGGTAACGGAGAATCCCGGTTCTCCCCTCTGGCAATTACAGACGCTGATTTTCAACGGCTCGCCCGGTTTATTCAGGGAACCTATGGAATCGACCTCTCCAAAAAGCGCCAGTTGATCGTCGGCCGCCTTTCCACGGCCATCCGCCAGCGCGGGTACGACAGCTTTTCTAAATTTGTGGATCATCTGCTGAACACCAAGGATCAGGATGAGCTCACCCTGGTGCTCAACAAGCTCACCACGAACTACACCTTCTTCATGCGGGAGGTGGATCACTGGGAGCTTTTCCGCACCCATATCCTTCCGGAAATCGTCCGGCGGCATCAGCGTGACAAAACCCTTGCTATTTGGAGCGCAGGCTGTTCCTCTGGAGAAGAGCCCTACAACATCTCCATGTACCTATTTGATTATCTGGGCAGCCAGGCGGCTGCTTGGGACACCAGGGTTCTCGCCACGGACATCTCCGAGCAGGCGCTGGCCACTGCCCAAAAGGGCATTTACGAGCTTCCGGAGAATATGCCGCCCGCATGGAAGAAGAAATACTTCCTCCCCCAGCCGGACGGCTCTTGGATGGTGACCCCCCAGGTGAAGCAAAACGTGATTTTTCGCACGTTCAATTTGATGGATCCCATCCAATTCAAGCGCCCGTTCGATGTGATCTTTTGCCGCAATGTGATGATCTATTTTGACCAACCCACAAGGACGCCTTGGTGCGCCGCTTTTATAATGCCACGCTGCCGGGGGGATATCTTCTCATCAGCTATTCGGAGAATCTCAGCGCCAACACGCCCTATGCCCGCATTGCGCCGGCCACTTATCAGAAACGAGGTGAGCGCCGATGACCATGGAAAGCACCGCTGCCAAAAAAATCCGGGTCATGGTTGTGGACGATTCTATGCTGGCCCGCAGCATGATTATAAGAGCTCTTTCCGGATCTCCTCAAATCGAAGTGGTGGGCTATGCTGTCAACGCATTGGACGCCAAGACAAAAATCCCCAAGCTGAGTCCTGATGTAGTTACCATGGACGTGGAAATGCCCGGCTTGAGCGGCATCGATTTTTTGAAGGAGTTTTTGCCTCATCATCCGGTCCCGGTGATTTTGGTCTCCTCCTTAAACCTGCGGGTGTTTGACGCTTTGGCCGCCGGCGCAGTGGACTTTGTCCGCAAGCCGGAGGAGCATTCCTCTACGGAAGAATTTGCCGCGACCCTTCTGCAAAAGGTGATCACCGCTTCCCACGCACGCGTGCGGATGTGTTCCCCCAGTCTCACCGCTCCCACCTCCCACACAGTTCCCGCAGCCCCGGCACGGCGGCAGCTCTCCCAGGTGATCGTGGGCCTGGGCGCCTCCACTGGAGGCACGGAGGCAACGCTGGAAGTGATGAAGCGCTTGCCTGCGGATATCCCTGGGATGGTGATTGTTCAGCACATGCCCCCGGGATTCACCAAAATGTACGCGGAGCGCTTAAACCGCATCTGCGCCATGGAGGTGCGGGAAGCAAAAAACGGTGATGAGATCCGTCCCGGACTGGCGCTGGTAGCCCCCGCAGACCTGCAAGCGAGGGTGGTCCGCGTCGGCTCCAAGTATACCCTTTCCTGTATGCCCGGAGAAAAGGTATCCGGGCACCGGCCCTCCGTCAATGTACTTTTCCGGTCCATTGCGGATAATGTCCACTGCAAAACAGTGGGCATCATCCTCACCGGCATGGGACGGGACGGAGCGGACGGCCTGCTGGCTATGCGCAAAAAAGGAGCCTATACCATCGGCCAGGATAAGGAGTCCTGCGTGGTGTACGGAATGCCCATGGAGGCCTATAAAATAGGTGCTGTATGCACCCAGGCATCCTGCGACAACATTGCATCCCTGCTGATGCGGCACCTCAATTCGCTTACATAAAAATGCGGAGCGACGGGAAAAAAATCCCGCCGCTCCTTATTTTTGCATCAAGCTTGCCGATATATAAGTAAGACAGAAGGAAGGCCTGCAGCGCCTTCCCTGGAAAGGACGTGAACGCATTGTTGGGCTCTACTGGTTCCAGCGGCATTTCAAATATCACATCATCCACTCTCTATTTTCCAAACCACACAGAAAAGGATAGCGGCGCCCAATCCGCCCATCCCCCTCAATATGATTCCATCACATTCTCTTGCAAAGCAGAGGGCGCCAGCCGGTTCCACCAAGAAATGGTGAGCCGTCTTGCCCAAGAGGTGCGCACCGCCCACACTACGGGGGATATCCAGCGCCTTAAACAGCAGGTAGCGTCTGGGCAGTACGTTCCGGACCCCGTAAATATCGCCAACCGGATGCTGTTTTTGACAAAAGAGGAGGATTGAACGAATGACAACTACCTCTTTTGACGCATATCTGGACTTGCTGGAGGAGATCTGCCAGCAATTGGAAACCCTCACCTCTTTGAACCATCAAAAGCTGGATGCGGTCCGGCGGGATGACCTGGCAGCACTCAACGAGGTCCTCAAAAAGGAGCAGGCCGTATCGTTGGGGATGCGGGGGTTGGAGCATAAACGCATGAAGCTGGCTGAGGAGCTGGGGTTCCTGAACGCACCGCTGAGTCAGCTGACCAGCCAAGCTCCGCAATCCGGCCAGCGCAGGGCGAAAGCTGTCGTCGAAAGGCTTCAAACCCAGTACCAGCTTTATCATGCCGCAGCCGAGGTCGCACGCAATTCTTTGGAAGTGAACCTCCATGAGATCGAGAAGATCCTGGAGCAGTCCGGCGCGGCCCCTCTGCAAGGCGCCCTTGGTTATGAAACTCCTGAGGCAAATTTACCTTCTCAAATGAAAACCGACTTTCGCGCATAACAACGTCAACGGAAATAAAGGAGAACGATAGCACATGTTGAACAGTACCTTTGGAGCTTTTACTACCGCCCGGCTGGGGATTTACGTCTCTCAAATGGGCCTAAATGTTACGGGCAACAATATTGCCAATATCAACACCCCCGGATACACCCGGCAGCACCTGGATCAGGTCAGCTTCCGCGCCGGCGGCAACGACCGGTATCAGTCCCTCATGACCTCCCGGGTGGGCTCTGGCGCTTTGGCCGTGGGTGTGTCCCAAATCCGCGACCCCTACCTGGACATCCGCTACCGCACGGAGCTTTCCAGCGTGGGCGCGATGGACAGCAAGCTCACGGGCTTGAAGGATCTGCAGGCCATTTTGGATGAGGTGGGCGACGGCTCTGATGAGCATGGCCTCATTCACGCACAGCTGAGCGACTTGCTGAAAAAATTGCAGAATCTCACCACCAACACCAACCAGGATGACTTTGACACGCAAGTGCGGGAGTCCGCATCCGCATTGGTGGATCTGCTGAACAGCTACTCCAGCCAGCTGGATCAGGTGTATGACAACACCGTGGATAAGCTCAATCAAAACGTGAAAGACGTCAACAATCTGCTGAATCAAATCCGCGATTTGAATGACCGAATCCGCCGCAGCGACATTCACGGCGACGATGCCTTGGAACTGCGGGACCAGAGAAACTCTCTGATCGACGAGCTGTCCAGCTACATGAAAATCGACGTGGTCTACTCCACGGAAGAGGTCAGCCCCAGTGTCTTTGTGGAAAAGCTGACCATTCGCCTGGGCAACGCAAACCCTCAGAACACGAATACCGAGGGCGCCACTTTGGTGGACGGCATCTATGCCACACAGTTGTCCGTCAACCCCGAGCGTTTGAATCCCGCTTTTGATCCCAATGCCCCTGCCGGCGTGAACAATCCTCCCTATCTCACCGAGGACGGCGTCCCGACGGACAAAGCGGACGAGGCTGCCCTGACTTACGATGTCTCCCTGGACTCCTTGAAGGACGCCAAGGGCAATGTGCTCAACGGCTCTGACAAGGTTGCTCTGGACGATAACGACCTTTTGGGCTCTTTGCAATCGGTCCGGGAGCTGCTGACGGAGGCCGGAGAGTTCACCACCAAGAACACTGTGGCCGATATCGATGAGAGCGGCGCCATCAAGCGCGGTATCCCCTACTATCAGAAATCCCTGGATTTGCTGGCCAAAACCTTTGCCGATGCCTTTAATAAGGCGAATACCGGCTATGTGGTCAATGAGAAGGGCGAATATCTGGACACAAACGATAAACCGATCACCACTCCAGACGGAACTATTCTGAAAAACGATATGAATCTGACGGCGGATCAGCTTGCCGTGCTGCAAGCTCAGGGTCAATCCATGGGCGGGCCCCTGTTCTCCAGCGGTGGGAACAACACCGACAACATCACTGCCGGAACCATCTCCATCTCTGACAGTTGGGCAAACCGGGATGTAAAATTGGTTGCCTCTTTCGTCAAGCCCACCGGCCAGGACAGCATCCCCAGCACTGCCCATGACAATATCACCCACATGGTCAATTTGATGGATAAGGACCTGACCTACAATCCGCAGGAATTGGTGGACGATGCTGTTTCGGACGACATTTTCGTGGGTTCTTTCCAGGAAATGCTGGTGAACATCAGCGCGGTGCTGGGCAACGACACCCGCAGCACCACCACGATGCTCAACACCTATTACAACTCCGCTGTGGAATTGGAAACCAGCAGAGATTCCGTCTCTGCCGTGGACCTGAACGACGAGGCCACCGGCCTGATCCAGTATCAGAAATCTTATTCTGCCGCCTGCCGTCTGCTGACCACCATCGACCAGGCCTTGGACAAGCTGATCAACGGCACCGGCACAGTGGGTCTGTAATTTTGTAAGAAGGAGGATTTGACTCTATGAATATGCGTGTGACAACCACAGGCGTGCTGAAAAGCTATCAATCCAATTTGATGCACGCTTCCAATACATTGAACAGCGCTCGCAATATGGTATTGACTCAGCGCAATTTCAATTCCTTTGCGGAAGATCCGGCCTCTGCCACGCAGGCCTTCCAGCTTCGGAGATCTTTTTTGCGGGTGGACAGCCAGAGTGCTGTCAGCAGCAGCCTGGTGGGAAAATTTGAGGCTGGCTGGAACGCCTTGACCAACGTCCAGACCATGTCCAAAAACGCTCTCCGCGATGTGCTGGAGGCAAAAAACGACCCCACCGCATCGGGCTTGAACGCCCTGGGCACCGATCTGGAACAGTTGGCGCAAAGCATCGTGCAAACCATGAACACCAAGTACGGCGAAAACTTTGTCTTTGCCGGCACCGATGGGCTGAAGGTACCCTTTGAATTGAAAGAGGGCGCCGACGGCGTGATGCAGCTGTATTACCGCGGCGTGGCAGTGGATGCTCCTGAGAAGAATCCGGACGGCACTCCAAACCCTGACTATGAAGCTCTCAAATACCTCAGCGGAGAGAAAAGCCATCTTGATATCGGTTTGGGTATGCAGGAGGGCGTCAACGGCAACCTCATCGAGTCCAGCGCCTACAACGAAAGCCTGCCCGGCATCAATTATCTGGGCGGCTATGGCGTGGATGCGGACGGGGACCCTAAAAATGTAGTCTCCATCATGTACCGCATGGCCGACCTGTTGAAGAATTGCTCTGAGGACGGCGAATGGCAGGGCAACGACAAGGCGGAATTTGACCGTCTTGCAGGAAAATTTGAAACTGCTGTGGACAATGTAAGCGTTTCTTACGTAGAATTGGATGCACAGGCTCGATTCCTCAAGGACAACGACCTGCAGTTGAAAAAGACTGCTCACAATCTGAACGAGCAGATCCTCGGTCTGGAAAAGGTGGACCTTGCCGATGCCATCTCCTCCTACAGTTGGGCCCAGTATTGCTACAACGCAGCCCTTAAAATGGGAAATAGCATCTTAGGGCAAAGTTTGATGGATTATATCAGCACCTGATGTGCTTTGTATAATTAGAAAGAATTCATGATACTGTACAAAGAGAGGAGTGAAGTGAAAGATGGATCCGTTGATTGAAATTACCACAGTTCCAATCGAAATTGAGATGAAGGTCACCAACGCAAAGCTGGAGTACACACGGGGTACTGCGGACTTAGAGATCACTCGAGATCATAAAGGGCTGAGCATTCGAAGCAAGCCCATCCGGGTACATCTGGATACCTTCGAGGCAAGGAATTCTGTGGTTCCCACTGCCATGCGCTCCATTGAGCAAAGCGCTCAACAGGGGCAGCAGGCGGCTTATGAGGCGACTGCCATCTATGCACAGCAGGGCCAAATGCTTTTGAACGCAAAGATCGGTCAAGAGCTGGTCACCCAGTTTGCCGAAGATGCACAGACGCGGAATCTGAAAACCAATGTGGGAATTCAGTTTTTGCCCAGCGTGGGCCCAGAGATCTCTTGGGACCCCGGCCAAATGCGCATCCACTATGAGATGGATAAGCTGAATTTTGACTGGCGCATCAACCAAAACCAGTTTAAATTTACCCCGGGTGATATCGAAATCTCCGTGAAGCAGCAGCCGGACGTGGTAATCAAGTATATAGGTGGTCCGCTGTATGTTCCCCCGTCTGCCGACCCCGCCTATGAACCTCCCATCGAAAAAGCCTGAGGAGGCCTCTATGAAGCTGCAAACAAAGTATTTTGGTGAGATCAACTACAAGGCAGAAGAGTGTCTGACTTTCCCCGTTGGGTTGTTCGGCTTTGAAGAGGAGCATTCCTTTTTGCTGCTGCCCTTTCATGGCAGCGAAAACACGCTTCTTTGCCTGCAAAGCACAACCACCCCGGCCCTAGCCTTTGTGGCGGTAGATCCCTTTATCCTGAGTCCCGGATATGCTCCGTACCCCTCTCCCGCTCAGCTGGAAAGCTTAGACGCGGATAACGCTGAGGAGCTCTCCTACTACACACTCTGTGTCGTGCGTAATCCTGTGGCAGATAGCACTGTCAATTTGAAATGTCCAGTGGCCGTAAACCCCAAAACACGGGCGGCACGGCAGTTGATTTTGGAAACAGGCGATTATGATATGCGTCATCCTCTGGCAGAGTTCCGCCGCAAGGAGGAAACCGTATGTTGATTATCAACCGTAAATCCGGAGAATCTCTGGAAATAGGAGAAGGCATACGGGTGACGGTTGCTGGAATTGACGGAGGCCGAGTCCGCTTGGCAATTGAGGCCCCAAAAAACGTCACCATTCTCCGTTCTGAACTGGTGGATGAAACGCGCAAGATCAATCGTGACGCCGCACAAGAGCAGGTAACCCCAGCCGAACTGCTGCGTATGTTTGAAGAAGCTGGAAATGGGCCGTTATGATGGCTTCCATCGCAATCGTGACCGTAAGCAGCCAGCGCCGCAGAGCGGTGTATGGATGCGCCTTGTATAGCAAGCTGAAAAGCTGGAAGGAATTTTCCTTCCAGCTTTTTTGTTGGGCCTCAAATCAATAAAAAAAAGAGGGGACACCGAAACCCTTTTCAGGTTCCACGTCCCACTCCTCATGATAGGTTTTATTCAATTACTCGCGCTCGCGCTTTGCCATTACCTCTGCTAAGGTGGGAATGGAGGTCTGTGCGCCCCGGCGGGTCACCACGATGTCAGAGACCGCTGTGGCCAACTCCGCAGCCTCCTCCAACTCCTGGCCCTGAGCCAGTCCCACGCATAATCCAGCCATGTAACTGTCCCCAGCCGCCGTGGTATCCACCACCTTCACCTCTTTGTTGGCATACAGCCGCACCTCGGTGCCGTCTGCCTTCAATAGGTACGAGCCATCGCCCCCCAGGGTTACCAACACGTTCTTCACTCCGCGGGCTTGGAGCATTTGAGCATTCTCCCGCAAGCGTTCCGGATCGTGCGGCCGCCCTACCAGCACGGACAATTCCGTCTCGTTGGGTTTGATCAGATCTAGGCAAGGGTACAATTCTTCCGGCAGATCCGGCACAGCCGGGGCCGGATCTAACACCACGGTTTTCCCCAGCCGCTTGGCCTCCTGTGCAGCGTATACCACCGTATCCAGAGGGATCTCCAACTGCAGCACCACTAAATCGCAGTTCTCCAGCATATCCCGGTGGGCATCCACATAAGCCCGGTCCACGCAATTGTTGGCCCCCGGCAGAACAATAATGCTGTTGTCCCCCTGGGGTGTGACGCCGATCACCGCCATGCTGGTGGAGGCCTCCTGGCTGCGACAGACGTGGGACACATCCACCTGAGCGCTCTCCAAGCTTTGGCAGAGCTTCTGGCCGTAAGTGTCATTTCCCACGCAGCCCAGTATGGCTACCTGACCCCCAAGCCGGCCAATTGCGTAGGCTTGATTGGCGCCTTTTCCACCGGGGACAAACTCCAGTCCCCGAGCCAACACCGTCTCCCCTACTGCCGGCATATGGGTCACATCTGTCACGAAATCCATATTCATGCTGCCGATGACTAAAATCTTCTTCATTGTGCTTCCTTGCCTCCCCCGCAGATCTCGAGATCCCGGTACAGGCAGTGGCTACCATTCCCCACGGACATACCTACGCAGCCGCGCTGCCAGGGGTCCTCATCCTCAAAGGACAACACGTTCTCGCCGTTGATGGAGAGCGTGATCTTTCCTCCATCAACGTCCACAGTGAACCGGTACTCCTTGCCCGCTTCCCAGGGATAGGCTGTCTCTGCCAAAGTGGTGTAGCCGCCGTCGTTTTTCCGAAGCGCCACAGTGCCCGCTCCAAAAAATCCCACAGCATAACTCCGCATGGCTCCCTGCACGCGGACATTGAGCAGATGCTCTTCTCCCACCAGCGGGCGCAGGGTGGCGGACATCGTGTAGTTCTCCCACAGATGATGCCCGGTGTACATTTCTCCGAAATCGGCGCAGGACAGGCTCATCCAAGGACCGTCCATGTACACATGGCCCTTCAGGCGGCTGAATTGAGGCACCTCCTGGTGGAGTCCCCCCCATGCATCCATCCTGCTCTGAGAGAAGTCGATCCGGTAATCGGGCGTTCCATCCACATACAGGTCATCCAGATAAGCCACGATGTCCTCTCCGGCAAACCCGCCGGCTGTTCCGCCGAGGATCACGCCCACCTCTTCAATGACCCCGTCCCGTCCTCCGGGAATGGTGAAGCTCAGGTCATGCCAAGCGCCGTCGGCCTTCACCTTTTCTCCACGGAGAATCTCTCCGGTGGTCCCATCTTTGACGTAGATTTGAGCCCATGCCTTCAGGGTCTGGCAAGGCAGCGGCATTACGCTTGCGTGAACCGTCTGCCCCGGATAGGCCAAGGGTGCAAAGCAGGGATCATACCGGGAATCGCTGAAATCCTGGGACCGGTAATAGGTCTGCTTGTAGAAGCAGTGCTCCGTGCCGGACTCTGCCCAGGCCGCGCACAGCTTCAGACTGCGGCTGCCAGTGCGCGACTGCTCGTCTGTGTTGCGCACGTGGCACAAGCTGCCCTCCCCACGGGTCCGAATGGCGTGGGTGCTGGTGGGAAACTCAAAATTGCAATGCTCCAACCCCTGGTCCAGGATCTCATCCCAGGGCTGAGCAGGCTTCTCGCCAGCCAGACGGTAAGCCATCTTGGCAAAGTATCCGGCTCCATAGGGCAAATCCATGGCGTTGAGTGAGGGAACCACGCTGGAGTTTGCCAGGAAATCCCCAATGGGCTTGGCCCATTTGTCCTGATCGATCCCCTCCAATCCGCAAAATACACCCATAATGCAGCCCACATTGCCCACATTGCAGTCGGTATCCCAGCCGCACATATTGCAGATGCACAGGGTCTTGGTGAAATCCTCCTGACCATAGAGCATGGCCAGCACCATCACCGCTGCGTTGGGAATGATATGGCAGTTTCCCGGATATCTGTCATAGCCAAAGTTCTCATAAATGTACTGGTAGCAGGCCCGCCAGTCATCCGGATGCTGATCGTGGAACTCCATCACAGCCCGAACCACACGGGTGTACTCGCAATCTGCGGGAATATAGCTCAGGGCCTTTTCCAACACATCCCGCAGGCGCTTCTCCACAAAGGCCAGGCTGATGCAGCAAGCCACAAAAATACCACCGTACACTCCGTTGCCCCCGTGGGTGACGCTGGCAGCCTTTTCTGCCAAGGACGCCGCCAGCTCCGGATTCCCCGGCGACACCAATCCCCATGGATCAATAAAGATCTGTCCGCCGATCTGTTCCGCCATGGTGGCGCCGTTCTGCTCCACACTGCCGCTGCGAGGAGCCGGAATCCCTGCCCGCAGGTTCAGATAAGCCGTATGCTCCGTGGAGATTCCATAGCCTCCCCACCAGAAGAACCCATGCTCGTAGGGAGCGTAGTTCAGCAGCGCCTGGGCCACATCCTGAGCAGAGAAGTTCTCCAAGTCACGGCAATCCTCCAAAGCCCGCACAAAGAACATGGGGCCGTTGCTGTCATCATCCGCAGCAAAATTTTTGTAAGAGGCCGGATAATCCCACAGCTCGCCAAACACCGATTGGATCCGCTGATAGGTCCATCCCTCAATGGCCGCGCCCAGCCGGATGCCCACGATCTTGCCCAGCCAGCCGGCGTATACTTTTTCCAGATAATTTTCAGGAATCTTCATTGTAGCTCTCCTCCCGTCACGTTAATCCTTAATACCGCTCATCACAATGC
Source organism: uncultured Acutalibacter sp. (assembly GCA_963559705.1). GTDB lineage: Bacteria > Bacillota > Clostridia > Oscillospirales > Acutalibacteraceae > Acutalibacter. Next base: position 53,143 of record CAUWLU010000006.1, read on the forward strand.
CCTGCACGAAATACTTCTGAGCAAAGAGGTATACCACCAAAATCGGCAGCATGGAAATGAGCGCACCAGCCATCATTTGATTCCACTGTGTCACATAGGTGCCCTGGAATTTGGCCAAGCCCATGGAAAGAGTCCAGTTATCCTGATTGTTCAGGAAGATCAAGGGACGCAAAAAGTCGTTCCAAGTGTTCATGAAAGTGAAAATGACCAATGTCATCATCGCAGGCTTCGAGTTCTTGATGATGATCTCCCAGAAGATGCGGGGATAGCTGCAGCCGTCTATCATAGCTGCCTCCTCCAGCTCCCGGGGAAGCGTGAGGAAAAACTGCCGCAGCAGGAAGGTGCCGAAGGCATTGAAGATCCCTATGACGATCAAGGACCAAATATTGTCGATCAATCCCAAAACCTTGATGATCTGGAATTGGGGGATCATCACCACCTGGAAGGGGATCATCATGGTGCCCAAATAGATGATAAAAATCGCATTGCGGCCCTTAAACCGCAGCCGTGCGAAAGCATAGGCCGCCATCGAGCAGGTGACCAGCTGGCCGACAATCGTCACCACAGTGATGATCGCCGTGTTGATAAAATAAGTGACCCACGGGGCCTGCTCGAACATGTACACATAGTTTTCCCACGCCACATGTTTGGGAATCCAGTAAGGCGGCGCGGCAAACAGCTCGTTCATATCCTTCAGTGAGCTGGAGATCATCCACAAGAAAGGAACCAGCATGGTGATGGAGCAAAGAATCAGTACGACATGGGTAATCACACGAAAAGCCGTCTTTTTGGCTCTGCCTTTGCGAACCTTTGTAGTTTCCATATTGTTCCCCCTCCTCTCAAATGCTGTTCTTCTCGCTGAGCTTCAACTGGATGATGCTGGCTACAAAAATGATGATGAACAGGATATACGCCATAGCAGAGGCATAGCCCTGCTTGAAATACTGGAAAGCGTTCATATAAATAAGATAGCTCACCACCTGTGTGGAGGTGCCGGGTCCGCCCTTGGTCATGATGTAGATCTGATCGAATGCTTGGAAAGAATTGATCATGCTGATAATCATCACGAACATAATGGTGGGCTTCAGCATGGGAAGCGTGATGCGGAAAAACTTTTGCACCACATTGGCTCCATCGATATCGGCGGCTTCATAAACAGCCGTCGATACCCCCTGGACGCCCGCCAGCAAAATGACCGAGTTAAAGCCCAGGTTTTTCCAAATGCTCATGATGATGACGGAGGGCATTGCCCACGCGCTGCTGGTCAGCCACGGCGCGCTCGGTAAGCCGATCGCATTCAAAGCGGAATTGATCAGACCGAAATCATCGTTGTACAGCCACTGCCACACCATGGCAATGGAGGTGTAAGAGACGATGACCGGAATGAAAAACGCCGACTTGTACAGACTGATCCCCTTGATCTTTTGGTTGAGCAGCACAGCCACAATGATCGCCAGCAGAGTTCCCAGCGGAACCGTACCGATGGTAAAGTAAACCGTGTGCCACAGTGCCTCTCCGAAGTCCCCGTTTGTAAACAAATCCACATAGTTTTGCAGCCCAATAAACTCCGGAGACCTAACCCCGTCATAGTCCGTCAAGCTGTAGTATAGGGACATAATTACCGGAAAAATCGTGAACACCACAAAGCCTATGATCACCGGTGTAAGAAACAAGTATCCCCAAAACGTCTCATTCGACCCAATGGGCTTCCTCTTTTTTGCTGCAGTTAGCCTAGCCATTTTTTCAGTTCACCTCAATCCCCGAAATACACAAGGAATTTTTCAAGAACAAAAGGGGAACCTTCCCGCATTGCCAAAGTTCCCCTCGTTCTCTTATCCTATCATACAGACGGTTTGATTATGTTTCTTTTTGACAAGCTCAGTCAGCCAAGATCGCATTGATCTCGGTGATCAGCGCCTGCTGAGTTTCCTCGGGAGTGCTTTCGCCGATGAGCATCTTGTCCACCAATTCCTGCAGCTTGGTGTTCACCTCGGTGCGGTAAATGGACAGCTGATCCGTCAAATCCACATCGGGAACAGAATCCACAAAGGCCTGCACGTTCTCAGGGAAATGGGTGTCCAAAACGATCTGGTTGGCTGCTTCATCCGTGGAGGCGGGCAGCGCCATGTTGCTTTCGGCCACGATCTTCATGCTTTCGGGACCGGCCAAGAACTTCAGCACGTCCCAAGCAGCGTCAGGGTTCTTCGTGTCGGCAGAGATACCCCAGTTGAGGATGCCGGCCTTCACCTTCTGCGTTTTGCCCTGAGGCATCCGCACCACATCCCACTCGAAGGGCAGGGCGTCCGCCTTGTACGGGGGCAGGGACCACAGGCCGGAGGCCTCCATTGCCACAGACTGGTTGCGGAACATTGCGTCAGCGCTCTTGCCCATGGCCGTCAGAGCAGCGGGGTTGGGAGACAGCTGGTCCACCACAACCAGATCGTACAGGAACTGCAGAGCTTCCAGAGCCTCCGGGGAATCCAGACCCTTGACCTCGGTGCCGCTGGTATCGAACTCCACGCCGCCCAAGCTGAACCAGTTCAGGATCTGGTCAGCCCAAGCGCCGGGATGACGGTAGCCGTACACATTCTTTTCCGGATTGGTCAGAGTCTTGGCGGCATTGTAGAAATCGTCCCAAGTCCAATCATCGGTGGGCATATCCAGGCCTGCCGCAGCAAACATATCCTTATTGTAGTAGATCACAAAGGGAGAAACCTCCTGGGGGAGAGCATAGAGCTGGTCCTCGTAGCGCAGGGGCACCAGCAGGGACTCCGGATAGTATCCCAGGTCGAAGTCAGCGTCTGCCTCAATGAAGGAATCCAGAGACATCAGCACCTCGCGGTAAGCCAGGGAGTAGCACCACTCGTTGATGTAGATGATGTCCGGGGCAGTGCCGGAGCCGATCAGGGTCATCAGCTTCTGGAAGCGCTCGGAGCCGATATCCACAGGCTCGATGGTCACGTTGGGGTTCTGCTCCATGTACAGGTCAAACTTCTGCTGGTGGATCTCCAGCTCCTGGGCGCTGCCGGACACGGCGACCTGAATGGTGACAGGCTCATCGGTCTTTCCCGTCTCAGACGTTTCCGCGCCAGAGGCTGCGTCATTGCCGCCGTCCTGTGCGCTGTTGTTGCTGCTGCAGCCAAAGAGCATCGTGCTCATCAGGGTCAAAGCCAAGATGAGGGATAGAAACTTTTTCATCATAGTACCTCCTAAAAAATAAAACAGAAACAAATAATGCCCGTTCAGACCGGTCGATCACTTTCTTGTAGAGCATAGGAATTCCAGAGTATCCCAGTCGATCAGCGCCTCGGAGCTGCCCCATTTTGTGGTGGAAAAACCAGCCGCAATCGTGGCGCGCCGAATGCTTTCGCAGATATTCAACCCTTTGGTCAAAAAGACGATCAAAGCTGCGGCAAATGCATCTGCCGCGCCCGTGGTATCCACCACGTCAACTTTTTCCGCGGGAAAGAATTGACTCTGTACTCCATTGCTCCAATAGCAGCCATTTCCTCCCAGAGTGATGATTACTTGCCCTACACCCTTCTCTAAAAAATAGGCTGCCCTTTCCTCGAAAGTCCCCCGTTGGGGGCAAAGCCGGACGCTTTCCTTCTCATTTGGCATAAAGATGTCTGTTTTTTGTAAAATGTCATCGTCCAGCTCATCCACGGCTGCCGGCTTCAATAAGATCTTCACCCCCTTTTTATGAGCCAGCAGTACCGCTGTTTTGATCACTTCTATATTCAGTTCTGTTGGAAGCAGGCAATATGCCGCTCCATCAAATGCCGCCGCGTTTTCCTCCACCTCTTGAGAAGTGAGGAGCGCATTGGCGCCCTCATAAACCATAATACCGCTTTCGCCGTCCTCTTGCACGCACACATACGCGTGGCCCGTACTGTCCCGCGAGGTGCGGCGGACATAGCCCGGATCAATGCCATTGGATTGAAGATAATCGAATATCTCGCTTCCCTCATAGTCTTTTCCGACTTTGCCAATCAGAGAAACCATGCCTTCCAGCTTGGCGATCCCTACGGCTTGGTTCAGCCCCTTGCCGCCCGGGTTGACAAATCGCGAGCTGGTCAAGGCAGAGCGTCCCACCTGGGGAAAATCTTTTAAATAAAGCGTAGTATCCATGTTGATGGAGCCTACCACAACGATTTTTCCTCTTTTCATGCTGAATGGAACATCTACGCTTTCCCCAGGGCAAATCACGCCCGATAGGGACACGTCCTCTTCTTCCACTGCTTCGGACTGTTCGATCTGCCGAATCAGCCGCTGATATGCCATCTGCGCCAGCTCTGCAAGGGGCAGGGAAACTGCTGTGAGCTTGGGCACAAAGCCCGCAGGCTCTCCCACAGCCAAGCTGACCACCGAAAAATCACGAGGAATCCGCCGGTTTTTCCGCGCACAATCCTGATACACTTTTTCCGCCAGCTCTGTGTCAAAGCACACAGCTCCGGTATTTTCAAACAGGCGCTTGCCCTCCATTCCTTCCTGATCGAATGGGCAAACCTGGCTCTCTGCAAAAGATAAATTCTTAGCCTGCAGGCACTTTCGGAACCCTTCCACAAAGCGCTGTTCATTGAGACTTTGGCCATGCACCACACACAATACTTGACGGTGGTTTTGCTCGATCAGCTCCATGGTTGCCTGATAGCCCAGCTTCTCATAGTCAATCCCCAGCTGCCATGGTGTTTCCGGCTGGTCAAAATCAACCACACAGTGAGGCACTGGCCGGGGCAGCTCCGGATTTCCTTCACTCCCCGGAAAAACGCCGCAGGACAAAAGGCCTTCTATGGGATATTCCAGCAAAACCTGTATGCTCTCCCATGCTTCTTCCGCTGTTTCCGCATAGCGCGCCATCACGGAATACCCTTCTTGGGACGCTGTTTTGAGAATACTTTTCAAAACAGCATCCGCACAGAAATGCCTCTGCAGCACCACCCCCAGCAAAAAGGAGCGGGTGGAAAAGCCAATGCCTGCCGGAGCGCGGCTGGGTTGATAATGGGTTTTCTTAATAACGGATAATACTTTCTGACGAGTCTCCGCGCTAATAGCCTGATCTTTCTTATTTAGAATTTTCGAAACTGTCGTAGCAGAAACACCTGCCAGCTTGGCAATATCCCGAATATTCATAGGTGACTCCCTCCGTAGAGAAACAAGTTTCCTAAACTTGTTTCTCTACCCGTAGGATAACATACTCCCTTTCCCCTGTCAAGCGCTTTTCACAGAAAAGAGAGATTCAAAGCACCCATTTATCCTGTTTCGTCAACACAAGAGCCGTCCGTATCCAACCTTTTTTTCCCGGCGATCCGCTATAGTGTCTGGCGGCCAGGCCCCGCTCCTATCCCCTATCACGAGCAGAAAAACAGCGGCGTCCCGCTCCCCCAAAAAGGAAACGGAAACGCCGCTGTTTGCGTGCAAATCTTTATTTCAGGCAGCTTGACGGCAGCTTACTTCTCTGCCGCAGTCAGACGGTACACCGCAGCGCCATGCTTAGGCAGCGTCGCGGACAGCTTGCCCATGATCTCACCCAGATCCTGCTTGGTCCACAGCTCGCGCGCAGCATAGGCGCCGGAAAGCTCCAGCTCCTCAAAGCAGGCAGTCACCTCGCGCTCTTCCTCAGACAGGTTGAACAGCGCCACATACACGCTGCCGTCCTCAGAATCCACACTTTTCCAAGCGCAGGCGCGCTCTGTGCGGTAGACCTGATGAGCGCCTGTGCCAAAGCGGTGCATCCGCAGGATCTCCGCATTGGTCATCAGGGACAGCGTGAATTCGTCGTTGTCACGCATCTCGCCGCCCATAATCAGCGGGCTGCGGAAGATGCACCACAAGCTCATCATGGTGATCTGCTCTTCTTTGGTGAACTGGGTCCAATCGCTGCCCCGCTCATACTGCAGCTGGCCTTTCCAGTCTTTCAAATGCAGCCGGATTCTTCCAATCGGGAGCATATCACAGTCGGGCCAGCAGCCCGGGGACACCTGGCGCTCCCACACCTCGCAGCGCCAGAACATCTCCTGCAGCAGATCCCAGCGATCCCAGAAATCATCGGTGATCCGCCACATATTGGCGTTCTCACGCAAATGCCAGGCCTTGTCGATCACAGCAGGGCCGGGAGAAAGGCTCAGCACCATATCGCGCCCACACTTGTCAATGGCCTTGCGGATCATTTCGATCTCTTTCTCCGCAGAATAGGGTGCGTTGGGATATGCGTTGGTATTGCAGATGTCATCCACCTTCACAAAATCCACACCCCAAGAGGCGTACAGCTCAAAAATGGAATCGTAATAAGCCTGAGCGCCTTCCTTTTCCGCGTCGATACCATACATATCGGTATTCCAGCGGCACACAGAAGCACTGGCAGCGATTTGATCGCAGGTAACGTCCGTCCCCTTCACAGGCAGGTGCTTATGCACTGCCAGACGGGGCACGCCGCGCATGATATGGATGCCGAATTTCAATCCCAAGCTGTGGATCTTCTCAGCAATGGGGCCAAATCCCTTGCCATCCGCCGCAGAGGGGAACCGCTCCGGAGCAGGGAGCTGCCGGCCATACTCATCCAGCGTCAGCCAGGCAAAGGGCACATAATAGGGGCTCACCTTTCCCGCCGTGGGCTCGGACCACTGAATATCACATACCACATACTCCCAGCCGTACTCCTTCAAATGGTCGGCCATATACTGGGCGTTGCCCAAAAGCTGCTCCTCATTTACAGAAGGTCCATAGCAGTCCCAGCTGTTCCAGCCCATGGGCGGGGTAAGAGCTGCATAATCCTTTTTCTTCATCTTAAACAAATCCTCCATTTTTTAATTGATAAACGCCAGATACACGCATACCGTTCATCCTGCAAAGCGAGGGCGCCCATACAGAGCCGCCGCCCGCACCGAGAGCGATCACTCCTTGACAGCGCCCAGGGTGATGCCGTTGACAAAGTACTTCTGCAGGAAGGGATAGACAATCAAGAGCGGAATCATGGCAATAAAGACCTTAGCGCACTCCAAGGCTTTGTTGGATTGCTCTGCCAGACGCTGGTATTCCTCAGCGGTCATGGTGACGCCCGCAGGGATCTGCACCACGATCTGCTTGATATAGGTCTGCAGGGGGTACATCTCTGCACGCTGCATCAAAACCAAACCCTGGAAGAATTCATTCCAATAGCCCACAGAGGTAAACAGCACCACCGTGGCAATAACCGGCACCGAGCAGGGCACCACGATCTGCCACAGGATGCGCCAAGGACCAGCGCCGTCTATGGCTGCGGCCTCCTCCAGGTCGTTGGGCAGGTTCCGGAAGAAGTTCATCAGCAGAATGACGTTGAACACCGGAACGCTTCCCGCCAAAACCAGAGCAGCCATGGTGTTCAAAAGGCCGTAGCTTTTCACCGTGATAAACCACGGGATGGTGCCTCCGTTAAACAGCATGCAGAAAATCAGAATCCACATGAAGATGTTGCGGGGCTTATACTGCCGTGTGTTTTTGGACAACGGGTAGGCCAGCATGATGATGACCACCATAGTGAATGCGGTACCGAAAACCACCCGCTGTACGGAAATCCAGAAGGAATTCCAGAACGCACTGTCACCCATCACCAGGCCGTAAGCCTTGAAGTTGAAGCCGATGGGCCACATGGTGACCAAGCCGGAGGCCACCGCAGTCTTCTCCGAAACAGAAACGCAGAAGGTGTACCACAGAGGATACAAGCAGCTGATCGCCAAAATCGCCAGGATGATCACATTGACCACGTCAAACAGGCGGGAACCAAACGTTTTGTTTTTTACCATTTACATTCACCCCCACTCTTAGAAAATCGTGTAATCTGCGAATTTGTAAGCCAGCAAATACGAGAGAGTGATCAGAGTAAAGCTGACCACGGACTTGAACAGGCCCACAGCGGTTGCCAGTGAGAATTGCATATTGGTAATGCCGATGCGATAGACATACGTATCGATGATATCGCCGGTGGTATAGGTTACGGCAGTGTACATATTGAACACCTGGTCAAAGCCAGCGTTCAGCACATTGCCCATTGCCAAGGTTGCCAAAAGCACCACGGTGGGAATCAATGCAGGAAGAGTGATGCGGGTGACCTGCTGCCAGCGGCTGGCGCCGTCAATGGCCGCCGCCTCATACAGGCTGGGACTGATGCCGGTAAGAGCCGCCAAATAAATGACCGCATTGTAGCCGAATTCCTTCCACACATCCGTGCCGATCATAAATCCCTGGAAAAGGCTGGGCTCTTGCAGCCACATGGTGGGCTCCACGCCAAACAAGCCCAAGATCTTATTGAAAATGCCGAAATACCCAAAAATATTCATGCAGATATTCGCCAGGATAACCCAGGAAATGAAGTGGGGCAGATAGACAATGGTCTGAACCACCTTTTTATACTTCATGTTTCTGCACTCATTGAGCAGCAGGGCAAACACCAACGGCACCACGATGTTCAGCACCAGCTTGCCAATTGCGATCACCAAGGTGTTTCGAATAATTTCAGGAACATTTCCCAGACGGGTCAGATAGACGAAGTTGTCCATGCCCACCCAATCCGAACCAAAGATCCCCTTGCCGGGATTGAAGTTCTGGAAGGCCATGATAATTCCCACCATGGGGACGATACTGAACAAAAACAACCATACAAACCCGGGAACCATCATCACTGTGTAGTGAAAGCTGTTGGGCAGCGAACGTCTCTTTTTTGCGACACCCTGTCCCTTGTCCGACATAGTTTCTTCCTCCTTCTAGTTATTTTTTAGATCACGCTCACATCCGCTATGCTTTTATTGCAAAAAGCAAGGGCGGAGTTCTCCTGGCTGCGGAAAATCGCCCTTGCTTCGAAACATGCTTCAGCGTCTAAATCAGCCTTCGCTCAAAAACTCCTCGATGCCTGCCAGGATCTCCTGACCGCCCATGGAATTCCAGCTCTCCACGTAAGTGTCGAAAGCGGAGATATCGGACTTGCCGGTCATGATGGAAAGTGCCATCTGGTCTTCCAAGTCCTGCAGCTGAGTCCAATACTGATCGAACACGTCGATGGTGTAATAAATCTCAGACTGGACCTTCTTGTCAGGCTCCTCGGTAGCATAGGGCCGGTCACCAATGAGCAGAGCCGTCAGACGGTTGAACTGCCCGTTGTTGGTCAGCACGTCCATATCCGTAACATGGAGCTGCTCGTTAGGATCGTAATCCTTGGAGATGACCTCCTCCAGAGAAAGCAGGTCGGAATACAGGTTCTTGTACAGGCTGCCGGGGACGTTGTAGTCCTCGATCTCGGCCTCGCCCTTGAGCACCTTATAGATCGCTTCATATTCATATTCGCACTCGTCCATGGCTGCCATGGTGTTGCGCACAGGCCACCAGCCGATCGCAACGGAGGTATCCATGATGGACTCGTCGCGCACCAGAGCGTTGCAGGTGATGACCACTGCCTGCTGGACTTCCTCAGAGGCATCGGCAGAAACTACCGTGTAGGAGGAGCCAACGTCCTTGATCTTCACGTTCCAGTTGCCCTGATCGTCGTACACAGGATATGCCTGCCAGTCGGCGGTCTGGTCGTTCATGTAGGAATCGCCGTTGCCGTAGCCCAGGTACCACCAGGGGCCAAAGGCGATGCCGCAGGTACCCTCTTTGATAGCGGCAGACTCGTCGCCGTTGGTGGACATGCCCAGCTCGGGGTTGATCAGGCCCTTGGAATACCAGTCGGCCAGCAGCTCGAGAGTGGCGCGAGTCTCTTCGGTGTTGGTGCCGTAGATCAGCTCGCCGCTGTCGTTGCGGTAGAAGAAGCCGGGGTATGCATCGTTTGCAGCATAGATGGCGTCATAGCCCAGGCTCTTATTGCCGGACTCCAGGAAGTTTGCATAGCTGCGCTGGCCCTGGCCCACTCCGGCAATGGCATACTTGGGGCTCAAGCCGGCCTCCATGAAGGCCTTGGCCACTTCCTCGATATCAGATACGGTCTTGGGGACCTCCAGCTTCAGCTGGTCCAGCCAATCCTGACGGATGAACATCACATAGATACCGTCGGTCTCCACAGAGACGTTGGGCAGTGCGGAGAAAACGCCGCCGTAAGTAGCGTTATCGTAAGCCCTTCCCTCGGTGGACTCCATGATCTGCTTCACCTGCTTGGAGGCATAGCCGTCAAAAACACTGTGCAGATCGGCCAGCAATCCAGCCTGAGAAGCCTTAACCATGTAGTTCCGGTTGGGCAGCACCATGGTGTCGGGCAGGTCGCTGGAAGCGATGGCCAAAGAGGTGCGCTGCTGGAAATCGGCAGCGGAGCCAGCGGTCCACTCGGGCTTAAAGACAATGTTGAAGGTGTCCTTCAGATACCGGGTGTACTGGTTGTTCTCCACGTCGTCACCCTCGGGAAGGGTGGTGTCGGCAGGGTCGATCTGCTGTGCAAACGTGACGGTGACAGGCTCGTCAAACTTCTTAAAAGCCCGGTCATCGGTCTCTCCGGCGGGGGCGTCGTCCTCCACCTCTTCCGAAGTAGTCCAGGTGATTTCTCCGTCAGTGGCCTCCTCGCCGCCCTCTGAGGTGCTGCTCTCGCCAGCATTGCTGCTGGACTCGGCGCCGCTGTTTGTGGCAGAACTGTTCCCGCTGCTGGCAGTATCGCCGCCGCAAGCTGCCAAACTAGCCGCCATCATCACAGACAGGATCATGGCAATGATTCTCTTTCGCATCTTCGCAAACTCCTTTGCTGAAATTTTTTCACAGATCCCGATTATTCCTTTGCTTTGCAAAGGAATAGCCCAAAGAGCACCCTTTGAGCTGCGATTCTGTTTATTGTAATAATAGCATATTGTGTCCAAATTGTAAACAAGTTTTCCATCATTTCGTTCAACTATCTTGACTTTTCTATCACAATTTTCAGAAAAGCCGCCAGCTTCCCGGTCTGTCAACGCCTCATCATGCCCGCTATACCATGCAATTTCAACAATTTGGAATTTTGCCGCGCAGGATTTCTTTTTTTGATAAAATCGCGTTAGAAAACTCCTTTCAAAGCGTTCATATCTTCCGGACGGCAAGGGGAATCGTGCGCTGAAAACGCCGGTTTCCCGCTAACTCCAAAGCGCAGAAAACCGGCCGCATTGGGCCGGTTTCTTGTTCGCCGATTTCTCAGCTTCCATTTATTTTCAGATCCCGCAAGAGCGAGAGGTCAGGAATAGCGCTTGGGCATATAGGCGTCGTTCTGCCGATGGGCTTCCTCGATCACAGCGATCTGCTTGCGCACCTGGTCCAGTTGGATTTCAAAGGCAGTCCCCTCTGTGAGATGGTGATACAAACTGCGGTAAAAGGCCAGGCCTTTACAATTGAAATCATCCGTTTCTTCACTTTTCTCATGCCATGGTATCCAGCATATCCATAGTTACTTCAAACTTCAGGGGCTCCCCTGCCTGATAGCGGCGCAGCTCCTCCATCTAGGCTTCCGTCAAGGGGAACATATTCCAGGCACGCAGGACCCTACCCCAAGCTAGAGTCTGACCATGCCTGCCGCAGTCTTCTCCCCGTTTTGATTTTCCTTTCTCGCTGCTGTCCCGACCGTCGAGCTTTTCTGGATGGCCTGTTCTCCCTTTCAGCCGCCGCTTTCCCTAATGCTTTTCGCGGCTTTCTTTCATCTATACTCTTTTTTACCATCTTCTTACTCCATTTCATCTCTTGACTTTAATAGGTAATCTTTCTCTTAGTCACCTGCCCCAAAAGCACGGGAAACCGGCCCCGCGGAACCGCATTCGATTTCCGACCCCTTCCCTTTTTCCAAGGCGTGGTCTATACTAGAATCAATCCGGCCGCTGGTTCGGCCAAAAAAGAGGTGCTGTTCTGTGAAAACCATCGCCGTCATTGAGGACGATTTGCCCATTGGAAACCTGTTGGAGGAGGTGCTCCGTCAGGAGGGGTACCAGGTGCGCCGGGCCTACTCCGGCACCGAGGCGGTGTACCTGCTGAGTCAGGAAACCCCCGACCTGATCTTGCTGGACTTGATGCTCCCCGGTCTGTCGGGAGAAGAAGTGCTGCCCCAGCTCAAAGGGGTCCCGGTGATTGTAGTCAGCGCCAAAGCCGGCGTGGAGGACAAGGTAAAGCTCTTGCTGGGCGGGGCGGCGGACTACCTCACCAAGCCCTTTGAAATCCCCGAGCTTCTGGCACGGATTCAGGTGCAGCTGCGCCGTCCCCAAGGGCCCAGTTCCCCTGTGCTGCGGGCCGGGGACCTGGAAGTAAACACCCGCGGCCGGCAAGTGAACAGCACCCCATTTGTTAGACAGTATGATATACTATCTAACAGATGGGGTGA
>CAUWLU010000007.1:0-64795 GCA_963559705.1 uncultured Acutalibacter sp.
TTCTCACAGGGCATGATCCTGTGAGTTTAAGTTATCTATAAACTCACACCCTGGGCTGGGGGTGGGAAAATGCTGGGGAAACCTCTGCGTTTTTCCGTGTTTCCCTGGGATAGAAGGTTGAATTTGCCCCTTTTTTAGCAAAATCCCCGGCGAACCAAGGAGGGGCGGTTCGCCGGGGAGTGATTCTTTTGACCTGCCAGTGAGGCCGGTTACGTCAGCGCCATATGCTCCCGACGGTACTGGCTGGGTGGGTCGCCCTTGTAACGCCGAAACATCCGGCTGAAATAGCTCACATCGCCAAAGCCGCAGGAAAGCGCAATATCCGTGATGCTCTCTTGGGTGGAACACAACAGCTCCGCCGCGCATTCCACCCGGTAGTAGTTGAGATAGTTCACCGGCGTTCGCCCTGTCAGCTGGCGAAATACCCGGCAGAAATATTTGGGCTCTAGGGCTGCTTCCGCTGCCAGCTCCTCTAGGGTCAGCGCCTCAGCATAATCCGTTCGAATCCGCCGCAGCACGTTTTTCACCGCTTTGGTCCGCCGGGCATCCCGGGCATCCCGGGCGCCCTCGGCTTTGGCTGGAATATACAGCTTATGGGCCAGCATCTCCCCCCACAACTGCCACAACAGCCCCACAGTGGTGAATTCATACCCCGCGCTCTCGGTTTCCATCCCCTGAAACATCCGGTTCACCAGCGCCGCCGCTCCGCTTCCTTTGGGGAATTTCCCCTCCAATCGCGCTCCCTCCTGCTCCAGAGCCAGCAAACGCTGCCCGCAGGTGGTGGTCCCTGCCAAGAACCGCTCCAGATCGAACACCAAGCACTCATAGATGCAATCCTTGGGCGTCCCGCCGTGGATGGAGCCGTCTGCAATCAGCATACAGTCCCCCGGATTCAGCACAAAGGGCTCCCCGTCCACCGACAGCCGCAGCGTCCCCTGAAGCACCAGAATCAGCTCATGCTCTATATGCCAATGGAAGGGCATCTCATACCGGGGATGGGATGCGTCTACATAGTACAGTTGGATGGGAAAATCAAAGGTGCCGCGCACCGCCTTCTCGTGAATTGCCAGGTATCGCATGGCCGCCTCCTGTAAAAAGTGAATTTTGTCCGGATAATTTCGATTATATACCAAGACAACAAGCTTTTCAACACGATATAATACAATCAAATATCATGCGAAAGGAGCGTCCTCCTATGGACAGCCAGCGTATCAACCAGTTAAAGGAAGAGATCTGCGATGTGTGCCACAAGATGTGGCAGTTGGGGTGGGTCGCTGCCAACGACGGCAATGTTTCCGCCCGGCTGGACGACGGCACCTTCCTGTGCACCCCCACCGGCATGAGCAAGAGCTTTATCACCCCGGAAAAGCTGCTGCACGTGGACAAGGAGCTGCAGGTGATAGAGGGGCTGGAAGGTCTGCGCCCCTCCAGTGAGATGAAGATGCATCTGCGCTGTTATGAAAAGCGGCCCGATGTGATGTGCGTGGTCCACGCCCATCCTCCGGGAGCCACCGGCTTTGCCGTGGCCCACAAGGCCATGGATATGTACAACATGATCGAGGACGTGGCGGTGATCGGCAGCGTGCCCCTGACCCCCTACGGCACCCCCAGCACCAATGAGGTCCCCAACGCCATCGAGCCCTATTTGGAGGAGCACGATGTGATGCTGCTGGAAAACCACGGCGCTCTGGCGGTGGGCTCCGATGTGATCACAGCGTTTTACCGCATGGAGAGCCTGGAGCTGTGGGCTAAAATCACCATCAACGCGGTGATTCTGGGCGGCAGCAAGGACATCAGCCGGGAAAACATTCAAAAGCTCATCGACCTGCGGGGCTTTTACCGTGTGACCGGACGCCATCCGGGGTATAAGAAATACGACAACGGATTGAGGTGATTGGCCATGCTGAAAAAAGAGGTGGTCCCATGAAGCGGGTGCTGGCCTTTGACCTGGGCGCTTCCAGCGGCCGGGCGATTCTGGCGGAGTACGACGGTAAGGGCCTTCGCTATCAGGAGATCCATCGCTTTGAGAACAATCCCCGGGAGGCCCAAGGTCATTTTCGCTGGAACTTTGAGGAATTGATGGACAATGTCCGCCTGGGCGTCAAAAGGGCGGGTCCATGCGACAGCCTGGCCTTTGACACCTGGGGCGTGGATTTCGGCCTGCTGGACAAGGACGGCCGGCTTTTGGAGGACCCGGTCCACTATCGGGATGAGCGCACCGAGGGCATGGCGGAGCGGGCTTTGAAGCGCCTTCCCGCCGGGGAGCTCTACGGGGAGACGGGCACTCAGATCATGAACATCAACACCCTGTTTCAGCTGCTGTCCATCCAGGAGCAGGAGCCGTGGCTGTGGGAAAAGGCCCATCGCCTGCTGTTCATGCCCGATCTGCTGGCCTACGCCCTGTGCGGCGCCCAGGCCTGCGAGACCACCATCGCCTCCACCAGCCAGCTGCTGGACCCCCGCACCAAGGCTTGGAGCCAAAAGGTCCTGGACGCCTACGGCATTCCCCGCGCGCTGTTTGCATCCCTGGTGAAAAGCGGCAGCGTCATCGGGGAGTATCAGGGGGCCAAGGTCATTGCCGCAGCGGGTCACGACACCCAGTGCGCGGTGGCGGCTCTGCCCGAGCCGGAAAAGGATGCGGCGTTCCTGTCCTGCGGCACTTGGAGCCTGCTGGGCTGCGAGCTGGACCAGCCGCTGCTCACCGCCCAAAGCCGGGAGCTGGGGCTTTCCAATGAGGTGGGCGCCAACGGGAAGGTCAATTACTTAAAGAACATCATCGGTCTGTGGCTGATTCAAGAGAGCCGCCGGCAGTGGCGCCGGGAGGGGAGCGAGTACTCCTATGCCCAGTTGGAACGGCTGGCATTGGAGGCGCCGCCTTTGCAAAGCTTCATTGACCCCGACGCGCCGGAGTTCACCCCGCCCGGGGACATCCCCGGCAGAGTGCGGGCATACTGCCGCCGCACGGGGCAGCCTGTGCCGGAGACGGTTGGTCAGGTGATGCGCTGCATCTATGAAAGCCTGGCATTGAAATACCGGTTCAGCCTGGATCAGCTGACCCAGGCCACGGGGAGGAGGTTCTCTGCCCTGCACATTTTGGGCGGGGGCGCCAAGGACGGACTGCTCTGCCGGATGACCGCCCAATGTACCGGAATCCCGGTGATTGCCGGACCGGTGGAGGCCACCGCCCTGGGAAACGTGCTTGTGCAGCTTACCGCCTTGGGCGAGCTGCCCGATGTGGAGGCCGGACGGCGGATGCTCGCCCGCAGCGAGCCGGTGACCCGTTACGATCCCAAGGGCAGTGAAATCTGGAATCAAAGCTATGCCCGTTATCAAGACATCTTAAAAGATCAAGGAGGCATTTGATATGTTGTATCCAAAGATTGGCATTCGTCCCACCATCGACGGCCGCTGGGGCGGCGTCCGGGAGAGCCTGGAGGAGCAGACCATGGCCATGGCGCAAAACGCCAAGGCCCTCATTGAGGAGAACCTTCGCTATCCCGACGGCACTCCCGTCCAGGTGGTGATTGCGGATTCCACCATCGGCGGCGGCGCTGAGGCTGCTGCCTGTGCCGACAAGTTCTCTCAGGAGAACGTGGTGGCCACCCTCACCGTCACCCGCTGCTGGTGCTACGGCAGCGAGACCTTCGATATGGACCCCATGACCATCAAGGCTGTGTGGGGCTTCAACGGCACCGAGCGCCCCGGCGCTGTGTACCTGGCCGCTGTGCTGGCAGCTCATGCACAAAAGGGCCTGCCCGCCTTCTCCATCTACGGCCACGATGTGCAGGAGGCTTCCGATACCTCCGTTCCCGCTGACGCCGCGGAGAAGATCCTTCGCTTTGCTCGCTGTGCGGTTGCCGTGGGCTGGATGAAGAATAAATCTTATGTCAACCTGGGCGGCGTTGCCATGGGGATTGCGGGAAGCTACTGCGACGCCGCCATGTTCCAGAAGTATTTCGGCATCCGTCCCGAGTGGGTGGATATGACCGAGATCATTCGCCGCATCACCCTGGAAATCTATGACCATGAGGAGTACGAGAAGGCCCTGGCTTGGGTCAAGCAGAACTGCCATGAGGGCTTTGACTGCAACGCTGACAAGAATCTGCCGGAGATCATCCGCAAGTCCAAGGTGGTGCCCGCCGACAAGGATTGGGAGTTCATCACTAAGATGACCATGGTCATCCGGGATATCCTCTATGGCAATCCCAAGCTGGACGAGCTGGGCTGGCACGAGGAGGCTCTGGGCAAGAACGCTGTCGCCGGCGGCTTCCAGGGTCAGCGCAACTGGACCGACTGGCTGCCCAACGCCGACTTTACCGAGGCAATCATGGCCTCCACCTTTGACTGGAACGGCCCCAAGCGTCCCACTCCCTTTGCCACGGAGAACGACACCCTCAACGGCGTGGCCATGATGCTGGGCACCCTAGTCACCGGGACGGCCCCCTGCTTCCACGATGTGCGCACCTACTGGAGCCCCGAGGCCTGTGAGCGGGTCACAGGCCACAAGCCCGAGGGCGTAGCCGCTGACGGCTTCATTCACCTGATAAACTCCGGCGCAACGGCGCTGGACGGCAACGGCGCCGCCACCAACGATGAGGGCGAGCATATCATGAAGCCCTTCTGGGAGATGACGGATCAGGACATCCAGGCCTGCTTGGGCGCCACGGATTGGTGCCGCGCCAACTACGAGTATTTCCGGGGCGGCGGGTTTTCCAGCCACTTCCGCTGCACTGCCGAGATGCCTGTGACCATGCTGCGTGTGAACATCGTGGAGGGCGTAGGCCCTGTTTTGCAGCTGGCTGAGGGCTGGACCGCCAATCTGCCCGACGAGATCCACACTCCCATTGACCTGCGCACGGACCGCACCTGGCCCACCACCTGGTTTGTACCCCGCACCACGGGCGAGGGAGCGTTCCGGGACGTGTACAGCGTGATGGCCAATTGGGGCGCCAATCACGGCGTGACGGTGTACGGCCATGTGGGCGCGGATCTGATCACCTTGGCCTCCATGCTGCGGATTCCTGTGGCGCTGCACAATGTGCCCGAGGAGAAGATCTACCGTCCCCACTCCTGGGCCGCCTTTGGCACCCAGAACAAGGAGGCCGTGGATTTTGCAGCCTGCAGGCACTACGGCCCGATCTATTGATTACAGCAGGTGGTGTATATGGTTATGGTATCTGGATTAGATGTGTATAAAACCGGTGATTATGGAAAATTATATCAATATTTTTTCAAACTATATATCATTGCGTTCACTATTGGTATAGCAACAGACGAATTTGAAGCAAATAGAAATGATTTTCCAAACATCAGTATTGATAAGGATAATGAAGTAAGAAACTTTGTACTAGCAAGCACCTCTTATTTACAAGAAGCATATACACCAATTGTTATAGCCATACTTATGGATCACTTGTACTTGGAATGTCTAAGGGACACTACCTCCGTTGAACAAAGAGCAATGATAGCATTAGCACGACGGTTAATAGAAGGTATTCATCAATTCAATATCGAAATAATCTTAGATACAAAAAGATTATGGGATAATGATACTGTGACTTATGCAGAGAAATGGTTTTACCCTGAATTGCCGAAAGACATAAGGGAAAAATATTATCTGCAAATATTGCCGCGAAATAGGCTACTCTGGTATGTAACTCTGTAGCTATATGTTATCTCGAAAGAGAGAAAAATCCAAAGAGGTATGGAACCTCCCCTGATTGGGGCTATTCCAAACTTTCTGTAGGCAAAAACGATGTGCGTGTCCAATAGACAGGACAAAAGACCCCGGAGTTGTAGCTCCGGGGTTTTTCGTTATGTAAGAAAAAGCGGCTTTGAAAACCCAGGGGTCAACAGATTTTCTTGCAATCTCAGGGGGAATGGGTATAATAGTACTTGGTATAATGAGGTTGGTATCTTAAAGAACAGAATCAGGAAAGAGGTCGACGGATTATGGAAACGTATCAATTTTTGTTGGATGTGGCCGTCATTTTGCTGAGCACCAAGGTGCTTGGGCTGCTCACCCGAAAGCTGCAGCTGCCCCAAGTGGTGGGCGCTTTGTTGGCCGGATTGATTTTTGGCCCGGCTGTGCTGAACATCATCCAGCCCACGGACTTTTTAAGCAGCCTGTCGGAAATCGGCGTGATTGTCATTATGTTCGAGGCGGGGATGTCCACGGATATCAAGGAGCTGAAGCACGCGGGCAAATCCGGATTTTTGGTGGCCCTGACCGGCGTGCTGGTGCCCCTGGGCATGGGGACGCTGCTGGGCTTCCTCTTCGCTCCCGGAGAGAGCGGACCGGGCATGATCCTGCAGCATGTGTTTATCGGCACGATTCTTACAGCCACCTCCGTCTCCATTACGGTGGAGACCCTCAAGGAACTGGGCAAGCTCAACACCAAGGTGGGAAATACCATCCTGGCCGCCGCGCTCATCGACGATGTGATGGGGTTGGTGGTTCTGACCATTGTCACCAGCTTGGCCGGGGATTCGGTCAACGTGGCTGTGGTGCTGTTGAAAATCGTGCTGTTTTTCCTCTTTGTGGCTGTGGTGGCGTTTTTCGGGGTCAGGCTCATCACCTGGTATGAAAACCGCTATCAAAAAAATCTCCACCGCTTTCCCCTGCTGGCCTTTGTGCTGTGCTTGGTCATGGCGTTCGCAGCGGAGGAGGTCTTTGGCGTGGCAGACATCATCGGCGCTTTTGCCGCCGGCGTCATTGTGGCCAACACTCCTCGGGGCGCTTACATCGAATCCAAATTTCAGCCCCTGTCCTATCTGCTGCTGACCCCCGTATTCTTTGCCAACATCGGCTTAAAGGTGGCCATCCCCGCCATGAGCTGGCAGATTGTCCTCTTTGCCGTGCTTCTTGTGGCCGTGGCCATACTGTCCAAGCTGGTGGGCTGCGGCTTGGGCGCCAAAGCCTGCAAGTTCAGTTGGAGGGAAAGCCTGCAGGTGGGCATGGGCATGGCTTGCCGGGGCGAGGTGGCCCTGATTGTGGCCAACCGTGGGGCCTCCATGGGGCTGATGCCCGACGAGTACTTTGGCCCGGTGATTATCATGGTGGTATGCTGCGCCGTGCTGACCCCCATTGCCCTGAAGGTGGCCTTCCGCGCCAAGGGCGCCGGTGAGGAGCCGGAGGCCGACTCCTCCTTGGTGGACCGCTATGTCATGGCGGAGAAGCTGGGCGACATGGAGGACGAGGAAGCCGAGGCCGTTTTTGCCTCACCCCAGAAGAAGGGCCCGCAAAAGTGATCTGTATCGTATGGAAAAGGGACTGCCTATAAGGCAGTCCCTTTTTGCATCTATCGTCCTCCTTGAGCGCAAAGAGGATACCCCCATTATCCCAACTGGGCCAGGCGCTTGAAGCTGTCCGCCATAGCGGGGTACAGGGATTTGTACACTTGATAAAAGGCCTCGTACTGGGGCACGTTCTCTGCGATGGGGGCCTGGGGCTCGTTGAGCTGGATCATGGCGTCACAGGCCTCCTGGACGGAGGGATACAGCCCTGCGCCCACACCGGCCAGAATCGCCACGCCCAGGGCCGGGCCTTCCTTGGACTTCACGGTGCGCACTGGGCAATCGTAGGCATCTGCAAGCATCTGCCGCCACAGCGGGGAGCTTCCGCCGCCGCCGCAGGCCAGCATCTCGCCGATGTCCACGCCCATCCCCCGCAGCACCTCCATGCAGTCCCGCAGAGAGTAGGTCACGCCCTCCATCACGGCGCGGAGCATATCCCACTTGGTGTGCATGGCCGACAGCCCAAAGAACACGCCGCGGCAGTCGGGGTCCAGGTGGGGAGTGCGCTCGCCCATCAGGTAGGGCAGGTACAGCAGCCGGTTGCAGCCAATGGGGGACCGCTGGGCTTCCTTGTCCATCAGGTAATAGGGGTCCACTCCCATGCCGGAGGCGGTGTCCTTCTCCGCTTGGCAGAAGTTGTCCCGGAACCACTTCAGGGACAGTCCGGCGCCCTGGGTCACGCCCATGACGTGCCAGGCTCCCGGTACGGCGCAGCAGAAGGTATGCACCCGGCCCTGGGGATCAATGGAGATCTTATCCGTATGGGTGAACACCACGCCGGAGGTGCCGATGGTGGTAAAGGCCTTGCCGTCCCGGACCACGCCGGTGCCCACGGCTGCCGCAGCGTTGTCGCCTGCGCCGCCCACCACCGGGGTGCCCGCCTTCAAGCCCGTGAGGGCAGCGGCCTTCTGGGTGATCTCTCCGGTGGCCTCCGGGGACTCGTACACCTTGGCCAGCAGAGCGGGGTCGATGTCCAGCTTCTCAAGGACCTCTTGGCTCCAGCAGCGGCCCGGCACGTCCAGCAGCTGCATACCGCTGGCGTCGGAGACCTCGGTGGCAAACTCGCCGGTGAGCTCATACCGCACATAGTCCTTGGGCAGCAGAATGTGGGCGCACTGGGCGTAGATCTCCGGTTGGTTTTCCCGCACCCACAGGATCTTGGAGGCGGTGAAGCCCGTCATGGCGGGGTTTGCCGTGATTTCGATCAGCCGCTCCTTGCCCACCAGCTGGGTGATCTCCTCGCACTGCTTGGCGGTGCGCTGGTCCGCCCAGATGATGGACCGCCGCAGCACCCGTCCCTCCTTGTCCAGCATCACCAGGCCATGCATCTGCCCGGAGATGCCCACGGCCTTGATGTCGGCGTTATCCACGCCGCTCTTTTCCACAACTGCCTTTAGGGTTTGGCAGGTGGCGTTCCACCAGTCCTGGGGCTCCTGCTCTGCCCAGCCGTTGTGCTCCTGATACATGGGGTACTCCACTGTGGCGCTGGCGATCACCTTGCCGGTGCGGTCGAACAGCACGGTTTTGGTGCCGCTGGTGCCCAGGTCGATACCAATTAAATATTCCATACAGCTCCCGTCCTTTCTCAGCTTCCCCAGAGCCCTCCCCAGGGAACCTGTCTGTACATCTTTACCCTCTATTTTCCCTGATTTTTCCCGGCCTGTCAAGAGAGGGGAGGGATTTTTCCAAAGTTCTTCCCCAGGGGCAGGAATCCCGTTTCTTTTCTTGCGGTGCGGTGCGGTTTGTGCTATGCTAGTACAGGAAAGACCGCTGGGATTTCCGGCGGCAAATCATGATTTTAGGAAATTGGGACGGTGAAAGAATGGAACGGTATGACGCAATTGTGATCGGCGCCGGCGTGGTCGGCTCCGCAGTGGCCAGGGAGCTTTCCCGGAGGAAGGGGAAATTCCTGGTGGTGGAGAAGGCCGTGGATGTGTGCGAGGGTACCAGCAAGGCGAATTCCGCCATTATGCACGCTGGGTTTGACGCGGAGCCCGGCACCATGAAAGCAAAGATGAATGTTCTGGGCAACCGGATGATGGACAGGCTCGCAGAGGAGCTGGATATCCCCTTCAAGCGGGTGGGGGCCTTTGTGGTGTGCTTTGCAGAGGAGGAGCTGCCCAAGCTCAAGGAGCTGTACGACCGGGGCGTGAAAAACGGCGTCACCGGAATGAAGCTGCTCACCGGCGACCAGGCTAGGGAGCTGGAGCCCAACCTGTCGGAGGAGGTGGCCGGCGCCCTGCTGGCAGAGACCTCCGGCATTGTGTGTCCCTTTGAGCTGACCCTGGGCATGGCGGAGAGCGCTGCCAAGAACGGGGTGGAGTTCTCCTTTGACACCCAGGTCACCGGTATGGAGCGCCAGGGGGATCTGTGGGTGCTGCACACCAGCAAGGGCGACCTTGTCGCCCGAGCCGTGGTCAATGCCGCCGGAGTGTACTCCGGCCAGGTGCACAACTGGGTGTGCGAGGACAAGCTGCACATCACCCCCCGCCGGGGCGAATACTGCCTGCTGGACCGCACCGCCGGAAGCCATGTGGCCCGCACGGTGTTCCAATTGCCCGGAAAATACGGCAAGGGTGTGCTGGTCTCCCCCACGGTCCATGGGAACCTGCTGCTTGGCCCCACTGCCAAGGATATTGAGGAGAAAGAGGACACCGCCACCACGGCGGCCGGTCTTGCCGAGGTGCTGGAGAAATCTGCCCTGGGGGTGAAGGAGATCCCCACCCGCCAGGTGATTACCTCCTTCAGCGGCCTGCGGGCCCACGAGGACGGGGACGACTTTGTCTTGGGTGAGAATGCCCCCGGCTTCTTTGACGCGGCGGGCATCGAGTCCCCGGGGCTTACCAGCGCTCCGGCCATTGGTGAATATCTGGCCGGGCTTATCGGAGAGAAACTCTCCCTGCCGGAGAACCCGGACTTCGACCCCATCCGCAAGGGTGTGCCAAAGCTCAAGGAGATGAAGCCGGAACAGCGGGCGGAAATGATCCGGAAAAACGCGGCTTATGGGCAGATCGTCTGCCGGTGCGAGGAGGTCTCCCAGGGCGAGATCCTGGACGCCATCCACGGCATATTGGGCGCCAAGACCCTGGACGGGGTCAAGCGCCGCACCCGGGCGGGCATGGGAAGATGCCAGGCGGGCTTCTGCTCTCCCAGGGTGATGGACCTGCTCTCTCAGGAGCTGGGCCTGGATTTGACCCAGGTGCGCAAAAGCGGCAAGGACGCCCAAATCGTGCTGGAAAAGACACGGGGGGAGGACCAACTATGAGACATGACATTGTGATTATCGGCGGAGGTCCGGCGGGCCTGGCGGCAGCCATCTCCGCCCGGGAAAGCGGCGCTCAGGACGTGCTGATCCTGGAGCGGGAGCCGGAGCTGGGGGGCATTTTGAATCAGTGCATCCACAGCGGCTTCGGCCTGCACACCTTCAAAGAGGAACTGACCGGCCCGGAGTACGCCGCTCGGTTTATTGAGAAGGCTTTGGAGCTGGAGATCCCCCATTGGCTGTCCACCACCGTGGTGGATTTGCAGCGCCAGGGGGACAGCCTCTTTGTCACCTGCGTCAGCCGGGAACGGGGTTTGCAGGTGGTGGAGGCAGGAGCCGTGGTGCTGGCCATGGGCTGCCGGGAGCGTCCCAGGGGCGCACTGAACATCCCCGGCACCCGGCCCGCAGGCGTGTTCTCTGCGGGTACCGCCCAGCGCCTGGTGAACCTGGAGGGCTATCTCCCCGGCCGGGAGGTGGTCATCCTGGGCAGCGGCGACATCGGTCTGATTATGGCCCGCCGCATGACTCTGGAGGGGGCCAAGGTCAAGTGCGTGGCCGAGCTGATGCCCTACTCCGGGGGCTTAAAGCGGAACATTGTCCAGTGCTTGGACGACTACGGCATCCCCCTGAAGCTGAGCCATACGGTCATCGACATCCAGGGCAAGGAGCGGGTCACCGGAGTGACCATCGCCCAGGTGGATGAGCATTCCAAGCCCATCCCCGGCACGGAGGAGCAGATCCCCTGCGATACCCTGCTGCTGTCCGTGGGCTTGATCCCGGAGAATGAGCTGTCCAAGGCCGTGGGGGTGGAGCTCTCCCCCGTGACCAGCGGCCCCAAGGTCAACGAGAGCTTGGAGACCAATATCCCCGGCGTGTTTGCCTGTGGCAATGTGCTTCACGTCCATGACCTGGTGGACTACGTCTCTGAGGAGGCCCAGCAGGCGGGCCGTCATGCTGCGGCCTTTGTGGCTGCCGGCTGTCAGGAGCAGAATGTCACCGAGCTTCCCCTAAAGCCCGAGGGCGCCGCCCGGTACACCGTGCCCGTGACCATCAGCCCCCAGCGAATGGGCGACAGCGTAATGGTCCGGTTCCGGGTGGGCAGGAATATCCGCAAGGGCGTGGTGAAGGTCTATGCAGACGATAAGCTCCTGTACCAGCGGAAGCGGCCCGTCATGGCCCCCGGCGAAATGGAGCAGGTGGTCTTTCAGAAAGAGTGGCTCACCGGCGGCGAGAGCGTGATCCGCGTGGTGGCCGAGGAAGAGGAGGCGCAGTGAGATGGCAGTGATGGAGCTTACCTGTATCAGTTGCCCCTTGGGCTGCCCGCTGAAGGTGGAAACGGACGCCCAGGGCCAGGTGGTCAGCGTGACCGGGAATACCTGTAAGCGTGGAGAGATCTACGGCAAAAAGGAGATCACCGCCCCGGAGCGGATGGTGGCCTCCACCGTGAAGGTGGAAGGCGGCACAGCACCCCTGGTGCCCGTGCGTACCCAGAACCCCATTCCCAAGGGGAAGATCTGGGATTGTATGACAGCCATTCGGGCGGCGAAAATCCAAGCCCCAGTGAAGCTGGGGGACGTGGTGGTGGAGAACGCCGGAGGAACGGGCGTGAATGTCATCGCCACAAAAACAGTGGAATAAACCAAAACGAAAAAGTTTTTGGGGCGCCTTTTTTCAAAAAGGCGCGACCTTAAAATTGCGCGCAGCGCAAAAGAAACCAGGAGCCAGGCCGGATGCGCCAAAGGCGCTAGGCCGCAGCTCCGGCCGGTGCCGAACGTGGTACCCCAGGGGAGTCCTGCTCCCCACGACCTTAACCGGCGCAGCCGAAAAGAAAACCAGCCCTCGAAGCGCACCAGCCCAAAGGGCTGTAGCTTTGGGAGCGGCCCTGCTGCAGGAACAACCTTAGAAAAGATAGGGAATTGCTGCGGGATAACCGTTCGCTCACTGGGCTATCGCCTGCGGCGCGTGCGCCCGGTTCGCTGCTTTCCTTTTACGGCTTACGCCGCTGCATACCTTGGGGCGCTGCCCCAAACCCCGCAAGTTTTTTGAAAAAAACTTGACTAAAAACTTTTACGCTTGACACCTCACATAAGGAGGAACCTATGCTGGACCCACAGATTACCACGGTGCTGTTCGACCTGGACGGCACCTTGCTGCCCATGGAGCTGGAAGCCTTTACCAAAACCTATTTCGGCCTGCTGGCAAAAAAAGCCGCTCCCTATGGCTATGAGCCGGAACCCCTGGTGGCCGCAGTGTGGAAGGGCACCAAGGCCATGGTGAAAAACGATGGCTCCAAGCCCAACGACCAGGCCTTTTGGGATACTTTTGCCCAGACCTTGGGCGAGGATGTGAAACAGCTCCGGCCGGAGTTTGACCGCTTCTACGTGGAGGAGTTCCACGAAGCAAAGGCTGCCTGCGGGGAGAATCCCTTGGCAAAGCGGGCGGTGGATGGCCTCAAGGCCAAGGGCTTCGACGTGATTTTAGCCACCAACCCCATTTTCCCCTTGGTGGGCGTGGGGACCCGGCTTTCTTGGGTGGGGCTGACGCCGGAGGACTTCTCCCATGTCACCTCCTATGAGACCTATACCACCTGCAAGCCCAATCCGGCTTACTATGAGGAGATCCTTCGGAATACCGGCAAGCGGCCGGAGGAGTGCCTGATGGTGGGCAATGATGCTCAGGAGGATACCGCTGCCCTGAAGGCCGGGATTCCCGTGTACCTGGTCACCGATTGCCTGCTGAATCCCACCGGACGGGATCTCAGCGCCATTCCCCAGGGGAGCTTTGCCGAGTTCCTCCGTTGGGCGGGATTGGAATAAAAAATTTTTTCCAGTTGTGGCATTTGCAACAGCGAAAAGCCGTTGTTTGGGGTATCATAAGGGCACAGACCAAGGAATACCCTAGAAAGAAACACTGGAAAGGATGGATAGATTATGGCAGTTCTCACCATTACAAAAGACAATTTTCAGCAGGAAGTTTTGAATTCTCAGACCCCGGTGCTGGTGGATTTCTGGGCCAGCTGGTGCGGCCCCTGCAAGATGTTCTCCCCCATTGTGGACGAATTCGCTGAGGAGAACGAGGGCAAGGTGAAGGTCGGCAAGATCAACATCGACGAGGAGCCGGACCTGGCCGCTCAGTACCGTGTGATGAGCATCCCCACCGCCATGCTGTTTGAAAACGGCCAGGTGCAGGAGGCTCTGGTGGGCGTGCAGCCCAAGGCACGGCTGGAAGCCCTGCTGAAATAAGAAAAGCGAGCGGATGATCATGGCGGATACCTTGTACGATGTGGTGATTATCGGCGGCGGGCCGGGAGGCTACACCGCAGCGCTGTACGCTGCCAGGGCAAACCTCAGCGTGCTGGTGCTGGAAAAGCTGACCCCCGGCGGCCAGATGGGCACCACGGATGTGATCGACAATTACCCGGGCTTTCCCGAGGGGATCGGGGGCTTTGACCTGGCCATGCAGATGAAGCAGGGCGCTGAGCGCTTTGGCGCACAGACCAAGCTCAGCGAGGTGGACAGCGTGGAGCTGGCTGGCCCGGAAAAGCAGATCCACACCCCGGACGGCACCTATCGGGCCAGGACGGTGGTGCTGGCAACCGGGGCGGCTCCCCGGGAGCTGGGCCTGCCGGGCGAGCAGGAGCTGCGGGGCCGGGGGGTCTCCTACTGCGCCACCTGCGACGGGATGTTCTATCGGAACAAAACCGTGGTTGTGGTGGGCGGCGGAAACACCGCTGTGGCCGATGTGCTGTACCTGTCCCGGATCTGTAAGAAAGTGTACCTGATCCACCGCCGGGACGAGCTGCGGGCCTCCAAGGTGTACCTGGACCCCCTGCAGAAGGCGGAAAACGTGGAGTTCGTCTGGGACAGCGAGGTCAAGGAGCTGCTTCACGGCGAAACCGTCACCGGGGTGCGGGTGTATAACAAAAAGACCGGCGAATCCCAGGAGCTGTCCTGCGATGGAGTGTTTGTGGCCGTGGGCCATGTGCCCAATACCGGGTTGTTCCGGGGCCAGGTGGAGCTGGACGAAAGCGGTTATGCGCTGGCCGGAGAGACCACAAAGACCAATCTTGCCGGAGTGTTCGCCGTGGGGGACCTGCGGAAAAAGCCTTTGCGCCAGGTGGTCACCGCCGCCTCGGACGGGGCTGTGGCAGCTCACTTCATTGAGGAATACTTCACCACGACCCTGCAAGCATAATCAAAGAGGAAAAGGGCTGTTGCCGCTGGGCAGCAGCCCCTTTTTTGTCCCCTGCCGGCGCAGGAGGTCCCGGCTGGGCTGCGGGCATATTTTAGAGCGGAGGGACATAAACTTCCACGACAGAAGGGAGGGAGGGCGGTGGCCTATTCTGACGTGGAGCTTTTTGCGCGGCTGATTCAGTGCGAGGCGGGGGGCGAGGGCGACACTGGTATGAGGGCGGTGGCCAGTGTGGTGATGAACCGGGTGCAGGTGGATTATGGAGAATACGGCAGGCTGTACACGCTGCGGGAGGTGATCTATCAAAAAGGACAGTTCACCTGCGCCATGGAGATGGTCGGAGGTGCGTATAACTATCAAAACATCTATAATATGCGCCCGGAGCAGCAGCATTATGACATAGCAGAGTGGGCCATGGCGGGACATCGCCTAACCAACCTGGGGTTTGCACTGTGGTTTTACAATCCGTTCTCGGTCACCTGCCGGGACAATTTTCCCAGCAGAGTGGGCAAATTGGTCATCCGCATAGGGGATCACTGCTTTTATAACCCAACGGAGGCGTATGCCTCGACATAAAGGAGGGAGCTTTATGCCCAATAGAAACAGGGAAACATCCAACAGTCAAATGGACCGTCTGCGGCATCGCAGCGATTTTCGCGAGAGCGCCGATGGAAGCCGGGACCTGGACAATTTTTCCACACCGCCCCAGGAAAAGTTTGATAGTGAAGAGATGCGGGGCTCCATGCAGGCGATTCTGGCCCAGAATATAGGAGCCTATGTGGTCATCGAGTTTTTGATCGGTACCGCGCAGATGATTCGAAAGCAGGGGATGCTGTATTTTGTGGGCCGAAGCTTTGTGACGCTGTACGATGAAAACGTAAACGACTTCATCACCTGCGATATCTTCTCAGTGAAGTTTGTGTATTTTTATATGCCCGGGGACCGGCCGAAGTATAATTACAATTTGCTGCCGCCGGTGAGTGGAGAGCCGGGTATGAGCGCCCGGCCGCGCTAACGAAAAAGTTTTTGCAGCAGCTTTTTACAAAAAGCTGCGACCTTAAAACCGGCGCAGCCGGAAAAAGAAACTAGCTGCCTCATTCGCACGCGCCCGCAGGGCGATAGAATGAGGCAGCGGCCCATCTCAGCCCAACAAGAAAAGGACACTCGAGCCGGAACACTCGGATGTCCTTTTTTTATTGGGTGTAAGAGGGCCGCGCCTTGGCCTATCTGCCTGCGGCAGCGTGCAGCCTGCGGCGCTGGTTTTTCTTTCCGGCTGCGCCGGTTTAGACCTTGGGGGTGCTGCCCCCAAACCCCTGCGGCTTTTGAAAAAGCCGGCAAAACTTTTTCGTTAGCCCTTCATCACGTCGATATTATCCTTGATATAAATCACGCCGGACACCACGGTGAAGAATGTGGCAATCACAATCAACACCTGCCCCGCCACGGTCATGCCCGGAACCGCTTCCGGCACATAAGTTCCAATGTACTGCATCAGCAGAATGGCGATGATAGCCGCCATTTGAGAGACGGTTTTTGCCTTGCCCCAATTATTGGCGGCAATCACTCTCCCCTGTTCCACTGCCAGCAGGCGAATGGAGGTGATGGAGAATTCCCGAATCATGATGAGCAGCACGCACACGGTGGAGGCCAGGTCCAGCTTCACCAGGCAGATCAGCGCCGAAACCACCAGGATCTTGTCTGCCAACGGGTCCATCAGCTTGCCGAAATTGGTGATGAGATGGTCCCGCCGGGCGATTTTGCCGTCCAGGTGGTCGGTATAGGACGCCCCGCAGAAGATCAGCAGTGCGAACAGGTACCGGTGAGGTACAAAGTCTGCCAGCATAAAAAAGACGAAGAACGGCACTAGGATGACCCGCAGCACCGTCAGCTTATTGGGCAGGTTCACGGTGTTTCCCCCTTTATTCCATCAGCTCGCCGGTGAGATCGGCGTCCATGCAGTCGGTGATTTCCACCTTTACAAAGCTGCCAAGCCGGGGACGCTTGCCCCCAGTGGTAAAGAACACTTTGCCGTCGATGTCCGGCGCGTCCCGATAGGACCGGCCGAACCAGCACTCGGCGTACCGATCGAAGCCCTCCACCAGCACCTCAAGGGTCTGGCCGATCAGCTCTTGCCCCTGGGCGTCCATGATGTTCATTTGATCGTCCATCAGGATCTCTGCCCGGCGCTCCTTGATCTCGTCCTCCACCTGGTCGGGCAGCTCTGCCGCAGCAGTGCCCTCCTCCTGAGAGTAGGCAAAGCAGCCCATGCGCTCAAATTTCACGTCCTTGACAAACTCGGCCAGCTCGGTGAAGTCCTCCTCGGTCTCCCCGGGGAACCCGGCGATCAGGGTGGTACGTAGCACCACGCCCGGCACCTTCTCCCGGATCTTCTTCATCAAAGCCGTCAGGCTCTGGCGGTCGCCCCGGCGGTTCATGGCCTTGAGGATCTTTCCGGAGGCGTGCTGCAGGGGCAGGTCGATGTAGGGGACGATTTTCTCCTCCCTGGCCATGACCTCCAGCAGCTCGTCGGTGATGGAGTCGGGATAGCAGTACAGCACCCGCAGCCAGCGGAGGCCGTCGATTTTGCACAGCCGCTCCATCAGCTTGGAAAGGGAGTATTCCCCATACAGGTCGATGCCATAACGGCTGGTGTCCTGGGCAATGAGGATCAGCTCCTTGGCCCCATCGGCCACCAGAGCGCGACATTCCTCTTCGATGCTCTCCATGGTGCGGCTGCGGTATCCGCCCCGGATCAGGGGGATGGCGCAGTAGGAGCACCGGTTGTCGCAGCCCTCAGCGATCTTCACATAGGCGAAATAGCTGGGGGTGGTCAGCACCCGGCCGCCGCACAGGGGCATTTTGTCCTTTTCCGGGAAGGACTCCACATACTGGTCCTCCTCCATCATTTTGGTGAGGAGCTCTGCGATCTCCCCGTTGGCGCCGATGCCAATGACCGCGTCCACCTCGGGCAGCTCCTCGTGCATCTCCTGCTGATAGCGCTCGCCCAGGCAGCCGGTGACCACCAGCTTTTTGATTTTACCCTCTTTTTTCAGCGTGGCCAGCTCCAGGATCTCCTCAATGGATTCCCGCTTGGCGCTCTCGATGAAGCCGCAGGTGTTGACAATGGCGATGTCCGCCATGGCGGCGTCGTCCACCGGGACAAAGCCCCCGTCCCGCAGCGAGGCCATGAGCACCTCGCCGTCCACCTGATTTTTGGCGCAGCCCAAGCTGACCATTCCCACTTTATATGCCATAGTATCGCTCCTTCTGTTATCCTTGTTGTGCTGGGGTGTCCATCCCCTCCCGGCAAAAGACCTCCATCCGGGAGAACAGGGGGTCTCCCCCTCTCCGATGCCAGGAGGGTGTCAAATACGCTCCCCGGCCTGCAAGGTCCTGCCACTGGGAGAAATCCATCCACTGGGCGGCGTCGGTCTCTCCGGGCTGGAATACCACCTGGGAGAGGGGCAGCTCCCTCTTTACGGCGTAGATGTCCAAAAACGCTGTGGACAGGCAGTCCGTCCACAGGAGGGTCAGCTCCTGGGGCTGGACCTGGATGCCGGTTTCCTCCCGCAGCTCCCGGTAGGCGGCGGTGAGGGAATCCTCCCCCGCCTGGACAGCGCCCCCGGTGATCTCCCAGCAGCCGGGGTGCCTCTCCTTTTCCGGGGAACGCCGGGTCAAGAGCAGCTGTCCCCGGCCATTGAACACCGCCACGGAAACCGCCAGATGCCGGGTCCCCTCAGGCAGGGGTACGCCCCTGGGATGGGTCCGGCCAAGAGGATGGCGGTCCTTGTCGTAGAGGTCCCACAGCTCGGGGACGGCGGGGGGCTTTGGCGAAAAGTCCCGGCAGCCCCGGAGGTATTGCCCAATGCGGCGGTACAGCTCCTGGCGGAACCGGGGTCCCACCGGGCAAAAGGTCCCTTCTGTCCCAGCGGCCTGCTCCCACTCCCCCAGGGGGACCCACCGGGCGGCGTCGGTCTCCTCGGGCTGAAAGCGGATTTCCTCCATGGTAACATCCCTGGTCAGGGCAAATACGTCGAAGTGGCAGTCCCCCCGGCAGTTTTCCCGAAACAGCAGGGTGAACTCCTCCGGCTTTGCCAAAAGTCCGGTTTCCTCCCGCAGCTCCCGCTGGATGGCCTGCAAGGGGGTCTCCCCCGCCAGCACAGCTCCTCCGGTGTTCTCCCACCAGCCGGGACAGGCTGCCTTGACCTGGGCGCGGCGGGTGAGAAGCACCTCCCCCTTGCTGTTGACAATGACCACGATCACCGCTAGATGATAGGCCCCGGCGGGCACGGGCTCCCCACGGGGATGGGTGCGGCCCAGGGGGTGGCGGTCCTTGTCGTAGAGGTCCCACAATTCCATGTGCAACAGTCCTTTAGCAAGGCGTTGACAGCGGATTTTCTCCGCTGTGCAGCGCTTTCAATTCCTTACCTTACTTACCATTAAACCATAAAATGAAAAAAACCGCAAGCCTTACGCCTGCGGTTCCCCTTTTCCATATCTATTAGACGCTGCAGCTGGGAAAAAAGTGACAGCCTCTTTGAAAAAAATTTTTATCCCAGCTTCAAAATCCCCGCACAGAAGGAGCAGGGCGTGAACTCCAGTCCCGGCAGCAGGGGCTTCAGCTTCTCATAGACAAAGTAGAATTCCTCCTGGTCCCAATCCTCCCCCACGGCCAGCCTGCAGGCCTCAAGCTCTGCCCGGGAGGCAAAGGCCACGTCCCCGATGTAAATGCGCCCGCCGGGATTCAGCAGGGGCAGCAGGCTTTGGAGGAAAGCGGCCTTCTGTCCGTCCTCCAGGTGGTGGAGGGAATAGGTGGCCACAATGGCGTCGTAGGTGCGCTGCGTCAGGGGCAGCGCCAGACCCTGGGAAAAATCCCCCTGATACAGCCGGGCCTGAGGCATTTTCTCCTGTACCAGCTCAATCATCCTTTGGGAGAAGTCCTGGCCAAAAATCTGGCAGCCCTGCTGGTACAGCCCGGCAGTGAGCACCCCTGTGCCAAAGCCGATATCCAGCACTGTTTTGGCGGGCTGGGACAACACGTCCCGATAGATTTCGCCCAGGACCTGGCGGTATCCGGCAAAGGGGTAGGTGTTCTGTTGGTCGCTGAGGCCCACGCTTTTGTCATAGCTGCCGGCCCACAGGTCAAATTCTTTTTGATTCATACGCTTTCTCCTTTGGCTGAGGTCATTCTTCTTCCAAAGCGGCTTTGGCGGCCTCTGCCGCCAGCTTTACATAATCCCCCAGGGGAAGCTGCTCCACCCCCACCACGGTGACTGAGCAGCGGTTTACGGGGATCAGCACCTTTTTTGCAGGACTTTCGCTGACTGCCGCAGCCATGGCCGGGGTGATCTCTCCCCACAGGGCGTTGGCAGTGAGAATCCCCATGGGGCCCAAAATCACGGCGGCGTCCCGGGCATTGACCACCACGGGATTCTCCCCGGTGGCGGCGGCGTCGGCCCCGGCCTTGAGCATGGCGGCAGTGGCAGCGGAGTTAGCTCCCACCGCGATGATCTGCACGGGCAGCCCGGCGTCCCTGCATTGACTTACCAGGGCAGCGCCCATGCGGCCCCCCTGGCCGTCAATGACCAGCAGTTTTTTTGCTTTCATGATAAGTTCCCTTTCTTATGTAATATAAAGTCGCTGAGGAAGAAGACTCAGCTTCGATAGTCCGTTTCTGCGGTGCGGGTGACGGTCGGTTCCACCCCCAGGAAGTCCTGGGAGGTTTTGCCGTTTATTGTCAGCTCCTCCCCGTCGCAGCGGATAAAAAGCTCCGTCAGCCCGGGATAGAACCTCTGGAAGGTGGCGGCCATGGCCTGGAGCATCCGCTCCCCCTCCTCCCCGGAGAGGGCTGCTGCCTGTTCCGAAAGCTCCACCGTCAGGGTCATGTCCTCCCCTATGGTGTAGGTCACAGTGCTGCCCTCTCGGGATTCGACCCCATGGGTGTCCAGATTTGCCGACAGCAGGCTCACGCCCTCCGGCGCGCCCCCTAAGTACACCATCTGCCGCAGCAGGTCCTCCGGGGCCTGGGGGGTATTGTGGACGATGTATTCCGCAAAACCGCCCTCCTCCGGCACGTAGACCGCCGCGTCCCCCACCTCCAAGGGCGGGCGGAAGAGCCCATCGTATTCCTCATCCACCACCACGCCCTCCACGGGCTGGGTGGGAGTGTATGGAGCGCCGAACCAGCCGTACTCCACCCCAAGGTAGGCGGTGACGCACAGGGCCATCACGGCCAGGGCCAAATAGGGCACTGCTGCATCCACTGCCCGGCGAATCCGCCGGTACCGCTGCCGGGCCCCAAAGCTGGGCTGGGCCTGCTGACGCTCAAACTCCTCCCAGGCTCGGGACAGCTCCCAGGCGCCAGGGGCCAAAGGCTCCAGAGCGGCCCGGGCTTGCTCCTGGGTGATGCCGGCCTTTTTCAGGGCTGCGGCGTGGAGCCGCTCCCCCCGCAGGGGCGAGCATCCCAGCAGCTGCCCCGCAGCGTCGGAATCCAGCCCCAGCCGCTCCCGGCAGAACAGCGCCGCCGAAAGGGGCAGACGCAGTTTCAGAATCCCCCGGAGGGAGTCGGTCATGAGAAAGGGCAGGGCTGGCCGGACGCTCTGCTCCGGGGAGCCCTGGGGGCTTTTTCGATTCTTGCGGCGCTTGGGCCTGCGGTAGGAGGCGTCCCGGCAGGTAAGGTACCCCGCCCGGAGGAAGCCCTCCCGCCCAGAGAGGGCCAAGGCGTGCAGCCGGGGATTGGACGCCAGATCGCACAGGGCGCTGACCAGCAGGTCCTGAGCATAGGCGGGGCGTCCCGCTTGCAGAAAGCACAGGGCGAACAGCTCGCCGCCCCATTGGTCGTACAGCTCTTTCAGCTGGGGGAGATCCGGTTGAAAAGAGGCCATAGGATATCACTCCTTTTTCTGTGGGGGCCGCCAGGAGCGGCCTTCCGCCCGGCGAAGCTTTTGCCGCGCCCGGCGCTTTTTGGCTTTTTTCCGCAGATTTTTCACGTCCATGGCAATGGGGCTGGTTTCCAGCC
The DNA here is from genome assembly GCA_963559705.1 of uncultured Acutalibacter sp. Classification (GTDB taxonomy): domain Bacteria; phylum Bacillota; class Clostridia; order Oscillospirales; family Acutalibacteraceae; genus Acutalibacter. Next base: position 21,768 of record CAUWLU010000007.1, read on the forward strand.
ACATGGTGACCTCGGCGCCCAGGAACATGATGTACATACAGAAGAACAGCCAGAACATCAAAATCACCAGGGTGGCCAGACTGCCGTAGATGGAGAAATCCGAGAAGTTTTCCACAAAGATGGAAAAGAAGTAGGAAAACAACACCCATCCCCCGGCGGAGAAGGCTGCTCCGGCCGTGATGTGGGAAAAGCGGGTCCGGCGGCGGGGCACCCCGCTGTAGAGCAAAATAAAGAAGAAAAACAGCATCACAAACCCCGCCAGGGATTTGAACTGAATCAGAATCAGAATCTTCGCCAGGGACGGGGCGACGTGCTTCAGCAAAAACCGGTAGATGGAGGAGCCGAACACCAGCAGTCCCGCAGCCAAAATCAGCACAACGGCAAAGATGACGACATACGCCACGGCGGTCAGCCGCAGACGGATAAAGCCCCGGGGGTCCTCCACCTGGAAGATTTGGTCCAGCCCCTTGATGACCGCCAGCATCCCCATGGAGGAGGACCACACTGCGGCGATGACCGCTACAGGAAGCACCCCGCTGGAATGGATGGGGTCCGGGAGGAGGTTTTCTAAATAGGCGGCCACGCTGTCGGGGAAGATCTGCAAAGCGGCCTCGATGAGCGTAACTCCATCCGAGAAGTGGATGCGCTGCATCAGCGTCAGCAGGAAGGCCACAAAGGGCAAAAACGAGATCAGCAGAAAAAAGGCGCCGTGGGCTGCGGTGGAATCCAAGCGGTCCCGGCAGACGCGGTCCCAAAACCAGGTAATGTGTTTTTTGATCAGTTTCACCGGAGACTCCTTTCTGTGACCCGTGCAGGGAATTTCTTGCTTCAAAGATATTCTACCACAAACCGCGAAGATTTACCAGGCGGGTCCGTGGTTTTTGCGGGCAGATGGGAAAATTCGCAAAAACGCACCGTATAAAATGCAAAAAGCGCAGCTATGGACAAGTGTTCTCTGACGGTGGATTTGTGCAAAGCGCTTGGTTTTTGGAGGGGGAACCACGGTAACCTCCCGCTAAAACAGTTACAAAATTGAGATTTTTTCGATTGTGGGAAGAAGGAATTTTGAATAAGTTTGTAGGAAATCACAAAAAGGCCACTTTTCTCATTCTGCATTTTTTGATTTTGTCAATTGCAAAACACTTTCGCTAGGTGTATCGTTACAGTGTCCTCAGCCGATGGGAACGCAAGGTGTTCCACGGCTTCCATTATTTATATCCGAAAAGTATTAGGGGGAATTCGAAATGAAGCTCAGAAAGATTCTGGCTCTTGTCCTGGCTCTTGTCCTGCTGTGCGCCACCATCAGCGCGTGCGGCGGCAGCGACGGCGGCAGCACAGCCTCCGGCGCTGGAAGCAGCACTGCGGATACCGGTGACACGGGAACTTCCGGAGGCAGCATGAACAACTATATCAACATGGAGCCCACCAGCCTGAACACGCTGCTGGCCAGCTATGCCGCAGACTTCAACGTGCTGAACTCCCTGTATGAGACCTTGCTGGAGCTGGACGGCAACGATGTGGCCCAGCCCGCTGCTGCAGAGACCTATGAGGTCTCTGAGGACAACCTGACCTACACATTCCACCTGCGGGAGGACGGCGTGTGGTCCAACGGCGACCCTGTCACTGCCCAGGACTTTGTCTTTGCCTGGCAGCAGGCCTTGAATCCGGAGGTGGCTGCTGACTACGCTTATATGCTGTTCTTCATCCACAATGCCGAGGCTTACCTCAAGGGTGAAGTGGCCTGGGACGAGGTCGGCGTGAAAGCTCCTGACGACAGCACCATCATCGTCACCCTGGACGACCCGCTGCCCTATGCTCCCTATCTGTTCACCTTCAAGACCCTGGCTCCCGTCAATCAGAAGTTTTACGAGGAGGTTGGCGCTGACGTCTACGGCACGGACGCCGACAAGCTTTGCACCAACGGCGCCTACACCATCGAGGAGTGGAGCCACAACAGCTATATCAAGGTGAAGAAGAACCCCGATTTCCACAATGCAGACACCATCACTGCGGAGGAGATCACGTACAACATCGTCACCAACGCCAACTCCGCTGTGAACTCCTTCCTGTCCGGCGAGCTGGATTTCGTCACCATGTCCACCGGCGAGCTGATCGACCAGGTGAAGAACGCCGGCTACGAGGTGGTTGACCAGCAGCCCAGCGCCGCCTTCTATATGTACGTCAACACCAAGAACGAGTATATGTCCAACGTCAACCTGCGCCGCGCCCTGGCCCTGAGCTTTGACAAGCAGGCCATGATTGACGCTGTGTACAAGAACGGCAATCTGCCCATGACCAGCTTCACCCCGCCCGCAGTGATGGGCGCCAATGAGTCTTCCTTCCAGGCGGCTTTGACCGAGGAGCTGGGCGAGCTGGCCCCTGCCACCGGCGATGTGGAAGCTGCAAAGGGTTACTTTGAGACGGCTCTGAGCGAGCTGGGCATCACCGCTGCCGACCTCAACGGCAAGCTGGCCATCGACGTTTCCGACGATCCCACCGCGCAGGCACAGGCGGCCTTCTATCAGGAGCAGTGGAGACAGAATCTGGGCATCGAGGTCACCATCAATCCCATGCAGGCTGCACAGAACAGCTCCAACCGTAAGAACGGCAACTTCGTGATGTCCATCAGCGGCTGGTCTCCCGACTACAACGATCCCATGTCCTTCCTGGATCTGTGGGTGACCGACGGCGGCAACAACGACACCGGCTGGAGCAACCCTGAGTATGACCAGCTGATCGCCGACGCCACCGTGGAGACCGATGAGAACGCCCGCCAGGAGATGTTCTACAAGTGTGAGCAGATGATTTTTGATGAATATCCCATTATCCCCTGCTATTGGAGGGCTGACTCCTACGCCCTCAACCGCAACCATATCGTCAGCGGCGAGCGCATCACCGCCTTCCAGACCAAGTTCTTCTGGGCGGAGCTGGCGTAACGGAGGGATTCACCCAACAGCCTGATCTTTAGATGGACCTAAGCTTTGCCGCAGGCGGGGGCGCTTTTCCAAAGTGTCCTCGCTTGCGGGTGTTTCCGGGGGCCTCTGCTGCCATGCGGGAGCCGCCGGTATGCTGGAAATTTGGATGGGAATGGGAAAGGCTCTCCTTTCCCGCAGCGCAAGGGCCTTCCCCTTGGGTTGGGCCCTTTTGTGCGCTGCTTATGCAAAAAGACGGAAAGAAAAAACAAGGAGGAAAGGAGGGGCTTGTCCCGTGATCAAATATACATTAAAGCGCGTGGGCTATGCGGTGGTGACGCTGTTTGTGCTGGTGACGCTGACCTTCTTTATGCAGCGGATGCTGCCCGGCGATCCCTTTGTGGGCGAAAAAGCTCTGCCGGAAGCGACCATGGCTGCATTGCGCGCCAAGTATGGCCTGGACCAGCACCCGATCGTTCAATATTTGATGTACCTGGGCAATTGCCTGCATGGGGATTTGGGACTTTCCCTGCAAAACAACCGTCCCGTTACAGAGATTATCGCAGAGTCCTTTTTGGTTTCCTTTGACGTGGGTATGCGCGCCATCATCTTTGCCTTTGTCATGGGTGTGCTGCTGGGCACGCTGGCGGCCATCAAGCACGGCAAGGCCACCGATACGATCTGCATGCTGATCGCCCTGGTGGGCATTTCGGTGCCCAGCTTTATTGTAGCCGCTGTGCTTCAGTACTTCTTGGGCCTGCAGCTTACCATGGCTAATCATGGGACTGCCATCTTCGCCACCACCGGCTGGAACAGCTGGAACTCCAAGATTCTGCCGGTGTTTGCCCTCGGCTTTGGCTCTCTGGCGCAGATCTCCCGTTTGACCCGCACCTCCATGCTGGACGTGCTGGGCCAGGATTATATCAAGACCGCCCGGGCGAAGGGCCTCTCTCAGCCCGCCATCATCTGGAGGCACGCCCTGCGCAACTCCATCATGCCCGTGGTCACCGTGCTGGGCCCCATCACAGCGGGCGTGCTCACCGGCGGCTTTGTGGTGGAGAACATCTTCTCCATTCCCGGACTGGGCCGTTACTTTGTGCAAAGCACCCAGTTCCTGGATTACACCATGATCTCCGGCACCACCATTTTCTATGGCGCGTTCCTCATCCTGGCCAACCTGGTGGTGGACCTGGTGTACGGCTTCATTGACCCGAGAGTGAAACTGGAGGAGGGCTGAGCAGAATGGAAAAAAATGATAAGAGCAGATTTAGCTGGGTGGGCGCCGACCCGGAACGCCGGGAAGGCATCCCCCGCCCCAGCGTGACCTATTGGCAGGACGCCATGGGCCGCCTGCGCCGCAATCCCGTGGCCATGGTGTGCATGGGCATCATCGTGCTGTTGATCCTCGCCTGTGTCATCGTTCCCTTTGTCACTCCCTTCGACAGCCGGGAGCAGCACTTGGCCGAGAGCAACGCGGGCTTCTTCACCAAGTGTGTGGACGAGCGGTATGAGGGCCGGAACCTGGTTCACGTCTTTGGCTGCGACCGCCTGGGACGGGACCTGCTGGTGCGTACCTTTGACGGCGGCCGGGTGTCCCTGATGATCGCCTTCTCCGCCGTGTTTGTCAATTTGATTATCGGCATGATCTACGGCGGTATCTCCGGCTACTTCGGCGGCATTGTGGACAACATCATGATGCGTATTGTGGAAGTGGTCAACGGCATCCCCTATCTAATTGTGGTGGTGCTGCTGATGATGGTGCTGCCAAAGGGCATCTTCACCATGGTGGTGGCCTACGCCACAGTGGGCTGGACGGGCATGGCTCGTCTGGTGCGCGGCCAATGCCTGGCCTTGAAAAACCAGGAGTTTGTGGTGGCGGCTGAGGCCATGGGCGCCAAGGCCAGCCGGGTCATAGCCCGACACTTGCTGCCCAACACCCTGTCGGTCATCATCATCAACGTGACCCTGGCAGTGCCCAGCGCCATCTTTACGGAGGCGTTTTTGTCCTACATCGGCATGGGCGTGCCGGTGCCCCAGCCCTCTTGGGGTATGCTTGCCCAGGAAGGCGCCAGCGTCTTCCAGACCTATCCTGCCCAGCTTTGGCTTCCGGCAGCTGCCATCAGCTTGACGATGCTGTCTTTCAACCTGTTGGGCGACGGCCTGCGGGATGCTCTTGATCCCCGCTTGAGGAGGTGACCACCATGGCAAAAGATATGAAAAACGTTGTTTTGGACGTGAAGGACCTGCACGTCTCCTTCGACACCTACGCCGGTGAGGTGAAGGCTGTGCGGGGCGTCACCTTCCAGCTCCACGAGGGCGAGGTGCTGGCCATTGTGGGTGAATCCGGCTGCGGCAAAAGCGTCACGGCGCAAACGGTTATGAAGCTCAACCCCATGCCCCCCGCCCGCATCCCCCAGGGCGAGGTGCATCTGGGCGAGCATGACATTGTAAAGGCCAGCGAGAAGGAGATGCAGAAGCTTCGCGGCAAGGAGGTCTCCATGATCTTCCAGGACCCCATGACCTACCTGAACCCCACCAAGCCTGTGGGCAAGCAGATTGTGGAGGCCATCCGCCACCACCAGCACCTCTCCGCCAAGGAGGCCCAGGAGCAGGCCATCAAGTACCTGAAAATGGTGAACATCCCCAATGCGGAGGAGCGCGCCAAGCAGTATCCCCACGAGTTCTCCGGCGGTATGCGCCAGCGCGCTATGATCGCCATGGCTCTCTCCTGCAACCCCAAGGTGCTCATTGCCGACGAGCCCACCACGGCCCTGGATGTGACCATTCAGGCCCAGATCATGGACCTGCTGGCAGAGATCAAGGAAGAGACCAACACGGCTATCATCCTCATCACCCACGACCTGGGCGTGGTGGCTGGCATGGCCGACCGCGTGGCCGTGATGTACGCCGGCAAGATTGTGGAGACCGGCACGGTGGAGGATATCTTCTACCACAACGCTCATCCCTACACCCAGGCCCTGCTGAAGAGCCTGCCCACGGTGGATTCCGACAAGAAGGACCGGTTGGTGTCCATTGCCGGTACCCCGCCGGATCTGCTGGTCCCCCCCAGGGGCTGCGGCTTTGCCGCCCGGTGCAAGCACTGCATGAAGATCTGCCGGGAGGAGCAGCCCCCGAATTCACCTTGAGCGAGGGCCATGCGGCATCTTGCTGGCTGCTGCATCCCGACTGTCCCAGCGCGGAAGAAAGGGGAGAGAAAGATGTCGACTAACCAAGGCGAGGTGCTCCTCTCTCTGGAGGGCATCTGCAAATACTTCAAGGTTTCCGGCGGCACGCTGAAGGCCGTGGACCATGTGTCCTTTGACATCCACAAGGGCGAGACCATGGGCCTGGTGGGCGAGTCCGGCTGCGGAAAGTCCACCCTGGGCCGGGTGGCCATGGGCATCTACACCCCCACCAAGGGTCAGCTGACCTACAAGGGCAAGACGGTGAATTTGAAGCGCACCAAGGACCGCTTCAACTATTCCAAGGTGGCTCAGATCATTTTCCAGGACCCCTACGCCTCCCTGGACCCCCGCATGACGGTTTCCTCCATCATCGAGGAGGGCATGGTCATCCATAATATGTACGATGACAAGCGCCGCAAGGAGCGGGTCTATGAGCTGCTGGAGATGGTGGGACTCAACCGCGAGCATGCCAACCGGTTCCCCCACGAGTTTTCCGGCGGCCAGCGCCAGCGCATCGGCATTGCCCGCGCCCTGGCCATCGAGCCGGAGTTCATTGTCTGCGACGAGCCCATCTCCGCTTTGGACGTGTCCATCCAGTCCCAGGTCATCAACTTGCTGTCCGACCTGCAAAAGCGTTTGGGCCTGACGTATCTGTTCATTGCCCACGACCTGAACATCGTCAAGTACATCTCCGACCGTATCGCCGTGATGTACCTGGGTAATGTGGTGGAGCTGGCCAGCTCTGACGAGCTGTACAGGAACACGCTGCATCCCTACTCCAAGGCGCTGCTGTCCGCAGTGCCCATTCCGGACCCCAGCGCCGAGGCACAGAAAAAGCGGATTATCATTTCCGGCGACGTGCCCAGTCCCATCAACACTCCCAAGGGCTGCAATTTTGCCGGCCGCTGCCCCCAGGTATGTGACAAGTGCAGAGAGTCCAAGCCCCAGCTGAAAGAGGTTGCTCCCGGCCACTTTGTGGCCTGCCACCTGGTGTAACCGGAAAAGTGAGCTGTCCTTTGTGAAAATCAGGAGAGCTGTCCCCGCAAGGGAGGCAGTTCTCCTTTTTTTGCCTTTGAGAGATGTGCATAATTGGTTAAAATCCTAAAAATCATACATAAAATTGGTGAAAAACACAGTACAAATTCTCTTTTCAAACGAGAGGAAACAGGGTACAATGAAGGCAGTATCCCCGGCGAAGGCCGGGCAGAAAAGGAGGAACCATCCATGAACGTGTTGACCCCCAAATATCCTCATATGCTCCACGGAGGTGATTATAATCCCGACCAGTGGTTGGACCGCCCGGACATTTTGGAGGCCGATATTCGCCTGATGAAGGAGGCCCATATCAACTGTGTGTCCGTGGGCATCTTTGCCTGGGCCAAGCTGGAGCCCCGGGAAGGGGAATACGAGTTTGACTGGCTGGAAAAGGTGATGGATACCCTGTATGAAAACGGCATCTACACCGTGCTGGCCACGCCCTCCGGCTCCAAGCCCCTGTGGATGAGCGAGAAGTACCCGGAGATCCGCCGGGTCACCCACAGCCTCCATCGGGATCAGAGCGGCGGACGGCACAATCACTGCTACACCTCCCCGGTGTACCGGGAGAAGGTCCGGCTGATGAACACCGCCCTGGCGCAGCGGTTCTCCAAGCATCCTGGGGTGATCCTGTGGCACCTGTCCAACGAGTACGGCGGCGACTGCTGCTGCCCCCTGTGCCAGGAGGCCTTCCGCCAGTGGCTCAAGGAAAAGTACGGCACCCTGGAGGCCCTGAACCACGCTTGGTGGAACGATTTCTGGGCACACACCGTCACCGATTGGGCGCAGCTCCATGCCCCCGGCCCCGAGGGCGAGGACGGCGCCTTCATCCAAAATCTGGACTGGAAGCGCTTTGTCACCCACCAGGTGGTGGATTTTGTCAAGGCCGAGCGGGACGCTGTGAAGGCGGTGGACCCCACCATCCCCGTGACCACCAATTTCATGTACTATCACAACGATTACAACTACTTTGCATTTAAGGACGAGCTGGACGTGATCTGCTGGGACGCCTATCCCCAGTGGAGAGGCGGCAACAACGGCGATCTGGCCGCCACCTATGCCCTGTGGCACGACGCCATGCGGTCCATCAAGCGCCAGCCCTTCCTGCTGATGGAGTCCACCCCCAGCACGGCCAACTGGTGGCCGGTGTCCAAGCTGAAGAAGCCCGGCATGCACATGATGAGCAGCATGCAGGCCGTGGCCCACGGGTCCAACTCTGTGCAGTACTTCCAGTTCCGCAAGAGCCGCGGCGCTTTTGAGAAATTCCACGGCGCGGTGGTGGACCACTACGGCGGCACCGATACCCGGGAGTTCCAGGACGTGAAGGCCGTGGGCCGGCGGCTGGAGCAGTTGGACTCTGTGACCCAGTCCAATGTGGACGCCAAGGTGGGTCTGCTTTTTGACTGGGAGAACCGCTGGGCTTTGGAGGACGCCCAAGGCCCCCGGAACAAGGGGATGCACTATGTGCAGCAGGTGCAGGCTCACTATAAGGCCCTGTGGCACATGGGCGTGGCCGTGGACATCATCGACGAGGAGTGCGATCTGGATTCCTACCAGGTGGTCATTGCTCCCATGCTGTACCTGATTCGGGGCGGCTTTGCGGAGAAGCTGAAGGCCTTTGTGGACCGGGGCGGCACCCTGATTGGAACATACCATACCGGCATTGTCAACGACTGCGACCTGACCTATCTGGGCGGCTGGCCCGGGGCCGGTCTTATGGACGTGTTCGGCATCTGGAATGAGAATATCGACGCCCTGTGGGACGATGAGAGCAATGTGCTGCAGGTGAACGGCAAGGAGTACGCCTGCAAGGACCTGTGCGCCCTGATCCACCTCAAGGGCGCCGAGGCTTTGGGCACCTACGGCAAGGACTTCTACAAGGGAGAGCCTGCGATCACTGTCAACCAGTACGGCAAGGGCAAGGCCTATTATATCGCCTCCTTTGCAGAGGACAGCTTCTATCTGGACTTCTATCAGAAGCTGGCTGAGGACCTGTCCCTGGACCGCGCCCTGCCCCAGCTTCCTCCCTTTGGCGTGGAGGCCTGTGTCCGGGAGAGCGAGGATACCCGGTGGCTGTTCCTGGAGAACTTTACCGGCGAACCCCAGACCATCGCCCTGCCCGAGGGGTATGAGGATTTGGACGGCGCCGCCGTCCAGGAGGCCCGGTTGGCAGGGTATGACAGCCAGGTATTCCTGAAAAAAAGATGAGAATGGGGAAAAATCAGGTCCGGGAAGACAAAACTATCTGAAAACAGGCGCTAAAAATTGTCTGGTACGGAAAAAATGAAAACAAGCCTGCTTTTTGGTAGAAACCTGCCGAAATGTATGTTAAGATTTTATTAAGAGACGGCGGGGCTGCCCGGCGCCGCTGAAAACAGCACCTGTGAGTCCCCCTGAGGGGAAAGAAAGGAATGGCCTGATACTATGGAACAATCTGCTCAGTACTTTTTCAGCCCGGAGAACCGCGTTGCCCCCTTGGGCATAGTGGCCTTGGAGGGCGCTGAAGAACTTGCCAACAAGATTGAGGCGCACCTGGTGCGCTGGGCGAAACAGGCGGGAATGGACATTGACACTTTCCGCATTGGATGCAGCTGCCCCCGGTTCTCCTCCGGCGATGGCAAGGGCATCTTGGAGAGCTCTGTGCGAGGCTATGACCTGTACTTTGTGGTGGATGTGGGTAACTACAGCTGCACCTACAAGTACTTTGGCAAAGAGAATCACATGTCCCCCGATGACCACTATCAGGACCTGAAGCGGCTGATTCAAGCGGCGATGGGCAAGGCTCACCGCATCACCGTGGTGATGCCCCTGCTGTACGGCGGACGGCAGCACAGAAGAAGCTATCGGGAGTCCCTGGACTGCGCCTTCGCTCTGCAGGAGCTGAAAAGCATGGGCGTGGAAAACGTGGTCACCTTTGACGCCCATGACCCCCGGGTGTCCAATGCAGTGCCCCTGATGAGCTTCGACAACCTGATGCCCTCTTATCAGGTGCTTAAGGCCATGTTCCGGGCGTTCCCGGACATCTCCACCGAGCGGGAGGACTTCATGGTGGTCTCCCCCGATGAGGGCGCCCTCAACCGCAATATGTACTATGCCTCTGTGCTGGGTGTGGAGCTGGGTATGTTCTACAAGCGCCGGGATTACTCCCGTGTGGTGGACGGCCGCAATCCCATTGTGGCTCACGAGTATCTGGGCTCTGACGTGGCGGGCAAGGATGTGTTCGTCTCTGACGACATCATCTCCTCCGGCGAGTCCATGCTGGATATCGCCTACAATCTGAAGGCCCGCAACGCAAAGCGGATCTTCACCTACGCCACCTACAGCATCTTCACCAACGGCCTGGAGAGCTTTGACAAGGCCTATCAGGACGGCTATATCGACGGCGTGTTCGGCTCCAACCTGACCTATCGCACCGAGGAGCTGAAGAACCGTCCCTGGTTCTATGAGGTGGATGTGTCCAAGTATATTGCCTACTTCATCTCTGCCCTGAACCACGATATGTCGGTTTCCGCGATGATCGATCCCCATCAGAAGATCAACGCCCTGTTGGAACGCCGCCGTCAGGAGCGCAGCCAGCAGGAGGGCGCCCAGCTTACTTTCTAAGCAGGGCGGACAAGCCATAGGAATTTGCCGGGAGGGCCCCTTGGGGCCCTCCCTTTGCGTTGTGCCCTAGGCCAGAGGGATTTTTCCTCCCCGGCACCACCCATCCACGCGGACACCAACCTTCCCTCCATCAACCGCAAGCGGGCAAAGCCCGCGCCCCCGCGACGAAAAAGTGGAGGGAATTCCCCTCCCCGGCACCACTCCCCACACGGACACCAGCTTTTCCTCCACCAACTGCGAGAGAGCGAAGCGAACGATCCCGCGACGAAAAAACCCGCGACGAAAAAAGTATTTACAAATGGGGGGGAAATGAATATAATAGAGAAAACGCTTGGAAGGGAAGAAGTACCTGTCCGGACGGACGGCAGAGAGAGGGGGCCACCGGCTGAAAGCCTCCTTCGTCAGAGGACGGGGAAATGCATCCCGGAGCGGGCGGGGGGAAATCTCCGCACGGCGGGCGCCGTTAACAGCCGGTTGAGTGCCTGGGAAATCCCGGGAAAGCGAAGTGGGACCGCGGGAGATCATCGCCTTCGCAAACGCAATGCTGCGTTTGCGGGGGCTTTTTTGTTGGGTAGAAAGGAGTTGCTGCCATGTTCCGAAAGTTGAAGGAGGATCTGGATGCTGTGATGGAGCGGGATCCTGCCGCCCGTTCTCGGTTGGAGGTGTTTTTCCTCTATTCCGGGTTTCGGGCGGTGAGGTCCCACCGAAAAGCCAATTGGTGTTACCGTCACAATCTGAAATTCCTGGCCCGGTGGATCTCTCAGCGCAGCCGCCGGAAAACCGGCATCGAAATCCACCCGGCAGCCAAGATCGGCCGGGGACTGTTTATCGACCACGGCATGGGCGTGGTCATCGGAGAAACTACGGAAATCGGCGAAAATTGCACCCTCTATCAGGGGGTGACGCTGGGCGGCACGGGCAAGGAGCATGGCAAACGCCATCCCACCCTGGGAGACAATGTGCTGGTCGGGGCTGGCGCCAAGGTGCTGGGCCCCTTCACCGTGGGGGATAACGCCCGGGTTGCCGCCGGAGCTGTGGTGCTGGACGCCGTACCCCCCAACGCCACTGCCGTGGGCGTGCCCGCCCGTGTGGTGCGTATTGACGGCAAAAAGGTGGAGTATCCCAGCCAGCAGCTGGATCAAATTCATGTGGCGGACCCAGTGTCCATGGAGCTGTGCCGTCTGCGCGGAGAGATGGAGCGCTTGGGAAAGCGTCTGAAAAAGCTGGAATCAAACGGAAAGGACGAGGAAAATGGAACTGTATAACACACTTACCCAAAAGAAGGGCGAATTTGTGCCCCATACCCCTGGCCAGGTGAAAATGTATACCTGCGGCCCCACGGTGTATCACTATGCCCACATCGGCAACCTGCGGTCCTATATCATGGAGGACGTGCTGGAGAAGTTTTTGCGGTATGACGGCTATCAGGTGGACCGGGTCATGAATATCACCGACGTGGGGCATTTGTCCTCCGATGCCGACACCGGCGAGGATAAAATGCTGGCAGGCGCCCGGCGGGAGCATAAGACTGTGCTGGAAATCGCCAAATTTTACACGGACGCCTTTTTCAGCGATTGCGAAAAGCTCCACATCCGCAAGCCCGACACCGTGGTGCCCGCCACCACCCGGGTTCCGGATTTTATCCACATGGTGGAAACCCTGCTGGAAAAGGGCTATGCCTACGAGGCTGGCGGCAATGTGTACTTCGATACCTCTAAGCTGGACAATTATTACGTCTTTGGCAACCAGACCGGCGAAGACCTGGCCGTGGGCGTCCGGGACAGTGTGGAGGAGGACGGCAATAAGCGGAACAAGACCGACTTTGTGCTGTGGTTTACCAAGTCTAAGTTCGATGACCAGGAGCTGAAATGGGAGTCCCCCTGGGGCTTGGGCTATCCCGGCTGGCACATCGAGTGCTCTGCCATCAGCGTGAAGGAGCTGGGAGAATATCTGGATATCCACTGCGGCGGCATTGACAACGCCTTTCCCCACCACACCAATGAGATCGCCCAGTCGGAAGCCTATCTGGGGCACCCTTGGTGCAGCCATTGGTTCCATGTGCTCCATTTGAACGACGCCCGGGGCAAGATGAGCAAATCTAAGGGTGGCTTTTTGACGGTGTCCCTGTTGGAGGAGAAGGGGTACAATCCCCTGGTGTACCGGCTGTTCTGCCTGCAGTCCCACTACCGCAAGCCCTTGGCGTTCTCCTTTGAAACCTTGGACAATGCCGCCCAGACCTATCAGAAGCTGGCGGCTCGGATCGCAGCGCTGTCGAAAGAGGGCCAGCCTGATTTGGAAGCAGCTAAGCCTTATCAGGAGAGCTTCAAGGAGGCCCTGGGCAACGACCTGAACACCTCCCTGGGCTTGACCGTCCTCTATGATGTGCTGAAAGCCGACTTGACCGACGCCACCAAGCGGTTCCTGGTGGAGGACTTTGACCAGGTGCTGTCCTTGGGCCTGCTGGAAGCTGCGGAGAACGCTCAGAAGCCCGCCGGGAAGGAGCTTTCCGCCGAGGAGACTGCGGAGATCGAAGCACTGATCGCAAAGCGCGCCGAGGCCAGAAAGAATAAGGATTGGGCCACCGCCGACGCCATCCGTGACGAGCTGGCCGCCCGCCATGTGGTGATGAAGGATACCGCCAATGGCGTGGAGTGGCACGTGGAGTAAAAAGTTTTTCGGGCGCCTTTTTTCAAAAAGGCGCGACCTTAATCGGCGCAGCCGGAAAAGAAGAGCAGGCGTCACAGCCGCACGCGCCGAAGGCGATAGGCTGTAGCGCCGGACCTCTTTTGAGAGTTGTCCGGAAAAGAGCCATAGCCTGGTCCCCGGGCGGTTTGCTTGCAGCTAAAGAACAGGTGGAGCGCTCCCGGAAAGTTTCCCGGGGAGGGCCGGGTCCTTGTTTACAGCCCTGCGGCCTGGTATGACAACGGCCCTGGATTTCTTTGACGGCTTCGCCGTCTCAGACCTTGGGGCTTCGGTCTCGCCTGTCGGCTCGGTCGGTGCTAGACGGTCGCCACTGGTGACCAGCACCCCAAACCCCGCCAACTTTTTGAAAAAAGTTGGATCAAAAATGTTTTCGTTTCGCCTGCCGCTAACTGGTCTTGACGGAACCTGTTTTGGTGGTGTATAACTTTAACAAAGCAAAGACTCAGAGATTGCCGGGTCTTGTGCTGCGAGAAACGTGTATGAAGGAGGATTTGCACCATGGAAATTTGTGGGAAGCGGGAGATGGAGCTGCTGAAAAAAATCGGCTTTACCCGCATCGGAGGTTCGCCGGAGGAGCTGAAGGCCGCTGAAATCTTAAAGGCAGAGTGCGACGCCATGGGCGTGCCCGCCATTATCGAGCCCTTTGAGATTGAGCAGGGCATTGTGGAGGAGGCTAAACTGGAGATCCTGGAGCCCTTCCATCAGGAATATCCCGTCACCGGCTATCAGTGCGCGGAAAATACCCCTGAGGGCGGTTTTGCTGCGGAGTTTGTCTATGTGGAAAACGGCACCGACGTGGATCTCAGAGATGTCAAGGGCAAGATCGTGCTGGTCAACGGCTATATGCGGGTGCCCCTGTTCCGCAAGCTGATGAAGGCCGGTGTGGCGGGCATCGTCACCATGGAGGGCGAGCTTCGGGACAACCGGGAGGAGACCGACCTGTCCACCCGGAAGCTGCGCCGCACCCTGCGGGCTTTTGGCAATGTGCCCATGGTCCACACCCGTGTGCTGGACGCCTTTGATATGGTCCGCCGGGGCGCCTGCAAGGCCCGCATGGTGCTGAAGGGCCGCACGGAGGAGTGGACCTCCCACAACGTGGTGGCCACTGTGCTGGGTACGGAGAAGCCCGAGGAGATCCTCTCCTTCGGCGCCCACTATGACTCTGTGGAGTTTTCCAAGGGCGTGTACGACAACGGCGCTGGTTCCGTCATCAATATGGAGGTGCTGCGGTACTTCCAGGAGAATCCCCCCAAGCGCACGCTGAAGTTTATGTGGTACGGCTCTGAGGAGATCGGCCTGGAGGGAAGCTGGGCTTATGTGAAGGCCCACAAGGAGGAGCTGAAAAACCATCAGCTCATGATTAACGTGGACGTGGGCGGTCCCGTGCTGGGCGTGGACGGCATCGCTGCCACTGCGGAGGAAAAGCTGGCCAGCTATTTGGAGTACTTTGTGAAGATCCACGGCTTTGGCGCCGAGGTCAAGCAGGGGATCTATTCCAGCGACTCCATCCCCTTTGCCGACAGCGGCATCCCCGGGGTGAATTTCACCCGCTTCGGCGCTCCGGGCGCAGCCTACATCCACAACCGCTTCGACACCCTGGATTTCCTCTCTCCCGAGGCCCTGGCCAAGACCACCCGGATTGTGCTGGCCTTTGCCAAGGAGATGGCCTTTGCCGCCGTGCTGCCTGTGGAGCGGAAGATTCCCCAGAACATGGTGGAAGAGGTGGAAAAGTACCTGTATAAAAAAGAGCTCTCCGAGGCGGAGGAGAAATAAAGCCGCCGTTGACAAACTGCCAGGGGTGTGCTATCCTAAGTGGCAGAAATTGCGAAGGAGTGAAAGGATGTTCGAGTAAGCCTCAGTTTTGGAAAAGTTGGAAGTGACGCTGTCGGGAATCTCCCGAGAGCTTATTCCCCTTTGCCGTACTGCATGGCTTACCCCATCCGCATCCTGCCGGGAGTCGGTCCCGGCGGGCTTCTTTGGGATATTTGGGCCTGCTCCGGCATGGGGGCGGGCCCTTTTTTTGCGCCCAGAGGAGGAATGATACAATGCTGCAAGTGCGAAATTTGAACGTCACCATGAAGAAAGACCTGCGGGACCTGCTGCGGGATTTCACCTTCGCGTTGAATCCCGGGGATAAGGCCGCCATCATCGGCGAGGAGGGCAACGGGAAATCCACCCTGCTAAAGCTGCTCTATGACCCCGCCCTGGTGGAGGGGTATGCGGAGTACAGCGGCGCCATCCAAAAGGACGGCATGGTGCTGGGGTATCTCTCTCAGGAGCTGCCGCCCCACCAGGCCGCCATGACCGCCTATGAATTCTGCTGTGAAAGCCCCGCCTTTTTGGACGCCTCCCCCGGAGAGCTGGCCGCTGCGGCCAAGGAGCTGCGGTTTCCCATGGATTGGTTCTATGACGACCGGCCCATGGGGAGCTTTTCCGGCGGGGAGAAGGTGAAGCTGCGCCTGGCGCTGCTGGCCCTGGCTCAGCCCGACTGCTACCTGTTGGACGAACCCTCCAACGACCTGGACATCGAGACCCTGCAATGGCTGGAGGAATTCATCCGGAAGTGTCCCCAGCCGGTGCTGTACATTTCCCACGATGAGCTGCTGCTGGAGCGCACGGCCAATGTGATTGTACACATGGAGCAGCTCCGTCGAAAGACCCTGCCCCGCTGGACGGTGGCTCGGATGAGCTATCGCCAGTACGTGGAGGAGCGTTTGCAAAAGTTCTCCCACCAGGAGCAGGTCGCCCGGAAGGAGCGGGAGGAGGACAAAAAGCGCCAGGAAAAGCTGCGGAAGATCCAGCAGAAGGTAGAGCACCGGCTGGACACCATCTCCCACGCGGAACGGGATCACGTGGGGCAGCTGCTGAAAAAGAAGATGAAAGCCGTGAAATCCATGGAGCATCGGTTTGACCGGGAACGGCAGGACATGACCGAGTTCCCGGACAGCGAGGAGGCCATCCTGGTGGGGTTCGGCCCGGATACCGCCGTGCCCAGCGGAAAGACTGTGATCGACTTCACCCTGCCCCGGCTGGAGGCCGGGGGCCAGGTGCTGGCAGAAAATCTGCGGCTCTACGTCCGGGGCTCGGAGCATCTGTGCATCATCGGCCGCAACGGTGTGGGAAAGACCACCCTCCTGCGGCAGGTGGCTCAGCAGCTGCTGGAACGCCGGGACCTCCGGGCGGCATATATGCCCCAGGATTACGGAGAGACGGTGGACCAGACCCGGACGCCCGTGGAGTTTCTGGCCAAGTCCGGGGAAAAGGAGGAACTGACCCGGGTGCGGACCTACCTGGGCAGCATGAAATACACCATCCAGGAGCAGGACCACACCATTGCAGAGCTGTCCGGCGGGCAGAAAGCCAAGCTGTTTTTCCTGAAGATGATCCTGGACGGGGCCAATGTGCTGGTGCTGGATGAGCCCACCCGGAATTTCAGTCCCCTGTCCGGCCCGGTGATTCGGGGGATTTTGGAGGACTTCCCCGGGTGCATCCTCAGTATCTCCCACGACCGGAAGTATATTGGGCAGGTCTGCGACAGGGTCTGCCAGCTGGACAGGACCGGCCTGACCCAGGTGGAGAACTCGTGGAAGGAATCGTAAAGGGGCGGCACAGAGGGAGGCCATAAACATACGTTCGATAAATTTTGGAAAATCCATTGCTTTTCCCCGGTGTTTCTCTTATAATAGGGGATGGAAAACACAACGCTTCACAGGAGGTTTTTGATATGGCGGAAAGCAAGCGCGCGGCCAAGGCCGCCAACCCCGCAGATGACAAGGCCAAGGCCCTGGAAACAGCCCTGGCCCAGATTAAAAAGCAGTTCGGCGACGGCGCGGTGATGCGCCTGGGGCAGGATTCCGCCCTGAACGTGGAGGCCATCCCCACGGGCTCCCTGTCCCTGGATTTGGCCCTGGGCATCGGCGGCCTGCCCCGGGGCAGAATCATCGAGATCTACGGGCCGGAATCCTCCGGCAAGACCACCCTGGCTCTGCATTGCATTGCCGAGGGTCAAAAGCGCGGGGGCAACGCCGCCTTCATCGACGTGGAGCATGCCCTGGACCCGGTGTATGCGGGGAATCTGGGGGTGGACGTGGACAGCCTGCTGGTCAGCCAGCCGGACACCGGCGAGCAGGCCTTGGAGATCACCGAGGCCCTGGTGCGCTCCAACGCCATTGACGTGATTGTGGTGGACTCCGTGGCGGCCCTGGTGCCCCGTGCGGAGATCGAGGGCGAGATGGGCGACTCCCATGTGGGCTTGCAGGCCCGGCTGATGAGCCAGGCTCTGCGGAAGCTGGCAGGCGCCATCTCCAAGTCCAACTGCGTGGCCATCTTTATCAACCAGCTGCGGGAAAAGGTGGGCGTCATGTACGGCAACCCCGAGGTCACCCCCGGCGGCCGTGCGCTGAAGTTCTACTCCTCCGTGCGTATCGAGGTCCGCAAGGCCGAGGCCATCAAGAGCGGCACGGACATCATCGGCAACCGCACCCGTGTCAAGGTGGTCAAGAACAAGATCGCCCCGCCCTTCCGCACCGCAGAGTTCGACATCATGTACGGCACGGGCATCTCCCGCATGGGCGAGCTGCTGGATATCGCCGTCCAGTTGGAGATCGTCCAGAAGGCCGGAGCTTGGTTCTCCTACAACGGGGAGCGCATCGGCCAGGGTAGGGACAATGCCAAGAACTTCTTGGGTGACCACCCCGAAATGGCCCAGGAGGTGGAAACTCAGGTCCGGGAGAACGTGGATAAGCTCTATGATAAGCTGCCCAAGCCTGCGGCCAGATCTGCCGCCAAGCCTGTGGAGCTGCCGGTCATCGAGATGCCTGCCCCGGGCACGGAGCCTCCGGCTGCTCCCGCCGGACGGACCACGGCCAAGCAAGATATTGACATCACCGTGGACGACGACTGATGGAGCTGACTGCGGCAGAGCCCCGGCGAAAGGGCCTTGTTCAGCTATACCTGGACGGGGAGCCGGGACCTAAGATCGACAAGGAGGTGTTCCTGCTGTCCCGCAGGAAGCCCGGGGACTTCCTGACCTCCCAGGAGCTGGAGGAGCTGGTGGAGCGCTCTGACGCGCGCCGGGCCAGGGAGAAGGCCCTGTATCTATTGGAGCATCGCAGCCACAGCAAGCGGGAGCTGACAGAGAAGGTGACCCGCAGCGGGACCTCCCGGGAGGCGGCTCAAGCGGCGGCGGACCGGCTGGAGGAGCTGGGCCTCTTGGACGACGGCGCTTATGCGCGGGACCTGGCCCGGGAGCTGGTGGAGCGCAAGCGCTACGGCCTGCGCCGGGTCCGGCAGGAGCTGGCCCGTAAGGGCATCAGCCGGGAGCTGGTGGAGGAGATCCTGGCCCCCTACGGGGAGGATGGGGACTCCTTTCGGGAAAATATTGCCCAGGTGTTGGAGCGGCGGTATCCCCTGTGGCAGCAGGACGAGAAAGTCCGACGCCGGGCTGTTGCGGCGCTGCAGCGATTGGGGTATTCCTATGACCAGATTCGGGAGACCATGAGCGCATCGCAGAACGATTGGGAGGATTGGGAAACGTAAAAGTTTTTGCAGCAGCTTTTTTCAAAAAGCTGCGACCTTCCAAGCAAAGCGAAGCTTTGCACCAAAAAATCCAGGGCCGAGCGGCGCACCAGCGCGAAGCGCTGTAGCCACCCGGCCCGACCCTCCCGCAGGAACCCCTAAAATCCGGCACAGCCGAAAAGAAAATCAGCGAGACCCGGCGCACCAGCGCAAAGCGCTGTAGCCGGACCGAGCGGCCCTCCCGCAGTAGCCTCTCCAAGAGCGGAACGCTGGGCCACAAACTCTTTTGCAACAAATCATAAAGGACATCCGAGTGCTGAAACCGGATGTCCCTTTTTGTTTTTCTCAAAAGGCCGCCCGGCCCGGAAAAAAATCTGAAAACCACCCTGGTTGAAGTGGGCTTCAGCGCCTTGACAAGGGGGCTGGGAGCCAGTATAATCAAGCAAGAAAGAAACTATACTGAATCGGTATACATTCTCCGGAGGCCGGGAAGCCCCGGGGAAACGCGTACAACCATGGAAGGGGCGGTCGGATTTTGAGCGAGACTATTCTGAGCCTGCAGGGGATCACCAAAAGCTTTGACGGCACGCCGGTGCTGCGGGGCATCGACCTGGAGGCGGCCCAAGGAGAGTTTATCACGCTGCTGGGGTCCTCCGGCTGCGGAAAGACCACCACATTGCGAATCATTGCCGGATTGGAAAGCCCGGATGAAGGCCGGGTGCTGCTGGAGGGCCGGGATATGACCGACGCCGAGCCCAATAAGCGGGACGTGAACACCGTGTTCCAAAGCTATGCCCTGTTCCCCCACATGACCGTGGAGCAGAACGTCGGCTATGCCCTGAAGCTGCGTAAGCGGCCCAAGACAGAAATCAAAGAAGAAGTGAAGAGGATGCTGGAGCTGGTGCAGCTTTCCGGCTTTGAAAAGCGCAGGCCCGGAGAGCTCTCCGGCGGCCAGAAGCAGCGGGTGGCCATTGCCAGGTCCCTGATTAACCGGCCCAAGCTGCTGCTGCTGGACGAGCCCTTGGGAGCCTTGGATCTGCAGCTGCGGCGCCAGATGCAGCAGGAGCTGAAACGCCTGCAAAAGAAATTGGGCATCACCTTTATCTACATCACCCACGACCAGGAGGAGGCCCTGAATATGTCCGACCGGATCGCCGTGATGCGGGAGGGCAGGTTCGAGCAGATCGGCACTCCGGCCCAGGTGTATGACCAGCCCAAGACCTCCTATGTGGCCCGGTTTGTGGGAGAGGCCAACATCGTCAAGGGCAAGGTGGGCGCTGTCCACGGGGATCGGGTGGAGTTTTTGGGCAGCCAGGGAAAGGCGCTCTTCCTGAGCCGGGGGTATTCCTTTGCCGCCGGAGAGGAGGTCACCCTGGCGGTACGGGGAGAACAGGCCCAGGCCGTCAAGGGGCTGGACGGCCCCGGGCTTCACGGTGTGGTCAGGGAGAAGAGCTTCGCCGGCGGTATGCTGCGGATCAGCGTGGAGCTGGCCGGGGGAGAGGAATTCATTTGCAGAAGCCAGGGCATTGACTCCCAGCTGGTCCCCGGGGACCCGGTGCGGATCACCTGGGAGCCGGAGCAGCCATGTCCTGTGGACCGGCCCGAGATCAGGGAAGGGGAGGCGTGACCATGGCGAAGGAAGTCTCCCGCCTGCGGAAAAAGCAGGCCAGGGGCCAGCTTTTGATGGCCCTGCCCCTGATCCTCTTTACGGTGCTGTTTTTGGTGGGTCCCATCGTCTATATGCTGATGCTTAGCTTTCTCACCCGTGGGGAAACCTGGGGCGTGGTCCCGGAGCTTACCTTAAAGAACTACACGGATATCGCCCAGCCGGTGTATTTGCAGACCTTCGGCCAGTCCCTGCAATTGGCGATCATCAGCACTTTGCTGGTGACGGCCTTGGGCTATCCCTTTGGCTACTTTATGGCCAAGCTGGGTCCCAAGTGGAAAAAACGCACGATGCTCCTGCTGATGATCCCCTTCTGGACCAGCTCCCTGATCCGGCTGTACGGGTGGATTATCATTTTCCGGGCCGGGGGCGTTTTGGATATGGTGCTTCAGGCGCTGCATATCACCAGCGAGCCCTTGAAGCTGCTGTATACCTACCCGGCAGTGGTGGTGGGTATGATCTATGCCCTGCTGCCCTTTATGATCTTTGCCGTGTATTCCAGCGCTGAAAAGCTGGATTTCAGCCTGGTGGAGGCCGCCCGGGACCTGGGCGCTTCCCCCATGCAGGCCTTTTTGACCGTCAGTTTGAAGCTGACCCTGCCCGGCTTGCTGTCCGGCGTGGTGCTGACCTTTGTGCCCAGTATGGGACTGTTCTTCATCGCGGATATCTTGGGCGGCAATAAAGTGGTGTTGGTGGGCAACCTGATCCAGGAGCAGCTGATGAAGACCCATAATTGGCCCTTTGCCGCAGCATTGTCCGTGGTGCTGCTGTTGCTGACCACCGTGATTATCTGGCTGTATCGGAAGCTGTCCGGGGTCAAAGACCTGGAGGGTTTGGTGTAGAGAACACCGCGCAGCGGCAAAAAAGTTTCGCCAGCCTTTTCAAAGGCTGCAGGGTGTGGGGCAGCGCCCCACGACCTTAAACCCCAGCGCAGCCGAAAAAAAGCAGCGAGACGGGCGCACGCGCCGTAGGCGATAGCCCGCCGAGCGGCCCTGCTGCGCATAAACAAAAGCCCGAGAAAGAAGGAACGTTGATGAAAAACCGCACAAAATTACCCAATATCTATCTGGGTGTGGTGCTGGCGTTGATGTATGTCCCCATCCTGCTGGTGATCCTCTACTCCTTTAATGAGAGCAAAATCAGCTCTGTGTGGGACGGCTTCTCCCTGAAATGGTATCAGGAGCTGTTCCGGGATGAGGGCTTGTTCCAGGCCCTGTGGAATTCCATCCTGCTGGGAGTGCTTTCCAGCTGCGCCGCCGCTGTGATCGGCACCCTGGGCGCCTATGGTATGAGCAAGGTCAAGTTCCCGCTGAAGGGCGCTGTGGAGTATGTCTCCACCCTGCCCATCATGATCCCCGAGATCATCTTGGGTATGGTGTTTATGGCATTTTTCTCCTTGATCGGCATTCCCTTCGGCATGGGTACCTTGGTCATCGCCCACACCGCCTTTTGTATCCCCTATGTGTTTATGCTGGTGAAGGCCCGGCTGGTGGGCATGGACCAAAGCCTCCCCGAGGCTGCCCAGGATCTGGGCGCTTCGCCGGTGCGGGTGTTCTTCGACATCACCCTGCCCCTGGTGGCCCCGGCCATTGCCTCCGGAATGCTGCTGGCCTTCGCCATGAGCATGGATGACGTGATTATCAGCGTCTTTGTCACCGGCGTGGATACCAATACCCTCCCGGTGAAAATCTATTCCCAGTTAAAAACCGGGGTCACCCCGGAAATCAACGCCCTTTGCACCCTGATGTTCCTGGCAACACTGCTTCTGTGCGGCTTGGCGGCGGTGCTGGGCAGGACGCCTAGAAAAAAAGAGCCTGAAAAGGCTGCAAACATGGAAAAGGATGTGACAAAAGCATGAAAAAGATCATTGCCCTGACGCTGGCGGCGCTGCTGCTGGGTTCCACCCTGGCGGGATGCTCCGGCGGGGAGAAAACGTCCGAAAACGGCGAGGTTGTGCTGTACACCTGGGAGAATATGTTCCCCCCGGAGGTGCTGGACGGCTTTACTGAGGAAACCGGCATCAAAGTGACCTACTCCAACTTTGACACGGACGAGACCATGCTGGCCCGTTTGGAATCTGCCAAGGGCGGGGACTACGATGTGATTATCGCCGACGACTATATCATTGAGACTGCCATCCAGGAGGGCCTGGTTCAGAAGCTGGACACCTCCAAGCTGGAAAATTACGGCAGCATCAACCCGGTCTATCAGGGCCAGTTCTTCGACCCCGAGAACCAGTATACCGTGCCTTACGGCGCGGGTGTGCAGACCATCGTTTACAATCCCGAGGCGGTGGATGTTGAGATCAACGGCTATGCCGACCTGTGGGACGCCAGCTTGAAGGATAACCTGGGCGTCATCGGCAATTTCCGCGTGGTCAACGGCATGGCGCTGAAGGTCCTGGGGGAGAGCTATAACACCGAGGATACCGCTGCCATCGAGGCCGCCGGAAAGAAGCTCTTGGAGCTGGCACCCAATGTCCGGCTCATCAAGGACGAGAATACCCAGGACGACCTGATCTCCGGGGAAGTCAATGCAGCTGTGCTGTATACCTCCCAGGTGACCCTGGCGAAAATGGCCAATCCCGATTTGAAGGTGGTCTTCCCGGAGGAGGGCATTGGCTTCGGCATCATGGCCCAGTTTATCCCCTCCAATGCACCCAATGCGGAGAATGCCCATAAGTTCATCGACTATATCCTCCAGCCTGAGGTGGCAGCTAAGTGCTATGAGTATATTGGCTATTACTGCACCAATCAGGACGCGGAGGAGTTCATCTCTGAGGAGTATCGGGATTTCCTGACTCTGCCCGCGGATATTGACAGCAGCAATATGGAGATGATTGAGAATATCGGCGCCGACGCCGTGGCCGCCCACGATAAAGCGTGGACCGAGTTCAAATCCGCCTGCGGCCAGTAACGAAAAAGTTTTGCCAGCTTTTTCAAAAGCTGCGGGGTGTGGGGCAGAGTCCCACGACCTTAACCGGCGCAGCCGGAAAAAGCCTGTAGCTGCACAATTCGCACGCGCCGCAGGCGATAGAATGGTGCAGCGGCTTTCTTGAACAAACAGCAAAAGGACACCGGAGTCTTTGCCTTCGGTGCCCTTTTGTTTTTTCACCCCGCTTCAGGGGCTGGGAAGCTGCCGATTTCCGGGAGCTTGCTCTCTCCCACCCATTCCGCTTCCCCCTCGATGGAGTTCCACAGGGCGTCCGGGTCCAGGGGAAATTCCCTCCAAAGCTTGTAAAAGCCCTCCCCTGTGTAGAGCAGATCCCCGTTGCTGCCAAGGTGGATTGCCTCTCGAGAATGATCCTCTCGGAAAAAGACAAAATAGGTGCCAATCCCCCCGCAGGGCACGTCCTCGTTGACTGCGTCCCGCTCCACCCGCAGGGAAAACAGCGCCCGGGCCACCTGCTGAATGGTCTCCCGATCCGTGGTGATTTTTCGGTGAGCGTCTGCCGGCACAGCCCCCTGGTATAGGTGCAGCTCTACCATCTCTTTTTCGTTCCAGTCCAGCCCCGGAACCCGGGCGCATCCGGAAAGACTCACCAGCAGGCAAACCGCGAAACTCAATGCCAGCCATTTTTTCATGAAAAGACCTCCCTTCGTCTCTCTATCATAGAGAGGGAACGGGAGGCTGTTTTTGTTGGCGGTTCTATCTTTTTTTCTTTCTTTTTTTCTTTTGCCAGAGCTGCCAGCCCTCCACCGCTGCAAAAGTCAGCAGCAGCACACCGGCCAGAGCCAGCAGCAGGCCGGGCAGCCAGTCCCCCAGGGCATGGGGGGAGGAGGTACACCCATCTCGCCCCCGCCTTCCGTGGGGCCTCCGGCAGTGGGCGCTTGGGGGAGTTGCCGCCAAAGGGAGAGTCCAAAGCACACCAGCGCTCCCAGCAGGCCCGCCCAAAAGAGCCGCAGGGCATGGAGCGCCTGGGCATATTTCCACCGCACAGTGGAGGCCTTTTTCCCCAGCGCCTGGGCGATTTCCCTGTGGGTCATGCCCAGCTTTAGCTTGAGGGTGACAATCTGCCGGGATTCCTCATCCAGAGGGGCCAGCAGCTGGGAGAACTGTTCTTCCTCCTCCACCATCTCGGGGCCGGGGGATGGGTCCGCTAGGGGAGGAAGCTCCTCCAAGGAAACAGGGCGCTGTCCCCGGATATGGGCCAGAGCCTGGCGCCGGGCAACGGTGTACAGCCAGGCCCCGGGATTCTTGGTGGGGAACCGCTCCGGAGGAAGGGTCCACAGCAGGGAGAATACCTCCTGAGCGGCGTCCTCGGCGTCCTGGGGGGAGGGAAGCACCGTCCCGGCAATGGAGCGCACTGCCGGGTAGAATTCCCGGTACAGCAGAGAAAAAGCCTCCTCCTCTCGCTGGGCGGTTCCCACCAGCAGTTGAGCTAAGCGCTGGCTGTTCATGATAGGGAACGCTTCCTGCCGCTGACCACTCGGTCAAGCCCCGCCCAGTCCTGATGGATTTCCACAGCCTCCACCCCGGACTGTTGAAAAATCTCCGCCACAGCGGCCCCCTGGCTTTCGCCGATCTCCACGGCCACCACGCCGCCGGGCTTTAGACTGGGCAGCCAAAGCTCTCCAATGGCCCGGTAAAAGACCAGCCCATCCTCGCCCCCGTCCAGGGCCAGGGAGGGCTCTTTTTGCACCTCCGGCTGCAGGGCGGGCAGCTCCCCGGTCTCGATGTAGGGGGGGTTGGAGGCCACAAAATCCAGGCTGTTTGGGGCAAAGCTGGCTGCAAACTCCCGGCTCAGCACGTCCCCGGTAAGGCAGGTCACTTGGCCCTGTCCGTACCGTTCCAGGTTTTTTTCCAGGTAGGGCAGGGCTTGGGGGGAGAGCTCCACGCACTGGGCGGTGATCTCCGGCAGCAGGGTCAGCAGTCCCAGGGCCACTGCTCCGGTGCCGGCGCACAGATCCGCTCCCACTGGAGCAGGGACGCCCTGCAGACGGCGGGCCAGCTCCTCCACCAGGACGATGGTGTCCTCCCGAGGGCAGAGGACGCCCTCTCCCACAGAGAGGGAAAGCCCCAAAAAGTCCCACTCTCCCAGAATGTACTGCAGCGGCCGCCGGGAGGCCCGCTCCTTCACACCTTGGAGAAAGGCAGCCTCCTGCTCCGGGGAGGGGGAGGCCTCCCCGTGGAAGGCCAAGCCTGTGCGGTCCAATCCCAGGAACCGCTGGGCCAACAGAGCGGCGTCGCTGCCGGGGGAGTCGATGCCCGCCTGGGCGAGCTGCTGCCGGGCGGCGAGATACAGTTGGCGGCAGGTCATCGGACCAGGTCCTCGCCGTTTTCGGGGATGACGGCCTTCATGGCGGTGATGGCGGCCTCCATCATCTTGTCGTCGGGCTCCTTGACGGTGAGCCGCTGCATCCAAAGTCCCGGAGCCACCAGCGCCCGGGTGAAGGCATTGTCATGGCGGGCGCAGGCCTTTTGCAGCTCATAGCCCAGGTTCATAATCACCGGGATGCACAGCAGCTTGGTGAAAGTCCGCAGGAAGGGGTTGGAGAAGGGGATGAAAAACCCCACAATAATGCCCAGCAGCAGCATCAGCAGCAGGAAGCTGGTGCCGCACCGGGGGTGAAAGCGGCTCTGCTTGCGGACGTTCTCCACAGTGAGGGGCAGGTCGTTTTCATAGCAGAAAATGGTTTTATGCTCAGCGCCGTGGTATTGGAAGGTGCGCTTGATGTCGGGTACCAGACCGATGACAGCCACATAACCCACAAAGATTGCGATGCGCAGCACGCCCTCAAAGACAGAGCGCCACCCGGCGATATTGGTGGGGACCGCGGATTGAAGGAGGTTAAATAGCACGGTGGGCAGCATGAAGAACAGCACAACGGCCAGTCCCACTCCCAGGACGGAGGCCACTGCCATGATGGCCGCGGTGAGCTTTTCGCCCAGGTGGTCGTTCAGCCATTTGTCAAAGCCGGAAAGCTCCTCCTCCTGGCCGTCCTCGGTGAGCTTGTCCGCAGAGATGGACAGGGCCTTGTAGCCCATGCGGAAGGAATCTGCCAGGGCAAAGATGCCCCGGATGAAGGGCTTACCAAGGATGGGGTATTTTTTTGTCAGTCTTGGCACATCAATGTCATCGGTGGAGATGTTGCCGTGTTCATCGCAAAAGGCGGCCACCGTGCGTTTGGGGCCTACCATCATAATGCCCTCCATCAGGGCCTGGCCGCCGATGGTGGTGATCTTCTTTGTGGTGTTCATGAAGCGTTCCTTTCCTGAATGAATTTTAGCAGTTCCGGGGTCTCGGTGAGCTGGGGCTGGGCTTCCAGCAGCGCGCTGGTGGGCAGGGAAATGGTGACGGTGGTGCCCACGCCCTCCTGGCTGTCGATCTCCAAAGCGCCGCCGTGAAGCCGGAGGATCTCATCGGCCACTGCCAGCCCGATGCCGGAGCCCCGGACCAGCTGGTTGGCCTTGTAGAATTTCTTTTTGACGTTGGGCAGATGCTCGGCGGGGATGCCGCAGCCAGTGTCGGCCACAGTGACCCGCACCCAGTCGCCGTCCTCCCGGGAGGAGACGGTGATGGTCCCTCCGGCGCCGGTGTATTTTAAGGCGTTGTCGATGATGTTTACAAAGACCTGCCGCAGCCTGTCCACATCGCCGTAGACAGGGGGCAGGACGGCAGTCTCCTCATAGTTGAGCTGCTTTTGCTCCGTGCGCGCCCGGTCGGTGAACATATACACCGCCTCGTCCAGCTCTGCCAGGATGTCCAGCCGGGAGACCATCAGCCGCATACGGTTGTTCTGCAGCCGGGAGAAGTCCAACAGCTCCTCCACCAGGCCGGACAGCCGCTCGGATTCCCGGATGATGACGTTCATGCCCTTGGCAGAGGTCTCCGGGTCGGCCCCCTCCTGGAGGGTTTCTGCCCAGCCCTTGATGGCGGTCAGGGGGGTGCGCAGCTCGTGGGACACGGAGGAGATGAAGTCGTTTTTCATTTGCTCGGCGGCGCCCAGCTCCCCGGCCATGTCGTTGATGGCGTCCACCAGCTGGCCGATCTCGTCGTCCTTGGCCTTGTCGATGCGCACGGCAAAATCCCCGCGGGCGATCTGCCGGGCGCTCTGGCTCAGCTGGCGCACCGGCACCAGAATGGACCGGATAAAGTACGCGCCGGACAGGGCCAGCAGCAGCAGGATGACGGCGCCCACCGCCACCAGGATAAAGACCACCAGGGAGATCTGCCGGTCGGCCCGCTCCATGGAGACCAGGTACCGCACAGAGCCCACCAGCCCGCCGTTTTCGTCCCGGATCACCCGGGTGATGGCCATTGCCTTTTCTCCGGTGTTCAAATGGCCCGCCCATTGGCCCTCGCCGGTGGGACTTTGCAGGGCCTGCCGGTAGTCCGGCATTTCCTGGTCCCGTTCGGGCTCGAAGCCGGTGGAGGTGATGAACACCTGACCGGACTGGTCCAGGGCCATGATCTCCATCTCGTTTTTATCGGGGAAGGCTTCGATGTAATCCCGTACAATGCTGGCAAAGCCCGAGGCGGACCCCTGGGTGGAATTGGAGGAGAGCCAGTTCAGCAGCTCGTCGGCCCGGCCGGCCAAGGCCAGCTCGATGCCGTTGTAGGTGGAGCTTTGCAGCATCAGGGCCAGGGTGGCGATGGACACGGTGAGAATCACCAGCACCACACCCACGGTGTTCACCATCCACCTGCGGGGGATTCCCTTGGAAACCACAAGCGCTGCCTCCCTTCGTCAAAAAATACAGGTCTGCCGTCACACGTCCCAGCGGTAGCCCAAGCCCCACACGGTGGCGATATGCTTGGGGTTGGAGGGCTCCTCCTCCACCTTCATGCGCAGGCGGCGGATGTTCACGTCCACAATCTTCTCCTCTCCGGTGTAGCCCGCGCCCCATACGTGCTTGAGGATGTCCCCCCGGCTGAGGGCCACCCCGGGGTGGGAGAAGAAGTATTCCATGATCTGGAATTCCACCTGGGTCAGCTCGATGGGCTTGCTGTTTTTGCGGAAGGAGCGGTTGCGCAGGTTCAGGGTGAATTCGCCGCTTTGCAGCTCGTCGCCGCCCTCCTTCCGGCCGGAGGCCAGGGCCACCCGCCGGTAGATGGCGTCCACCCGAGCCACCAGCTCTGAGGGAGAGAAGGGCTTTGTCACATAATCGTCGGCGCCCATCATCAGGCCGCTGACCTTGTCCATCTCCTGGGTGCGGGCGGACAGCAGTATGATGCCGATGGATGGATTCTGCCGCCTCAGCTCCTTGCACACGGCAAGGCCGTCGTGGCTGCCGGGCATCATGATGTCCAGCACGGCCACGTCGAAGCTTCCCTTTTCCCGGGCGTAAAGCTCCAGGGCCTGGTCGCCGTTTTCGGCTTCAAAGGTCTGATAGCCCGCCCGCTTCAGGTTGATGACCACAAACTCTCGAATGTTCTGTTCGTCTTCCGCAACAAGGATCTTCCGCATACGCTTCCCCTGTCCTTTCGTAGTCCGCGCCCCGGCTTAGGCCAGGGTGACATGGAACTGGTTTTGAATCCGACGGATATCCCGCAGATGCTGGTCGTCCTGGGTGAGGACCTGAATGCCGTACACCTGGTCCCCACGGGCGGCCAGCTTCTGATATCCGGCAGTCTTGCCCCGGCTGTCCCAGGCAGAGCTGGTGAATACTCGAATGGTGAACAGCGGCGAGCCCAGCCTTTGCGCGCCGTCCTCCCCGGTGACCACCTCGGTGTAGGTGACGGTTCGGGAGTCCGTGTTGTTGGACGCGGAGATCCGTCCCGCCAGGCTTTTCGGCAGGGCGAACCAATAGTTCTCCCCCAGGTTCATCAGGGTGGTGGCCACCGGCTCATACCCGCCGGAGCTTTGATAGTGGGCCCACTCCACCAAAAAGCTGGTGGAGTCCAAAACAGCCTCCTCGGGCAGGCAGGGCAGCCGGGTGACCACGGGCAGCTCCAGCACCCCGTCGCCGTTGATGTCCTGGCTGGAAAAGGGCGCCGCCGACGGCCGGGAGAAGGGATTCTGATAGGTTTCCGTATTCACCCCGGGCGGACCGTTTTTCAGCAGCCCCTCCTCCAGGGTGAAGATTTGGGAGGTCATGCTGCCGTCAGCCTTGGCGCCGTCCACCGCCACCCCGGAGAGCCCCCATTCCAGCGTGCCGAAGTGGATGGAGGAGTAGTTGACGATGGAGTTGTCCCCGTTGGCAGTGTAAAGGGCCTTGAGAGCGCTGTCCTGCCAGGCGTAGACCCTGGCCAGGGCGGGGGAGGATTCCGCGCCCTCCTCCTGGGCGGCCAGGAATTTGTCGATGGTAAAGACCTCGCAGACGCCGTCGCTGTCAAAGTCGGTGAGGGTCATCTCGCCATAGGTGCCCAGCAGCCACTGGGAGAGGTTGCCGTCCCGGTACAGGTAGGCCGCCGCCGAGGCGGTCCGCCCGGTGGAGCCCGACGCGCTGCCCCAGCCGATGAGCACATCCTCCCGGCCGTTGCCGTCCAGGTCGCCGAAGACCACCATATCCACCTGGGTGGCGGTGTTGAGGAAGGTGGCCGCTGTGCGCCAGCGATCCTGGCTTTTCTCCAAGAAGTAGACCTCCACGCCCCGCTCGTCCAGGATGAAGCCGACAGCATCGTTGACCCCGTCGCCGCTCCAATCCCGCATGATGATGGCAGAGCGGTACTCTCCCCGCTTGGGATAGACAAAGGTCAGCTCCTGCCGGTCCTCCTGAAGCAGCTCGTAGATGCCCTGCTGCTCCAGATTGGCCCTGGGTGGGGACATGAGGTTTTTGGGGTCCAATCCGGTGAAGGAGCAGCCCGCCTGGCACAGTACCAGCAGCGCGCCCACGATCCCGGCGGCCAGGGCTTTTAGGGGATGTCTTTTCATCGCAGGGGCGCTCCTTTCTCTCAAAAGGGAATTTGACATCCCCAGTATAGCATAGTTCCGGCAAAAAAGCATCAAAAATGTAACCAGTGGGACGGGGACGGTCCGTTTTGTTGACAAACCCCGGCCGTCAGGATAGAATCAAGGGTAGAGAAAGGGGGGCGGGGTATGCCCAGATTTTTTGTAGAGGAAATCCCGGAGGGAGAGGTGTACCTGGGCGGGGAGGACGGCCGGCACGTGGCCAAATCCCTGCGGATGCGGCCGGGGGAGTCCCTGACCCTGTGCGACGGCCAGGGCTGGGATTATCCCTGTACCCTGGTGTCCGCTGATGGGGAGGGGGCCTTGGTCCGGGTGGAGGACCGCCTGCCCAGCCGGGGAGAGCCACGGGTCAAGGTCACGGTGTGCCAGTGCTTGGCCAAGGGGGATAAGCTGGACACTGTGACACAGAAATCCGTGGAGCTGGGCGCCTGGGAGATCTGGCCGGTGGAGAGCAGCCGCTGCGTGGTGCGGCTGGACGGGAAGTCCGCCGGGAAAAAGACCGCCAGGCTGCAAAAAATCGCCCGGGAGGCCGCCATGCAGAGCGGCCGGGGAGCCATTCCCCGGGTGCTGGAGCCTGCACCCTTAAAGCAGGCGTTGGAAACCGCTGCCAGGGAGGGGGCGATCCTCTTCTTTTACGAGCGGGGAGAGGAGAGCCTGAAAGAGGCCCTGACCCACTGCGGAGAGCGGCTGTTTGTGTTTGTGGGTCCGGAGGGCGGCTTCTCCCCGGAGGAGGCGGAGCTGGCCCAATCCCTGGGGGGCAGGCTGCTGACCTTGGGGCCGAGAATCCTGCGGACGGAGACTGCGCCCCTGGCGGCGCTGTCCTGCATCTTTTACCAGACAGGTGATATGGAGCTGGAGGGGAGGGAGCTGCCGTGAGAGCTGTGCTGGTGACCGGAGCCTCTGGAGGGATCGGCGGGGCTGCGGCCCTGGAGCTGGCCTGCCGGGGCTGGGCAGTGGCCCTTCAGTACCGCAGCCATGAGGACGCCGCCAGAAGGGTGGAGGAGGAGATCCGCCGCCAGGGGGGCAGCGCCAAGGCCTATCGGGCGGACCTGACCGATGAAGCCCAGGTGGAGGCGCTGTTCACCGCCGCCGAGAGGGACTTCGGCTTTTTGGAGGGCCTGGTGAACAACGCCGGCTCTGCCTGGAAGGGGCTGTTTACGGATATGACCCTAGCGGATTGGCGGGGGGTGCTGGACGCCGATTTGACCAGTGTATTCCTGTGCTGCCGCCGGGCGCTGCCCCCCATGATCCGGCAGAAGCGAGGGAGCATCGTCAATGTCAGCTCCATGTGGGGGCAGGTGGGCGCCTCCTGTGAGGCAGCTTATTCTGCGGCAAAGGCGGGGGTCATCGGCCTGACCAAGGCCTTGGCCAAGGAGGAGGGGCCCTCGGGGATTCGGGTGAATTGCCTGGCCCCCGGGGTCATCGACACCCCCATGAACGGGGACCTGTCCCCGGCGGACCTGGACGCTCTGCGGGAGGAGACTCCCTTGGAGCGGATGGGCACTCCCCAGGAGACTGCCCAGGCCATTGCTTTTTTGCTGGAGCATTCCTTTGTCACCGGGCAGGTGCTGGGAGTCAACGGCGGCATGGTGGTCAATTGACAAATCCGCCCTTTTCTTATAGAATAAGATGGTTCAACACCTTGGCGGGAGGCTCTGGAAAAGCGGAGCGGAGCGCCGGGGAAATGCAGCAGAAATATGGAGAAATTCGGACAGGAGATCGTGATATGAGCTTTCAGATTCTGGGTACGGGCAGCTTCGCGCCGGAAAAGACCGTCACCAACGAGGACCTCTCCAGGATGGTGGAGACGTCGGATGAGTGGATCACAAAGCGTGTGGGCGTGAAGGAACGCCGCGTCTGCACCACCGAGACCAACACGGACATGGGTGTGGCGGCGGCCCGGGCGGCCCTGGAAAACGCCGGGGTTCGCCCGGAGGAGTTGGATTTGATTATTGGCGCCACCATCAGCGCGGACACCATTTCTCCGGGCCTGGCGGGCATGGTGCAGAACCGCCTTGGGGCCTCCTGCCCTTGCTTTGACATGAACGCGGCCTGTCCTGGCTTTTTGTATGCGCTGGATGTGGCGGATGGCTTTTTTGCCCGGAAGCGGGTGAAAAAGGTGCTGGTGGTCAGCTCGGAGCGCATGAGCGGCTTGATCGATTGGACCGACCGGGGCACCTGTGTCATCTTTGGCGACGGCGCCGGAGCCGCTGTGCTGGGTGAGGGGGACAATTACCTGTCCTCCACCCTGAGCACCCTGGGCGGCGATGATGTGATTTCTGTGCCCACAAAATGGGACAACTCCCCCTTCTATGAAAATCAGCTGAAAAAGAACTGTGTTTTTATGGCCGGACAGGAGACCTATAAATTTGCCGTCACCTCCATGGTGCGGGACGTGCGCCTGGTGATGGAGCAGGCCGGGATCACCGGAGATCAAGTGAAGGCTGTCATTCCCCATCAGGCCAACTACCGGATCATCAACGAGGCCCGCCGCCGCATCCCGGAGATTGCCCCGGAGAAATTCCTGATGAATATCGACCGCTTTGGCAACACCTCCTCTGCCAGCGAGCCCATCCTGCTGGACGAGGCCAACCGGCAGGGCCTGCTGCAGCGGGGGGATTATGTGGTGCTTACTGCCTTCGGCGGGGGATTGTCCACTGCGGCCTGTGTGATTCGGTGGTAAGGTTCGTTGGTGAGATCACCAACGAACCGCGAGTTTGACTTGACGGCATGAAGATGACGCAACTTAAAAGTTTTTGGCCCAGCTTTTTTCAAAAAGCTGGCGAGGTGTGGAGCGGAGCTCCACGGCCTTGAACTTCGACAGAACCGCCGGGTTTCCGGTGACATATAGAAAGGAAGGAACCACAATGATCAGAACGCCTATCTGTGACCTTTTGGGCATTGAATATCCCATTTTTCAGGGCGGCATGGCCTGGATCTCCGATGGCAAGCTGGCAGCGGCTGTGTCCAACGGCGGCGGCCTGGGAATCATCTCTGCCATGAACGCCAACGCCGAGTACCTGAAAAAGCAGATCGACCTGGCCCGCAGTCTGACGGACAAGCCCTTCGGCGTGAACATCATGCTCATGTCCCCCTTTGCAGAGGAGGTGGCCAAGCTGGTGGCGGAGGAAAAGGTGGCTGTGGTCACCACCGGCGCGGGCAATCCCTCCCGGTATATGCCCATGTGGCTGGAGGCCGGCATCAAGGTGATCCCCGTGGTGGCAAGCGTTGCCATGGCCCGGCTGGTCACCAAGGCAGGCGCTGCGGCCATCATTGCTGAGGGCGGCGAATCCGGCGGGCACGTGGGCGATTTGACCACCATGGTCCTGGTCCCCCAGGTGTGCGACGCCACCGACCTGCCCGTTCTGGCGGCTGGCGGCATCGGCGACGGCCGGGGCATTGCGGCGGCCTTCCAGCTGGGAGCTGTGGGCGTTCAGGTGGGCACCCGCTTCCTGGTGGCCGAGGAGTGCGGCGTCCATGCCAACTACAAGAAAAAAGTTTTGAAGGCCAACGATATCGCCACCATGGTCACCGGCAAGCGGCTGGGCCATCCGGTGCGGCAGATCAAGAACCAGTTTGCCAAGGATTACGCCAAGGCCGAGTACAGCCAGATCTCCGATGAGGAGCTGGAGAAGCTGGGCAGCGGCGCTCTGTACCGGGCCGCTGTGGAGGGCGATGAAAAGACCGGCGACTTCCTGGCCGGTCAGATTGCAGGCATGGTGAACAAGGAGCAGCCCGCCGCCGAGATCATCCAGGAGATGTTCCAGCAGGCGGAGGAGGTGCTGAAAGGAGCGGACAAATGGGTAAAATAGCCTTTGTTTTTGCGGGCCAGGGAGCCCAGTACAGCGGCATGGGGCAGTCCTTGTGCGAGGTGAGCCCCGCTGCCAAGGCCGTGTTTGACCAGGCCGACGCCCTGCGTCCCGGCACCAGTGAGCAGTGCTTCACCGGTACTGCGGAGGAGCTTTCCATCACCAGGAACACCCAGCCCTGCCTCTATTGCGTGGACCTGGCTGCCGCCAAGGCCCTGGAGGAGGCTGGCGTGACCCCCGACTATGTGGCTGGCTTCTCCCTGGGAGAGATCGCCGCGTTGAGCTTTGCCGGGGTCTTTACCGGGGAGCAGGGATTCGACTTTGTATGCAAGCGGGCCGAGGCCATGCAGAAGGCCGGGGAGGAGAACCCCGGAGCCATGGCCGCCGTGCTGAAGCTGAAGAACGAGCAGGTGGAAGCGCTCTGCGCGGGCTTTGAGAAGGTCTGGCCCGTCAACTACAACTGCCCCGGTCAGCTGGTGTGCGCCGGGGAGAAGTCCCAGATTGAGGAGTTCTGCGGCAAGGTCGCCGAGGCCGGCGGCAAGGCAGTGCCTCTGGCAGTCAGCGGCGGGTTCCACTCCCCCTTTATGGAGAGCGCCGCCCAGGCCCTGAAGGAAGTGCTGGCGCCCATGGAGCTCTCTGAGGCCAAGGTGCCGGTGTACGCCAACTACACCGCCCAGCCCTATGACGGGACCGCCAAGGAGCTTTTGACCCAGCAGGTGAAGAATCCCGTGCGCTGGCAGGAGACTGTGGAGCGCCTGGTGGAGCTGGGTGTGGACACCTTCCTTGAGTGCGGCCCCGGAAAGACCCTGTGCGGGCTGATCCGCAAGACAGTCAAGGGCGTCACGACCCTGAATGTTCAGGACGCGGAGAGCCTGCAAGCCGCTTTGGAGGCTTTGAAGGGCTGATTCCAAACAAGTGGGAAGTCCCCGGACGGAGCATTTCCGGCGGGGAAGAAGATACAACGATGAATACCATAAAGAAGGAGGCCGTCCCAGCAAGGGAAGCGGGACGGACAGGAGGTCAGACATTATGAAGCTGGAAGGAAAGATTGCGCTGGTCACCGGCGCTTCTCAGGGCCTGGGAAAGGCCATTGCTTTGAAGCTGGCGGAAAACGGCGCGGACGTGGCCGTGATCTATGTGGGGCCCGAGGAGC
This sequence comes from uncultured Acutalibacter sp., assembly GCA_963559705.1. Lineage (GTDB taxonomy): Bacteria > Bacillota > Clostridia > Oscillospirales > Acutalibacteraceae > Acutalibacter. The sequence continues at coordinate 57,205 of CAUWLU010000007.1, forward strand.
CCGCCCTGGAGACCTGCAGGGAGATTGAAGCGCTTGGCCGCCGGGCCGTCAGCTATCCCTGCGACGTGCGGGACGAGCAGGCCGTGGAGGACACCGTGGCTGCGGTGAAGAAGGATCTGGGCAAGGTGGATATCCTGGTGAACAACGCCGGCGTCACCCGGGACGGCCTGATGGTCACCATGAAGGACGCTGATTACGATATGGTGCTGGACATCAATCTGAAGGGCGCCTTCCACATGATCCGCGCCTGCTACCGCGACTTTATGCGCAAAAAGAGCGGCAAGATCATCAACATCAGCTCCATTGCGGGACTGGTGGGCAATGTGGGCCAGGTGAACTACGCCGCGTCCAAAGCCGGGCTGATCGGCCTGTCCAAGTCCGTTGCCAAGGAGCTGGGCAGCCGGGGCGTCTGCTGCAACTGCATTGCCCCCGGCTTCATCGAGACTGCCATGACCAAGGACATCAAGGAGGACAACCCCCTGCTGGTGCAGGTCCCCATGCGGAAGATGGGCACTCCCGAGGATGTGGCCAACGTGGCGCTGTTTTTGGCCTCTCCCGAGTCTGACTACATCACCGGGGAGACCATCCGTGTGGATGGAGGTCTGGCGATATGAGGAGAGTTGTCATCACAGGCATGGGCTGCGTCACCCCCATTGGCAACGACGTGCCCTCTTTTTGGGAGAGCATCAAAAACGGCAGGTGCGGCATCGGGCCCATCACCCATTTCGACACCGCGGATTACAAGGTGAAGGTGGCCGGTGAGGTCAAGGATTTTGAGCCCCTTCAGTACCTGGAAAAATCCGACCTGCGCAAGTACGACCTGTTCTGCTGGTACGCCATGGCTGCGGCCACCCAGGCCGTGGAGGAGAGCGGCATCAAGGATACGCTGCCCCCCCAGCGCATCGGCACCTATTTTGGCTCCGGCATCGGCGGCATGAAGACCTTTGCCGAGGAGCAGAGCGCGCTGTTGGAGAAGGGTCCCCGCCGGGTGTCCCCCTTCTTCGTCCCCGGCATGATTATCAATATGGCCGGCGGCCTCATCGCCATCAAATACAATTTCCAGGGGGCTTCCATCCCCATTGTCACTGCCTGCGCCACGGGCAACAACGCCATTGGCGAGGCTTACCGGGCGGTCAAGCACGGCTATCTGGACGCAGTGCTCACCGGCGGCGCGGAAGCGGCCATCATCCCCCTTGGCGTGGCGGGCTTCTCCAATATGAAGGCCCTGTCCACCACCGAGGACCCCGCCGCTGCCTGCGTGCCCTTTGACGCCCGCCGCAACGGCTTCGTCATGGGAGAGGGCGCCGGTGCTCTGATGCTGGAAGAATATGAGCATGCCAAGGCCCGGGGCGCCAAGATCTACGGCGAGATCTGCGGCTATGGCGTCACCTGCGACGCCCATCACATCACCGCCCCCCATCCGGAAGGACTGGGCGGCGCGGCGGCTTTGACCATGGCCCTGGAGGAGGCCGGCGGCTGCGAGGACCCCTCGAAGCTGTACATCAATGCCCACGGCACCAGCACTCCCCTCAATGACGCCTGCGAGACCAAGGCCATCAAAAAGGCCCTGGGGGAGGAAGCTGCTCACAAGTGCATGGTGTCCTCCACCAAGTCCATGACCGGCCACATGCTGGGCGCAGCTGGCGCTGTGGAGGCCATTGCCAGCGTCCTGGCGGTGAAGGAGGGCATTGTGCCCCCCACCATCGGGTATCAGCAGCCCGACCCGGAGTGCGACCTGGATTACGTGCCCAATCAGGCCCGCGAAACCCAGATTGACCTGGCCCTGTCCGCTTCCTTGGGCTTTGGCGGTCACAACGCCTATCTTGCTTTCCGGAGGGTTTGAGCCATGGATGTTAAAAAGATTGAGAGCTTGGCAAAATTGATGCAGGAAACCGGCCTGACGGCCCTGGAACTGTCCGAGGGTGAGTCCGTGCTGAAGCTGGAGCGCAGACAGGAGGTCATCGCGGCGGCTCCCACAGCGCCGGTGCTGCCAGCGGCAGCTCCCGCAGCGGCTGGGGTAGAGGCTCTGGGCGTGACCCATGAGCAGGCTGCTCCCCGGAAGGAGGGCACTTTGGTGCTGTCCCCCACCGTGGGCGTGTTTTATGCCTCTCCCTCCCCGGATAGCCGTCCCTTTGTAGAGGTGGGCGATAAGGTGAAGAAGGGCGATACCCTGTGCATCATCGAGGCCATGAAGCTGATGAACGAGATCCCCGCCGAGGTGGATGGCACTGTCGAGGAGATCTGCGTGGGCAACGGCCAGGTGGTGGATTTTAATCAGCCGCTGTTCCGAATCGTGTAAAAGAAGAACGCGAAGCGCGAAAAAGTTTCGCCAGCCTTTTCAAAGGCTGCGGGTGGTAGGGCAGAGCCCTACGGCCTAAAAACCGGCGCAGCCGGAAAGAAACCCAGCGAACACGGCGCACCAGCCCGCAGGGCTGTAGCCGCGTGAGCGGCCCAGTTGAGCGCAGCAAAAACGAAAGCACCAGCGCCAACGTGCGGCGCAGCCGAAAAGAAAAGTAGGCCCGAGGGCCGTACGCTGCGAAGCAGATAGGCCGCCGGGCCGGACGTCCAGCAGGAGAAAGAACCGAAATAGCCAGGCAGGCGATGAGGGGAAACCCCCGACGAGGGTTTCCCCTGCAAAACGTCCCAGTGGGGCGTTTTGCTTACCCCTTCCTGCGTTTTGGAACGCAACTACGACCTTGGGGCTTTGCCCCAAACCCTACAAGCCTTTTGAAAAAGGCTTGAGCGAAAACTTTACGTTTTAACACTTTGTTTGCAACTTTTCTGATAGGGGGAATCCCAATGAATAAAGAAGAAATCAAGAAGATCCTTCCCCACCGGGAACCCATGCTCCTGGTGGATGAGGTGGAGCTCATTGACGGCGTGGCCCATGGTAAGTGCCATATCCGTGGCGACGAGTACTTCCTCCAAGGGCATTTCCCCGGAAATCCCGTGGTGCCCGGCGTCATCCAGTGCGAGATGATGGCCCAGTCCGCCTGCGTGCTGCTGGCAAGCGGCGCCGCCGAGGGCTGTACGCCCATGTTTACCAGCCTGGATAAGGTGAAATTCCGGGGCCAGGTCAAGCCCGGCGACACCCTGGAGACTGAGTGCGAAATCACCCGCCAACGGGGAAGCTTCTACTTTGCCAAGGGCAAGGGCATGGTAAACGGCAAGGTCTGCGTCAGCGCGGAGTTCTCCTTCGCTTTGGTGAAGGCCGAGAAAGGATGAATGGCAAGTGTTCACGAAAATTTTGATCGCCAACCGGGGTGAGATCGCAATTCGCATCATCCGGGCTTGCAAGGAGATGGGCATCGCCACGGTGGCTGTCTACTCCCAGGCGGACCAGGAATCCCTCCATGTGGCCCTGGCGGATGAGGCCATCTGTATTGGCAGCTCCCGTGCGGAGGACAGCTACTTAAACGGAGAGCGCATCCTCTCTGCGGCCATGGCCACCCACGCCCAGGCCATCCATCCCGGGTATGGGTTCCTCTCGGAAAACGCCGCCTTCGCCGCCTTGTGCAAACAGTATGGCGTGGTGTTTATCGGCCCCGGTGCAGAGATCATCTCCAACATGGGCGACAAGGACGCCGCCCGGCGGCTGATGAGGGAGAACAACGTCCCCACCACTCCCGGCACCGACATTTTGAAGGACGCCCGAGAGGCTGTGGAGGCTGCGGAGAAGATCGGCTATCCGGTGCTTATCAAGGCCAGCGCCGGCGGCGGCGGCAAGGGCATCCGCCTGGTGGAGCGGGCCGAGGACATGGAGCGTGCCTTTGAGACGGCTTCCAGCGAGGCGGAAAAGGCCTTTGGCGACGGCCGTATGTACATGGAAAAATACCTGAACCCGGTCAAGCACATTGAAGTGCAGCTGTTGGCCGATCAGGAGGGCAATATCGTCTGCCTGGGAGAGCGGGAATGCTCCATCCAGCGGAACAATCAGAAGCTCATTGAGGAATCCCCCTCGCCGGGGGTCAGCCCCGAAATCCGCAAGCAGCTTATGGAGACCGCCGCGCGGGCGGCCAAGGCCTCGGGCTATGTCAATGCGGGCACGGTGGAGTTTTTGATGGACCGGGACCAGAACTTCTACTTTATGGAGATGAACACCCGCCTGCAGGTGGAGCATCCCGTCAGCGAGCTGGTCACCGGGGTGGATATCGTCAAGTGGCAGATCCGCATTGCCGCCGGCGTGCCCCTGGACTTCACCCAGGAGGACATCGCGGTGCAGGGCGCGGCCATCGAGTGCCGGATCAACGCCATGGGCCCCGGCAAGGTGGACTTTTTCCACACCCCGGGCGGCCCCTGGGTGCGGTTTGACACCTTCCTGTACCAGGGGTATGAGATTCCCCCTTATTACGACTCCATGCTGGGGAAAATGATCGTCTACTCCTCCACCCGGGAGGAGGCCATCCGCAAGATGACGGCGGCTCTCAGCGAGCTGGTCATCGGCGGCACCCGGAACAACATCGAGGACCAGATCGAGATCATTCGGGACGAACGGTTTAAAAAGGGCGATTATTACACGGATTTTTATGAAAACATTCCAAAAGGCGGGGAACTGACCCGCCGGGAAACCACACAGAAGGGTGATGGCAAGGTATGAATTTGATGGGCCTGTTCCGCTCGCCGCAGAACGAGCTGGAAAAGGGCGGCAAGCCTGTGCCGGAGGAGGACGCCGGCATCCGCACCACCTGCCCCCATTGCGGAGTGCAGCTCCCCTTGAACGAGCTGCTGGACAATCTGCAGGTATGCACCGGCTGCGGGTATCATTTTCGCATGGGACCCAGGGACCGGATCAACTACCTGGTGGACGAGGGCAGCTTTTTAGAGCTGGACGGAGATCTGAAAAGCCGGGATATGCTGGATTTTCCCGGATATGAGCAAAAGCTGAGAAACGCCAAGCTGGCCTCTCGGGAGAAGGAAGGAGTCGTCTGCGGCGCCGCCCGGGTGGGCGGGGAGAGCTGCGCTCTGTTTTTGATGGACCCCAATTTTATGATAGGCAGCATGGGGACCGTGGTGGGTGAGAAGATCACCCGGCTGTTTGAATATGCCACAGAGCATTCCCTGCCCGTGGTGGGCTTCACGGTGTCCGGCGGCGCCCGGATGCAGGAGGGCATCCTGTCGCTGATGCAGATGGCAAAGACCAGCGCTGCGCTGCGGAAGCACTCTGACGCGGGGAATTTCTATCTCACCGTGCTCACCGACCCCACCACAGGAGGCGTCACCGCCAGCTTTGCCATGGATGGGGACGTCATCATGGCAGAGCCGGGAGCTACCATCGGCTTTGCCGGGGCAAGGGTCATCGAGCAGACCATCCGCAAGAAGCTGCCCCAGGGCTTCCAGAAGGCGGAGTTCCTGCTGGAGCATGGGTTTGTGGACCTGATCGTCCCCCGGCCCCGGCAGAAGGAGATCATTGCAAAGCTGCTGAGGCTCCACAGAAAGGGGGCGGCGTAAATGGGCGCTTACGAGAAGGTCCTGTTGGCCAGGGCCAAGGACCGGCCCACGGGGCTGTCCTACATCGAGAACATCTTCGAGGACTTTATCGAGCTGCACGGGGACCGGCGCTTTGCCGACGACCCCGCCATTGTGGGGGGCATCGCCACCCTGAACGGGGAGCCGGTCACGGTCATTGCCATGGAAAAGGGCAAGGATATGCGGGAGCGAGTCAAGCGGAATTTCGGCTCTCCCAATCCCGAGGGCTACCGCAAGGCCCTGCGGCTGATGGAGCAGGCGGAGAAGTTCCAACGCCCGGTGGTGTGCTTTGTGGATACCTCCGGCGCGTTCTGCGGCATGGGCGCCGAGGAGCGGGGCCAGGGCCAGGCCATCGCAGAGAACCTGGTGACCATGGCGGGCCTCAAGACCCCCATTGTGTCGGTGCTGATCGGCGAGGGCGGCAGCGGCGGCGCGCTGGCCCTGGCGCTGTCCGACCGAGTGTGGATTTTGGAGAACGCGGTGTATTCCGTCATCTCCCCCGAGGGCTGCGCCTCCATCCTGTGGAAGGACTCCAAAAAGGTGAAGGACGCCGCCGACTGCCTGCGGCTCACTGCTCAGGATATGATGGAGCTGGGCGTGGTGGAGCAGGTGATTCCCGAGGAGAAGGACTTTGCCCTGACCTACAGCCATATCAAAGAGGAATTGGAAGGGACCCTGGCCCAGCTAAAGGCCCTGCCCCATGAGGAGCTTTTGGCCCAGCGCTATGGGAGGTTCCGTCAATTTTAAACCGTTGAGAAAAGGCCCGTTGGGGAGCTGCCCCGGCGAGCCTTTTCCTGCCTTTATACGAAAGGAGTCACTATGGAAAGAAAGCACAGTCCCCATCCCGGAGGAGAACGGCCCAAGGGAGCCGCCCGGCCGCGCCGCCCGGCCAGCGTCCAGAATCCCCGGCCCAAGGGGAAATCCCCCGCTCAGCAGGCGCCGGAGGGGGAGGGGTGCACCCCCTGCCCGGTCTATCGGAAATGCGGGGGCTGCCAGCTGCAAAACCTCAGCTATGCCCGGCAGCTAGCCTGGAAGCAGGACCGGTGCCAAAAGATCCTGGGCAAATTTGGGCGGATTGCGCCCATCCTGGGCATGGACAACCCCTATCACTACCGGAATAAGGTCCAGGCGGCGTTCAGCTTTGACAAGCGTCACGGGAGGATCATCAGCGGGGTGTATCAGTCCAGCACCCACCGGATTGTGCCCATCGACTCCTGCCAGACTGAGGACGAGATTGCCGACCGGATCATTGTCACTGTGCGGGGATTACTGAAGAGCTTCAAGCTCACCGCCTTTGACGAGGTCACCGGCCGGGGCTTTTTGCGCCACGTTCTGGTGAAGCGGGCCTTTGCCACCGGCCAGGTGATGGTGGTGCTGGTGACGGGTACGCCGGTGTTCACTGCCAAAAAGCATTTTGTGGCAGAGCTTCTGCGGCTCCATCCGGAGATCACCACCATTCTGCAGAATGTCAATAACCGGCAAACCTCCATGGTCCTGGGGGAGCAGGAGAAGGTGCTTTACGGTCCGGGATGTATCGTGGACCAGCTGTGCGGATGCAAGTTCCGCATTTCGGCCAAATCCTTTTACCAGATCAACCCTGTCCAGACGGAGGTCCTCTACAACAAGGCCATGGAGTTTGCCGGGCTTTCCGGCAGGGAGAAGGTCCTGGACGCCTACTGCGGCATTGGCACCATCGGCCTGGTGGCCGCAAACCGCGGAGCCGGCCAGGTGCTGGGGGTGGAGGTGAATCCCGACGCGGTGAAGGACGCCATTCAGAACGCCCGGGAGAACGGTGTGAAGAACGCCTATTTCACCTGCGGCGACGCCGGGGAATTGTTGCAGGAGGCGGCCCTCCAAGGGGAGCGCTGGGACGTGGTGTTCATGGACCCGCCCCGTGCAGGCGCCAGCCGGGAGTTCCTGACAGCCCTGTGCGCCTGCGGGCCAAAGCGGGTGGTGTACATCTCCTGCGACCCGGAGACCCTCTCCCGGGATCTGGGGATCTTACAGGCCAACCACTATCGGATCAAGGCCATCCAGCCGGTGGATATGTTCCCCCACACCCAGCATATTGAGACGGTTGTCAAGCTGGTTAGAAAAACTCCCGATGCATATATCGATATTACCG